>JAFRHG010000030.1 GCA_017433375.1 Bacillota bacterium
GCCGAGCCGAGATCGAAGAGAACGTAAAGAAAAATCGTTAAAGCTGGAGTTGAAAGGAGGAGAGGCGCGGGCCCGTCAGGGACGCTCATCCCGCCACCTGGAGAGGTGGGGGTTTCCGCGTCAGGTTTGTCTGATGAACTGCCATCAGGCGGGGCCGGGTTTAACCCGGCCCTTTTTTTTCACGGGGTTGCTTTTCCATTCCCGGCTCGTATTGCTCTTGAAAGGAATGTATAATAGGAGCAGGGGAAAAGGGAATTGACGAGGACAAAGGGAGGACGGGAATGGTAAACGAAGGGACTTTTCATATCGGGCCGATCCGGCCGCCCAGTGAAGCGGCGAGCCTTCTGATCCAGGTGACCAGGGGATGCACGTGGAATAAGTGCAAATTCTGTAATCTGTACCGGCACACCCGGTTCAAGGCCTACAGCGCGGACAGCGTGAAGCGGGATATCGATGTGATCGCCGCCTATGCGGAGGAGATAGAGGAATACCGTGACGGCGCCGGATGGGATCTGGACGGCCTGAACGGGAGGCTGCAGCGCTTTCGGGATGACGAGGCGAGGCAGTGCTTTTATATGGTCGCCCAGTGGCTGATCGACGGCGGTGAGAACGTGTTTTTGCAGGACGGCAACACCACGGTACTCAGCAGCGGCAGGCTCTCGGAGGTCCTGGTCTACCTGAAACAGGTTTTTCCTCAGATTAAGCGGATCACCTCCTACGGACGGGCGGAGGAACTGTCCAGTCACAGTGCGGAGTACTACGCGGAGCTGAAGGAGGCCGGCCTCGACCGGATCCATTCCGGTTTTGAAACGGGGTCCGACAGGGTCCTGGCCATGATCAACAAAGGGACCACCGCAGAGCATGAGATCACCGCGGGAAGGAACGTGCGGGCCGGCGGCATCGAGCTGAGCGTGTACTTCATGCCGGGTGTCGGCGGCAGGGAACTATCCGGGGAGAATGCCGAGGGAACAGCCCGCGTGCTCAATGCGGTGAATCCGGATTTCATCCGGGTGAGGACCGCGGCGGTTAAGCCGGGGACGGAGCTCTATGAGGATTTCCGTCAGGGAGAGTATTGCCTTTGCGGCGACGACGATAAGGCCCGGGAGATCCGCCGGGTGATCGAGCTGGCGGAGGGCGTTACCACCCAGCTGGTCAGCGATCATATGGTCAATCTGCTGCAGGATATCAACGGGAACCTGGGATCGGAGAGGGACCGGAGGAAGATGACTGCGCGGATCGATCAGTATCTGGGAATGCCGGAGGCGGACCGCAGGGTGTTTCAGCTGCTGCGCAGGACGCTGCGGGCCTATGATCTGGATGATCTGGCGCAGCTGACAGCGGAGCAGAGGGAGCAGCTGCGCGAAGCGGTCCGGGAGGAGCCGGAAGCGCGGTGGGATGAAAAGATGAACGGGTACATCAGCCGATTTATCTGAAGGAGGACAGAGTATGGGAAACGAGAAACCGAAGACAGGCCAGACCTGGGTGATGCACGAGGATGTGCTGGCGGAGAAGATGCCGACATGGACGAAGCGCCGCATCCTGGCCCATGGCGAGCAGATGATGATGGTGGAAAACGAGTTCGCGCCGGGTGATACCGCTCCAGAACACGAGCATTACCACGCGCAGATCACCTACGTGATCGACGGCGCGCTGGAGTTTACCGTGGACGGGGAGACAAGAGTACTGAGAAAGGGCGATTCCACATTCATCGCTCCCCACGCCGTGCACCGGGCGATTGCTCTGGAGGACACGCTGATCATCGATATGTTCGCGCCTATGCGGGAGGATTTTTTGACACAACCTTGAAATGGAATATATTGACAATTATGGAATGCTATGACATAATAGACGGGCCGCCAAAGGTCGTAACTAAGGCGGCTCAAACCATAGGCAACTGAGTAACTCAATCTTCCTGGCATCAGTATAGCACCTCCCGTCTCTGGATGCAATTGTATTCTTTCCCTTACCATTTCCCATCATGTTCGCTGATCCTGCCGCCGGGACCATGCCCATCCGTTGTGATACGCAGCGATTCCTGTTAAAATATATGCAGGATAACTCACATGCAGCGAGGAGCAGCGATGAAACGAGGAAACGTATTAGTCATCGGCAATACCGGTGTCGGCAAGTCCACGCTGATCAATGCGGTGCTGGGCGAGAACCGGGCGAGGACCGGCTGGGGGCCGAAGGGGACCACCAACCGGCTGGCGATCTACGAGAGCGAAGATCTTCCTTTCCGGATTATCGACACCATCGGCTTCGACACGTCCCACCGGAAGGAACGGCGGGCAATCACGGCTGTGAAGAGCTGGTCGAAGGAGCGGGCGAAAAACAACGACGCCGACAACGATATCAACGTCATCTGGTTCTGCGTCGACGGAACGTCCAGGAAGTATCTTGCGAAATCGATCGACACCATGATCAAGGCGACTTCCATGTGGAAGACGGTTCCGATCATCGCGGTGATCACCAAGTCATATTCCGTTCCCGAGCGCATGGAAAACGCCGAGATGGTATATACCGCCTTTGAAAAGCGCAAGCGGGGCAAGAACGTGAAGCGGGTCATCCCCGTCGTGGCAAAGGAATACCAGCTGGATGAAACCACCTTCGCGGCGCCGGAGGGAATCACCGAACTGATCGAGGCGACGAACCGGGTTATGCCGGAAGGCCTCAAGGCGGGCCAGGATGATGTTGCCCGGTTCAAGCTGAACCGCAAGCGGGCCATGGCCCACGGCCTGGTGGGGACTTCTACCACAACGGCGGCGGTCGTCGGCGCGATCCCCATTCCCCTGGCGGACGCGGCCATCCTGACTCCGGTGGAAATCGCGGAGATCAACGCCATCGCCCGGATCTACGGTATCCGTAAGAGCGACAGGTCGGCCAACTTCATGAACACCATCATCGAGGTAGGCACGATCAGCACCGTGGCGAAGGCGGCCATCAGCACCATCAAGGCCATCCCGGGGGTCAACATCGCGGCGAGCGTGCTGAACGCGGTGATCGCGGGAAGCATCGTAGCGGCCCTGGGCGAGGGCGCCATCTATGCCTTTGAGCAGGTCTACCTGGGGAAGAAGAGCCTGGACGACACCGACTGGGTCAGAAAGATGATGGAAGGCAGATTCTCGTCGGACTTCATCGATCGGGTAAATCTGGTCGTGAAGAGCCTTCCCAAAAACGCCAGCAAGACGGAGATCGCCCGCTCGATCGTCCGCCTGTTCGGGAATACGATGAAGTCGACGAAAAAAGTGGAAGACGCAGCAGAGGAAAAAGCGGAATAAGTAACAGAGGAGGAAGCAGAGATGAGTAAGAGTGCCAGAGTCGTTATCGTTGTTCTTGCCATTGTTCTTGGCGTCATTCTGGGTCTGACCCAGGCGGAAAACAAACGCTATTCCTACAAGGCATAGGCCGATGAAACAGGAAACCATTGACCGCATCCGGAAATTCACGGAGGACCGGGACTGGGATCAGTTCCACACCCCGGCCAATCTGGCCAAGTCCATCAGCATCGAAGCGGGCGAGCTGCTGGAATGTTTTCAGTGGAGCGACACGGACTTCGATGTGGATCACGTCAGGGAGGAACTGGCGGATGTGATCGTCTACTGCCAGAACATGCTGGACAAGCTGGATCTGGACGCCGACGAGATCGTGAATGCGAAGATGGACAGGAACGAGGAAAAGTACCCGGTGGAAAAGGCTCGGGGAAACGCGGCGAAGTATGATCAGCTGTAGGAAGAAGGGAAGATTAACATGCCGCTGATATTGGTCAGGGATGATTATGCAAAAGGCAACGCCGACGTGGTAACGCTCCCGGCAGGAGGAGAGCCTCTGGAGAGATTCCTTCAGGAATCCCTGGAGACCGCCTGGAGGGAGGGGCGCTCTTCGGTTGCTTTTTCGATGGATCCTGAAGCGGCGAGGAGCCGCTTTGGGGAGGATGCCTTACCTGCGGCCCGGCGGGTGATCACCGATTTCCTGGCGGACCACGACATGGATGTGCGGCTGGTGATCGACAGCCGCAGGCAGGTGCTGACGGAGCGCCGAAGGACCATAGACCTTGTGAACTATATCCGCCGCCATCTGTTTCGCGGCGCCGGTGCGTCCGCTCCCGAGGAGCACGAGAAACTATTCGCCGGTGCGCCTGCTCCCAAGGAGTGTGTGGAATCCAGCACCGAGATATCCGCCCGTAGAAAGACCAGAAAAGGGGGCGGCCGCAAGACAGACGAAAAAGCCTTCTCCGGAGGGCAGAAAAAAACCGATCAGCAGGAAGCGCTGGAAGAGCAGATCTTGGCGAAAAAACCGGACGAGTCAGCCGGCCCGCTGGAAGATGCGAACATTTATGAAGGAGCGTTCCCTGGTTCGGCGCCGGAATATCATAAAGTGAAGCCCCTTCATTCCCTTGAGCACGGCGCGCCTGCCACGGGCTCCCTGGATGACCGGATCGGAGAGCTGGAGGGAGAGGATCGGGAAACCTTCCACCAGATGCTTTTCCGGCTGATCGGGGAGAGCGGCATGACCAACGCCCAGGTCTATACCCGGGCGAACATGAGCAAGAAACTGTTCAGCAAGATCAAGCTGAATCCGGACAGCATACCGAAAAAGAAAAACGTCATCGCCCTGGCCATCGCCCTGGAGCTGGACATGGAGGAGACGGAGGAACTGCTCATGAAGGCGGGCTATGCCCTGTCCGACAGCACCCTGTCGGATGTGATCATCTCCTACTTCATCGAGAGGGGGATCTATAACGTGTTTGACATCAATGAGGCCCTCTTCGATCACGGACAGGAGAACAGTCTGCTGGGGTTCTGATACCGGACCGGGATCGCCTTTGAAAAAAATATGCCGAGGTCGCCTGCGATGCGACCTTTTTGATTGCCTTTGCCCCTATCATGGAATCACAGGATAACCATACGAGATAATAAAAGGAGGAAAAGACAATGAAAAAGGGATTAACAGAAATGGTATTCATTCTGGACAGAAGCGGTTCCATGAGCGGGATGGAGGCGGACACCATCGGCGGCTTCAACAGCATGCTGGAGAAGCAGAAGAAGGAAGAGGGCGACGCGATCCTGACCACGGCGCTCTTTGACAACCGGTACGAACTGATCCATGACCGGTTCCCGATCCAGTCGGTGCAGAACATGACGGAGAAGGAGTATTACGTTCGCGGGTCCACGGCTCTGCTGGACGCCATGGGCAGCACCATCCAGAAGACGATCAACGTGCAGAAGCATCTGCCGGAGAAGGAGCGTGCGGAGAAGGTGATCTTCGTCATCATCACCGACGGCATGGAGAATTCCAGCTGCGAATACACCTACGGGGATGTGCAGCGGATGGTGGAGGTGCAGAAGGAGAAGGGCTGGGAGTTCATGTTCCTGGGCGCGAACATCGACGCGATCTCGGAGGCGCGCAAGTTCGGCATCCCGGAAAGCCGGGCAGTGCGGTACCACAGCGATGCCAAGGGGACGGCGATGAACTACGACTGTGTCAGCGAGGCGATCTGCTGCATGAGATCCCCTGAGTCATCGGAAATGGGCAGCCAGTGGAAGGCGGAAATCGAGAATTACCGCAGAAAGAAGGAAGGGAAGTAAAAAGGCAGCCAATCGGACTTTAAGGCGGGGATAGTGTCTGCTAAAATAGGAAGGGAAAGGAATGGGTGGAATTGCCTTTGGGGCAGAAGGAAAGGGATATGATCAGAATAGATGTAAAGACCACGAACCACACCCAGATGCTGGACATTACCCGCCGGGTCCAGGAGGCGGTCACGGCGAGCGGGGTGAGGGACGGCATCTGCATGGTGTTCGTCCCCCACACGACGGCGGCGGTGACCATTAACGAGAACGCGGACCCGGACGTGGTCCGGGATTTCACAAGGGAGATCGGCAAGATCGTGCCCTGGGAGGACGGCTACCATCACATGGAGGGCAATTCGGCGGCCCACCTGAAGTCCAGCATGATCGGCTTCTCGGAACAGCTGATCATCGAAGGGGGACGGCTGGTGCTGGGCACCTGGCAGGGGATCTACTTCTGCGAGTACGACGGCCCGCGCAGCCGGAAGGTATACGTGAAGATTCTGGAGGGATGAACGCTATGCGAAAGATACTGATCGTGGTTGATATGCAGAACGATTTCATCGACGGTTCTCTGGGTACGCCGGAGGCCGCCGCCATCGTGGAGAAGGTGAAGGAGAAGATCCGGGCCTACGATCCCGGGGACATCGTCGCGACCATGGACACCCACAGCGCCGACTATCTGCAGACGCAGGAGGGCAGAAACCTCCCCGTGGAGCACTGCATCCGCGGCACGGCAGGGTGGCAGATCCGGGAGGACATCCGGGAGCTGCTTGCCGGTTCGAGGATCATCGAAAAGCCCACCTTCGGGAGCGTACAGATGGCGGAGGAGATGAAGGAGATCTTTCAGCAGGAAAAGGGAGAAGTTGCCTTCGAGGTGATCGGCCTCTGCACGGACATCTGCGTGGTGTCCAACGCCCTGCTGCTCAAAGCCATGATGCCGGAGGCGGAGATCGCCGTGGATGCGGCCTGCTGCGCCGGGGTGAGTCCCCGGCTGCATGAGGCGGCGCTGGATACCATGCGGTCCTGCCAGATCAATGTTGTGTAAGGAGGGGAACAATGACCTACAGGGTGCTGACCATCAACCCGGGATCCACATCGACGAAGATCGCCGTTTTTGAAGACGAGCGGGAGGTCCTTGATCAGACGCTGCGGCACAGCGCGGAGGAGCTGGGCCGGTACGAAAGCATTGCCGCCCAGGAGGACTTCCGCCGCCAGCTGGTGCTGGACGCCCTGGCGGAAAACGGCATGACCGCGGGAGACCTTGACGCCATCGGCTGCCGGGGCGGGCTGATCCGTCCCATTCCCAGCGGCACCTACCGGGTGAACGAGACCATGGTGGAGGACTGCCGCCGGGGCGTGCAGGGAGAACACGCCAGCAATCTGGGCGCGCTGATCGGATACGGCATGGGAAAGGAAGCCGGCGTTCCGGTCTTTATCGTAGATCCGCCTTCGGTGGATGAACTGTCGGATGTGGCCCGGATCTCGGGACACCCCCTGATCCGGCGGACCTGCATCTTCCACGCCCTGAACCAGAAGGCCGTGGCCCGGCAGTTTGCCAAAGAGGCGGGCCGGTCCTATGAGGAGATGAACCTGGTGGTCTGCCATATGGGCGGCGGGATCACCGTGGGCGCCCACGTGGGCGGCCGGGTGGTGGACACCCAGAATGCGGTGGGCGGCGAAGGTCCCTTCACGCCGGGACGTTCCGGCGGGCTGCCGGCCATCGACGTCATCCGCCTTTGCTTCGACGGGGAGCATACCCGTGAGGAACTGGAGGAATACCTGACCAGCCGGGGCGGGCTGATCGCCTATACCGGGACCAGCAGCATGCGGGAGATCCAGAAGCGGGCCAAGGAGGAACCGGAGATCCGGCTGCTCCTGGACGCCCTCCTCTATCAGATCGCCCGAGAGATCGGCGCCGCGGCCGCGGCCATGAAGGGGAAGGTTGACCAGATCATCCTCACCGGCGGCATCGCCAACAGCGAGGAACTGATGAGTGAGCTGCGGGAGCAGGTGGAATGGATCGCGCCGGTCACCGTTTATCCCGGCGAGGAGGAAATGCAATCCCTTGCCTTCGGTGTGCTTCGCGTGCTGCGGGGCGAGGAAGAGGCGAAGGAATACGCGGAGGAGTGAGCCGCCGATGAAACTGATTATCGCGGAAAAGCCCTCCCTGGGCCGGTCCATCATGGATTCCCTGGGAGAGAAATTCGAAAACCACGAGGAGTACTATAGTTCGGAGAACTATTATGTGTTGCCTTTGCACGGGCATATCCTGGAACTGAAGGACTTCGAGGAGTACCCGGAGAACAAAGGCAAGTCCATGTGGAGCGTGAAGAACCTGCCTTTTTTTCCCGGGGAGTACGAGTACAACATTTCCCGTGGGAACAAGAAGACCTACGACTGCATCCGGAAGCTGCTGAAGCAGCCCGAGGTGACGGAGGTGATCCACTGCGGGGACGCGGACCGGGAAGGGCAGATCATCGTGGACCTGGTGCTGGAGAAGATCGGCAACACGAAGCCGGTGAGCCGGCCCTTCATCAAATCCACGACGAGGGAAGGGCTCCAGAAGGCTTTCGCCGAGCGGCGCCCCAACGAGGAGTACCGGAACATCAACGCCGAGGGGAAGACCCGGGAGTACGTGGATTTTGATTTCGGCAAGAACCTGTCCCGGTACGCCAGCAGGAAGGCGGGGGCGCGTTCCGGCCTGAATGTGGGGCGGGTCATCGGGGCTATCGTCACAGAGATCTATAACCGGGACCTGGAGATCGAGAACTTCGTGCCCCGGAATTATTTTAAAGTGGAGTCCGACGGCGAGATCAAGCTGACGTCGAAACAGGAGTTTGAAGGGGCCCAGGAGGAGGCGGCGAAGGAATACGCCCGCCGGCTGAACGAGTCCGACCTGCGGGTCACCGACGTGAAGAAGGCGAAGCAGACCAAGCGCGCCCCCAGGTTGTTTTCCCAGACGGATCTGCAGGGGGCGGCGAACAAGCGGCACGGCTTCGCGCCGAAGCGGACCCTGCGGGCAGCCCAGTCCCTCTACGAGAAGGGGCTCATCACCTATCCCCGGACGAACACGAACTACATGGCGGAGGGGGACCGGCCCATGATCGCCGGGATCCTGAAAAAGCTCGGCCCGGAATTCGAGATGAAGCGGGTCTTCGATGACAGCAAGGTGGACGGCCACTCGGCCATCACCCCCACGGGGAAACACCCGGAGCTCACCGGAGACGAGCATAAGATCTATATGATGATCCTGAACCGGTTCCGGGCGGTGTTCTGCAAGGAAGCCTGCACGGTGCTGAAGACCACCCTGACCATCGACAGCAGGGATCCCCGCACGGGGGAATGCATCGAGCAGTTCAAGGTCAGCGGCGAGGTGCCCCTGACCCAGGGATGGAAGAAGTTCGAGCCGGTGTCGGAGCAGGAGACGGTGCTGCCGGAGCTGAATGCGGGAGATCCGGTGGAGCATGACTTCCAGCCGGTGGCGGCCCAGACGAAGCCGCCGGCCCACTACACGGTGACGACCCTGGGCAAGTGGATGCAGAATCCTTTCCGCAAGTCGGAGGAGGACGAGGTGGACTACGCCAGGATGCTCTCCGGCATGGAGATCGGCACCGAGGCCACCCGGGCGGCGATCATCGACAAGGCCATCGCCAAGGACTACATCAAGCTGACGAAGAACACCTACACCATCCAGCCCAACGGCCGCTTCCTGGTGGAAAGCTGCCGGGTGCTGGGCATCGATATGTCCAGCGTGAAGACGGCGGAAATGGGCAGGGACACCAAGGCGGTATCCCGGGGAGAAAAGACCTGTGAAGAGGTGCTGGCGGCGGTCCGCAAGGAGATCACCGACATCATCGGCAGCGCCCCGGCCGGCCCCGTGGACGCGCCCCAGCCGACGGAGTTCACCTGTCCCCGCTGCGGCAAAAAACTGCAGGGCACCCTGAAGAAACTTGAGTGCGAATGCGGTTTCGTCTTCTGGAAAACCGTCGCCGGCAAGTGGCTGGACGATGAGGCCATCGCCGCGCTCCTCGCCGGAAAGAAGACGAAGCTTCTCCGCGGATTCAAGAGCAAGGCAGGGAAATCATTCTCCGCCTACCTGGAGATGAAGCCCGACGGCGGAGTTGCCTTTGCCTTCCCGGAAAAACCGGAAAAGGTCTCCCTGGGCAACTGCCCCAAGTGCGGCAAGCCGGTCTACGAAAACAAGAAGGGCTTCGGCTGTTCCGGCTGGAAGCCCGGAGGCAAGGGCTGCGACTTCATCATCTGGAAGTACGACAGGGCCACGAAAAAAAAGACCACCGCCGAGCAGGTGAAAAAGATGCTGGCGGAGGGAGGCCCGGAAGAGGGCTGAGAGTGATGGCCGGCCCGGAAAAAGCTTAAGATACTGGGTTTTGCAGGCTTTTCCAAGGGCCTTGATGTAAACACTTTATCTGAGGAAACATGTTTTCATAGTTTTTCCCGATTTCCGTGTAAACACCGGCTCTATGGAAAATGTTTTTCATTTTTTGAGCGCTGACAGGGTTCGAAAAGGCCCTCCGAGGGCTAAATATGTAAAACTCCCGCGCTGGGAAAAAGTTTGTCATTTGGCCAGGCTGCGGTGTGGCGGCATGGTTATTTGCGTGCATGTATTATGGGTGGATGACCGGCGGGACCAGCTCCGGCATCTTGTCCGGCGTCTTGAAAAACTCCTTGCGCAGGAGATACCGGTCCTTGCCGCCGTAAAGAGGCCGGCGGTCGGCGATCTCAAAATTGAGGATCAGGAAATTGTTGTAGCTGTAGGGATTCGTCGGGGCGATGGAGGTCAGGCCCTCCGTGGCGCCCAGCTCGATGGCCTGGCCGATGCGGATCTTGTTGAACAGCCGCTGTCAGCCGGCCCCGATGTGACGGCAGCTGCTTCGGCAGTACCAAACGTGGGAGGCGGAAACGCCGTTTACCACGGGCCAGTCACAAGCTCCCACCTCAGGGCCTCAGCCCAGGTGGTGAGTAGTTGACTTGCTCTCCGTCTTCGAAGGCCTTGCCCACAACTTCTCCCAAAATGTTGTAGTTATGATTCATGCCGTCGTAGACGATGGGCTTCAGTTTCGCCAGATCGATGGCGCCCTCGGTCAGGACGCTTTCGTCGGCGGAAACATTGACGATTTTACCGATCATGATGTGAGTGTCCGCATCATAGCTGACCATTTCACACTCCAAAGCCACGGGATACTGGTCGACCAGCGGCGCGTCCACATATTCGCTCTTCACGGCGGTGAAGCCGGCCCGTGCAAACTTGTCGGGAACGTCATTCGCCGAGACGATGCCCACATAGTCGGAAGCGACAACCAGATCTGCTGTGGCAAAGGCAACGGTAAAAGCCTTTTTCACCAGTATGTTTTTCACGGTCTTGTGCCCCGGGCTGATGCACATGGAAATCTGATTCACGCCGGAGATGCCTCCCCATGCGGCGTTCATGATATCCGGCACACCGTTCTCGTCGTATGCGGCGATCATCAATACCGGCTCCGGGGTAATAAAGGAATTGGGTCCAAAATTCTTTCTCATGGTTCTTCCGCGGCATGATGTGCCGCGCTCCTTTCTCTGTTTTACTGTATTGCTGAATATCTATGATGCTATTTTACGCTCTTTTGATGGGTTTTGAAACAGTTATCTTTCCCTCGCAAGGGAATGCAGTTGTGTTGTCTTGCCCGGGAAAGTGTTGCTTTTGCATACCCGGCAAGGGTATACTACTGTAAAGAGATAGCATGCTGAAGGAAGCTCTCGCGCGCAGGAGCACACAGATGAAAAAGGAATTCAAACCCTACATATCGGCAGACCAGGTTCTGCCGGAGATCACAAAGACATCGGTCATTATAGGCGTGCTGCTGGCCGTCGTGTTCGGCGCGGCCAATGCCTATCTGGGCCTGCGGGTGGGGCTGACCATATCCGCCTCCATTCCCGCGGCCGTCATTTCTATGGGCGTCATCAGGATGATCCTGAAGCGGGACTCCATTCTGGAAAACAACATCGTCCAGACCATGGGATCCGCCGGGGAATCCGTGGCGGCCGGGTGCATTTTTACTCTGCCGGTGATCTTTCTCTGGGCGAAGGAAGGCCTGACCGATACGCCGTCCCTGTTCACCATCACGGTGATCGCCCTGTGCGGCGGTCTGCTGGGCATCTTTTTCATGGTGCCTCTGCGCAGCGCGCTGATCGTCAGGGAACATGAAACCCTGCCCTATCCGGAGGGCACCGCCTGTGCCCAGGTGCTGATCGCGGGCGACCGGGGAGGGTCCTCGGCGAAGATGGTATTCATCGGCATGGGTGCGGCGGCCGTGTTCAAACTGCTGACGGACGGGGTGAAAGTCATTCCCGGCGTGGTGACGGCGCCGCTGAAGTTTTTGAGAACCGAGTTTTCGGTGGAGGCCTACCCGGCGCTCCTGGCCGTGGGATACATCTGCGGATTCCGGGTGTCGTCCCTGATGTTCGCCGGCGGTGTCCTGGGATGGCTGGTGCTGATCCCGATGATCGTCTTCTTCGGCGGTGACGCTACCATCGCGCCGTCGACGGATACGGTTGCCCAGGTCTACGCCGAGCAGGGCGCAACGGGCATCTGGTCCAACTATCTGCGCTACATCGGCGCAGGCGCCGTCGTGGCGGCGGGATTCATCAGCCTGGGAAAATCCATGCCGCTGATCATCTCCACCTTCCGGGACGCGGTACGCGGGATGAGGAACAGGGGACAGGACGGCAATCTGCGCACGGCCCAGGATCTGGATATGCGGATCATCATTGCCGGCGTCATCGCGGTCATCCTGGTTCTGTGGTTCATGCCCCAGATCCCGGTCAGCATTCTGGGCGCGGTTCTGATCGTCGTGTTCGGCTTCTTCTTCTGCACGGTGTCCTCACGGATGGTCGGACTCGTGGGCAGCAGCAATAACCCGGTCTCCGGCATGACCATCGCGACCCTTCTTTTCGCTACGGTCGCGCTGAAAGTGGCCGGCAACACGGGGATCAACGGGATGATGGGAGCCATCGCCATCGGTTCGGTCATCTGTATCGCGACCAACCTGGCGGGCGACACCTCCCAGGATCTGAAGACCGGATTCCTGCTGGGCGCCACGCCGAGAAAACAGCAGGTTTCCGAGCTCATCGGGATCGCCGCGGCCGCCCTGGTCATCGGCGGAATCCTGATCCTGCTGGACAAGGCCTGGGGATTCGGTTCAGTGGAACTCTCCGCGCCGCAGGCCATGCTGATGAAGCTGATCATCGAAGGCGTCATGGAAGGCAATCTGCCCTGGATGCTGATCGCCATCGGCGTGTTCATTTCCATCGCCGTCGAGTTCCTCGGCGTGACCTCCCTGGCGGTGGCCATCGGCCTGTACCTGCCCCTGGAGGTGACGGCGGCGGTGCTCATCGGCGGCCTTCTGCGGAAGATTTCGGACTGGATCACCAAGGCGGGAGAAGACGACATCGGAGGAGGGATCCTCTTCACTTCCGGGCTGATCGCGGGCGAGGGCCTGATGGGCATCCTGCTTGCGGTGTTTGCGGTGACGGGCATCGATAAGCACATCGATCTGTCCGGCGCCCTGAATCTGGACGAGCCGGGCGGGGTGGGCCTGCTTTTGGTCATGGCCGCTACGGTGCTCTATTCCAGCCTTTCCGGCAGGAAGAAAGGCAACGCCGATGAGCAGAAATAACCCGGACGAAAACTATCTGGAGTTCGTCTACCGGCGGAATCCGGAAGTGCACTGGATCGTTGAGCCCAGCGAGGACGACTATGGCGAAGAGGAATCCGGCGACGGGTCCGCGGTCGCTGAGTCCGGCGACGTGTCCGCGGTCGCTGAATCCGGCGACGGGCCCGCCGGCTGCGGCAGGGATCTGGTGATCCTCCATGTGCGGCGCCGGGGACTGGGCCACACCATCGCCCAGAAGGTGTTCGGCAAGCCGGAGATCGGCCACATCCACCTGGAGCCCATGGGAAGCTTTATCTGGAAACAGATCGACGGGCGGCGGTCAGTTTACGACATCGGATTGCTTTTGCGGGAGGAGTTCGGCGACGAGGCGGAGCCCCTCTTCGAGCGGCTGGCCATGTACATGAAAAACCTGGACGCCCAGGGGTACATCATCAGAGTGTAAATGTTCACCGGATCCCGGTGAAGACAGAATAGATTACAATGAGTCAGGAGGTAAATCATGAACGTAGATGCGATCAAAGAAAAAGCTGAAAGCCTGTTGGCGGGAGGCAAGGGCCAGGCCGCTTCCATTCTCGAAGACGGCGGCAAGCTGGAACAGCTGCTGGAGCAGGTTGAGGCCAAGCTGGAAAACGTACCCAAGGCGGGATCCTATCTGGCGGAGATTCCCCGGATGGTTTCCCTGCTCAAGGATCACATGGAAAAAGAGTACACCGAGACGCCGACCAAGACGCTGGTGCTCATCGTCGCCGCGCTGCTGTACCTGGTCAATCCGAAGGATCTGATTCCGGATTACCATATCGGCATAGGACAGCTGGATGACGCGGCGGTCCTGGCGGCGTGCATCGCCCTGACCAAGGACGATCTGGCCGCCTACGACGCCTGGCGCGATGCCAAGAAGGCTGCGCAAAAGGATGCCGGGGCCGATGCCGCGGTAGAAGCAGCCGTCGTGGATGTGGAGCCGGCAGCGGAAGCACCTGCAGAAGCAGCTTCCGAGGCGGCGGAACCGGCCGTGGAAGTGGCACCTGCACCGGACGACACCGTTGGTGAATAAGGGACGGACAGCAGGTTTCATCTGTCGAGCAGGCTAAATGGGGTCAGTATTGACCCCATTTTTTAATGGTCGATGAGCCGGCAAAAGGACCGTCGGAAAAGCAATCAGAGAATCGGCACTTTCGGGGTTGCCTTTGCTGATATCAGACTTCCAACGGGAACCCGGGCGTTGTATAATAATAACCTAAGATGTAATCGGTTGTGGGAGAACGAAACGTGAAGACAGCAGAGTATACGATCGAGGAAATGAAGAGCTTGCTGGACAGCATGTCCGCTATGTATGATCTGGCCCGGATCGTGGACCCGCGGGAGTGCCGGATCCTCGGGATCGAGGATGACGGCCGCCTCAGCATCCGCGAGCGGTGCTACGGGGTGTGGCAGTCGGATCAGCGGTGCGCCAACTGCTCCAGCAACGCGGCGTGCAGGACGGGATGCCACAAGCACAAGACGGAAGAATTCAACGACCAGTTTTTTCATATCCAGTCGAATCCGGTCAGCCTGCGGCTGCAGGACGGCGCCCGGTACGACGCGGTGCTGGAGCTGATCAGCATCCGGGATGAGGAGGATCCGCAGGAGGCGGCCAACGACCGGGCGGCGGAGAATGTGAACAACATGGCGGCCCAGTATCACGCCAACCACGACAGCCTGACCAAGGTGCTCAACGCGGACGCTTTTTATGAGCTGGCCCGGGTGATGATCATGGACGAGCCGGACAGATCCTGGACGATGATCTCCGGCGATATCCGGGGCTTTCATCTGATCAACGACATGTTCGGCGTGGAAACCGGCAACGAGGTTCTGGTGGAAACGGCGGATCATCTGCAGCGGCTGGCCGGCAGGGCGGACGGGCTTTGCGGCAGGCTGGGCGGAGACCATTTCGCCGTGCTGATCCCGGAGGAACACTACCGGGAGGCGGACCTTCACGGGATCGCCGAGGTTCTGTCCGCGGCGGTGAACAGCGGGACCTATACGGTCTGCATTCAGTTCGGCGTCTACCGGCTGGACGACCCCTTTATTCCGGTGCACATCATGTGCAACCGGGCCAGTACGGCCCTGCGGACGATCCGCTCCGACGTGCGGACAGCCGTAGCCGAGTACGATCAGAAAACCATGCAGAGCGACATCACGGAGCAGAGGCTGATCAGCGGCTTCGACAAGATGCTGGGGGATGACCAGTTCCGGATGTATCTGCAGCCGCTGACCCTGGCGGACGGAACACCCTTCGGCGCGGAGGCCCTGGCCCGGTGCGTCCGGGACGACGGTTCGGTCATCCCGCCGGCGGATTTCATCGAGACCCTGGAGAATGCCGGCCTGATCCACGAACTGGATGTGTACATGCTGGAACAGGCGGTGGCCCAGCTCGCCGCGTGGAAAGGCACGGACCGGAGCCATCTCATGATCTCAGTCAATATGTCGGCCAGGGATTTCTATAACATCGACCTGGTCCAGGTTCTGACGGACCTGGTGAAAAAATACGGTGTGGACAGCAGCAGGCTGGGCATCGAGATCACGGAAACCGCCCTGGTGGACGATATGGAAGAGGTCAACGCCATCCTGGGCCGGCTGCAGGAGGCCGGATTCAGCATCGAAATCGATGACTTCGGCAAGGGCTATTCCTCCCTGAGCATGCTCAAGGATGTCCGGGCGGATCTGCTCAAGATCGACCGGGAGTTCCTGCGGGAGACGGAAAACGAAAGCCGCAGCCGGATCATCCTGAACGCCATCATCGGCATGGCGGAGTCCCTGGATATGAAGGTGATCGTCGAGGGCGTGGAGACGGAGGAGCAGCTGAAGACCCTGTATGCCATGGGCTGCCGCCGTTTCCAGGGTTACTATTTCTCCCGCCCGCTGCCGGCCAGGGAATTCGACCGGTGGGCCGGGGAGAGAGTGCAAAGGCAACCCGGGCAGTAGCCGGAGGCAATCGGAAGAGAAGAGGATCCTGAGCGTGGAAGACTTTCTGGACAGACTCAACGAGGAACAAAAGGCCGCGGTGACGGCCACCGAAGGAATGGTCCGGGTGATCGCCGGGGCGGGCTCCGGCAAGACGCGGGCCCTGTCCAGCCGGTTCGCCTTCCTGGTCAACGAGATCGGGATCCTGCCGGGCAACATCCTCTGCGTCACCTTTACCAACAAGGCGGCGGGTGAGATGCGCCAGCGGATCCACAATCTGACCGGCGACGATGACACGGGATACATCAACACATTCCACGGGTTCTGCGTGTCCGTCCTCCAGGAGGACAGCCATGTGGTCCAGTATCCGAAAAGTTTTCTCGTCCTGGACAACGCGGACATCGACTCCATGCTCCAGGGGATCTACGAAGAGCGGGGATTGACTTTGCGGGACATGACCTTTTCCCAGGCACGGGATATGATCGAAATCATCAAGCTGAAGGAAAAACCCCAGTACTACCAGGACATGATCGATATGTCCCTGGAGGCGCTGCGGGCCAAGTACGAGGCGGCCACAGAGACGAAGGACATCATTTTCTACGGCTACCTGTACCAGGAAAAGAAGTGCTTCGGCCTGGACTACAACGACCTGATCAAATTCACTTTGTACATTTTCCGGCAGAACAAGGATGTCCGGCGGAAGTGGCAGGAGCGGCTGGAATACATCATGATCGATGAGTTCCAGGATATCGACGATCTGCAGTACGAGCTGATGGAAGCCCTTTGCGGTTACCACGGGAACCTGTTCATCGTGGGCGATCCCGACCAGACGATCTACTCCTGGCGGGGCGCCAACGGAAAGTATCTGATGGATTTTGACCGGGCCCATCGGGATGTGCGGACCATCATGATGATGCGCAATTACCGCAGCACGCCCCAGATCCTGGCGGCGGTCAATTCCCTGATCGACCGCAACGCCGGGCGCATCAAAAAGGACCTGATCCCCACGCTGCCCGACGGCCCGGCGGTATGCTGCCACCGGGCGGAAAACCAGGAAGCGGAGGCCAAGTGGATCGCCGGAAAGATCCGCCGGCTGCAGGAGGAGGGGGTTCCCCTCAGCGACATCACCGTTCTCTACCGCGCCCACTACGTGACCCGCTCGGTGGAGGAGGTGCTCCTGAAGGAGAAGATCCCCTACGTGATCTACAGCGGCGTGCAGTTTTTCGGCCGGGCGGAGATCCGGGACGCGCTGGCCTACCTGCGCATGATCGCCTACCGGGACGACCTGTCCTTCCTGCGGATCTGCAATGTGCCGAAACGGAATCTGGGCAAGCGGAGGATTGCCTTTCTGAAAGAGACCGCCGAGCGGGAGGGCTGCACCCTCTACGAGGCGTTGAAAGAGCACCGGGACGCGCCGGAGATGAAGGGGGCAAAGGCAACCCCGTTCATCAGCCTCATCGACAGTTACGCCGCCTCTCTGGAGGGAAGGACGGTTTCCGACCTGCTGTCGTCGATCCTGGATGACAGCGGCTACGAGCGGATGCTGCGCACCGAGGGAAGCCAGGAGCGGCTGGACAATCTGGCGGAGCTGAAGCAGTCGGTCTACGAGTTTGAGACCACCTGCGGCGAAGAGACGGAGCTGACCCATTATCTGTCCCACGTGGCCCTGTTTTCCAACACGGACGCCGCCGAGCAGCGGGACAAGGTGAAGCTGATGACGGTGCACGCGGCCAAGGGGCTGGAGTTCCCCCACGTGATCCTCTGCGGGATGAGCGAGGGCATCTTCCCCTCGCGGAAGATCCGCACGCGGGACGAGATGGAGGAGGAGAGGCGGCTGGCCTTCGTGGCCATGACCCGGGCGGAAAAGAGCCTGAGCCTGACCATGTCCGAGGGACGGAACATCGACGGATCGCCCCGCTATCCTTCCCGGTTTATTCTGGACATCGACCAGGATCTGCTGGAGTATACGGAGCCGCCCCGGGAGGGGCTGATCAAAGAGGCACGGGAATACATCCGCCGCCGGGAGGAGATCCTGGACCGGGATTCCGGTGTCGAGACCCTGGGAAAGGGCCAGCGCATCGAGCACTTCCTCTTCGGCAAGGGGACGGTGGTGGACGTGGATCCGGTGAAGAAGGCCCACATCGTCCAGTTCGACGACATGGACACGCCCAGGGCCATCAGCTTCCGGGCGAAGCTGGAGAAGATATGAGGAACGGGGAAATGAGCGAGGAACGAAAGATTATCCGCGTGTCCACGGCCGCCCAGCGGGCGGGGGCCTACTACGTCCGCATTCAGACCATGGCCGTGAAAAACAACATCACGCTGGAAGAGGAGATCGATGGGCACGATGAGACCGATGCCCGGCACGTGATCATTCTGGACGGCGTCCTTCCCGTCGCCACGGGCAGGATGTTCCCGGAAAACGAGGAGGATATGCAGTTCGGCCGGGTGGTCGTCCTCCCCGAATACCGGCATCAGGGTCTGGGCAGCCGGGTGGTCCGGGCACTGGAAGAGTGGGCTGTGGAGCTGGGTTACCGCCGGGCGGTCCTCCCCAGCATCGTGGACAAAGTGGAGTTTTATGAGCAGCTGGGCTACACCGGCGACCGGAACAGGATCATCCGGGAGGAGCCCTTCGACTGCGTGTTTATGCAAAGGCAACTCATACCATGACAATCATCATTGCCAACGCCTTCGGGGTGCTGTCGACGCTGTGCTTCATCATCTCGTTTCAGGTAAAATCGAATAGGGGGCTGTTCGTCATCCAGTCCATCGCCAACGTGTTTTACGGGGTGCAGTTCTACCTGCTGGGCGCCACCGGCGGGCTGTTCAACATGGGCCTGCAGATCCTGCGGAACATGCTGCTGTGCAAATACAACGACTGGCCCTGGGTGAGGAACTGGTTCGTCGCCATTCTGTTCTGCGTGCCCAGCCTGATCAATATGATCCTCACCTGGGAAAGCTGGCTGGACCTGCTGCCCTTTATCGCCATGGTTGTTGGCACGCTGACCTACTGGACCAACAGCGCGAAGAACCTCCGCCTGGGGGAACTGTTTTGCGTCTCGCCCTGCTGGCTGCTTTACGACCTGATGACCAAAGCCTACGGCGGCCTGCTGACGGAGCTGGTCATTCTGGGGTCTGTGATCGCCTCGATCATCCGATTCGGATGGAAGGGGCTGGACGATCCCAGTTTTAAGAAATAACGAAACGATAAGGAGGAAACAACATGTTCAGAAAGATGCGCAGATTCAAGCAGCAGATTTCCGATGCGGAGTGCGTCGAGGTGCTGAAAAACGCAAAGCGCGGTGTGCTCAGCGTACTGGGTGAGGACGGCTATCCCTACGGCCTGCCCATCAGCCACTGGTACAACGAAGCGGACGGGAAGATCTATTTCCACGGCGCCAAGTCCGGCCACAAGCTGGATGCCATCAAGGCCTGTGACAAGGTCTCCTTCTGCGTGATGGACGAGGGTTACAGAGAGGAAGGGGACTGGGCGCTGAACATCAAAAGCGTGATCACCTTCGGGCGGATCCGTTTCTTCTCCTATGAGGAGGAACCGGAAAAGGTACGGGAGATCTGCGTGGGGCTCAGCGCGAAGTTCACCGATGACGTCAACTACGCCGACGACGAGATCGCCAAGGTGGGCCAGAACGTGCTCTGCTTCGAGATCACGCCGGATCACATGACGGGAAAGCTGGTGAATGAGGCGTGAAGGACAGGAAGAATAGTGCACAGAACAGGAGAGGAAGGGCAATGAAAGAAAAAACGGATTGGAATCGGAAGGTTCAGACACCCCTGCAGAGCAGCGGCCCGCGCAGGTCCCGGAAGGCTGCCCCGGCTCCGTCGGACAGCAACTGGATGAAGGCGGCCCTCGCCGTGGCGGCAGGCATCATCATCGGCCTCCTGGCCAAGGGCGTCAAAGACAGCGACTACTACGATTAATGGCGGCCGCGGCGGCTAACGCCGGCGCCTGCGGATTATCGTAATCACGTAACAAGGAGAAACCGTGATGAAGACGCTGATCATCGTCATCATCATACTGCTCAGCCTTCTCGCCGCACCCCTGTCCCTTCGGGCAGTGGCGGTGAACAGGAAGAAACAGGAGATGGATATGAGTAATCAGGAGACGAAGCCTGACCTTCTGTTCCGAAAGGGACCGGAGGTTACGATCCGTGACGCGGATCTGGAGGATATGCCCTTTATCCTGGATCTGAACCGGGTGAACGTGGAAGTCCTCTCCCCTATGGACGAGGAGAAGTACCAGTACTTTCTCGGTGTCAGCGAGATGTTCCAGGTCGCGGAGGTCGGCGGCAAGCCGGCGGCCTTCCTCATCGCGCTGCGGGAAGGCCTGCCTGACTACACCAGCGAGAACTACATCTGGTTTTCCAACACCTACGATCAGTTCCTGTATGTGGACCGGATCGTGATCGATGAGTTCTACCGGGGATGCGGCCTGGGCCGGAAGATCTATGAGGGCGTATTCCAGCGGGCGGAAGAGACCGGGGTTGCCTTTGTCACCGCGGAGATCGACATCGTCCCCTACAACGGACCCAGCCTGAAGTTCCATGAAGCCATGGGCTTTGAGGAGGTGGGACAGCAGGTGATCCGTGGCGGCGAGATCAAGGTGTCGCTGCAGGCCCGGAAGATCGGAGAGTAGCCGGCGCGGCAGGCCCGGAAGATCGAAGAGTAGCCGGCGCGGCCCCGAGGATGGGCACCGGCCGGCGGAGTGGATCGTTATGCAGACAAAAGAAGAAGCGTTCGCCCGGCTTGCCCGCTCGAAATTCCGGAGCCGGTTTCATCTGGGCCGGCGGGAACGCCAGTACATTGAAGAAAAAGGCATGGACACCATCCGCTCCCATGCGGAGGATTTTGTCCGGCGGAAGCTGGCTCCGGCCTGGCCGGAGAACGACGGCCGGCAGACTCCCATGAAGGGGCATCCGGTGTTCATCGCCCAGCACGCCTGCGCATGCTGCTGCCGGGGGTGTCTGGAGAAGTGGTATCACGTGCCGCGGGGCGTGGAGCTGACCGCGGATCAGCAGCGCAGGATCGTGGATTTTCTGATGACGTGGATAGAAAAGGAGACTGCATGATGAAAAAATGGATGATGATTCTGCTGGCGCTCTGCCTGAGCTTCAGCGTAGTCTGCCTTTACGGCTGCGGCGGATCCGGCGGCGGGTCCGGCGAGGAGACCGAGGCCAGCGGCGAGGATGCCGGCACGCAGGCCGTAGAGGAAAGCGTGTGGAAGGCAGCCTATCTGGAGGTGCTCCAGGCCGATGAACAGGCGATCAAGGCCTACACCCGGGCCGATCAGGAGGGTCTCGCCGCCCTGAGCGATCTGAACGGTGACGCCGTTCCGGAACTGCTTTACTTTGTCAGGGACCCGGAAAAGGATTTTCCCTATATGAAGATCTACACCATCCGGGACGGCAGTGCCGCGGAGGTGTCCTACGAAAAACCCATGGCTTATTCCAAATACAGCGATCTGCCCTCCGACGCCCTCTATGATTACGAGGTGCAGGGCGGAACCAATTACGCTGTCTTTGCCAACAAGGACGGAAGCCTGCAGATGTATTCCTTCCTCTGGGGTGCGGAGTTCGGCAGCGGGACCATGAACCGCTACAAGATGGACGCGGAGGGGAACCTGAACCAGACGGAGCGGTTCGGCTTCATCAACGAATTCATGAACTCCATGCTGGAGCAGCCGCCTGGCGCGAAAATCACCTTCTGGATGGACGGCGAGGAGATCCAGGAGCCCGAGTACAGCGCACTCTGCGATGCCTGCACCAAGGATATTCAGGAAGTGATCTTTTCCGTCGACGCGCCCAACGGCGCGGAGCAGGACAAGCCCATCTGGGATGCCGTTGGGAAGATGACACCGACGGGCACATCCTATGACCAGATGATCACAAAGCTCAGCGAATAGGGCAGGATTCCGGCCATGATCCGAAACATCGTTTTTGACATCGGCAGAGTCCTCGTCGGGTTCGAGTGGATGGATTACGCCCGCGGGATGTTCGACGAGGAAAGGGTCCAGCGGGTGACCGACGCCATGTGGCGGACGGGACACTGGTGGGAACTGGACCGGGGCACGGCTCCGGAAGAGGTGCTGGAGCTGTTTTTCCGCGCGGATCCGGGGGTCCGGGATGAGATCCAGGAGGCCTTCGACCGGGTGGGCGAGTGCGTCCGGCGGCTGGATTACGCCATTCCCTGGATCGAGTCCCTGAAGGAACGGGGCTACCGCGTCTACTTTCTGTCCAACTATTCCGAGTATCTGATGGGAACGAACCCCGGGGCGCTGGACTTCGTCCCCCACATGGACGGGGGCGTCTTTTCCTGCTATGCAAAGGCAATCAAACCGGAGCCGGCCATCTACCAGGCCCTCTTTGACCAGTATGATCTGGACCCGCGGGAATGTATTTTCATCGATGACATGGAAGCTAACGTGCGGGCGGCGAAGGACCTGGGCATGACGGTGATCCGCTTCGAGAACCGGGAACAGGCCGCCGCCGACCTGGAACGCTGGCTTGCCTATGACCGGCTGGGCATCGGGCAGATGCGCCGGGGCTACACCCACATCTACACGGGCGGGGGCAAAGGCAAGACCACCGCGGCTCTCGGCCTGGCCATGCGGGCAGCCGGCGCTGGGCTCCGGGTTTACCTGGGCGAGTTCATCAAGGAGATGGAGTACGGCGAGATCGGGATCCTGCGGGAGCGTTTCCCGGAGGTGAAGGTGGAGCTGTTCGGCACATCGGCCGGCTGCCTCATCGACCGTC
This sequence comes from Bacillota bacterium, assembly GCA_017433375.1. Taxonomy (GTDB): domain Bacteria; phylum Bacillota; class Clostridia; order Peptostreptococcales; family Anaerovoracaceae; genus Lentihominibacter. The sequence goes on from JAFRHG010000030.1 coordinate 22,948, forward strand.
AGCCCACGGATGAGGATCTCCGCGGGGCGGCAGAGGGCCTGGCCCGGGCGGAGGAAGCGATGAAAAGCGGAGACTACGATCTGGTCATCCTGGATGAGGTGACCGTCGCCGTGGAGCTGCAGCTTCTGCCTGAGGAAAGGGTCCTTCAGCTGATGGACGAAAAGCCCGACAGCGTGGAGCTGGTCCTTACGGGCCGGGGCGCTACGGAAGCCATGAGGGAGCGGGCGGACCTGGTGACGGAGATGGAGGAAGTGAAGCACTATTACCGGCAGGGCGTATGCTCCCGGAAGGGGATCGAGTGCTAGGGAAAGCGCGAAGGGGATCGCATGCTGAGGAGGAAACCATGATTTTCAGGATGATCCACGAGAACTATAACGTCAGCGATCTGGACCGGTCGCTGGCCTTTTATGAGAAGGCGCTGGGGCTGAAGGAGCTGCGGCGGAAGACGGCGGAGGACGGATCCTTCATCATCGTCTATATCGGGAACGGGCAGGCGGACTTCGAGCTGGAGCTGACCTGGCTCGCCGGCCATCCCCAGAAATACGACATCGGGGAAGAGGAGTTCCATCTTGCCTTCCGTACCGACGATTATGAGGCGGCCCACGCGCTCCACGAGGAGATGGGCTGCATCTGCTTCGAAAATCCGGCCATGGGGATCTACTTCATCAAGGATCCGGACGGCTATTGGCTGGAGATCGTCCCGGAGAGGGACTGAGGGCGGACGGACCGGGGATAGCCGGACTGAGGGCAGCCGAAAATAGAAAAAAGGAAATCCGAAGTTTCGGCGTAAATAGATAGTAGACGACAATTCAATACACCATAGAGAGCACGCGAGAGACAAGCTCGATGACCGTGCAGCAACCTACCGGAACCGGCAAGGTGCTAAGGCTTGAACGATGGGATGGAAACAGAAGCAGAGGTCCCGTCATGACGATGGGACTTTTTTCATGCCGTGCTCTTTTGTGGAAAAGCGGACCGGACGAGTCCATCGCAAAGGAGGAGCACGACATGAAACCAATTCTTATTCACATTCCCCACGCATCCTTATATATCCCGGAGGACTACAGGAGAACGGCCCTGATCAGCCAGGAAGAACTGCAGGAGGAGAACCTGTTCATGTGCGATACGGGAATCACCGGCCTTGTCCCGCAGGCGCTGAAAGAGCAGACCGTTGCCTTTCCCTATTCCCGGCTGTACTGCGACGTGGAGCGTTTCCGGGACGGCACGGAACCCATGGAAGCCTGGGGCATGGGATACATCTATACCCGCGACAGCAAAGGCAACGAAATGTTTCGCCCCACCGACGATCATATCCGGACGGTTTCGGAGATCTATGACCGGCATCATGAGGAGCTGAACCGGAGGACGGAAGCCATCCTGAAGGAGCATGGCGGGTGCCTGATCATCGATCTGCACTCCTTCAGCGATGAGACGGTGAACCGCCTGTTCGGATGGACGGATTTCCCGGACGTGTGCATAGGAACGGAGCCGGATTATTACTCGGAGGATGTGGTTGCCGGCATTTGCAAAGTCTGTGAGAGTCTGGGGCTGACCACCGCGTTCAATTATCCCTATAAGGGGTCGATGGTTCCCAACAAATACTTCGGGAAAAAGGGGACGGGGATCGTATCCGTGATGGTGGAAATCAATAAACGGGTGATCGGGTCGATCTGATGATGACGATCGGCGTCAGATCGTGTAGAATTCAAGTATCGGGAGGAGCCGGATGCGGAGAAGAAAATCCGGCGGCTTCCTGAAGCAGCGGACGGAGAGAGGGTGAGACGATGCGTGCAGCGGTATTCCGGGCCAGTCCCCGGGAAAAAGGCAACACCAACAGACTGACGGATGCGGTGGTGGCATTCATGAAAGAAAAGGGCTGGCAGGTGACGGAGTTTGATCTGTATTCCCAGGAGATCCTGCCCTGCGTGGCATGCCGGGAATGCCAGAAGGACTGGACGGCGATCACCTGCGCCAGGAAGGACGATATGGAACGGATCTTTCCCGCGGTGGCGGACTGCGATCTGATTCTCCTGGCCACGCCCGTCTATTCCTGGTACTGCACGCCGCCCATGAAGGCGATGCTGGACCGGCTGGTCTACGCTATGAACATGTATTACGGAGAAGAACGGGGGCCTTCCCTGTGGGAGGGAAAAGAGGTCGCCCTCATCGTGACCAGCGGCTATCCCCGGGACAGGGGGCCGGATCTCTTCGAGGAGGGGATACGGCGGTACTGCAGGCATTCGCGCCTGGTCTACCGGGAGATGCTTTGGGGACAGCATCTGGGATACACCTCTGAATTTATGGACGAAGAAAAAAGAAAGGCCGCGAGGGCCTTTGCGGACCGGCTCAGCGCCGGTGGCGAATAGTTTCCTGTGCGGAGACCAGCTTGTCGGCGATGCAGACGATCCAGGCCTCCCGGCTGCGGGGAACGCTGGTGATGTTCAGCGGCCACATGTGGCTGCGGATGACGTGGGCGGTCTGGGAATCGATATCGAAATCCTTCTCCGCGTTCCGGCAGGCGACGCCTGCGTGGGCGGTGCCGTGCCAGCCGTTGTGGTCCCGGGGGTTGTCGTGCCAGTCGTAGAGGAAATAGTCGTGCAGCATGGCGCCCTTCAGAAGGGTATCCTCGTTGGCCTTCAGACGGAGGCCCCGGTTGATTCTCTGGCTTATGCTGGCCACGTTGCGGCAGTGATCATAGGTGGTTATGCTGCCGTGCTGCACGAAGCGCTTCATTTCAGCGACCCGCTCGTCCTGCAGCAGGTTGCCCAGAATGTTATGAAAGCTTTTGGGATCAAAGGGTTTCATCGGGTTCTCCTTGCTTTTGCAACCTTACATCTTGAACCATTATATACGCCCAATATGTTGATCCCGTGAAGTTCGCGGCGGGGGTAAAACAAACCGGTTTTCAGGCCGGTTTTTTCGTATTTTTTGCGGTAAAAATCTCATCCGTTCCGCATACATAGCGATGTCGCAGGAGGGGTGCCGACTGTATGCTATAGGCGTAAAAAGTTAGTTTGGAAAGTCCTCAGGGACAATGAATCGAGGCAAGGAGGTGTACAAGATGAAAAGACTGATTTTGATCGCAGCAATCCTGTACTGTGTCTCGCCGGATCTGTTCGCCGGACCGGTCGATGACATCCTGGTCATGCTGGCGGGCACGGTGTGCTCGACGGTACCCCGAGACAGAGACCCGGAATTCCGAAAACTGTACAGGGAGTATTGAGTACCGGCCGCCGCCCTGGCGCGGCGGTCGGGGAGGATTAGAGAAAGGAGTGAGTGAAATGAGAACCATGAGTCCGAGAACCGTAGCGGTAATTTCCTATATAACATGGATCGGTTGGATCATTGCCTTTATCGTCAGGGACAGAACCGATGCCTTCGTGGCCCATCACCTGAACCAGGCACTGTCCATCAATCTGCTGAAGATTGTGGGCGGACTGTGCGTGATGCTGCCCAACGTGGGCGACAGGCTGTCCTGGGCGGTGGGAGTTGCCGCATTTGTCTTCATCGTGATGGGCATCTACCGGGCAGCGAACTGGAGGAGCGATCCTCTGCCGCTGATCGGTGAAGTTCATCTGCTGAGCTAACAGAAAAGAAAGGAGGCGCGCTATGGAACTGAGAACAGAACGGATAACTGAAACGAAGACCATCGTCATCATCGCCATTCTGCTGGCCGTTGCCCTGGTGTCCTTCTTCTGGATCTCCGGAGTCGCCTCATCGGCGGAAAACTTCCAGGGAACCTACCAGTCGCTGGATGAGAAGCGGACCAGTGTCACGGAGCTGATGGGGGTGACGGCGGCATCGTCCACAGCGATTTCCCTGCTGCCGGGCGATGCGGGGACGCCGATCGCGGACCAGATGGCGGGCCTGAGCGGTTACTTCATGTTTATCCTGGCAGCCCTCTGCCTGGAGAAATGGATGGTGACCATTACCGGTGCGCTGGCCTTCAGGATCCTCGTCCCGGCAGGGTGCCTGATCCTGATCGCATCCCTGTTCTTCGAGAACAAGACGTGGAAGGAAGTCGGCGTCAAGCTGATCCTCTTTGCCCTGATGGTGTTTGCCGTCATTCCGGTCAGCGGTGTGGTGACGGACAAAATCGACGCCAGCTATGAGCAGTCCATACAGCAGACCATCGAGGATACCCGCAACGATGCGAAAGAAATCCAGGATTCCGCCAAGAACCAGGAGGATGGGAACGCGATCGACAAACTGGTCAACAAAGTCAAAGGCGGTGTGTCCGCCCAGCTGGAGAAATTCGAAAACACGATGAATCGGATCACGGAGGCCATTGCGGTCCTGATCGTAACCTCCTGCGCGATCCCTCTCGCGGTGCTGGTATTCTTCATCTGGCTGACCAAGCTGCTGACCGGGGTCAGCTTACAGATTCCCAACATCAGACCATCTTTGAAATTCGGCCGAAAGGGGTAATAACAATATAAAGAAGGGCAGAGCAGGGAGGCTTTCCCCGCTCCGCCCTGGCCGATTCCATCCCGCCCTCCGGGGCGGGATTTTCATTGCCTTGACCGGCACATCCTTTTGTCGGATCCCCATTTCACGCAGGCCGTGTACAAGACTTCGAATTCCTTTTTCGATCTGTGCTTACTAATCCGGCTCGCAGTCCTGTGACTGGTAATTATCTCCATATTCAGTAAAAAGGAAATATATGGAAGCGCTCATTACAGATTTTAATCCTTTCAAATTGGATTAAACGGTTTTTTTCAGTGAGAATCCTTTTGTTTTCATGATTCTACAGAATAAATGTCCATTCAGTCGGCAGAAATCCGGATAATGAGTGGAAATACAGAATCTGCGCCAGATCAGGGGGAATTCGGGGTTCCAGACTGCGAGGATTCTGTGATTCCCGGCGCGATGAGAGAAAAATACAGAATAAGAACGAGGTGGTCAGGAACTCGACAGCCGAAAAAGAACATATGTTTACTTTTTGTCGGAGCGGGAGTATAATGCAGGCAGGGATTACAGGAAAGCTCCGGCGCGCAGGCCGCGGCGGGGCAAAGGCAACGCATAGGGGGATGGGAGAATCCGTCATGAAACGGATACAGCAGACGATTGATGTGCTCGCGACGTTCTGCGCCGGAGAGCCGCCGGAGCCGCACCGGTTCCGGGTGAGGGACCGGTACGGCAATGTGCACGTGTACCGGGTCGGGTGCATACTCGATGTGAAGAAGGACCGGTCCCTGGGGTACGATATCTGGACGTACCGGTGCCAGGGGATGATCGGCAACACGGAGCGCATTTACGTACTTCGGTTTAACGTGCAGAAAGCGCTGTGGCAGCTGGTCAAGATATAGGCTATAATTGAAGAAAAAAACGGAGGAACGGAGATGAACAGGGACGAAATTCTGCAGCTGCTGAAGGAAGGCGGCGTTGCCTTTGAAGTATACGATCACGAGCCGATCTCCTCGGTGGAGGAGGCCAAGGAACTGGGGCTGCCCCACAAGGAGGCGGGCACGAAGAACTTCTTCCTGCGGGACAAGAAAAAGCGCAACTACTTCATCATCGTCACCAAGGAGGACAAGTCCATCGACCTGAAGCAGGTGCGGGAGATCCTGGGAACCAGCGCCCTGTCCTTTGCCTCGGCGGAGGACCTGGACCGGATGCTGGGCGTGGTGGCCGGCGCGGTGGGGCCCTTCGGCGCCCTGAACGACGAGGAACACAAGGTGAAGGTGTACATCGACAGCGAGTTTCAGGAGGGGCTGATGGACGCCCATCCCAACGACAGTTCGGCGACCATGTTCCTGAAGGCCGACGATGTGATGGAGATCATCCGGCAGAAGGGCGGCACGGCGGAATACATCGAGCTGTAGAAGGAGCGGATCATGTATGAACTGATTCAGGCGTCGGAGCATTGCTTTTACATCCAGAGCCCGGCCAAAATCGGGCTGGTGCGAACGGAAGGCGACGGGGTTTACCTCATCGACGGCGGCAACGACAAGGACGCGGGAAAGAAGGTGCGCAGGATCCTGGAGGAGAAGGGGTGGACGCTGAAGGCGATCCTCAACACCCATTCCCACGCGGACCACATCGGCGGCAACCGGTATCTGCAGAACCAGACGGGCTGCCGGGTTTTCGCGCCGGGCATGGAACGGGACTTCACCGTGCATCCGGTGCTGGAGCCCTCCTATCTGTACGGCGGCAATCCGCCCAAATCCCTGCGCCACAAGTTCATGATGGCCCAGGCCAGCGACGCCGAGCCGCTGACGGCGGAGGTCCTGCCGGAGGGCATGGAGATAGTGCCCCTTCCGGGACATTCCTTCGACATGGTGGGGTTCCGCACGGCGGAGGACGTGGTCTATCTGGCCGACTGCCTTTCCGGGGAGGAGACGCTGGCGAAGTATCAGGTCGGCTTCCTGGTGGACGTGGCCGCCTATCTGGACACTTTGCAGAAGGTGAAGGAAATGGAGGCGAAACTCTTCGTCCCGGCCCATGCAAAGGCAACGGAAAACATCGCCCCCCTGGCCCAGGTCAACATGGACAAGGTTCATGAGATCGGGGAGCGGATCCTGGAGATCTGCCGGGAGCCGGCGGGATTTGACCGGATCCTGCAGCGGATCTTCGAGGCCTACGACCTGGAGATGACGGCGGAGCAGCACGCCCTGGTGGGGAGCACCATCCGCTCTTATCTGACCTGGCTGACGGACGGCGGCGAGATCGCGGCGGAGTTTCAGGACAACGTCCTGCTCTGGCGCGCCCGGCAGTAGGCGCCGGCGGATCGCACCTTTTTCGAAACAGCAGTTGACAGACAATTCATAGGAATATATCATAACTACGGAGTGAATTGGATACCAAAACAGTAATTAAGTGAAAAGGTGAGAAGAGGGGAGTTATTATGAAAGTATCAACCAGAGGTCGGTATGCGCTGCGTGTCATGGTTGATCTGGCAGAACACTGGGAAGGAACGCTGATTCCCATGAAGGATATCGCGGCCCGTCAGCACATTTCGCTGAAGTACATCGAACGGATTCTGCCCCCGCTGACAAGGGCGGGTCTGATCAAAGGCGTGCACGGCAAAGGCGGCGGCTATCAGCTGACCAGAGAACCGGAAGAGTACACTGCACTGGAGATCCTGGAACTGACGGAAGGCGACATCGCGCCGGTGGCGTGCCTGAAGAAGAACGCACCGCTCTGCGAGAGGGAAGACATCTGCCGGACGAAGAAGTTCTGGACGGGCATGCACAACGTACTGCTGGAGTATTTCGGAAGCGTGACCCTGCGTGACATGATGGAGGAGCCGGAGCACATCGACAATCTGACCGGGAAAAAATCCCTCTGCTGACCGGTTAACAGAAACTGAATCATGTGATATAATACACTGCCGTGCGCAATGCGCGGCGGTGTTCATTTTGTAAAAGGAGAAAAGCAACCATGACGGAAGTGACGATCAGACAGTTGTTCAGAGAGAGCGAAAAGTACGCCGGCGGGGAGGTCACCGTCCGGGGATGGGTCAGAACCAACCGGGGATCCAACAAATTCGGGTTCATCGAACTCAACGACGGATCCTTCTTCAAGTCCCTGCAGGTGGTCTACGAGGCGGAGTTCATCGACAACTTCGGGGAGATCTCCAAGGCGCCCATCGCGGCGGCTCTGGAAGTGACGGGCACCTTCGTGCTCACTCCGGAGGCGAAGCAGCCCTTCGAGATCAAGGCGAAGAGTGTTCGGATCGAGGCGGATTCCGCGGCGGACTACCCGCTGCAGAAGAAGCGCCACTCCATGGAATTCCTGCGGGAGATCGCCCACCTGCGGCCCAGAAGCAATACCTTCTCCGCCGTGTTCCGGGTAAGGTCATTGGTTGCCTTTGCACTGCACAAGTTCTTCCAGGAGAACAATTTCGTCTACGTGCATACGCCGCTGATCACCGGCAGCGACGCCGAGGGCGCGGGAGAGATGTTCCAGGTGACCACGCTGGATCTGAACGACATCCCCAGAACCGAGGACGGCAGCATCGATTTCAGCCAGGACTTTTTCGGCAAGCAGACGGGGCTGACCGTCAGCGGACAGCTGGAGGGCGAGGCGTTTGCCCTGGCTTTCCGCGACATCTATACCTTCGGTCCCACCTTCCGGGCGGAAAATTCCAACACGGCCCGGCACGCCTCCGAGTTCTGGATGATCGAGCCGGAGATGGCCTTCACCGATCTCAAAGGCAACATGGACGTGGCGGAAGCCATGATCAAATACGTGATCCGCTACGTGCTGGAGCAGGCGCCGGAGGAGATGGACTTCTTCAACCGGTTCATCGACAAGGGTCTGCTGGACCGGCTGGACAACATCGTCAGTTCCGATTTCGCCCGGATCACCTACACCGAGGCGGTGGATCTGCTGCTGAAATCCGGCGAGCAGTTCCAGTACCCGGTGGAGTGGGGGATCGACCTGCAGACGGAGCACGAGCGGTACATCACGGAGAAGATTTTCAAAAAGCCCGTCTTCGTCACCGATTACCCGAAGGACATCAAGGCCTTCTACATGCGGCTTAACGATGACGGCAAGACGGTGGCGGCCTGCGACCTGCTGGTGCCCGGCGTAGGCGAGATCATCGGCGGAAGCCAGAGGGAAGAGCGGTACGAGCTGCTGAAGAGCCGCATCGAGGAGATCGGCATGACCGAGGACGATTACCGCTGGTATCTGGATCTGCGCAAGTACGGCGGCGTGGTCCATTCCGGCTACGGACTGGGCTTCGAGCGGATCATCATGTACATCACGGGAATGGGGAACATCCGGGACGTCCTGCCCTTCCCGAGAACGCCGAAATCGGCGGAATTCTAAAGACGGAACCGGCATGGTTCCGGGGTATAAAAGTCATTGCGCCGGCATTATGGCGATGTTATAATGACGGCGTATGTATATCATTAAATTATCAGGGAGGTCTTAGCGAATGAAAGGCTACAAAGGCGAGAATATCAGAAACATCGCGCTGGTTGGACACGGCGGCTGCGGTAAAACCACGTTCCTTGAAGCAGCATTACTGGCAACAGGCGTGATCAGCAGACTGGGACGTGTCGAGGATGGGCAGACGGTGTCCGATTATGACAAGATGGAGATTGGAAAGGGTTATTCCATCAACGAGACAGTCGTTCCGGTTGAGTACAACAAGGTCAAACTCAACTTTGTGGACACACCGGGATCCTTTGATTTTATGGGAGAGGTCAATTCCGCGCTGAGAGCTGTGGAAGCCGCCGCCATCGTGGTGGACGCGTCCTCCGGCATCCAGGTGGGTACCGAGAAGGCATGGGAATCCTGCAAGAAGTTCGGCGTTCCCCGCTTCTTCCTGATCAACAAAACCGACAAGGAAAACGTCAACCTGGACGAGATCGTCCAGGCGCTGAAGGATAAGTTCGGCACTTCCGTCGTCACTCTGGACGACCGGGAATCCATGGAAGAGGAAATCGCCGGAACCGACGAGGAACTCATGGAATACTATTTCGAGAACATGGAGCTGACCGATGAAATGTTCGCCAAGGGACTCTCCGTGGGCATCGGCCACGGCGACATCGTTCCCGTATTCGCCTGCTCCGCGATGACCGGTGAAGGCATCGAGCAGGCCCTGCAGCAGTTCATCGACTTCGTACCCAAGCCGGAAGACCACGAGCCCTACGCGGCGGTGGACGGCAGCGGCGCGGACATCGAGGTCGCGGTGGATCCGGCTGGAAAGCCGGCGGTCTTCATCTTCAAGACCCTGGCCGACTCCTTCCTGGGCAAGATTTCCCTGGCGAAGGTCATCAGCGGCACCATCAAGGCCGGACAGAGCATCTACAACGCCTCTTCCGAAAAGGACGAGAAGCTGGGTTCCCTGTTCTTCGTCCGGGGCAAGAACCAGGAAGACGCGCCGGAAGTGGTTGCGGGCGATATCGTAGCCATCGGCAAGCTGCAGAACACGAAGACGGGCGACACCCTCTGCGAGAAGGCGAACATCATTAAGTTCCCGAAGGTCGAGTTCCCGTCCCCGACCCTGTATCAGGCGGTCGAGCCGGCCAAGAGCGGCGACGACGAGAAGATGGGTTCCGGCCTGAAGAGGCTCATGGAAGAGGATCCCTCCTTCGTCCTGGAAAACAACATCGAAACCCACCAGACGCTGATCGGCGGACAGGGTGAGATCCAGCTGAACATCATGAAGGACAAGCTGAAGGATAAGTTCGGCGTGGACGTCAACACCGTTCCCCAGAAGATCGCGTACCGTGAGACGATCAAAGGCAATTCCGACGTGCAGGGCAAGCACAAGAAGCAGACCGGCGGCGCGGGCCAGTACGGTGATGTCTGGATTCGCTTCTCTCCCTCCGAGGAAGAGTTCGAGTTCGGCGAGGAACTGTTCGGCGGTTCCGTTCCGAAGAACTACGTGCCTGCCGTTGAGAAGGGACTGCGGGAATGCATGGAGAAGGGCCCCCTGGCCGGATGCAAGGTGCAGAACGTCAAGGCCATCCTCTATGATGGTTCCTACCACGAAGTCGACTCCAACGAAATGGCCTTCAAGATCGCCGCATCCCTGGCTTTCAAGAAGGGTATCGCCGAGGCGAAGCCCTGCCTGCTGGAGCCGATCATGAGACTGGAGATCCGTGTACCCGATGACTTCGTCGGTGCGGTCATGGGCGACCTGCCCACACGGCGCGGCGCGGTTCTGGGCATGGAGCCGGTAGCCGGCGGCGGACAGAAGCTGATGGCGGAAGCGCCCCAGGCGGAGCTCCTGGACTATGCCATCGCCCTGCGGACCATGACCCAGGCGAGAGGCAGCTTCGTGATGAACTTCGAGCGTTACGAGGAAGTCCCCTCCAACATCTCCCAGAAGATCATCGACGACTACAAGAAGGAGCAGGAGAGCAAATAAGGAAACAGAACGGAGCCGGGGGCGGTCCCCCGATCCGTGTGAAGGAAAAACAGGGCTGTCGCATTAATTAGTGCGACGCCCTTTTTTCATACTGCGGTGGATCATTCCCGCACCGCATCCGCTCGTGCAGTGCCCTGCCCGCTGGCACAATGCCCTTGGGAATGTAATGCCAGATGCTGAGGTGTGTAAAACTTTTTCTGAGAAGATCGATATGTCATATTTGGCATGGAAAAACAAGGATTTCCGGCTTTTCAGGACTGAAATGTGTAAACTTTTTTTCTGAGAAGGCGGTATGTCATAGGTTTTTACGTTTTGTATGTAAACTCCTCCTGGCAGAAAAAGAAATGTCATTTTTCGGGCGCTGAAAGGGCGCTGAGAGACACTTCGAAGGCTCATTTGTGTAAAATCCCCGCGTAGAAAAAGAATATGTCACATGACCTGGCTGTGAAGTGGCGTCGAAGTGCTTGCGTGCATGTAATTCTGGCCCGTCAGTCGAAGAAGGGGCGAAGCTCGCCTACGCTGCGGATGCCCGTCAGCCGGATGTTGGGCGGAACCTCCCGCAGATGCTGGACGTTGCGCACGGGCAGGATCACCCGCTCGAAGCCCAGCCGGTCCGCTTCCCGGACGATCTTGTCCGCGTTCTGGATGGACCGCAGATCCCCGGTGAGGCCGATCTCGCCCAGGACCAGGGTCTTGCTGTTCAGGGGCCTGCCCAGGCAGGAGGAGATGACGGCGGCCGCTACGGCCAGATCCGTGTAGGTCCCCTCGGGACGCAGGCCGCCTACGATGTTGACGTAGACATCCTGATCCGACAGGCGCAGGCCCATCTTTTTTTCCAGGACGGCCAGGATCATGTTGAGTCGTGTGGTGTCGATGCCCAGGGCGGTGCGCCGGGGGAATCCGACGCCGCAGGGGGAGGTGAGGGCCTGGACTTCCAGGACCAGGGGCCGGGTGCCTTCGTAGACTGCGGTGGCAATGGCGCCGTCGCTTTCCCGGTCCATTTCCTCCATGAGGACGCTGGACAGATTTTCGATTTCGATCAGCCCCTCGGCAGCCATTTCGAAGGCGCCGATTTCGCTGGTAGTGCCGAAGCGGTTCTTGTTGGCCCGGAGGATCCGCATCTCATGGCTCCGGTCTCCGGTGAAGCTGAGCACGCAGTCCACCATGTGCTCCAGGATACGGGGACCGGCCAGGTCGCCGCTCTTGGTCACGTGGGCGACGATGAACACCGGAATGCCGAAAGACTTGCCGATGCGCATGAGCTCGTTGCCGCAGGCGCGGACCTGGGAAACGCTGCCCGGCGCGGACTCCAGCTCTTCGGTGTACATGGTCTGGATAGAATCCACGACGAGAAAGGCCGGGGAGATGGTCTGACAGACGGCGCTGACGTTCTCCATATTGGTTTCCGCCAGGATGAAGAGGCGGTCGCTGAGGTCGCCGCAGACCCGGTCCGCCCGCATCTTGATCTGTTCTTCAGACTCCTCGCCGGACACGTAGAGAACGGTTCCCTCCGCCGCCGCGATGTGGGCTGCCGCCTGGATGATGATGGTGGACTTGCCGATGCCCGGTTCTCCGGAAATCAGGGTCAGGGAGCCGGGGACAAGGCCGCCGCCCAGAACCCGGTTCAGCTCGCCGATTCCCGTATCGATGCGGGCGCCTTCTTCAGAACGCACGTCCATGAGCCGGGATGGCTTGCCGGCACGTCCGGAGGCGTCCGATCCGGCTGAGCCGCCTTTTGCCGCACTGGAGACCCGGCGCCGCCGGTCGGTCTCATCGGTCTGGACGACCTTTTCCTCCACCATGGAGTTCCACGCGCCGCAGATGCACTGGCCCATCCATTTCGAACTCTCATAGCCGCACTCCTGGCAGACGAATACGGTTTTCTGCTTCTTAGCCATGGGTATTGTCCTCCTCCACAGGCTCAGACGGCTGCGCGATCTCCGCCAGCACAGCCGGCTCCGCGGGCACGTCCTGAGGTTTATCCTGCAACTTCTCCGCCCGGACGATGTCCATCTCGAACCAGAAGGCGGAGCCCTGCCCCAGAGTGCTGTCCACTCCGAAGGAAGCCTTGTGCAGCGTCAGGATCTCCTTGACGATGGACAGGCCCAGGCCGGAGCCTTCGGAGGAGCGGACCATATTGGAACTGGAGCGGTAGTAGCGCTCCCAGATGTGATCCAGATCCTCGGCGGCGATGCCGGGGCCGTGATCCTCCACGCTGAAGCGGACGAGCCGTCCGCGTTTCTTCAGGGAAATGGCGATGAGTTTATCTTCTCCGCAGAACTTGATGGCATTGGTCACCAGATTGTTGATCACCTGTTTGATCTTATCCCTGTCCCCGAAGACGATGAAGTCCAGGGGGCAGTCCACGGTGAAGCGGAAGCCCCGGTCCGCCATGATGTCGTAGGTGCTGACGATGGCATCGACTGTATCCGTCAGGCTGAATTCCGCCTGCTCCAGGGACAGCTTGCCCGACTGGAGCCGGGAGACGGTCAGAAGATCTTCCACCAGATTGTTGAGCCGGTCGGACTCGTCGATGATGACCTGCAGGTGCTGCTCCCGCTTTTCGGGGTTGTCACCGGAGATGTCCCGGATCATTTCCGCGTAGGAGCGGATCATGGTCAGGGGCGTGCGCAGATCGTGGGACACGTTGGCGATGAGGTCCTTCTGCATGAGGTCGGACTTCTCCAATTCAATGGAGGCACTGGTCAGGGTGTCCGCCAGATTGTTGATCTCCGTGTAATGGCCGCCTTTGAAGACCACGCCGTATTCCCCGTGGGCCAGCCGTTCCGCGGAGCGGGTGATCTTGCGGATGGGGCGGGTGATGCGGGTGGACAGATAGAGGGACAGTATGCAGGCCAGGACCAGGGAGATGATGGTGACGTAGATCAGGATGGTGGTCATGATCTTCACCGTAGAGGTGACCGGCCGCAGAGGCGAGAAGATGTACAGAACCACGGCGTCCTCATAATCGGTGCCGCTGTCGGCCCGGTTCAGGACGGTGGCGGAAGCGAACATCTTCTCCGGAATGTCCTCGCTGGTGTTGTTCAGCTCCGCCGTGCCCTCGTCGCTCAGCTGGATCTGGCCGTACATGTTTTGAATAGCGCTGCTGTAATTGTCACGGATATCCTCTCCCGGTGTGGTATAGACCAGTATGGGAAGCCCTCCCGAATAGGTGATGACGTAGATGTTCAGGTCATAGGAACGGGAGAGGTTGGAAATGTCATAAAAGAAGCGCTCCTGATCGTTGTGCAGATAGGAGTGCTGCAGTTCGCGGGTGACGGTCTTCGTCTGGCTGCTCTTCAGGATTCCGTAAAAATTGTTCAGAAACAGGACCTGCAGTGCCCAGAGCAGAATCATCAGCGTGCCGGCAAAGAGGACGAAGTACATGAAGGTTTTGAAGTTGATGCTTCGAAAGTCGGGCTTAAGCTTCAAATTTGTATCCCACCCCCCGGAGTGTGACGATGTAATCCCGATACTTGCCCAGGTTGTTGCGCAGATTCTTGATGTGGGTATCGATGGTCCGGTCGTCGCCGAAGAAATCGTATCCCCAGATGTCCGAAAGGAGCTTGTCCCGGGACAGGGCGATGTTCCTGTTTTCCACCAGATAGAACAGGAGGTCGTATTCCTTGGGCGTCAGTTCCACCTTTTCCCCGTCGATGGTCACCGTTCTCGCCGGGATGTTGATCTCCAGCCCGTCGAAGCGCATGACCTGGTCGGCGGGCTTGGCCGCCGGGTTGTGCCGGTTCAGCACGGCGTTGATCCGGGCCATCAGTTCCTTGGGGCTGAAAGGCTTGACCACGTAGTCGTCGATGCCCAGCTCGAAGCCGAAGAGTTTGTCATACTCCTCGCTGCGGGCCGACAGCATGATGATGGGGATGTCCTTGGTTTTGCGGATCTCCTTGCAGGCGGAATACCCGTCCAGCTTCGGCATCATGATGTCCATGATGATCAGATCGTAATCGTTGAGTTTGCACAGACCGACGGCGGTCATGCCGTCCGCGGCTTCCGTGATTTCGTGTCCGTTGAACTCGGAATACTCCCGGATGACCTCCCGGATTTTCTGCTCGTCGTCTGCTACCAGAATCTTTGCCATGGTTTGCCTCCCTTTGCTAAAGGATACCGCAGTTTTGTGAAGGGTTTATGTATATTCTTTGCATTTCTATCATAGCATATTCTGTGGTATAATACTACATAGGTATGACCAGGAGGGAGAATGATGTACCAGAAAGGCGACAGTATCCTCTATCCCATGCATGGGGCGGGGGTAATCGAATCCATCGAAAAGCGCGAAATACTGGGCAGCATCAAGGAGTACTACATCCTGCACGTTCCCATCGGTGACATGCAGGTGATGATCCCTGTGGAAAACAGCGACATGGTCGGCGTCCGGCCGGTGGTTTCACCGAAGGAGGCGGAGGCGGCCATCGAGATTCTCCGTCAGGAATCCACGCCCATGATCGGCAACTGGAACAAGCGGTACCGGGAGAATATGGAGAAGATCAAAACCGGCCGGATCGACCAGGTGGCGGAGATCGTCCGTAATCTGACCCGGGTGGACAGGGAAAACCGCCTGTCCGCCGGCGAGAAGAAAATGCTGTCCAACGTCCGTCGGGTGCTCCAGAGCGAATTCATGCTCGTTTTCAATATTGACGAGGAGGAAGCACGCAGGAGGATCGAAGACGCGATCTAGGTCATGCCCCCTGCAGTCTGGCAGAACGCGGACCCGCAGGGGTTAATATTCTGATGGAAAGGAGGTGAGAAACATGCTGCAGAAACTGTTCAAGGCGATCCTGACGATTGTCGGGTTTGTGGTTGGCTACGGTGCGTACCAGCTGACGTGTTATATCGCGGCGGGACGGGGATTCGACATGGAGAAGAATCTGTCCCTGCCGGAAAATGTATTTATCGCTGTTGCGTTCGCAATTATCTTTGGATTAATCTTTTACAAGCTGGCACCGGTGCTGGGCAGACGGGGACAGAAGGCGGCGGACAATATCGAATCGGACCTGAAAAAAGCGTCCAACAATGACATTGTCTTTACTGCCGTCGGCCTGATCCTGGGTCTCCTGGTCGCGTACCTGCTGACCGGACTCTACAGCGGCATCCAGATTCCGATTCTGAAGGTGATCCTGAATATCATCACCTATCTGATTCTGGGTTTTCTGGGGATCGTCATCGCAACGAGCAGGGGCAAGGAGATCGGCTCAGCCATCCTGTCCAACCGCCGGGATTTTATGTCTTCGGGACGGACAGGCAAAGGCAAGCCCGAGGCAGTGCCGAAGATCCTGGATACCAGCGTCATCATCGACGGCCGGATCTACGATATCCTGAACACAGGGTTTATCGAGGGCCCCATCGTGATACCGGAATTCGTTCTGGTGGAACTGCGTCACATCGCCGATTCCTCGGATTCCCTGAAGCGGAACCGGGGCCGGCGCGGACTGGATATCCTTAATAAGATCCAGACGGAGTACGGCATCGAGATCTACAACACGGCCGAGGAGAAATCCCTGGATGAGATCCCGGAAGTGGACGTCAAGCTGCTCAAGCTGGCGCAGATCATGAACGGAAAAGTAGTAACCAATGACTTCAATCTGAACAAGGTGGCGACCATCAAGGGCGTGGAAGTGCTCAACATCAACGAGCTGGCCAACACCCTGAAACCGGTGGTCCTTCCCGGCGAGGAGATGATCGTATCCCTGGTCAAGGAAGGTAAGGAGCAGGATCAGGCGGTAGCCTATCTGGATGATGGAACCATGATCGTCGTGGAAGACGGCCGGCGGTTCATCGGACAGACCCTGAAAGTGGTCGTAACCAGCGTGCTGCAGACGACGGCGGGCAGAATGATCTTCGCCCGGCCGGCGGGAGATAAGTGAGGCCAGACATGTTTGAAGGAAGGCGTGTAGCGGCAATTATCGCAGCGGGAGGGAAGGGAACCCGCATGGGTTCCGACCTCCCCAAGCAGTATATGAAGATCGGCGGGCAGCCGGTTCTCATCAAGGCCATGAAGACCTTTGAGAACATGGAAGCCATCGATCACATTTTTGTGGTGGCCGGCGAGGACTACGTGCAGCTGTGCGAGGACCTGATCGGCGCCTACGGGCTGGACAAAGTGGAATCCGTAGTGGCCGGCGGCGAGGAGCGACAGGACTCGGTATACAACGCGCTGCAGGAGATGAACCGCCGCAAGCCCGGTGTGGAGTATGTGCTCATTCATGACGCGGCCAGGCCCTTCGTCAGCGAAGAGGTCGTGGAAAGCGTCCTGCGGGAGACGGCGCGAAAGGGCGCGGCGGTCGCCTGCGTGGCCATGAAGAACAGCGTCCGCAAACTGGGGGAGGAAAGCAGCGAGAGCGTGGACCGGAGGGACTACGTCTCCGTGCAGACGCCCCAGGGATTCCGCAAGTCCCTGCTCATCGAAGCCTACGAGAAGGCCTATGACGATTCCTTTTACGGGACGGACGACGCCGCCATCGTGGAACACGCCGGCGGCAAGATCGCCATCGTAGACGGCGAATACCAGAACATCAAGATCACCACAAGGGAGGATCTGCCCATGGAAAACCGCATCGGCACGGGATTTGACGTCCACCGCCTGGTGGAGGGACGCAAACTGATCCTGGGCGGAGTGGAGATCCCCTGGGAGAAGGGCCTGGACGGCCACTCCGACGCGGACGTGCTGGTCCACGCCCTGATGGACGCCCTGCTGGGCGCCGCCGGAATGGGCGACATCGGCCTGCATTTCCCGGACACGGATCCGGCCTATGAGGGCATATCCAGCATGCTGCTTTTGAAGGAAGTCCATCAGAAACTGGAGGACGCCTTCTACCGGATCGGCAATGTGGACGTGACGGTCATCGCCCAGCGGCCGAAGCTGCGGCCCTACATCGAGGAGATGCGGGACATGGTAGCGGAGTGCCTGGATATCGACCGCAGCCGGGTGAGCATCAAGGCCACCACCACGGAAAGCCTGGGATTCACCGGAAGGGAAGAGGGCATCGCCTGCCAGGCGGCGGCCTCGATCTACCGGTAGCACACAGACCAGAGCGGCCTGAGCGGCATTGCCTTTGCACCCGCCTCCGGCACTACAACAACAGAAACTAACGGGCGCGGCCCGGGAAAAGAGGAAAAGACGATAATATGAAATGTTCAACTATGCACTTTAAGACACTGCGGGAAGTACCGGCGGAAGCCGAGATCCCCAGCCACATCCTTTTGCTGAGGGCGGGAATGATCCGCAAACTGGTTTCCGGCGTTTACGGCTTCATGCCCCTGGGCTGGCGGTCCATCCGCAAAATCGAGGACATCGTCCGGCAGGAAATGGACGCTTCCGGCGGACAGGAAATCCACATGTCGGCCATTCAGCCGGCGGAGCTCTGGCAGGAGTCAGGCCGCTGGTCGGCCTACGGACCGGAGCTGTGGCGCCTCAAGGACCGCAATGACCGGGACTTCTGTCTCGGACCGACCCACGAGGAAATATTCACGGACATCGTGCGCAACGACATCTCCTCCTACCGGCAGCTGCCCATGAATCTCTATCAGATCCAGACCAAGTACCGGGACGAGGCCCGGCCCCGCTTCGGCCTGATGCGCAGCCGGGAGTTCATCATGAAGGACGCCTATTCCTTTGACCGGGACGAAGCGGGCCTGGACGAGAGCTATCGGATCATGTATGAGGCTTACGGGCGGATCTTCACCCGGTGCGGGCTGACCTTCCGTCCCGTGGAGGCGGATTCCGGCGCCATCGGCGGCAGCAACTCCCACGAGTTCACGGCCCTGTCGGAGGTGGGCGAGAGCGAGATCGCCTACTGTGAGAAGTGCAGCATGGCGGCGACCACGGAACGGGCGGAGTGCGTCGATGCAAAGGCAATGGACGACGCGGAGCTCCCCATGGAGGAGGTCCACACTCCGGGCACATCCACCATTGAAGCGGTAGCCGATTACCTGGGCCTGGACAAATCCCAGACCATGAAGGCGCTGCTCTTCGTGAAGTATGACGAACAGGGGCAGGAGGACGGCTACGTGGCCGCCTTCGTCCGCGGCGACCGGGAACTGAACATGACCAAGCTGGTCAACGCGCTGGATATCCCCGAGCACGCGATTGCCTTTGCTGACGAAGAAAGCATGGGCGCGGCCACCGGCTGCGTCGGCGGATTCACCGGACCGGTGGGGCTGCACGACTGCACCATCGTCGTGGACAGCGAGCTGCCGGGGCAGAAGAACCTTTGCGCCGGCGCCTGCAAGGTCGACCATCATATCAAGAACGTAAACTACGGCCGGGACTACACCGGCGATATCGTGACGGACATCAAGGTGCTGGGCGAGGGGGATCCCTGCCCGGTCTGCGGCGCGCCGGTGAAATACGCCCGGGGCATCGAGGTGGGCCAGGTCTTCAAGCTGGGCACCAAGTACAGCGAGTCCATGGGGGCCTATTACAAAGACGAGAACATGGAGAGCTATCCCATCGTCATGGGCTGCTACGGCATCGGCGTGAGCCGGACGCTGGCGGCGGTGGTGGAGCAGCACCACGATGACAACGGGATCATCTGGCCCATGTCCGTGGCGCCCTATCACGTGATCATCACCCTGATGAAGCCCGATGACGAGGTCCAGAGCGGCGTGGCGGAAAAGATCTACGACGCGCTGCTGGACGCGGGCGTGGAAGTCATGCTGGACGACCGCAAGGAGCGTCCCGGCGTCAAGTTCAAGGACGCGGATCTGCTGGGCATTCCCCTGCGGATCACCGTGGGCCGCGGCGCGGCGGACGGCATGGTGGAATACAAGCTGCGCAGGGATGCGGAGCGCACCGACATGACGGTGGAGGAGGCCATCGCGGAGGCCATCCGGATTGTCAATGAAGAACGGAACGGATAAACATAAGGGCGGGGGCCGCGACACCGGCGAAGGGGTCGTGGACCACGGCGGTACGGGCCGGCTGATGGGGAAACTGTTCTGGGAATTCCTGAAACTGGGCCTGTTCACCATCGGCGGCGGCATGGCCATGATTCCCCAGATGCAGCGCCTTGCGTCGGAGGACAACCGCTGGCTTTCCCGTGAGGAAGTTGTGGACTGCATCGCCCTCAGCCAGTCCCTGCCCGGCATCATCGCCATCAATATGGCCACCTATATCGGCCGGCGGATCTGCGGCGTCCGGGGAGCCGTCGCGGCGACGACGGGCGTGGTCCTGCCGTCCTTTGTGATCATCCTGGCGGCGGTGCTGGCGCTGGGCCAGATCGGGGACAACCCCTGGCTGGCCGGTGCGTTTCTCGGCGTCAAGGCAGCGGTCTGCGGACTGATCCTGGTCACGGCCGTCAGGCTGGGCAGGCAGATTCTCCGCTCGCCCTTTCACTGGGTCCTGATGATCGGTTCCCTGATTGCCATCGGTTTTCTGGGGATCAACGCCGTCTGGGTCGTTTTGGCCGGCGCCCTGGCGGGCATCTTCCGATGCCTGATCGTGACGCGGGAAGAGAAGCCGGGACAGACGGGAGAGGGGGGAGAGCGATGACGGAACTCACCCTCTTTGCGGCATTCTTCCGCATCGGACTCTTCGGTTTCGGTGGCGGACTGGTCATGCTCCCGCTGATCTACCAGAGCGTGCAGCAGTTCGGCTTCATGTCAACGGAGGAATTCTCCGACCTGCTGGCTTTGTCCCAGGTCACTCCGGGACCCATTGCGGTCAACGCAGCGACCTATGTGGGACTTCACGCAGGCGGTCTTCCCGGCGCGGTCTGCGCCACCATCGGCGTCACGCTTCCGGCATTCCTGATCATGCTTCTGGTCTGCCGGATCCTGGACCGGTTCCAGACGAATCCGCTGGTGAAGGGTGGCTTCGAGGGCATCCGGCCGGTGACGGTGGGCATGGTAGGCGCCGGGGTGCTCTTTGTCAGCCAGGGCGTGCTGGTACACGGCCCGGTGGTCTCGGCGAAACTGGTGACCGCCGGCATCGGATACTACGACTTTATCGCCATTGCCATCGCCGCGGCCTCGGTGCTGCTCATGACCCTGCTGAACATGAAGCCTATTCGGGTCATGCTGCTGATGGCGGTCGTCGGCGCACTGCTGGGCGGCCTGGGCGTGTTCGGGTGACATACTCCCACCACTCTATGAAAAAACGTGGCTTCATGGGGCGCCGCCCGGCTGGCGGACGGCTCGCCGATAACGACAGTAACGGAGAGGTACATTATGTGGAAAGGCGGAGTGCGGGTAATCGTACTCGACGAAAAGGATCGCATGCTCCTGGTGCGGCAGCACCATGAGGACAAGGATATCTGGATGGTTCCCGGCGGCGGGATCGAAGAAGGGGAGAGCGCCCGGGAGGCCGCTGTCCGCGAAGTAAAGGAAGAGACCGGACTGGACATCGTCTGCGACGGCCTGCTCTGGCATGTGGAGGAGGTCTCCGCCCGGGGCCAGCGCTTCGTCAACTTCTTCATGGGCCATCTGGCGGACAGCCGCCAGCAGCTGGAACTCGGCTGGGATCCGGAACTGGCGAAGGACAGCCAGGTCCTTCGGGAAGTGGTCTTTCTGAGCCGGGAGGAGATCGCGGATCTGGAGATTCTGTATCCGGAGTATCTGAAAGATGAATTCTGGGACCTGCGGGAAAGCGGCCGGCTCGGCTACGACGCCTTCCGCGTGCGGGAATAGGGCCCGGCCATCAGCGACAGGCATCCACGGGGCAACTCCCTTATCAGCGACGATCAACCGCAGGGCGACCCCTTATCAGCGACGATCAACCGCAGGGCAAGATGCCCCGCGGACTGACGATAACATCAACAGGAGGAAGAGTATGAAGTACGTAAGAATCGAAATGGAGAACGGCGGTGTCATGAGAGGCGAACTCTATCCGGAGATCGCGCCCATCACCGTCGAGAACTTTGTGAAGCTGGTGGAGGACGGATTCTATGACGGCCTGATCTTTCACCGGGTCATTCCCGGATTCATGATCCAGGGCGGCTGCCCCGACGGAACGGGTATGGGCGGCCCGGGCTGGAACATCAAAGGCGAGTTTTCCGGCAACGGCGTCAAGAACGATCTGAAGCACGAGCGCGGTGTCCTGTCCATGGCCAGAGCCATGCATCCCGATTCCGCGGGCTCCCAGTTCTTCATCATGGTCGCCACCTCGCCCCATCTGGACGGCCAGTACGCGGCCTTCGGCAAGATCACCGAGGGCATGGAGGTGGCCGACGCCATCGTGCAGCAGCCCCGGAACGCCATGGACAAACCCAACAAGCCCCAGCGCATGAAGAAGGTCACCATCGAAGAAGACTAGGGGCATCAGAACATTAATTGGAAGAAAATCCCATCCCGTGGTGTATAACGGGGTGGGATTGCTTTTGCCCATTCACGAATATCCATATATTTCCAGTGAAAACAGCCTTTTTCGGACCGCTCGTGAATAAATCAGACCTGAATTCTATTTCATACACCGTTTTTCCCGTTTTCGGTGTATGAAATCGATTTTCAGAAGAAAACATTCACAGAATGGAAATATATGGTAGCTTTTAGGCCAAAATCAGGGGATCTGGTGAATGAATGAGCGGTTCAGGCTCAATTATTCACGAGGTGGAAATATATGGAAGCGCCGGAATGGCCATAAGCGGGAGAGAAGCGGAAAAGCAATCCCGGTCCCGAAAAAAATGATTGACAACTTCATTTCGCTGAAGTATCATGATGGCAATTAAAGACAAAACCGATGACGGGGAAGTAAAACTGAGGGACGGTTTCCCAGAGAGTCCGGGGTGGTGTGATCCGGGCAGACGCAGTTTCAGTAAATGGGCCCCGGAGGGCGAGGTGAACGCGAGGGTCACCGGCAGGCAAAGGCAACAGCGATGGATATCGCAGCCGGCCGCCGGGAGAACCGCAAGTAGCTGAGACGCGACGCCGGCGTAACGGGCGAGGAGTGTGATGGCACTCTGCAGAGTGGACGCAGCGATGCGTCAATCAAGGTGGTACCGCAGGCTAACGCTTGTCCTTGTGTGAGGACAGGCGTTTTTTATTCCTGAGGTATCCGCTGCAGAGACTCCTGAGGTCAGTGCTCAGAAAAGAAAGGAATCAAAAAATGAGCAACATCAAAGAAATCCCGTACAAGATCTATCTGGAAGAAGAGGAAATGCCCCGGCAGTATTACAACGTCCGGGCGGACATGAAGACCAAGCCGGCGCCTCTGCTGAATCCGGCGACCCACAAGCCCATGACGGCGGAGGAGCTGGAGGCGGTGTTCTGCAAGGAGCTGGTGAAGCAGGAACTGAACAACGATGACCGCTACATCGATATTCCGGAGGAGGTCCGCAGCTTCTACCGGATGTACCGGCCGTCCCCTCTGGTCCGGGCTTACTGCCTGGAGGAAAAGCTGGATACGCCGGCCCACATCTACTACAAGTTCGAGGGCAGCAACACCAGCGGAAGCCACAAGTTGAACTCCGCCATCGCCCAGGCCTACTATGCCAAGAAGCAGGGCCTGAAGGGCGTGACCACGGAAACCGGAGCCGGCCAGTGGGGCACAGCCCTGTCCATGGCCTGCGCCTACCTGGATCTGGAGTGCGACGTGTACATGGTCAAGGTGTCCTATGAGCAGAAGCCCTTCCGGCGGGATGTGATGAGAACTTACGGCGCGACGGTCACCCCGTCCCCGTCCACCAATACCCATGTGGGGCGGAAGATCCTGGAGGAGCATCCGGGGACGACGGGCAGCCTGGGCTGCGCCATTTCCGAAGCTGTGGAGGCAGCGGTATCCAGAGAGGGTTACCGGTACGTTCTGGGCAGTGTGCTGAACCAGGTGCTTCTGCATCAGTCCATCATCGGTCAGGAGACCAAGACGGCACTGGAAAAATATGACATTGAGCCGGATATGATCATCGGCTGCTGCGGCGGCGGATCCAACTTCGGCGGCCTGATCTCTCCCTTCATGGGTGAAAAGATCCGGGGAGAAAAGGACATCCGCGTCATCGGTGTGGAGCCGGCTTCCTGCCCCAGCCTGAGCAGAGGAAAGTACGCCTACGACTTCTGCGACACGGGCAAGGTCTGCCCCCTGGCGAAGATGTACACCCTGGGCAGCGGATTCATTCCTTCCCCCAACCACGCGGGCGGCCTGCGTTACCACGGTATGAGCGGCATCGTATCCCAGCTCTATGACGACGGCTACATCGAGGTCAGGTCCTACGAGCAGACGGAAGTGTTCAAGGCGGCGGTCGACTTTGCGAAGGTGGAGGGAATCCTGCCGGCGCCGGAGAGCAGCCACGCCATCAAGGCGGCCATCGACGAGGCCATGATCTGCAAGGAGACCGGCGAGGAAAAGAACATCGTCCTGGGACTGACCGGCACGGGCTACTTCGATATGGTGGCCTACGGGAAATACCTGGACGGCGACATGGACGATTACATCCCCACCGATGCCGAGCTGGAGGAGGGCTTCGCCACCCTGCCGAAGATCGAGGAGTAAACCTGCCAAAGATCGAAGCGAAAATGCCTGAGACCGAGGCATAAATAATCTGCCGGAAGTTCGGGTCAGTATGTTATAATGAAGTTCCACAGCCCCCGGGGCTGCTGGGACTTCTTTTTTCGTGCGCCGGAAGGGCGCGCAGTCTGGCAAGGAGGAAACCACTTGAGACGAAGCAATATCGACATATCGTTCATCATCATCGTTGCGGTACTGGCCTTTATGTCCCTGCGGGACGGGGCCATGACGGACCCGATGACCTGGATCAGGGACAAGATCGTGATCGTCCCGGCCATCTTCATCGGCCTGACTTTTCATGAATTCGCCCACGCCTTTGTGGCGGACAAGCTGGGAGACAGCACGCCCAGGCAGCAGGGCAGGGTGACCCTGAATCCCCTGGCCCACATCGACTGGGTCGGGCTGCTGTGCCTGTTTTTCGTAGGCTTCGGCTGGGGACAGCCGGTGCAGATCGATCCCCGGCAGTTCAAGCACCCGCGGCGGGATGAGTTTTTGGTATCCATCGCCGGCGTGACCATGAATTTCCTGCTGGCCATCGTCTTCGCGCTGATCAGCAAGCTCGTTCTGGTTATCTTCGGCACATCCTGGGCAAACTCCGGATTCGGCGTCTCCGTCTGGATGATGCTGGAGTACGTCATCATCATCAATCTGGTGCTGATGGTATTCAACCTGATTCCGGTTCCGCCCCTGGACGGATTCAACATCCTCGCCCAGATCATCGGCTTCGGCCAGACGGAACTCTACTGGAAAATCTACACCTACGGGAACTGGATCCTGATCGCGCTGATCGTCTTCGGCGTGACGGGGAGGATCATTTCACCCTGCGTGCAGTTCCTGTACAGCCTGATCGCGAATATCGTCGGCCTGCCCTGGGGGTATTGATAAGGGATGAGAGATTATCTGGCAAAACTCAATGAAAAGCAACGCGAAGCGGCCCTGCATACGGAAGGGCCGCTGTTAATCCTGGCCGGAGCCGGGAGCGGCAAGACCAGCACCATGACCTGCCGCATCGCCTATCTGATCGAGGAGAAGGGGGTCAACCCCTGGAACATCCTGGCGGTGACCTTTACGAACAAGGCTGCCAAGGAGATGCGGGACCGGGTAGAGGCCCTGGTGGGAGAGGGACTGAACATGTGGATCCTGACCTTCCACTCAGCCTGCCTGCGGATCCTTCGCCGCCACGCGGAGTTGCTGGGCTACGGCCGGGACTTCGCCGTCTACGATCCCACGGATCAGAAGACCCTGGTCAAGAACATCTGCCGGGACCTGCAGATCGACACGAAGAAATTCACGCCGGCCTATTTCCTGGGCAACATCAGCAAGTGCAAGGAGAACCGCGTCACCCCCGCCCAGTACGAGCGGGAATACGGCAGCGACTTCCGGGAGCAGATGGTCCAGAAGGTGTACGCGGCCTACGAGAAGCAGCTGAAAAAGAACAACGCCATGGACTTTGACGACCTGCTGCTCAACACGGTGCGCCTCTTTGAGGCCGACGAGGAGGTGCTGCTCCAGTACCAGCACCGGTTCCGCTACATCATGGTGGACGAGTACCAGGACACCAACCAGATCCAGTACGCCTTCGTGCATATGCTGGCCCAGGAGAGGGGCAACATCTGCGTGGTGGGCGATGACGACCAGTGCATCTACCAGTGGCGGGGCGCGGACATCCGCAACATCCTGGAATTCGAAAAGGACTTCCCGGGAGCGAAGGTGGTCAAGCTGGAGCAGAATTACCGGTCCACGGGCAACATCCTGGCCGCGGCCCACAGCGTGATCGCCTGCAACAGCGCCCGCAAGGACAAGAAGCTCTGGACGGACGCGGAGGAGGGCTCCAAGGTGACCTACTGCCGCGCCATGGATGAGCGGGAAGAGGCGTCCTATATCGCCGGGGAGATCGGCCGGATCCACGACGGCGCCTACAGCGGCGACGCGGGCAAGCGCTACAGCGACTTCGCCGTTCTCTACCGGACCAACGCCCAGTCCCGTACTTTCGAGGAAGCCCTGTCCCGGCGGAACGTTCCCTACCGGGTCCTGGGCGGCCTGCGCTACTACGACCGCAAGGAGATCAAGGACATCATGTGCTACATGCGCCTGGTGCAGAACCGGGCCGATGATCTGGCCCTGGTGCGGATCATCAACGAGCCGAAGCGGGGCATCGGCGGGAAGACTCTGGAGAAGCTCCAGACCCTGGCGGCCGTCCGTTCGGAGAGCCTCTTCGACACCCTGCTGGACCAGGAGGTCACGGCCTCTCTTTCCGCAAAGGCAAGGGAGGGCATTGCCGCCTTCACGGAGATGATCACCGACTTTGCAGGACAGCAGGAGAACATGCGCGTTTCCGATCTGTATGACGGACTGCTGGTCCGCTCCGGCTACCTGAAGGCCCTGGAGGATCAGCGGACGGTGGAGAGCGAAAGCCGGATCGAAAACCTGATGGAGTTCAAATCCGTCATTTACGATTACGAAAACGAGGACGCCAACCTGACCCTGGCGGAGTTCATGGAGCGGATCGCCCTGCTGGCCGATGTGGACAACCACGACGCCGGCGAGGACGCGGTGGTGCTCATGACCCTGCACAGCGCCAAGGGGCTGGAATTCCCCTTCGTCTTCATGCCGGGCATGGAGGACGGGCTCTTCCCGGGATGGCGCGCCTTCGACCGGCCCGACGGGCTGGAGGAGGAGCGGCGGCTCTGTTATGTGGGCATCACCCGGGCGAAGGAGCGGCTCTGGATGACCAGCGCCGAATGCCGGACCCTCTACGGCAGGACAGACTACACCAGGGAATCCCAGTTCATGCGGGAACTGGATCCGAAGTTGGTGGAAGGGGACGGCGTGATGAAGAAGCGGGATCGGACGGAAGGCCAGTTCCGGGACGGCATCCGCAGCGCCCGGCCGGCCAGGCCTTTTGATCAGCTGAAGTATGCCCGCCAGATGACCGAGCGGAACGCGGCGGCTATGGCGAAGACGGCGGAAGAAAACTTCGTGGCGGGGGACCGGGTGGTCCACCCGAAATTCGGCGAGGGCGAGGTGCTTTCCTGTGAGGGAAAGATCATCCGCGTTGCCTTTGCAGACGGAGAAAAGAAACTGGCGCTGGGAATGGCTCCCCTCAGCCGGGCGGAAGGATAAGGAACAGGAATGAGCGTGAGCGGGAATCGGGAAGACATGAACGTGAACGAAAACCGGGAACGGATGAAGGAACTGGTCGATGTGCTGAACCGGGCATCGGAGGAATACTATCAGCACGACCGGGAGATGATGTCCAACGCGGAGTACGACCGGCTCTACGATGAGCTCGTCGCTCTGGAGAAGGAGACGGGCATCGTCCTGTCCGCCAGCCCCACGATCAACGTGGGCTATGAGGTGGTCAGCAGCCTGCCCAAGCAGCGGCATCCGGCGCCCATGCTGTCTCTGGACAAGACCAAGGATCCGGCGGCCCTGGCGGCCTGGCTGGGCGACAAGGAAGGCCTGCTGTCCTGGAAACTGGACGGGCTGACCATCGTGCTGACTTATGAGGAAGGCGAACTTTCCCGCGCGGTGACCCGTGGCGACGGCGTGACCGGCGAGGTGATCACGCCCAACGCGAAGGTCTTTGACAACGTTCCCCTGACCATCCCCGAGAAGGGCGAGGTGGTCGTCCGGGGCGAGGCGGTCATCAGCTATCCGGATTTCGAGGAGATCAACCGGACCCTGGAGGAGGGCGCCGCTCTGTACAAGAACCCGCGGAATCTGTGCAGCGGGACGGTGCGGCAGCTGAACAGCGAGATCACGGCGGGGCGCCATGTGCGGTTCTTCGCCTTTTCCCTGGCTTCCGGCGGGCCGGAAACGAACCTGCGCCGGGAGCAGATGGACTGGCTGAAAGGGCAGGGATTCGAGTGCGTGGACTTCGTGCCGGTGTCGGCGGCCACCGTGGAGGAGGCCGTGGCGGATTTCGCCGCGCGGATCCCCGACTACGAGATCCCTTCCGACGGCCTGGTGCTGATCTACGATGACATCGCCTACGGGAAGTCTCTGGGGATCACGGCGAAATTTCCCCGGGATGCCATCGCCTTCAAGTGGCAGGATGAGATGGCCGAGACGGCCCTGCGCACCGTACTGTGGAATCCGTCCCGGACGGGGCTGATCAATCCCATCGCGGTTTTCGATCCCGTGGAGCTGGAGGGCACCACCGTCAGCCGGGCCTCGGTGCACAACGTGAGCATCGTGGAGGAGCTGCAGCTGGCGGAGGGGGACAGGATCCTGGTGTACAAGGCCAACATGATCATCCCCCAGATCGAGAAGAACCTCAGCGCCGGGGAAGATGCAGCGGAGGGCGAGGGCTCTGCGGACGCCGGGACCTCCCGCACTGAGCGGATGATCCGCCCGCCCCAGGCGTGCCCCGTCTGCGGGTCGGCGACGGTGGTCCGGGACGAGAACGGGATCCGGACGCTCCACTGTCCCAACCCCATGTGCCCGGCGAAACAGATCAAATCCTTCACCCACTTCGTCAGCCGCAACGCGCTGAACATCGAGGGGCTGTCGGAGGCGACCCTGGAAAAGTTCGTCGACGAGGGCATGCTGAAGAGCCTGGCCGATATCTTCCGGCTGGAGCGCTTCCGGGATGCCATCGTGGAGATGGACGGCTTCGGGCAGAAGTCCTATGAGAACATCATCGCCGCGGCGCAGAAGGCCTCCCATACCACGCCGGACCGGCTGCTCTACGGACTGGGCATTCCCGGGATCGGCTCGGCGACGGCCCGGCTGATCGCTTCGGCGGCCCGCAATAAATGGGAGACGATGCAGAACATGACCCTGGAGGAGCTGACCGGAATCGAGGGCATCGGCGAGATCATGGCCGAGGACTACCGGACCTGGTTTGCCGACGGGAAGCATCAGGAGCAGGTGGCGGATCTGCTGTCGGTTTTGACGCTGGATGAGTCCTTCGAGGATGCGGCGGAGCAGCCGCTGGCGGGGAAGACCTTCGTCATCACCGGCAGCCTGGAGCACTTCGCCAACCGGGATGAGGCGAAGGCGCAGGTGGAGCGGCTGGGCGGCAAGGTGGCCGGCTCCGTCAGCAAGAAGACGGACTACCTGATCAACAACGACATCCACTCCGGCTCGTCCAAGAATAAAAAGGCAATCGAGCTGGGGATACCCATCATTACGGAAGAAGAATTTCTGGAGATGATACCATGATACTGCCAACGGGAAAACTGGACAGCGATCTGCTGAAGGAGATCGTGTTCGAACAGATCACATACCGCAGCGATGAGGTCAGGGTGCGGCCGGGCATCGGCGAGGACTGCGCGGTGCTCGACTTCGGGGAGTATGACTGCGTCATGTCGACGGACCCCATCACCTCGGCGGTCAGCGACATCGGCCGCCTGTCGATCCACATCACCTGCAACGACATCGCCTCCAACGGCGTGCAGCCCCTGGGCATCATGCTGGCGGTCATGCTGCCGGAGGGAACCACCGATGAAGACGTGGCCCACATCATGGGCCAGGCGGCGGAGACGGCGGCGTCCCTGTCCGTGGAGATCATCGGCGGCCATACGGAGATCACGCCGGCGGTCCGCCAGCCGGTGATCGTGTCGACGGCCCTGGGAAAGACCCTGGCGGGATCGTCCCAGAGCGGCGATGACATGGAGCCCGGCGACTGGATCATGATGACCAAGTCGGCAGGGCTGGAAGGATGCGGCATTATCGCCTCGGACTACGAGGAACGCCTGCTGGCGGAAAAGGATGAGCAGGGCAAGCCTCTGTTTTCTCCGGAGGAGATCGCCCGGGCCAGATCCTTCCTGGATCAGGTCAGCGTCGTCCGGGAAGGGGTAACCGCCGGACGGATCGGCACCCACGGCATGCATGACATCACTGAGGGCGGCATTCTGGGAGCGGTCTGGGAGATGTGCCAGATCGCCGGGACCGGCGCGGAGATCTGGGAAGAGAGGATACCTATGGAGCCGGAGACGGTGAAGATCTGCCGGCTTTTCGGCCTGGATCCCCTGCGGCTGATCTCCAGCGGATCCATGGTGATCATCGTGCCGGATGAACAGCGGCAGCAGATGCTGGCGGCCATGGCGGAAGCCGATGTGCCCGCTGCCGTCATCGGTCGGGTGTGCCCGAAGGCGGAGGGCATACGCCTCATGACAAAGACAAAAACCTGCGGGGCGGAAGGCGAGGGACGCATCAGCGTCACCGTCGACCCGCCGCGCATGGATGAAATTTACCGTGTCGTCAGCCGGACGGTCTGACGGTGGCGAAAACTGACAGAGACAAAGGAGACTAACGGTTATGGATTCTAATTTGCTGATGTTACTGGCGGTTCTGCCGGGTATTCTGATCATCATTTACGTGTACCGTAAGGACAAGGTGGAAAAGGAGCCCTGGCGCCTGATTGGAAAACTGGTCTTTTTCGGGATGCTGTCCTGCATTCCGGCGGCCTTCATGGAAAGCTTCATCGACGGCCTGATGCCGTCATGGCCTCAGGGCAGCCTGGCTTACGCACTGTCCATGGCCTTCGTATCGGCGGCCCTCTGTGAGGAACTGTTCAAATACCTGTTCCTTCGCATAGGCTCCTGGAACAATCCCAATTTCGGATACCGCTTCGACGGCATCGTCTACGGCGTTTCGGTAGCCGTTGGCTTTGCCATTCTGGAGAATATTCTGTACGTGTCCCAGGGCGACCTGACCGTGGCCCTCATGCGGGGCGTGCTGGCGGTGCCTCTCCATGCCTTCTGCGGTGTGTTCATGGGCGTGTTCTTCGGCGCGGCGAAAAAGGCCCAGATCGAAGGGCGCGGATCCGGGAAGCTGACCTTCCTGGCCCTGTTTGTGCCCATGATGATCCACGGCACCTACGACACGATGGCCTTCATGGGCGACAGCGTGGCCACCGTGCTGCTGCTTGCCTTTGTGCTGGCCATGTACATCGTCTCCATCCGCTGCATCCGCAGATACTCCATGGATGACGCCAGTTCGGCCTTCTATCCGGACATGGATGCCTTCCCCGGCCAGGGCGGCTACACCAGCTACGGCGCCGGGCAGGGCGGCGGATTTGACGCCGGCCAGAATGCCGGGTTCGGCAGGGGAAGCGGCGGCTACGTCTACGGACCCCGGGGAACACAGACCAGCGGACAGCGGCCCCATCCTGGTCAGGTCAGCGATGGCAAGATCGTTCTGATCTGCCCCCACTGCCGCCGTGGACTGCGGGTACCGGTGGGCGCGGGACGGATCCGCATCACCTGCCCCCACTGCGGAAGGGAATTCAACGAAATCACCTGACGGCGGGCGTCTTCGCCCCGCCGGGTCAGGTTTGGAAATAATTGTAAATTCCATTCCTTGACGCAGGGGAAAAATCATATTATAATAGTCGCGCGTGAATTGCCCTTTGATGGTTCCGCATGCATGGTTTGGGTCCTGCGCAATAGGACGCCGTGAACCTTGTCAGGTCCGGAAGGAAGCAGCAATAAGCGGAAGCTCTTATGTGCCGCAGATCAGCCTTCTCCAACGCCTGCGGAGCTTTCAAAGGGCAGTTTTTCTGCCACAGAGGCCGGCGCGGCTAAGCCGCCTGATCAGGGAGGCGGCCGCCAGAAGCCAGTACGAATTACAGAGGATAATCGGAATGTATACGGCGCTTTACCGGGTATACCGCCCGGAAGTATTTGATCAGCTGCTGGGTCAGGAGCACATCGTCAGGATTCTGAAGAATCAGATCGCTGCCGAAAGCACCAGCCACGCCTACCTGTTCTGCGGCACACGGGGAACGGGAAAGACGACGACGGCAAGGCTTCTGGCCAAGGGCCTGAATTGCCTTTCCGACGGGGAACGCCCCTGCGGGGAGTGCAGCGCCTGCCGGGCCATCCGGGACGGCAGCTTTCTTGACGTGATCGAGATCGACGCGGCGTCCAACCGGGGCATTGACGAGATCCGCGAACTGCGGGAAAGCGTCAACTATCCGCCGGTCATGGGCCGGAAGAAGGTCTACATCATCGACGAAGTGCACATGATGACGCCGGAAGCGTTCAACGCTCTGCTGAAGACGCTGGAAGAGCCGCCGGAATACGTCACGTTTATTCTGGCGACCACGGAGGTCCGCAAACTTCCGGCGACGATCCTGTCCCGGTGCATGCGCCTGGATTTCAAACGGATTCCGGAGCAGACCATCATGGCCGGCATGAAGAAGATCTGTCAGGACATCGGCATCGATGTGACGGACAGCGCTCTGCGGATCATCGCGGCCAACGCCGACGGTTCGGTGCGCGACGGCCTGAGCATTCTGGACCAGTGCATCGCCGGCGGAGAGAAGACGGTGGACGGACCGGACGTGCTGGAGTTTCTCGGCGCGTCGGGGGAGGAGGTCTTCGTGGACCTGACGGATCTGGTCACCAAAGGCCGGACCGCGGAAGCCCTTCAGTATCTGGCGGAGGTTCTGGCGGACGGAAAAGATGTGCGCCAGCTGATCCGCGACTGGATCAACCATTACCGGAATCTGCTGATGACCAAGTACATTCGGGATCCCCGGGAGGTCATCAATCTGTCGGTGGAGAACATCGACCGGATCCGCAGCCAGAGTGCGGTCATGGAGCCCGAAGACATCAACCGGGGCATTCTGGAATTGTCGAAGACCATGAATGAGGCCCGGTGGTCGACCCAGCCCAGGATCCTGCTGGAGTTGTGTATCGTGGTTCTGTGCCGACAGACGGGCGCCTTCCGTGCGCCGGTGACGGCGGATGCAAAGGCAGCCCCTGCGCCGGCGGCAAGGCCCGAGGCAAAGGCAACGCCTGCGCCGGCGGCACCGCAGCCAGTACCGGAACCCGAACCGACAGAAGTAGCCGAACAGACACCCCCAGCAGCAGCACCGGCCGAAGCGGTGCCCGAACCGGCACCCGAACCGGAGCCCCAGAGGAAAGCGCAGCCCGAGCCCGCGGACAAACCCGAACCGGCAGCACCGGCGCCCGCAGCCCCGGCAGAAGAAGAACTGCTCGCCCTGTGGGACGACATCTTTACGGCGGGGGCGGCCAGCAAGGGGAGCATGCACCTGATCCGCAGCAACACCATGCTGACGGCTTTGGATGAGAACACCTTCACCGTGACCGTGCCCGAGGGTATGATGCGCCGGCACACGGAAAACAACCGGGGCATGCTGGAGGACCTGATGGAGAAGCGGACCGGCGTGCGCCGGGTCATGCAGGTGGAAGTGTCCCATAATAAGAAGAAGGAAATATCCGCCGAGGAGGCGGCGGCCAACGCGGCCAAGGTGCTCGGCACGAACGTGGAGCTCCGGTAGGAGCCGGCCGAAATCGCAGCACGGCAGCCGGCCGAAACAAAACAGACCATCGAACCGCGGCCGAAGCGGACCGCGGAAAGGATAATCAAGAAGGAGGAAATCATGGGAAAAGGAATGCGCGCGGGAAAGAGACCGAAGAAGCAGGGCGGCGGAAACATGCAGCAGCAGATGCAGCAGATGCAGGCCATGCAGAAACAGATGGATGAGGTCCAGGCGCAGATCGATGAAATGGAAACGACGGCAACCTCCGGCGGCGGCGCCGTGACGGTGACCGTTACCGGCAAGAAGGAGCTGAAGGACATTCAGATCCAGCCGGAAGTCGTGGATCCCGACGATGTGGAAATGCTCCAGGATCTGATCCTGACGGCGACCAACGAAGCTCTTCGTCAGATGGAGGAGATCTCCCAGGCGGAGATGGGCAAGTTTACCGCCGGACTGGGTATTCCGGGACTGTAGGACGCAAGGGATGAAGTACTACGCGAAACCGCTGAACAAACTGGTGAATGAACTGAACCGGCTGCCGGGCATCGGTGGAAAGACCGCCCAGCGGCTGGCTTTTCATATTCTTTCCATGGAGGACAAGGATGCCTTCGCCCTGGCGGACGCCATCCGCGAGGCCAAGACGTCCATGCGCTACTGCTCCGTCTGCGGAAACCTGACGGAGGAGGATCCCTGCAGCATCTGCGCCGATGAGAGCCGGGACCGCTCGGTCATCTGCGTGGTGGAAAGCGCCAGGGACGTCGTGGCCATGGAAAAGATCCGGGAATACCGGGGGCAGTATCACGTGCTCCATGGCGCCATTTCCCCCATGGACGGAATCGGTCCGGAGGACATCAACCTGAAGAGCCTGATCACCCGGCTCCAGGACGAGGAGGTGCAGGAGCTGATCCTGGCCACCAACCCGACCATCGAAGGGGAGGCGACGGCCATGTATATCGCCCGCCTCATCAAGCCCAGCGGGATCAAGGTAACCCGGATCGCCCACGGCGTGCCGGTGGGCGGGGATCTGGAATACGCCGACGAGGTCACCCTGCTCAAGGCCATGGAGGGCCGGCGGGAACTCTGAGGACCGGCACTGAATATTCTGTATATGTATACAATATTTTTTGTCAGAGAGGGACTTTTTGAAGTTCCTCTCGTTGACTTTTCGCGCTTTAGTAGGTAGAATAAAGTGTCTGAAAATATTTCATCATGCAATTATCATCTGTTATTTCTGAGAAAGCTTATTAGGAGGAGTTTATGGACGAAGAGAAAAGGGCAGCTGTGGTTGCCGACGAATCTCAGGATCTAAAGCGTGGTATCGCCGAATGGCAGGTCGCGTTTATCGGACTTGGCGGCGTTATCGGATCCTGCTACTTCCTGGGCGTAGGCTGGGACATCGAGGTTATGGGTCCTGGCGTGTTCTGGGCGTTCCTGCTCGTAGGCGTCATCGTTTTCGGACTGATGATCTCCTACGCGGAACTGCTGGTCAACCTGCCCCGTTCCGGATCATTTATCGCCTACACCAATGAGTTCCTTGGACCAACGGTCTCCACGGGATTCGGCTGGGCGTTCTGGTTCAACTGGGTATGCTATGTACCGTCCGAAGCCATCGCGGTATCGGCGGCACTGCAGGCCATTACCGGCATCACCAGCACGGTAGCCTACATCGCCTTCGCGGTAGGCACCATGATGGCGCTGACACTGATCAACTGCTTCGCGGTAGATATCTTCGCGAAGATCGAGTCGGGCCTGGCCATCACGAAAGTTATCATCATCGTCATGTTCATCCTGGTTGGCCTGGGTATCTGGGTCGGCTTCTGGGGCAGCCCCCAGGGCGAGCTGACGGCGTACAACATCACCGAAGGATTCAAGGGTGCCGGCATCAACTTCAAGCCTGAACTCAGTCTCTTCGAGAACTGGTTCCCGCATGGCATTCTGATCATCTCGGTCATGATGGTCGTCGTACTGGTCACCATGCAGGGTACGGAAATCGTCGGTCTGGCGGCAGCGGAGTCGAAGAATCCGGAAGTCGCGGTACCGAAAGCCTGCCGGAGCGTCGTCTATCGTATCGTCGCTCTGTACCTGGCACCGATCCTGCTGGTCATCCTGATTTACCCCACGGCGCTGGCGGACGATGCCACACCGGTATTTGCGGAGGTAGCGAGAGACTATGGTTTGACGCCATTCTTCTACATCTTCTGCGCGGTAGTTATGGTCGCGGCGTTCTCCTGTGGTAACACGGGATTCTATGGAACGGTCCGTGCCATGTACGGCCTGTCCACCGAGGGCCTGGCGCCCAAGTTCCTCAGCCGCCTGTCCAAGAACCAGGCACCGAGAAACGCGGTATTCTTCACCATGGCCTTCATGTGGCTGGTGCTGATCACCGGTCTCATTTCCGAGGTTACCGGCGCGCTGTCCGACC
This sequence comes from Bacillota bacterium, assembly GCA_017433375.1. Taxonomy (GTDB): domain Bacteria; phylum Bacillota; class Clostridia; order Peptostreptococcales; family Anaerovoracaceae; genus Lentihominibacter. The sequence goes on from JAFRHG010000030.1 coordinate 58,889, forward strand.
TGTACGGCTCCCTGCTGTGCATGTCCGGCTTCACCGGCACACTGGCCTGGGTAGGTATCATCGCCGCCCAGAAGAGGATGCGCATGAGACTGAAGCAAAACGGATACGATCCGGAGAAGGTCCTGAAGGCCAAGGTGCCCAAGCCGATGGCATGGATCCCCTGGTTCGCTCTGATCGCGCAGATCATCTGCCTGATCATGCTTGCCTTTGCGACGCCTGTTGAAAAGGCATACATCGCGAGCATGGAGGCCAAGGGTCTGGAACCCGACATCGCAGTCGGCGACACCGGCGGCGGCCTGATCATCTTCATCATCGCCACATCGGCTATCGTGATCCCGATGATCGTTTATCAGATCATGAACAAGATGGGCAAGGTCGGCCATATCGCCACCCTGCACGGCGACGAGAAGACCTTCGAGGAAGCCTTCCCGCCGATCAACAAGTAAGGTTTGCATGGCAGGCTGAATTCAGACCGGTCTGACAGAGCAGACAGTATGCAAGGCAAACAGGGAGGCCGTCCGGTCTCCCTGTTTTCACACCGGCCGGGGGCAAAGGCAATCCCGGCGTGGGGCCAAAGAGAGAGGTAACCCATGAGCGAAGCAAAACCGAAACTGGAAATCACCGCGGCAAGGGCCCTGAATCCCCGGTCACTCCGGCTGGAATTCAGCAACGGCGCCGTGCGCCTCTTTGACAGCCACCGCCTGCGTGGTCCGGCCTACATCCCCCTGATGAATGAAGAGATCTTCACCAAGCCCGTTGTCAGGGACGGGAAGCTGGGGTGGAGGGACCTGGACATCACCTGCGGAGCGAAGTATATCTATGACCGCAGCGTCCCCTACGATGACAACGCGGAGCCGAGGGAATACGTACCCACGAGAAAGGACATCATCCAGGAGCGGATCGCCATCATTCTGTTCCCCTGCATGGCCATCGCCGGCATCATCGGAACCGTCTACTGGTATATCAGCAACTGAACCGGGAACGGTCAGAACAATCGGAAATATTCCTTGAAAGAACAGTGCGAAGTGCTATAATTTAATTGTTAATAATTGTTCATATATTAACAATTATTATCGTCATCATCATTGTTCTTTTTTTGTTAAAGGAGGGATACTATGAGTCAGGCGCAGACCGCAGTGGCTCAGACCGGTGATCACGGCTTGAAAAAGCATGAGATCAAGGTCTCCACTGTCGTATTCATGATCTTCTGCCTGGTCGCAGCAGGATGCTATGGTATCGAGGAAATGATCCCGGAATGCGGTCCGGGACTGACCCTCATCATGCTGTGCGTACTCCCGTTTGTGTGGGGACTTCCCTTCGGACTGGTTGCGTCCGAGCTGGGTTCGGTCCGGCCGCAGGAGGGCGGCTACTACAAATGGGTGCAGGAGGCCCTGGGCGAGTTCTGGGGATTCCAGGCAGGCTGGTGGAGAACCATCTCCATCTACATTGACAACACCTCTTACGTAATTCTGGCCGGAGGCTACGCGGCCACAGCATGGGATATGGGAATCGTCGGCGAATTCGCGCTGAAGTTCTGCATGATCGGCATCTTCACCCTGATCAACATCCGGGGCGTCAAAGACGTCGGCTGGGTCAGCACGGTGCTGTCCATCCTGGTCATGGTTGCCTTTGGCATCGTGGCCCTCTGCGGATTCCTCAACTGGGGCGGAGACGCGATGACGGCGGATACGATTTCCTTCCGGATCACGCCGGAACCGGCCGAGGGCATTTCCGACTGGTTCTTCTACATCGCCGGCGGCATCTCCATCGGTATGTGGATGTACTCCGGTTACGAGTCCATGTCCACCATCGCCGGCGAGGTTGCCAACCCGCAGGTCATCCCCAAGGGAACGCTGGTGACCATTCCGCTGATCATGGCGGTCTACATCCTGCCGACCACCGCGGGCCTGGGCTCCCTGGGCCAGTGGGACAACTGGGGAACGGAACCCGGAACCGTCGGCTACGCCGATGTGGTCTCCCACTTCTGGGGACCGGCCTGGGGCATCATCTTCGTCATCGTGGCGATCCTGGCACAGTGCTCCATCTACAATACGTATATAGCTTCGGGATCCAGAGGGTTCTTCGCCCTGGCGGATGACAATCTGACCCCGCCGATCATGGTCCGGGTGGACAAGAAGTTCGGCGTGCCCTATGTGGCGGTTCTGTCCGTGGGCATCTTCAACCTGATCTTCTGCATGTTCCCCTTCGGATTCATCATCGTTCTGGATGTGGCCCTGCTGCTGGCATCCTACGTCATGGTCTACATTTCGGCCATAATCCTGCGTCGCCGGATCCCCAGGGAAGAATACGTCTTCCGGATTCCGGGAGGCGACGGCTTCCTGAAGGTGCTGTGCATCGTACCGATCTGCGTAGCCATCTTCGCCTTCTTCGTCAACGGTTCCGACTACTATACCGGCGGCATGGTCGGTATCCTGACCGGACCGATCCTCTACTTCATCTGGAGACGGATGTACGGCGGACTGACGAAGAAAGACCCCGTAGCCTTCGTGGGCAACCCGAAAACGGGCCTGGCCGTGGGCGATACCCGCAGGATCTCCTTCCTGCTGCTGATCGTCACCATCATGAATATCGTGGCGCTGATCTTCGAGCCCTGGTATGAGGGCTGGGGCACCGAGGACGCCTGGGAGTCCGGCGACTACTTCGACGGCATCCTGGAAGCGGTCAACGTGGACGTCATCGTCGGCGTGATCACCATCGTGCTGTGGGTCATGACCGTCGTCTGCGCCATCGCATGCATCGTTCTCTATCTGCTTTCCAAGAAGGTGGAGCCTTCCGTCGAGGAGTGCAGAGCGGCCTTTAAGAAGAGCTGCGACGCCATCTCCGCCAGACACAACAAGGAGCTGGTCGAGATGAACGAGGCACAGGGAATCGTGACTAATGCAAAGGCAACGGATGAATAGAAAAATTTTCCAGTAACCAACGGTCACAGACACAGGCTGCTGCCGGGCGGGGAAACCTGCCGGGCAGCAGTTTTTTCATGGTGCGACTTTCTTGCGGATTAGTTTGCCGACAGGGAGGATGATTTGGTATGTATTTTGTTTCGTACTTGATTATTCCAGGGGAATGCGATTATAATATCGTGTAACGGTATTTTTTGAGTAAAGCTTTATTATTAGGAGGATTAAATGGGCACAATTACATTCCTGATTATTTTCCCGATGATAATTGCCTTTGTTCTTCTGGCGGCAAGAAGCGATAAAGCGCGGGACATGATCGTCTATATCGCCACAGCGGTGATCGCTGCGGGATCGATCGTCTGCGCGATTCAGTACTTCGGCTCCGCAGGGGAGTATTTCCCCGTCCACGGAGAGGTCGTTGGATACCTGATGATGGCTATCGAGATCGGACTCGCGGTGTACATCATCTATACGGGTATCAAACACAAGAAGTACCTGGCTTCGCTGCTGGCGCTCGTCCAGACACCACTGATGATCTGGTTCGAGCTATCACACGGTCATGAGATCGAAGTACAGTATAATATGTACATAGACAGACTTTCGGTCATCATGATCCTGATCATCGGCATCATCGGCAGCCTGATCTGCGTTTACGCGCTGGGCTACATGAAAGACTTTCAGCATCATCACGCGGGTGAGAAGGACAGAAGACCCTGGTTCTTCTTCGTTATGTTCCTTTTCCTGGGAGCGATGGTCGGTCTGGTCACATCCAACAACATGATCTGGATGTACTTCTTCTGGGAGATCACCAGCCTGTCTTCCTTCTGGCTCATCGGATACACCAGAACAGGGGAAGCGATCAACAACAGCTTCCGCGCCCTGATCATGAACCTGCTCGGCGGACTCGGCTTCGTCATCGGCATCATCATTCTGGGCACCATCTTCGGTACGCTGGAACTGAGCACCATGCTCGTCTACGGTTCCATCTACGGAGACCTGGTGGCGATCCCGGCGGCGTTCTTCGCCTTCGCGGGAATCACCAAAGCGGCGCAGATGCCGTTCAACAGCTGGCTCCTTGGCGCGATGGTCGCACCGACACCTACATCGGCGCTGCTCCATTCGTCCACCATGGTTAAGGCCGGCGTCTTCATGATCATCAAGCTGGCCCCCGTACTGGGCATCTCCAACTTCGCGGGACTGATGGTCATGATGGTCGGAGGAATCACTTTCCTCTTCGCCTCCTGCGCGGCGATTTCACAGAACAACGCCAAACGGGTGCTGGCCTACTCGACCATAGCCAACCTGGGCCTGATCGTCGCCTGCGGCGGCGTGGGAACACCGGAAGCGGTATGGGCCGGCATCATGCTGATCATCTTCCACGCGATCACCAAGTCTCTGCTGTTCCTCTGCGTAGGTACCGCGGAGCACCACATCGGAAGCCGGATGATCGAGGACATGGACGGACTGTTCGTCAGAATGCCCAAAGTGGCCATGTTCATGATCATCGGTATCGCTGGCATGTTCCTGGCTCCCTTCGGAATGCTGATTTCCAAGTGGGCGACCATGACATCCTTTGTCGATTCCGGAAACTTCATCCTGGTCGGCATCATCTGCTTCGGCAGTGCGGTAACCGCTTTCTACTGGCTCAAGTGGATGGGCAAGCTCTCCGCGGTCGTAGCCAATGAAGAGAACGTCGAGCAGAGCGTGCACAAGAGCGAGACCTTCGTCCATGTGACGCTGACCATCCTGACGGTCGTTGTCTGCCTCATCTTCCCGCTGATCTCCATGTACGGACTGGTTCCCTACCTGGAAGGCGTATTCGGCGGAATTGCCACCGGCCTGCTGTCCTCCAGCAACATGATCATCATGGTCATCATGCTGGCGGTTCTGGTCCTTCTGGCTGCCATGTTCTTCGGCAAGTCGAAGAAGGAGCAGGTGCCGATCTATCTGGCCGGCGTCAACAAGGGCGACAACCGGACCTACTACGGCTCCATGCAGAAGGAAGTGCAGTTCTCCCTGCGTAACTGGCATATGGAGAGCATCTTCGGTGAGCATCGAATGAACGTGATCGGCGACGTCCTTACCGTAGCCTGCCTGGTGATCGGAATCGGCGCTGTCATCGCGACGCTGATCAGTCTGTTAGGAGGTGTTGCATAATGGTAATCAAAGTGATATCAGTCATCGCATACCTTGTTCTTGCCCCGATTGTCGGATGCATCCTGGCAGGACTGGACAGAAAAGTGTCGGCGAAAATGCAGCGGAGAGTAGGACCTCCGATCCTGCAGCCGTACTACGATGTCCGCAAGTTATTTGAAAAAGAAAAAATGGCCCCGACCAGATATCAGGACTTCTACATCATCGCTTATCTGGTGTTCCTGATCGGCGCGGGAGCGATCTTCTTCGCCGGAGGCGACCTGCTGCTGGTCATCTTTACGGAAACCATCGGCGCGGCCTTCCTGGTCATCGCGGCGTACTCCTCCAACTCCCCCTACGCGGAAGTCGGTGCGGAGCGTGAACTGCTGCAGATGATGGCCTACGAGCCCATGATGCTCCTGACGGCGGTCGGCTTCTACATGTTCCACGGAAGCTTCACCGTTGACGATCTGGTCAAGCCCGACACCATGGCATTCCTGCCCATGATCGGACTGTTCATCGGGTTCATCTACATCCTGACCATCAAATTCCGGAAGTCACCCTTCGACCTGTCCATGTCGCACCACGCGCACCAGGAACTGGTCAGAGGTGTCACCACGGAGTTCGTGGGACGGACCATGGGTTGGATCGAAGTATCTCACTGGTATGAAAACATTTTCCTCCTGGGCTTCATCTTCCTGTTCTTCTGCAACGGGACGGTGTGGGGATGCGTGATCGGCGCGCTGGTCTGCATCGCGGCCTACTTCCTCGAAGTGTTCATCGACAACAGCTTCGCGAGGATGAAGTGGCAGTTCGCCTTCAAATCCGCATGGATCGTGGCGATCGTCCTGGGCATGGTCAACATTTTCATACTGCAGCTGGTGTTTTAAGGGGGTGTAGAAATGGCATATGTAACGAAATCACCTTGGGTCGTGCATTATGACGGTTCAAGCTGTAACGGTTGTGATATCGAAGTTCTCGCCTGCCTTATGCCCATGTATGACGTAGAACGATTCGGTATTATCAATACCGGTAACCCGAAACACGCCGACGTCTTCCTGGTCACCGGTTCGGTCAACGAACAGAACAAGGACGTCGTCCGCCAGATCTACGAGCAGATGCCGGAACCGAAGGTCGTTGTGGCCGTCGGAATCTGCGCCTGCCACGGCGGTGTGTTCAGAGACGCCTACAACATTCTCGGCGGCGTCGACACGGTCATTCCGGTCGACTGCTATGTACCGGGATGCGCGGCGAGACCGGAAGCCATCATTGACGGCGTCGTCAAGGGTCTGGGGATCCTGCAGGCGAAGCGGGAAGCGATGGTGAACGGGGCAAAGGCAATCCCGGCGGAGGAAGAAGCTCCCGCTGAGGAAGCCCCTGCCGAAGAAGCTGCGGCTCCTGCTGAGGAAACCGCGGAAGAAATCAAGGAAGAAGGAGGAGAAGCATAATGGAAAGTGTACATGTCGAACAAGTTTTCGAACCCGTCGAGCTTTCCCGGATTTTCTCCAGGGTCGCTGATCTGAAAGCGGAAGGCTACAGACTGGGACAGATCTGCGGTGTTGTCCTCGACGATGACAACTACGAGATCATCTATTCCTTTGATAAGGGTCACAAGCTTCTCAACCTGAAACTGGACATCCCGACGGATGCCGAGGTTGAGAGCATCACCAGGATCTACTGGCCGGCGTTCATCTATGAGAACGAAATCCACGATCTGTTTGGTGTCAAGTTCAACCACAGCGAATTGGATTACGGCGGAACCTTCTTCAAGGTCTCCGAGACGACTCCATGGAAGCCGAAGAAATAGGAAAGGAAGGTAACGAAATGGGTAAAAAGACAATCATTCCTTTCGGACCACAGCATCCGGTGCTTCCTGAACCGATCCATCTCGACCTGGTTGTGGAAGACGAGACGGTCGTCGAAGCGATCCCCTCGATCGGATATATCCACAGAGGCCTGGAAAAGCTGGTGGAAAAGAAAGATTACAATCAGATGGTATACGTTGTGGAGCGGATCTGCGGAATCTGCAGTTTCGGCCACGGCTGGGGCGCGTGCCTGGCCATCGAGGGAGCCATGAACGTGGAGATCCCCGAGAGAGCGGAATACCTGAGAACCATACTTCATGAGCTGGGCAGAATCCACAGCCACCTGCTGTGGCTCGGCCTCATGGCTGACGGATTCGGATTCGAATCCCTGTTCAACCACTGCTGGAGAGTCCGGGAAACCGTCCTGGACCTGTTCGAAAAGAACACCGGCGGCCGGGTCGTATTCTCCATCTGCAAGGTGGGCGGAATGCGCCAGGACATCAGCGATGAGAACCTGAAGGAAATGGTCGAAGTCCTGAACGGGATCAAGAAAGAAATCAAGTCCCTGACCGACGTATTCATCAATGACACTTCCGTCAAGAACAGAATGGTCGGCGTGGGCGTTCTGACCAAGGAAGAAGCAGAGGAACTCTGCGCCGTCGGACCGACGGTCAGAGGATCCGGCGTGGCGCAGGATCTGCGTCTGACGGACACTCACGGCGTCTACGGCAAGCTGGGCTTCGAGCCCATCGTCGAGGAAGCCGGCGACTGCATGGCCAGGACCAAAGTCAGAATCCGGGAGGTCTTCCAGTCCATCGAGCTGATTGAGAAGGCAGTCTCCATGATTCCGGAAGGTCCGGTAGCGGTCAACGTCAAAGGCAACGTGGAAGACGGCGCCGAGTACATGGTCAGACTGGAGCAGCCCAGAGGCGAGGCGTTCTACTACGCCAGAGGCGCAGGCTCCAAGTTCCTGAAGCGGATGCGTGTGAGGACACCGACCAACATGAACATCCCGGCACTCGTTAAAACTCTGCAGGGCTGCGATCTGGCCGACGTACCTATTCTGGTACTGACCATAGATCCGTGCATCAGCTGCACAGAAAGGTAGGTGCGAGATGGGAGTATTTACAATCGGCAAAGTATTGGTTGACAGCCTGTTCAAGAAGACGGCCTGTCGGATGTACCCCGTCGTTCCCAGAGAGTGGGAAGAGCGGACCAGAGGAGCGGTCGGCATCGATATCGACGGCTGCGTGCTCTGCGGCATGTGCCAGAGAGCCTGCCCGACCAACGCCATCACCGTTGACCGGAAGGCGGCGACCTGGAGCATCGAAAGAATGAACTGCATCCAGTGCAGGGGCTGCGTGGACAGCTGTCCGCCCAAGTGCCTGATCATGGAGCAGAAGTATACGGAACCCAATGTGGAAAAGGTCATCGACACCTTTGACATTCCCCAGAAGAAGAAGGCCCCGAAGAAGGATGCCGAGGGCAAGGCTCCGGCAGCCGACGCGGCCGGCGGCGACGGCCCGCTGACCTGCGACGAGGAAACCTGCGTCTACTGCGGACTGTGTGCCAAGGCCTGTCCGGCGGATGCCCTGGAGGTTACCCGCAAGCCGGAAAAGGTCTGGAAGGTGGACGAGGAAGCCTGCGTCAAGTGCGGCGTCTGCATTGACAAGTGCCCCAAGGATTCCCTGTCCTTCGGCGGAGCAGCTGCTCCCGCGGAGAAGGCTGAGAAAGCTCCGGCGGAAGAGGCCAAGGAAGAGGCTCCGGCAGAGAAGGCGGAAGCTGCTGCGGCGCCTGCTGCGGAAGCAGGACTTGCCTGCGCGGTCGATGACTGCGTATTCTGCGGCGCCTGCGCGGAAGCCTGCCCGGTGGACGCCATCAAGGTGGAAGACGGCAGCTGGGAAGTGGACAAGGACACCTGCATTGAGTGCAGCGCCTGCGTCGACCAGTGCCCGGCGAACTGCCTGACCATGAATGTGGGCGGCGAAGGAGCGGCTCCGGCGGAAGAAGCTCCGGCGGAAGAGGCCAAGGATGAGGCTCCGGCGGAAGACAAGAAGGAAGCTCCGGCGGAAGCGATGATGGAGAAGGCCCCCAGGGTGCACAGATTCGCTGAAATGGATACAGAGCTCAAGGAGAGGATCGACGGCTTCCTCGGTGAAGTCAAAGAGAACCTGGTCAAGGATCACGGCATGTCCGAAGAAGAAGCGTCGAAGAGAGTGGAGGCTGCCCTGGTGGCATCCCGCGTCAAGCGCTTCCCCTATCTGATGGGAAGGGGCGCCAAGTCCATGGCCGACGAGATCAAAGACTGAGGAACCGCACCTCACTGACACGAACAAAAATGGCAGCCGTCCCGGCTGCCATTTTTTCTTGTATGCCCCCCGTCAAGTTGCACCGCCGCTCCTTTTCAGCATTCCGTAGATCCGGGTGGTGTATGAGAAGGGGGATTGCCTTTGAACATTCACGAATACCCATATATTTCCAGCAAAAGAGGCCCTTTTCGGATCGCTCGTGAATAAAAAGAGCTGTTGTGTTCTTTCATACACCGTTTTTTCGATTTTTGGTGTATGAAATCGATCTTTAGGAGAAAACATTCACAAAATGGGAATATATGGAAATAACAAGACGATAATCGGAAGTTCTCGTGAATGAAAGAGCAGGTCAGGGACATTTATTCACCAGATGGAAAAATATGTAATTCGAAGGGGCTCAGCATACCGAAAACCTACCGAAAATCCGATGGATTTTGTTCTTGACGTTGACAGACCCCTGCGCTATAATTATTGAGCGACTTTATGGATAAGTGAAAGAAAAAGAGCAGGTACTGCTCTGATTTTGAGTTAAACGGAGGACTGGAAAATGAGAGTTAAGGTGACACTGGCATGCACCGAATGCAAGCAGAGAAATTACAACACGATCAAGAACAAGAAGAACGATCCGGACCGTATTGAAATGAACAAATACTGCCCGTTCTGCAGAAAGCACACTCTCCACAAGGAGACCAAGTAAGGTATACCAGGTAGGAGAAGGAATCAGTCAGGAGATCTGAAATGGCGAAAAAGTCAAATAAGCCCGAAACCCTGAACAATCAGGCGAAGGATACGGGAAAGAAAAAGGAAAAGACCCGTGCAGTCGCGATGGCGGAGAGCCGCGCGAAGCAGAGCCGCAACAAGACCAAGCAGCAGAAGCAGAAGCAGAGAGGCAGCATCAAGGAATACTTCAAGGGTGTCCGTCTCGAGATGAAGAAAGTGGTATGGCCCACCCGGAAGGAACTGGGCTCCTATACCGCGGTCGTTCTGGCGACCTGCGCCGCTTTCGCGCTGCTGTTCTGGGGCGTTGACTCCGGCGTTCTGGCCGCGATCAAGGCGATCTGCTTCTAAGTAAGGAAACGGGAGCGGTATTAAGCATGTGTGAGAATAAAGAACCGAAAAAACTGAACCTGGAAGGACTGGAAGGGCTCAGGGGTGACGGCGAAGCCAAGTGGTACGTGGTGCACACCTATTCCGGACATGAAAACAAGGTCAAAGTCAACATAGAGAAGCTCGTGGAAAACCGCGGGATGCAGGATCTCGTTCTGGAGGTCGTGGTTCCCACGGAAGACATCGTCGAGATGAAGGGCGGCCAGCGGAAGATCAAGACCAAGAAGATGTTCCCCGGCTACGTTCTGGTCAAGATGATCGTGACCAACGAGTCCTGGTACCTGGTGCGGAACACCCAGGGCGTTACCGGATTCGTGGGCCACGGCTCCGATCCCATTCCCCTGACGCTGGAGGAAGTCCGGCGCATGGGCATCGAGAAGATCTACATCGATCTGGACATCCGGATCGGCGATACCATCAAGGTCATCAACGGACCCTTCGAGAATTTCATGGGAACGGTAGAGGAAGTCAACATGGAGAAGCAGACCCTGCGGGCCCGCGTATCCATGTTCGGACGGGATACCCCGGTAGAACTGGATTTCTCCCAGGTGGACAAGCTGGACTAGGCGTCCGTCCCGGAGAAACCCATCTATATAAATACGGAAGAAAGGAGGATATTCGATGGCTAAAAAGATCGCAGGCTATATCAAGCTTCAGATCCCGGCAGGTCAGGCGAATCCGGCGCCCCCGGTTGGACCGGCACTCGGCCAGCACGGCGTCAACATCATGGACTTCTGCAAACAGTTCAACGCCAAGACCCAGGATCAGCCAGGCATGATTATCCCTGTAGTCATCACCGTGTACGCGGACCACAGTTTTTCGTTCATTACGAAGACTCCGCCGGCAGCCGTTCTGCTGAAGAAGGCGGCGGGCCTGGACGCGGCATCCGGTGAGCCGAACAAGACCAAGGTGGCCACACTGACAAGGGCCCAGGCGGAAGAGATCGCGAAGATCAAGATGCCCGACCTGAACGCGGCGAACCTGGATTCGGCCACGGAGATGATCAAAGGCACGGCGAGAAGCATGGGAATCATCATCGAAGACTAAAGCACAGTGGGAGACGAAGAGCCGCGCATGTCCGCGCGGGGAGTCGACAGAACCACAGAAAGGACAGGAAAAATGCCCAAGAGAGGGAAAACTTACAGAAGCTCCGTAGCGGAGTATGACAAGACACAGCAGTACGATATCGACGAGGCGATGGAACTGGTCACCAAGACCGCCAAGGCCAAGTTCGATGAGACCGTCGAAGCCCATTTCCGCATGGGTGTTGATGGAAGACACGCGGATCAGCAGATTCGTGGCGCGATCGTCCTGCCCCACGGAACCGGAAACACCAAGCGTGTTCTGGTGTTCGCCAAGGGACCGAAGGCAACGGAAGCCGAGGAAGCCGGCGCGGATTATGTCGGCGCGGAAGAAATGGCGCAGAAGATCCAGAAAGAAGGCTGGTTCGAATTCGACGCCGTTATCGCCACACCGGACATGATGGGCGTTGTCGGAAGACTGGGTAAGCTGCTGGGCCCTAAGGGACTCATGCCGAACCCGAAGTCCGGAACGGTCACCATGGATGTCGCCAAGGCGATCCAGGAGACCAAGGCTGGTAAGGTGGAGTACCGTCTGGACAAGACGAACATCATCCACTGCCCCATCGGCAAGGCGTCCTTCGGCAAGGAAAAACTCGAGGAGAACTTCAACGCGCTGGCCCAGGCCATCATCAAGGCCAAGCCGGCAGCAGCGAAGGGACAGTACATGAAGAGCGTAGTTGTCGCTTCCACCATGGGTCCTGGAGTTAAGATCAACCCGCAGAAGATCGGCGCACAGTAAACAGCGGAATCACGGAAACTGAACACAAACAACCGTAGACAGCAGGCGGCAATGCCGGAGCGATCCGGCTGACCCTTAATCTCCTGCCGAGGTACAATGTAAATATATTGGCCTCGCTGTTTTTTGCGAGGCTTTTCCATCAGGTATTTGCAGAGTACCGGCTGCAAAGGCAATCCGTTGCCTTTGCACAAACCCCGGAGAGATCCACTCCGGAAAAAATCTATGAAAGGAGAAACTCTGAAGTATGAAAGAAGCTTATGTACAGAAGCAGGCTGTCATCGATGAGATCAAAGACAAGTTTGAAAGAGCGGAAAGCGCAGTTGTCATCGACTACATGGGAATCACGGTCGAAGAGGCCGATGCCATGAGAAGAAAGCTCCGCGAAGCGGAGGTCGACTACACCGTTTACAAGAACACCCTCGTGAAGAGAGCGATCGCGGGAACGGATTACGAAGCCCTTTCCGAGGTCCTCGAAGGACCCAGCGCCTTCGCGTTCAGCTACAATGACGCGACGGCACCGGCGAGAGTGCTCAACGATTCCATCAAGGAATTCAAGAAGATGGAGTTCAAGGGCGGATTCGTCGAAGGCGAGTACTATGACAAGGATGCCATCGTTCAGGTAGCGTCCATCCCGTCCAGAGATGTCCTCATCTCCAAGTTCATGGGAAGCATCCAGTCGCCTATCGCCAACTTTGCCAGAGTCGTTTCCCAGATTGCGGAATCGAAAGAAGAGGCGTAAAGTCAGTTAATTACACTTTGCAACAGTAATAATAGAAAAAAGGAGATAATCATGAATAAGGATCAAATCATTGAAGCAATCAAAGAGATGTCCGTACTGGAACTGAACGAGCTGGTCAAGGCTTGTGAGGAAGAGTTTGGCGTAAGCGCTGCCGCGGGTGTTGCGGTCGTCGCTGCTGATGGCGGAGCAGGCGCTGCTGCGGAAGAGCAGAGCGAGTTCACCGTCGTCCTGAAGGAGATCGGCTCCGAGAAGATCAAGGTCATCAAGGCGGTCAGAGAGATCACCGGCCTGGGCCTGAAGGAAGCCAAGGCGCTCGTCGATGGAGCTCCCTCCAACGTCAAGGAAGGCGTCGAGAAGGCCGAGGCGGAAGCCATCAAGGGCCAGCTGGAAGAAGTCGGCGCGGTTGTCGAGCTGAAATAATCCAGGTTACAGGGAAACACAGACTGCTGCCCCGGAAAAAGGGCGGCAGTCTTTTCCATTTCTTGCCTGTAATATATTACCACACAATTTGCATTGATAACTCGTTGACATCTTGACAAGTCGGTGATATCATATTAAATTGCCCTGCAAATGTAATTTAGTGAGATTTTAAGGAGTGATGACAATGCCAAATCCCATCAAATTAGGTAGAAAAGAGCGGATGACCTTTTCCAAAATCAACGAAGTTGCGGATATGCCAAATCTCATCCAGATTCAGACAGATTCGTACAAATGGTTTAAGGAAGAAGGTCTTCGTGAGGTTTTTGAAGATGTTTCTCCAATTAAGGGATATACGGACAATCTCGTCCTCGAATTTATCGATTACTCTCTGGATGATCCTCCGAAGTATGGGCAGGAGGAGTGCAAGGAGAGGGATGCTACCTACGCTGCTCCCCTGAAGGTCAAGGTCCGTCTGGTGAAGACGGAGACCGGAGCCGTCACCGAGCAGGAAGTCTTTATGGGCGACTTCCCGCTGATGACCGAAAAAGGTACATTTATTTATAACGGAGCGGAGCGGGTCGTCGTCACTCAGCTCGTCCGTTCCCCGGGACCGTACTACGACCGCGAGATCGACAAGTACGGCAAGAATCTCTATTCCACCCAGGTCATCCCTAACCGGGGCGCCTGGCTTGAGTACGAAACCGACTCCAACGAAATCCTTTCCGTGCGTGTGGACCGGACCAGAAAGCAGCCGGCGACGATCCTGCTGCGCGCCCTGGGCATCGGCACCAACCAGGAGATCATCGACATCTTCGGCGAGGATCCCCGGCTGATGAAGACCCTGGAGAAGGACCCGACCACCAACTACGAGGAAGGCGTCAAGGAGATCTATAAAAAGCTGCGTCCGGGCGAGCCTCCCACGCTGGAGAGCGCCCAGTCCCTGTTCCGGTCCATGTTCTTCGATCCGAAGAGATACGATCTGGCCAGGGTCGGCAGATATAAATACAACAAGAAGCTGGGTCTGTATAACCGTCTGGCAGGGAGCACGGTGGCCGAGGATGTCATCGATCCCAATACGGGAGAGATCCTGGCCGAGAACGGACAGACCATCGACAAGGAACTGGCGCGCCAGATCGAGAACTCCGGCCTGGCCAGCGTTCTGGTGCACAGCGCCTACGATGACGAGGCGACCACAAGAATCATCGGCAACCAGTTCGTGGACATCGACCAGTACATTGAATTCGACATTTCCGATCTCCGCATCGCGGACCGGGTATTTTATCCTGTCCTGATGGAGATCATCAAAGAGCACGGGGAAGAGGGCGAAGCCGCCATGCGGGAAGCGCTGCAGATGCGCAAGTTCGACCTGTCTCCCAAGCACATTCTCGTGGAGGACGTGATCGCCTCCATCAGCTATCTGCTGAACCTGAACTACGGCATCGGCAACATCGACGACATTGACCACCTGGGCAACCGCCGTCTGCGTACCGTAGGCGAGCTTCTGCAGAACCAGATCCGGATCGGCCTGTCCCGTATGGAGCGGACCATCAAGGAGAGAATGACGACCATCGACATCGCGGAAGTGACGCCGGGAAGCCTGATGCACACCCGTCCGGTAACGGCGGCGGTCAAGGAGTTCTTCGGCAGTTCCCAGCTGTCCCAGTTCATGGACCAGACCAACCCCCTGGCGGAGCTGACCCACAAGAGAAGGCTTTCCGCCCTGGGCCCCGGCGGCCTGTCCAGAGAGCGGGCGGGATTTGAAGTCCGTGACGTCCACCATTCCCACTACGGCAGAATGTGCCCCATTGAGACCCCGGAAGGTCCCAACATCGGACTGATCGGCTCCCTGACCACCTACGGCGTGATCAACCAGTACGGATTCATCGAGACCCCTTACCGGGTCGTCGACAAGAAGACGGGTATCGTCAAGGACGAGATCCACTACCTGACGGCGGACGATGAAGAGGATAAGATCGTAGCCCAGGCCAACGAGCCCCTGGATTCCGAGGGTCGCTTCGTCAACATGAAGGTTGCAGCCAGAGGATCCGGCGGCGACATCGACCTGGTTCCCAGAGACCGTGTAGACTACATGGACGTTTCCCCGAAGCAGGTCGTGTCCGTGGCGACGGCCATGATCCCCTTCCTGGAAAACGACGACGCCAACCGTGCCCTCATGGGTTCCAACATGCAGCGGCAGGCGGTGCCCCTCATGGTCACCGAGGCGCCCATGGTGGGAACGGGCATCGAATACAAGGCTGCCCGCGACTCCGGCGTAGTCCAGCTGGCGAAGCACGCCGGTACCGTTGCCTTTGTAGACGCGGACCGCATCGGCATCACCAGAGACGACGGCGAGGGCGTGGACAACTATCAGCTGCTGAAGTTCAAGCGCTCCAACCAGGGCACCTGCATCAACCAGAGGCCCATCGTCATCAAGGGCGAGCACGTGGACGCGGGCGAGGTCATCGCTGACGGCCCCTCCACGGCAAACGGCGAGGTCGCCCTGGGCAAGAACCTGCTGATCGGGTTCATGACCTGGGAAGGCTACAACTACGAGGACGCGATCATCCTCAACGAGAAACTGATCATGGACGACGTGCTGACGTCCATCCATATTGAGAAATACGAATCCGAGGCCAGAGACACCAAGCTGGGTCCCGAGGAGATCACCCGGGATATCCCCAACGTGGGCGAGGATGCCCTGAAGGATCTGGACGAGGAAGGCATCGTGCGCATCGGCGCGGAGGTCAACTCCTCCGACATCCTGGTGGGCAAGGTCACGCCCAAGGGCGAAACGGAACTGACGGCGGAAGAGCGTCTGCTGCGGGCGATCTTCGGTGAAAAGGCAAGAGAGGTCAGGGATACCTCCCTTAAGGTTCCCCACGGGGAGACCGGCATCGTCGTCGACGTGAAGACCTTCTCCCGGGAGAACGGCGATGAGCTTTCCCCGGGCGTCAACAAGCTGGTTCGGGTATACATCGCGACCAAGCGCAAGATCAGCGTGGGCGACAAGATGGCGGGACGCCACGGAAACAAGGGCGTCATCTCCCGGATCCTTCCGGAAGAGGATATGCCCTTCCTTGAGAACGGACAGCCTCTGCAGGTCATGCTGAACCCCCTGGGCGTACCGTCCCGAATGAACGTGGGACAGGTTCTGGAGGTCCATCTGGGACTGGCGTCGAAGCAGAAGGACTGGTACATCGCCACCCCGGTATTCGACGGCGCTACGGAAAAGGATATCATCGAGCTGCTCAAGGAGACCGGCTACGATGAAAGCGGAAAACTGCGCCTGCGGGACGGCCGGACAGGAGAATACTTCGACAATCCGGTTACCGTGGGATACATGTACATGCTCAAGCTGCACCACCTGGTCGATGACAAGATCCACGCCAGAAGCACGGGCCCGTACTCCCTGGTCACCCAGCAGCCTTTGGGCGGCAAGGCCCAGTTCGGCGGCCAGCGCTTCGGCGAAATGGAAGTCTGGGCTCTGGAAGCCTACGGCGCGGCCTACACCCTGCAGGAGATCCTGACCATCAAGTCCGACGACGTGATCGGCCGGGTGAAGACCTACGAAGCCATCGTCAAGGGCGAGAACATTCCGGAACCGGGCATCCCCGAGTCCTTCAAGGTCCTGATCAAGGAAATGAAGAGCCTCTGCCTGGATGTCAAGGCCCTCTCCGAGGACAACGAGGAGATCGAGATCAAGGATGACGATTTGGGCGGATTCACGGGCATCGAGAGAGTGGTCGACCTGGAGCCGGAGGAACCGGAAGAGCCGGAAGAAGAGCTGGAGGACGAAGAAAGCGAATTCGAGGAAGATCTTGACGAGCTGGAACCCGATGACGCGGAACTGGGAAATCTGGATGAAGAGGAACCGGATCTGAACAACATCGAGGACTATTCCGAGATCGACGACGAGATCAAAGAGGATGAATAGGCGAAAGGGGTACTGAAATGCGTGAAGAAAACAATTATGAACTGAACAATTTTGACTCCCTGAAGATCGAACTGGCCTCACCGGAAAAGATTCGCAGCTGGTCCTACGGCGAGGTCACCAAGCCGGAAACCATCAACTACCGGACACTGCGGCCCGAGCGGGACGGACTGTACTGCGAAAGGATTTTCGGCCCCACCAAGGACTGGGAATGCTACTGCGGAAAATACAAGAGAATCAGATATAAGGGAATCATCTGCGACAAGTGCGGCGTAGAGGTAACCAAGGCCAAGGTGAGAAGAGAGCGGATGGGCCACATCGAGCTGGCCACCCCCGTCTCCCACATCTGGTACTTCAAGGGAATCCCCTCCCGCATGGGACTGGTGCTGGACATCTCCCCGAGAACCCTGGAGAAGGTCCTGTACTTTGCCAACTTCATCGTCACCGACCCGGGCAACTCCGGATTCTCCTACATGGAGATCCTCAATGAGAACCAGTACCGGGAGGCCATGGACGATCCGGCGATCAAGTTCAAGGCGGGAATCGGCGCGGCAGCCATCAAGGAGCTGCTGGAGAGAGTCGACCTGGAAGAACTGAGCGCGGATCTGAAGGAAAAGCTGGCCAAGGCGACGGGACAGAAGAAGGTCCGCATTGTCAGAAGGCTGGAAGTCATCGAGGCCCTGCGGATCTCCGGCAACCGCCCCGAGTGGATGATCCTGGACGTTGTTCCGGTCATTCCGCCGGATCTTCGTCCCATGGTGCAGCTGGACGGCGGACGGTTCGCCACCTCCGACCTGAACGATCTGTACCGCCGGGTCATCAACAGAAACAACCGTCTGAAGAAGCTGCTGGAGCTGAACGCGCCGGACATCATCGTCCGCAACGAGAAGCGCATGCTTCAGGAAGCGGTGGACGCGCTGATCGATAACGGCAGAAGAGGCCGTCCGGTCACCGGACCGGGATCCCGGCCCCTGAAATCCCTGTCCGATATGCTCAAGGGCAAGCAGGGACGGTTCCGTCAGAACCTGCTGGGCAAGCGTGTGGACTACTCCGGACGTTCGGTTATCGTCGTTGGACCGGAGCTGAAGTTCTATCAGTGTGGCCTGCCCAAGAAGATGGCGCTGGAGCTCTTCAAGCCCTTCATCATGAAGCTGCTTGTGGAGAACGGCACAGCGCAGAACATCAAGAGCGCGAAGAAGATGGTCGAGAAGGTGCGTCCCGAGGTATGGGAAGTGCTGGAAGCGGTCATCAAGGAGCATCCGGTCATGCTGAACCGTGCGCCGACCCTGCACAGACTGGGTATCCAGGCCTTCGAGCCGGTGCTCGTCGAAGGAAAGGCAATCAAGCTTCACCCCCTGGCCTGTACGGCGTTCAACGCGGACTTCGACGGCGACCAGATGGCGGTCCACGTACCCCTCAGCGTTGAGGCCCAGGCGGAAGCCCGGTTCCTCATGCTGTCGGTGAACAACATCCTGGCACCCAAGGACGGATCCCCGATCACCACGCCGACCCAGGATATGATTCTGGGAAGCTATTACCTGACCCATCCGGGACAGGCGGAAGGGGAGAGAAACACCCCCGCCGAAAAGGGCGACGGCAAGATCTTCACGGATATCGAAGAGATGCTCATGGCCTATGAAACGGGCAAGGTCGGCATCCACGCCAGAGTCAAGGTGAGGATGTTCGACGGAAGCGAGGACAGGATCGGCAAGCTGGTCGAGTCCACCGTCGGCCGGTTCATCTTCAACCAGCAGATTCCCCAGGATCTGGGCTTCGTTCCCGACAGGGCGTCCGATCCCTATTCCCTGGAGATCGACTTCCTGTGCGACAAGAAGGCACTGGGCAGGATCATCGACCGGTGCTACCGCGTCCACGGCAACACCAAGACCGTCCTGATGCTGGACTACATCAAGGATATGGGTTACCACTATTCCACCAAGGCGGCGATCACCATCAGCGTTTCCGACATGGAGATCCCGAAGGCGAAGGAACAGATCATCGCCGAATCCGAGGCGGAAGTTGAAAAATACGATAAGGCATACCGGAGCGGACTGGTGTCCGACCGGGAGCGGTACGAGCGGGTCATCGACATCTGGAAGAAGACGACGGACGATGTGGCCGACGCGCTGATGGACAACCTGGGTTCCCTGAACAACATGTTCATCATGGCCAACTCCGGAGCGAGAGGTAACAAAAAGCAGATCTCCCAGATCGGCGGCATGCGTGGCCTGATGGCCAACGCCACCGGTAAGACCATCGAGATCCCCATCAAGGCCAACTTCCGGGAAGGCCTGTCCGTACTGGAATACTTCCTGTCCTCCAACGGCGCCAGAAAGGGTCTGGCGGACACCGCCCTGCGTACGGCGGACTCCGGTTACCTGACCCGGCGTCTGGTTGACGTTTCCCACAACGTGATCGTCCGGGAGGACGACTGCGGAACCTACGAGGGTATCGAAGTCAGCGAATTCAATGCCGACGGAGAGAGCATCGAGAAGCTGAGAGACCGGATCGTGGGCAGAACGGCCCTGAACGACATCGTTCATCCCGAGACCGGCGCCCTGATCGTCGAGCAGGACGAGGAGATCAGCGAGGACGCGGCGGAGGCCATTGAGGCAGCCGGCATCAAGAGCGTGGCGATCCGTTCGGTCATGACCTGCCAGAGCAAGAGCGGCGTCTGCGCCAAGTGCTACGGCCGGAACCTGGCCACGGGCGAAAGCGTCAACATCGGTGAGGCGGTCGGCATTCAGGCGGCACAGTCCATCGGTGAGCCGGGTACCCAGCTGACCATGCGGACCTTCCATACCGGCGGCGTCGCCGGATCCGACATCACCCAGGGTCTGCCCAGAGTTGAGGAGCTCTTCGAGGCGAGAAAGCCCAAGGGCCTGGCTCAGATCTGCGAGGCGGACGGAACGGTGGTGTCCATCGAGTCCATGACGGACAACAAGACCGAGATCGTCGTCAGAGGCGAGGAGGAGACGGTTTACGAGATCCCCTACGGCGCGCGGATCTGCGTCGAGGAGGGCGACTACATCACCGCCGGCTCCAACATCACCAGCGGACCGCTGGATCCGAAGGACATCCTCCGGCTCAACGGCGTTGACGGCGTATACCAGTACCTGCTCAAGGAAGTGCAGCGGGTATATAAGAACCAGGGCGTAGACATCAACGACAAGCACATCGAGGTCATCGTCGGCCAGATGCTGTCCAAGGTCAAGGTCAGCGATCCCGGAGATACGGGACTGCTGCCCGGCGGCCAGTACAGCAAGTTCGAGGTCGAGGAAGCCAACGAGGCGGTGGAGGCGGCAGGAGGCCAGCCCGCGGAATACGAGCGGATCCTCCTGGGCATCACCAAGGCGTCCCTGGCCACCAACTCCTTCCTGTCGGCGGCCTCCTTCCAGGAGACCACCCGCGTGCTGACCGACGCGGCGATCAAGGGCAAGACCGACCATCTGGAAGGCCTGAAGGAGAACGTCATCATCGGCAAGCTGATTCCGGCGGGAACCGGCATGAAGAAGTACAGGAACATCGATCTGGATTACGGCGTTAACCTGCCGCTGATCGAGGAGTACCTGGAGCAGAAGAGAGCCATCGAAGAGGCGGAGGCCCTGGCGGAAGCCGAGGCGGAAGCGGCGGCTGCTGCTGCGGCAGCGCAGGCGGAGGAATTCGACGGGATCGCGCCGGAAATGGCCACCCTGGACGACCTGGCTGCAGCGGAAGAGTACGCCAGTGAAGATGTCTTCGCGGCCGAGGTAGACATCACCGAAGAGGTCGACCTCAGCTAAGAGGCTCCGTGCCGCGGGATCGATGGCAGAGCGGGCCGCGAATGGCCGGGCTTTGGCCCCCGCATTGCGGGTGTGTGATTTCCCGTTGACACGGCGGTATTGAAAATGATAAAATGGCAAACGGCTGTGGGCCCCTGGGGGCCCGCAGTTTGAATGAAATCTTGAAGAAAGGAGACAAAGGATGCCTACAATTAACCAATTAGTACGTCAGGGCAGAACCAGCAGCGAGAAGAAGTCCACTGCGCCGGCGCTGAACAAAGGAATGAACTCCCTGCGGAGAACGGCGACCAACGTCAACTCCCCGCAGAAGCGCGGTGTATGCACTTCCGTCAAGACGGTTACCCCGAAGAAGCCGAATTCCGCTCTTCGTAAGGTTGCCAGGGTTCGTCTGACCAATGGTATCGAAGTAACGGCATACATTCCCGGAATTGGCCACAATCTCCAGGAGCACAGTGTCGTTCTCATCCGCGGCGGAAGAGTCAAGGACCTTCCCGGTGTCAGATACCATATCGTCAGAGGAACACTCGATACTGCCGGTGTTGCAGACAGAAAGCAGGCCAGATCCAAGTATGGAGCCAAACGGCCGAAGAAGTAGTAATCGGTAAAATTGCAGTGCCCTTAACATAGGGGCACACGCGGAAACGATGGAGGGAGTAAATCGGCTGTATCTGCCGGTTGAAGAAGATCCCCCGCAGCGTTTTCGAGTACCGACTGTAATCTCACAAGGAGGGAAGAGAAGTGCCAAGAAAAGGAAATGTACCTAAGCGTGAAGTGCTTCCGGATCCCGTATACGGCAGTGTTGTTGTAGCCAAGCTCATCAACAGCATCATGCTGGACGGCAAGAAGGGAACCGCGCAGAAGATCGTTTACAGCGCCTTTGATCAGGTGAAGGAACGGACTGGCGAGGATCCCCTGGAAGTCTTCGAAAAAGCAATGAACAACATTATGCCGGTTCTTGAAGTCAAGGCCAGACGTGTTGGCGGCGCCAACTATCAGGTCCCCATGGAAGTCAGACCTGCGAGAAGGCAGACCCTGGGCCTGAGATGGCTGACCAGATTCACCAGAGAACGCGGCGAAAAGACCATGTCCGAGAGACTGGCCAACGAGATCATGGATGCGGCCAACAACACCGGCGCGTCCGTGAAGAGAAAAGAAGATACCCATAAGATGGCAGAAGCCAACAAGGCATTTGCGCACTACAGATGGTGATCCCCCAAGGGATAATCTAGCAGAAAGGAGGAACGAATAATGCCAGGAAGAGCATTTCCGCTGGAAAAAACGAGAAACATCGGGATCATGGCACACATCGATGCCGGTAAGACAACGACCACGGAAAGAATCCTGTTCTATACCGGCCGGACCCACAAGCTGGGCGAGACCCATGAAGGCGCAGCCGTCATGGACTGGATGGATCAGGAGCAGGAACGTGGTATTACGATAACCTCTGCTGCGACGACGGCCCAATGGAAGGATACCAGAATCAATATCATTGATACGCCGGGACACGTGGACTTCACCGTTGAAGTGGAACGTTCCCTGCGTGTTCTGGATGGCGCGGTCACGGTTCTTTGCGCGAAGGGCGGCGTAGAGCCCCAGTCGGAGACCGTATGGAGACAGGCGGAGAAATACCATGTGCCCCGGATGATCTTTGTCAACAAGATGGACATCATGGGCGCGGACTTCTATCGCGTTGTCGACATGGTCAAGGAGAGACTGAAGGCGAACGCTGTACCGATTCAGCTTCCTATCGGAAAGGAGGAAACCTTTGTCGGGATCATCGACCTCATCAAGATGGAGGCGGAGATCTACAAAGATGAGCTGGGCAGAGAATACGAAAAGGCGGAGATCCCTGATGAACTGAAGGACGACGCCAACCTGTGGCGGGAGCAGCTGGTGGAATCCGTATCTGAACTCGATGATGAACTCATGATGAAGTTCCTCGAAGGCGAGGAAATCACCGAAGAGGAGATCAAGCGGGTGATCAGAACGGCGACCATTGCCGGCAAACTCGTACCGGTGACCTGTGGCAGCGCGTACAAGAACAAGGGCGTGCAGATGATGCTGGACGCCGTGGTGGATTTCATGCCTTCTCCGCTGGACATCCCGCCGATCACCGGCGTGGTTCCCAAGACGGGCAAGGAGGAAGAAAGACCTGCGGATGACAAAGGCCCCTTCTCGGCTCTGGCCTTTAAGATCATGGCCGACCCGTTCGTGGGCAAGCTGGCATTTTTCCGCGTATACTCCGGCACGCTGAAATCCGGTTCCTACGTCTACAATTCGACGAAGGGCAAGAAGGAGCGTATCGGAAGGATACTGCAGATGCACGCCAACAAGCGGGAGGATATCGACATGGTATACTCCGGCGATATTGCAGCAGCAGTAGGACTCAAAGTAACGACGACGGGAGACACCCTGTGCGATGAGCGCAGAGAGATCATCCTGGAGTCGATGGAATTCCCGGACCCGGTCATCGAAATCGCCATCGAGCCGAAGACGAAGGCCGGCCAGGAGAAGATGGGCATCGCCCTCGCCAAACTGGCGGAGGAGGATCCCACCTTCAAGACCTACACCAACGAGGATACCGGACAGACCATCATCGCCGGCATGGGCGAGCTCCATCTGGAGATCATCGTGGACCGGCTGCTTCGTGAATTCAAGGTGGAGGCCAACGTAGGCAAACCCCAGGTTTCCTACAAGGAGACCATCACCAGCGAAGCGGATGTGGATCACAAGTATTCCAAGCAGACCGGCGGACGGGGACAGTACGGCCATGTCAAGATCAAACTGTACCCGAGAGAGCCGGGCGAAGGGTTCGAGTTCAAGAACTCCATCGTCGGCGGAGCGATCCCCAAGGAATACATCCCCAAGATCGAGGAAGGTATCCGGGAAGCAATGGAAACCGGCCCGGTGGCCGGCTACCAGGTCGTCGACTGCGGCGTGGAACTGTACGACGGTTCCTATCACGAAGTCGACTCCTCGGAGATGGCTTTCAAGATCGCCGCGTCCATGGCGTTCCGGGAAGCGTCCAGGAAGGCGAATCCCGTCCTTCTGGAGCCCATCTTCAAGGTGGAGGTTACCGTTCCGGAAGAGTATATGGGCGATGTGATCGGGGACATCAGTTCCCGCCGGGGCAGGATCGAAGGATCCGACATGAACAACGGCGCCGTCGCTGTCAGAGGTTATGTGCCTCTCTCAGAGATGTTCGGCTACGCGACCGACCTTCGTTCGCGGACCCAGGGCAGAGGCGTCTACGTCATGCAGTTCGACCACTTCGAGAGGCTGCCGGACAGTTTACTGGATTCCATAAACAAATAATCAATCGTATTTGAATAAACGTATTGTAGTAGAGGAGAGAATCAAATGGCAAAGCAGAAATTTGAAAGAAACAAGCCGCATATCA
>JAFRHG010000031.1 GCA_017433375.1 Bacillota bacterium
CCGGGCCGCTGTCAGCCGGCCCCGATGTGACGGCAGCTGCTTCGGCAGTACCAAACGTGGGAGGCGGAAACGCCGTTTACCACGGGCCAGTCACAAGCTCCCACCTCAGGGCCTCAGCCCAGGTGGTGAGTAGTTGACTGTATGTCCTTGACTGTTACAATAGTACTACAACCGGGGCGGTTTTGGGGACTTGGTTGTTCCAATTCCGTGGAAATGTTGCGGAATGACACGGGAACGGGGTGGAAAGGACTCTGGTTTCCCGTCCCCATGAAAAAGAGAGCGGGACATCAGAGATTGTTTCCGATGCGGCGCTCCCTTATTTCTGTTTGTTATGGTTCGGGACTATTCGTCTTCGCTGAACTGATCCTTGCCTGCTCCGCAGAGAGGACATTCGAAGTCTTCCGGAACATCCGCCCAGGCGGTTCCGGGAGCGAGTCCGGCGTCCTCGTGTCCGTTCTCTTCATCATATTCCCATCCACACAGATCGCATACGTACTTCATTTCATTCTTCCTTTCTTTTATTGTTTAATATTCAAGGCATCCGGCTGGATGCTATCCCTTGCGTTGCTTTTGCAGTCCCTGCCGGGATGCTATTCTTTCTCGATCTCCTTGGCGACGAGGCCTTCCGCCGCGTACATCTTGCGCAGGAGAGGCTTCTCGATCTTGCCCGTGGGGTTTCTGGGCACGTCGGCAAAGATGATCTTGCGGGGCCGCTTGTACCGGGGCAGGTCCATGCAGAACTCCTCGATTTCTTCCTCGTAGGTGTCCCGGCCCTCCTTCAGTTCGATGATGGCTGCCGCGATCTCGCCCAGCCGGGCGTCGGCCAGTCCGATGACCGCCACGTCCTTGATGTCATCGTGCTTCCGCAGGAAGTCCTCGATCTGGACCGGATACAGGTTCTCTCCGCCGGAGATGATGACGTCCTTTTTGCGGTCGACCAGATAGATGAATCCGTCCTCGTCCGTCTCCGCCATGTCGCCGGTGAAAAGCCAATCCCCCTTCAGGACTTCATCTGTGGCTTCCTCATCATTGTAGTAGCAGGTCATGACGCCGGGGCCTTTGACGGCCAGCTCGCCGACCTTGCCCGCTTCGGTTACGTCATTGCCCGCCTCGTCCACGATCCGGGTTTCCCAGCCGTAGCCGGCCTTGCCGATGGCGCCGACCTTGTGGATGTTCTCCACGCCCAAGTGGACGCAGCCCGGGCCGATGGACTCGCTGAGCCCGTAGTTGGTGTCGTAGGCATGATTGGGGAATACCGTCTTCCAGCGCTTGATCAGGCTGGGAGGCACCGGCTGGGCGCCGATGTGCATCAGCCGCCACTGGTCAAGATGGTATTCGTTCAGATCGACCCTGCCGCTGTCGATGGCGTCCAGGATGTCCTGGGCCCAGGGGACCAGAAGCCACACGATGGTGCAGTGCTCCTCGGAAGCCGCCTTAAGGATGAACTCCGGTTTGGTTCCCTTGAGGATCACCGCCCGGCTGCCCGCCTGCAAGCTGCCGAACCAGTGCATCTTGGCGCCCGTGTGATAAAGGGGCGGAATGCAAAGGAAGCAATCCTCCCGGCCCTGTCCGTGATGCTTCTGTTCACAGATGGCCGAGTGGCTCAGGCTCCGGTGCTTATGAAGGATCGCCTTGGGGAATCCGGTCGTGCCGGAAGAGAAATAGATGGCGCCGTAGTCGTCATCGGTGATGGAGATATCCGGCGCTGCCGTGGAGCAGTACTCGATGTACTGGTCGTAGCTTTCCGCAAAGGTCGGGCAGCCATTCCCGACATGGAGCAGCAGATCCACGTCGGGGATCCGGTCGCAGATGGCCTCGACCCGGCCGGTAAACTCCGGACCGAACACCAGTCCCCGGCAGTCCGCCTTCTTCAGGCAGTATTTGATTTCGTCGGAGGTATACCGGAAGTTCAGGGGAACGGCCAGAGCGCCCGTCTTCAGAATGCCGAAATACACGGGCAGCCAGTCCAGGCAGTTCATCATGAGGATGCCGATCTTGTCACCCTTGCGGATTCCCCGGGTCAGCAGGAAATTGGCGAACTTATTCGCCTTGATATCGAACTCTTTCCAGGTCATCTCCTTGCGCCCGATGTCATGGGGATTCGCCTCGATCAGCGCGAATTCCTTCCATGTGCGCCGGTTGGAATCCTCCGCCTCCGGGTTGATTTCCACCAGCGCGATTTCGTCTCCGTATTCTCTGGCATTCCTGACCAGCAGGTCTGTGATAGGCATTAGTAGTTGTCCTCGCTTCTTCCTATAGTCTCGAATTCTTCGTAGGGGTCGGCGTACTCGGCCGGCTCGGTGTATTCACCGGCCTCGGAGTAACCGTCGGATTCGACATACTCCCCGGGCTCGGCGTACTGATCGGATTCGACGAATTCGGCCGGTTCGGTGTACTGCCCGGGCTCGGCGTATTCGGTCGGTTCGGTGTATTCACCGGCCTCGGCGTATTCGACGGATTCGACATATTCAGCCGGTTCGGCGAATGCCTCCACCTCTTCTATCGGTTCCTCTACGGGCTCCAGGTCGAGTTCCACGGTCGGCTCCTCAACGAGCGTTTCTACCGGCTCGGCGAACAGATCCTCCGCCGGTTCGACGAACTCCTCAATGGGTTCTTCGGTGAGCGCTTCCACCGGCTCCGCAAATTCCTCGACAGGTTCCGCCGGCTCTGCAAATTCCTCGACAGGTTCCGCCGGCTGGGCAAATTCCTCGACCGGCTCTTCGGTAAGCGCTTCCGCCGGCTCCGCGACTAAGCCCTCTTCGGCCGCAGCGAACTCCTCGAAAAACTCCTCCGCGGGGCGCCCGGGGTATTCCTCAACGGGCTCCTCGACGAATTCTTCGGCAGGTTCTTCGGTGAATTCCCCGACAGGTTCTTCGGTGAATTCTTCAACCGGCTCCACGGGCTCCTCTTCGAAGGACTCCTCGGCCTCCTCAACCGGCTCTTCTTCCATGGGCTCTTCTTCCATGGGCTCTTCCTCCGGTTTCTCGAAGTACTCTCCCATGGCTTCTTCGCCGAATTCCTCTTCTATCTCTTCATCCTCGGGTTCGGGGGCTTCTTCCTCTATGGGCTCCTCGACGAACTCTTCCTCGGACTCCTCGCCTTCAGCCTCCTCCGCCTCAGCCGGGATTGCCTTTTCATCGGCCGCTTCCGCCTCTTCCGCCGGCTCTCCGGTCTCAGCGGCTTCCGCTTCTTCCGCGGACTCCGCGATCTCCTCCCCGGCCTCGGCTGCCGTCCCGGCCAGGGCCGCTGCCGCGGCTTCTTTCGCCGCCTCAGCGTCCGCTATCTCCGCGGCAACTGCGGCGGCCTCTTCCTCGGCGTCTCCCGAGGGTTCCGACCCGTGGCGGATCAGCAGGGGCACGATGATGTCTTTGTCCACGCGCTCCTTGAACAGGCGCCCGTCACCGGGCTTGCCGACCACGCTTCCGTAATGGGTGGGAACGGCGATGTCCGGCCGGATGATGTTGATCAGCTCCGCCGCCTTTTCCGCGTTCATGGTGTACTTGCCGCCGACGGGTACAAAGGCAATGTCGCACCGGACTTCCTTGGCTTCCTCCGTCACGTCGGTATCGCCGGCCACGTAGATGCGCCGGTCGTCAAGGGTGACCACATAGCCGACCCAGCCGTGCCGCCGGGTATGGAAAGGTCTCCGGTGATTGTATGCGGGAATGGTCTCGATCAGAAGACCGTAGATATCCAGAGTCTGCCCCGGTTCCATCTGCACCATCTGGGTGGAGATCAGTCCGGATTTTGACCAGGCGTCCAGGCAGCTTCCGGGCATGATCAGAAGCGTATCGTCGCGGGCGACTTTCTCAATGGATTCCGGTTCGAAATGATCGTGATGGTCGTGAGTAATAAAAATCACATCCGCGTCATGGGGCTCATCTTCGATTCCGTAGGGATCAAAATAGAGCACCTGACTCCCCTGGACCCGGATGCTGCTATGCATATTGATCGTGATCTTCTCTATCATGTGGGCAACCTCCCCGATAGTACTATCATAGAACAAAAGCAAGCATCCTGCAAGACGTCAAATGCTCTCAGACTGCTCAATCTGCGCCGGATTTTCAGGCCGCGCCGGAGCTTCTCCTAGGACCAGTAGTGGCCGAAGAGGATCAGCAGATAACCGGTGGCCAGAAGCACCGAAAGGATCATCATGGGCGCGCCGATTTTCAGGAAGTCGATGAAGGTGATGGGATAGCCCCGGCGCCCTGCGATACCCGTCAGAACCACGTTGGCCGATGCGCCGATGATGGTCCCGTTGCCGCCGAAGCAGGCGCCGATGGACACCGCCCACCAGAGAGGCCACACGTCGATGCCATCCGCCGCCATGGTGGTGATCAGCGGAATCAGGGTCGCCACGAAGGGGATGTTGTCCAGTACAGCGGAACAGAGCGCCGATACCCAGAGGATGACCAGCATCAGGATCACGTAGTGGGTTCCCGTCGTCTCCACCATCAGGTCCGCGATGGCCTGAATGATGCCGACCTTTTCCAGGCCGCCGACGACGATGAACAGGAACGCAAAGAATACGATGGTGGGCCATTCCACATCGTGGACGGTCTCTTCCACATCCTGGCCGCCGATCATGATCATCAGGGCCGCGCAGGACAGGGCGATGATGCTTGTCTTCAGCTCCAGCGTGTCGTGAAGAATGAATGCAAGGGCAACCAGGAAGATCATGACCACGCTCTTGACGAAGAGCACCTGATCCCGGATCTGCTCCTTCTCCTCCATCTGCATGATCAGTTCCATCTTTTCCGGGGACACGTTCAGGTTCTTCCCGTAGATGAATCGGAAGCCGATGATGCAGGCCACCATGGCGATGACCACGATGGGGCCGTCATAGATGACGAACTGGGCAAAGGAGATGTCGGCGGAACTGCCGATCATGATGTTCGGCGGATCGCCGATCAGGGTTCCCGTGCCGCCCAGGTTGGACGAGATGATCTGGGTCATCAGGAAGGGAACCGGATTGAGTTCAAGCTTCTGGCATATGCTGAAGGTCATGGGACCGATCAGCAGAACGGTGGTGACGTTGTCCAGGAAGGCGGACAGGACGGCGGTGATGATCATAAAGGCAACCATGATCCGCCAGGGATTGCCTTTGGCGATCTTCGCCGACTTGATGGCCAGGTACTCGAACAGTCCCGAGTTCTTGACCACGGCGACGAACATCATCATGCCGATCAGAACGCCGATAGTATTGAAATCGATAAATCCCAGGGCTTCCTTCGGTTCGAGGATGCCGATCAGGATCAGCAGCATGGCGCCGATGAGGGCGCAGGCTGCCCGGTGTAGTTTTTCGGATACGATCACGCCGATAACGGCGACAAAGATCGCGACTGCAATAACTTGTGAAACCATTTCTTATGCCTCCCACATTATAATGATTATGGTTTTCCCCCCTCTGTTCTTCATTTCAGGCTCAACCGAATCTATTATGGTCCTCTTCCCTTCCGGAATCAACAACTTCTTACTTATATATATGTGTTTTTTATGTTTTTTCGCCGGGAGGCGCGCCGGGCGCACCACAAAAAAAGGGTGCTGCATCAAACCGATGCAACACCCTCTGTGTTTCGCTGTATTGTCTCCCGGATGGGATTGCCTTTGCGAAAGGTCCTATCCCCAGTACCTTCCGAAGAGGACCAGCAGATAGCCAGTGGCCAGGACGATGGACATGAGCATCATGGGCGCGCCGACCTTCAGGAAGTCGATGAAGGTGATGGGATAGCCCCTTCTTCCGGCGATACCCGTCAGGACGACGTTGGCAGATGCGCCGATGATGGTTCCGTTGCCGCCGAAGCAGGCGCCGATGGAAACCGCCCACCAGAGGGGCCAGACGTCGATGCCCTCCGCCGACATGGTGGTGATCAGCGGAATCAGGGTGGCAACGAAGGGGATGTTGTCCAGGATCGCCGAGCAGATGGCCGACACCCAGAGGATGACGATCATCAGCACCACGTAGTGGGTGCCCGTCGCTTCAATCAGGGTCTCCGCCAGCATGTGGATCAAGCCTACCTTTTCCAGGCCGCCGACGACGATGAACAGGAAGGCGAAGAAGACGATGGTCGGCCATTCCACATCGTGAACGGTCTCTTCCACGTCCTGGCCGCCGATCATGATCATCAGCGCCGCGCAGGACAGGGCAATGACGCTTGTCTTCAGCTCCAGCGCATCGTGAAGCAGGAAAGCGACAGCTACCATGAAGATCATGACCACGCTCTTGATGAAGAGGATACGGTCTTTGATCATTTCCCCTTCGTTCATCTGCATGATCAGATCCATTTTTTCCGGTGTGACCGTCAATCCCTTCTTGTACATGAACTTAAAGGCCAGGATCGTGACGACCATGGTGATGACCACGATGGGGCCGTCGTAGATGACGAACTGCAGGAAGCTGATGTCCGCCGCGCTGCCCAGCATGATATTCGGAGGGTCACCGATCAGGGTAGCCGTTCCGCCCACGTTGGACGCGATGATCTGGGTCATCAGGAAGGGAATCGGATTCAGGTCAAGCTTCTGGCAGATGCTGAAGGTCATGGGACCGATCAGCAGAACCGTGGTGACGTTATCCAGGAAGGCGGACAGGACGGCGGTGATGATCATAAAGGCAACCATGATCCGCCATGGATCGCCTTTGGAAATCTTGGCCGACTTTACCGCCAGATATTCGAATAATCCGGAATTCTTGACTACCGCAACGAACATCATCATTCCGATCAGAACACCGATGGTGTTGAAGTCGATGAATCCCAGAGCCTCCTTCGGTTCCAGTATTCCGATCAGCACCAGCAGCATGGCGCCGATGAGGGCGCAGGCCGCACGATGGAGTTTTTCGGAAACGATGACGCCGATAACGGCGACAAAGATGGCTAGCGCAATAATCTGTGTAGCTGTCATTTCACTTCTCCTTTTTGCAAAAGTTCACTAGTCCCTTAAGTATGCCATATTTAGTTCTGGCAATCAAGAACAATCCGCCGATTTCGTATTTTGTATACACGTTTCCGTCTTGCGCCGGTTGCTGATTTCGGGTATACTTACACTTGTCCGCGGATCGGTTTGATCCCCCGGGAAGATGCATTGGAGACGTAGCGAAGTGGTCATAACGCGCCGCACTCGAAATGCGGTTGTCCGCAAGGGCACGTGGGTTCGAATCCCACCGTCTCCGCCAAATGAAATACCCCCGCCGCTGGCGGGGTATTTCATTTGATGGGAAGGGATTCGAACCCGAAAGGGCGCGAGCGGAGATGAGACAGTCCGGTGGACTGTCGAATAGCGAGCGGGGCAAGCCGACCGAAAAGGGAGGCGCAGGCCGGCGGATGCGGAGCATCCGTGTAAATCCCACCGTCTCCGCCAATAGCGAAAGGAAGGGCTTGCCCCTTCCTTTCGCTATTATGACGGAAAATGGAGGCTATGAGCAAACCACGCTATATGTTAAAATGACAGAAAAAAGCAGTAAACCGTCCGCGGACGCGGCAGCGCAGCAGAGCCGTCCGCGGCGTAACACAATTAAGGAGGTAAACAAGATGACAACAGTATATGATTTCACAGTAAAAGACAGACTGAACAACGAGGTGAATCTCGGCGGGTATGAGGGGAAAGTCCTGCTGATCGTCAATACGGCGACGGGCTGCGGCTTCACGCCCCACTACGATCCCCTGGAGGAGATGTACAAGGACTTCCGGGATCAGGGCTTTGAGATTCTGGACTTCCCCTGCAACCAGTTCGCCGATCAGGCGCCGGGAGACGCGGAGGAGATCCATCAGTTCTGCACTCTGAAGTTCGGGACGGAGTTCCCCCAGTTTGCCAAGATCGATGTCAACGGAGAGGACGCCCTCCCGCTCTTTGCCTGGCTGGCGACGGAAAAGCCTTTCGCCGGCTTTGGGAAAGGCCTGAAGAACGCGGCCCTGAACAAGTTCGCCGACAGGAACAACAAGAAGTTCGGGGATAAGGCGTACATCAAGTGGAACTTCACCAAGTTCCTTATCGACCGCAAAGGCAACGTCATCGCCCGGTTCGAACCCACGACGGACATGAAGGACGTGCGGGCAGCGGTAGCAGCAGAGCTGGAGAAATAACACCATGAGCAATCAGGAAAAACCGGTGAACAAACAGGAAAACCGAAACCGAACCATCATCCGGACCAGCATCATCGGCATTCTGGCGAATGTCTTCCTGGCCGCGTTCAAAGCCTTCATCGGCATGACCTCCAACTCCATCGCCATCGTGATGGACGCGGTCAACAACCTGTCGGACGCGGCCAGTTCGGTCATCACCATCATCGGCACGAAGCTGGCCGGCCGGGAGGCGGACAGGAAACACCCCTTCGGCTACGGCAGGATCGAGTATCTGAGCGCCATGGTCATTTCCCTGCTGGTCCTTTACGCGGGCGTCACGGCGTTCGTGGAATCGGTCAAGAAGATTATCCACCCGGATACGCCGGACTACACCTCGATCGGCCTGATCATCGTGGCCGTCGCTGTTGTGGTGAAGATCGTCCTGGGAGTCTACGTGAAGCGCGTCGGCGTGCGGGTGAATTCCGATTCCCTGATCAACTCCGGCGAGGACGCGAAGCTGGACTCGGTGATCTCCGCCTCCACTCTGGCGGCGGCAGCCATCTATCTGCTCTTCCACGTTTCCCTGGAGGCATGGCTCGGCGCCATCATCGCTCTCGTGATCATCAAGGCCGGCATCGACATGCTTCGGGAAACCCTGTCGAAGATCCTGGGCGAGCGGGTGGACGCGCAGCTGGCGAGGGATCTCAAGGAGACCCTTTGCAGCTATCCGGAGATCAACGGCGCCTATGACCTGGTCATGCACAACTACGGACCGGATTCCTACAACGGCTCCGTTCATATCGAGGTTCCGGACACCATGTCCGCCGACGAGCTGGACCAGCTCATCCGAAAAGTCACGCTGGACGTGTATCACAAACACGATGTGATCCTGACCGGCATCAGCGTCTACTCCCTGAATACGAAGGATCCGGAAGCCGCGGCGGCGCGGGAAAAGGTGAAGGAAATCGTCATGGCGAACCCCCATGTGCTGCAGATGCACGGGTTCTACCTGAACAAAGCTGAGAAGACGCTGCGCTTCGACATCATCGTCAGTTTCGATGCCAAAGACCGGAGCCAGGTCTACCGGGAAATCCAGGAGGCCGTCCAGAAAGAATTCCCGGACTACTCCCTCCAGATCATCCTGGACACCGACTTCAGCGAAGAGGAGAAATCGGAATAATGCCGCAACGACACCAGCAGCACTTTCTTCCGCCCGCTCCGGTCGCTGAGAGGGCCCATGACCAGCATCCCCACGGCCATGGACACAAAAAACGCCACCATAGTCATGTTCACTACCGCTGCCGGCGCGCCGAAATACTCCGCCATGCCGGGAAGCGAAGGCATATACATATCCGTCGACAGAGGCGGCGGCGTTGCTTTTTCCCTTGTTCCGAAATGCCGGGTATTATACAATAATACCCGTGATAGTTTATGCAAAGGCAACGGTAAGGGAGGGAGAATCCTTATGAGCAGAGCAATCGTCGGAGCCAATTGGGGAGACGAGGGAAAAGGAAAGATCACCGACGCCTTGGCGGCCGATTCCGATATCGTCATCCGCTTTCAGGGCGGGAGCAACGCGGGGCACACCATTGTCAACAACTACGGCAAGTTCGCCCTCCACATGCTTCCTTCCGGGGTTTTCTACCAGCACGTGACCAACGTGATCGGCAGCGGCGTGGCGCTGAACATTCCCTTCCTGATCAGGGAGCTGAATTCCCTGGAGGAACAGGGCGTTCCCGCGCCGAAGCTTCTGGTCTCCGACCGGGCCCAGGTGGTCATGCCCTATCACATTCTTTTCGACGAGTACGAGGAGGAGCGCCTGGGCAAGGCGTCCTTCGGCTCCACCAAGTCCGGCATCGCCCCCACCTACTCCGATAAATACGCCAAGATCGGCTTCCAGGTCAGCGAGCTCTTCGACGACGATCACCTGCGGGAAAAGATCGCCAGCGTCTGCGCGCAGAAGAACGCCCTGCTGGAGCATCTGTACCACAAACCCCTGCTGGATCCGGAAGAGCTTCTGGAAACCTGCCGGCAGTACCGGGAAATGATCCGTCCCTACGTCGCCCATACCACCGCCTTCCTGCAAAAGGCGATCGCCGACGGCAAGCGCATCCTGCTGGAAGGCCAGCTGGGCGCGCTGAAGGATACGGACCACGGCATCTATCCCATGGTGACCAGTTCCTCCACCCTGGCGGGCTTCGGCAGCGTGGGTGCGGGCATTCCTCCCTATGAGATCAAGGATGTCATCACCGTGGTCAAGGCCTATTCCAGCGCCGTGGGCGCCGGCCCCTTCGTCTCCGAACTCTTCGGCGAGGAAGCGGAACAGCTCCGCCGCCACGGCGGCGACGGCGGCGAGTACGGCGCGACCACCGGACGGCCCCGGCGGGTCGGCTGGTTTGACGCCGTGGCGACCCGGTACGGCTGCCGGATGCAGGGGGCGACAGAAGTTGTCCTCACCGTCGTCGATGCCCTGGGTTATCTGGATGAGATCGGGATCTGCACGGGCTATGAACTGGACGGCAAGGTGATCGAGGACTTCCCTAACACCCAGGACTGCTACCGGGCCCGTCCGATCATCCGGACCATGCCCGGATGGAAGTGCGATATCCGCGGGATCAAAACCTACGGGGAGCTGCCCCGGGAGACGCGGGACTACATCGAGGAGATCCAGCGCCTGATCGGCTGCCCCATCACCATGATCTCCAACGGCCCCGGTCGGGATGACATCATCCGCCGGTGAGAGGCAGGGGTTTTCTTTGCTATTCTACGAAAAAAAACGCGGGGGGCTTCCATCGTGGACGCTTACCCGCGTTATTTGCTTTTGCTGTTTGCCTCGGCCGATTCTATTTGACCCTGACCCGCTTGATGGCGGACCAGTTGCCGTAATAGGTCTGTCCCTTCACCTTCTTGTATCCCCGAACCTGCACGAAGTAGTCCCGCTTCCTCTGCAGTTTTTTTACGGTCAGTTTGGTCTTGGACGCCTTCTTGACGGTCTTGACCGCGGCGCCGTTCATGGACGAATCGAGGGAATACCGGAGCTGATATCCGGTGACGTTCTTTTCCTTCGTCCAGGAAGCCTTGAAGCGCTTCTTGCCTTTGGTGAGCCTCTTCAGCCTGACGGAGGACACCTTGGCCGTCTTCGTCCGGACTCCCACGTTGAAGCCGCCGACCCTGTTGCCCGACACCTCGCTGCCGGAGGGCCGCACGCCGGAGCCGATCATCGTCGCGCCGATGGACGGCAGATTCACGTAACCGTAACCGTAAAGGGAATCCTTGCCCGCTGCGCCCAGATCCACCGAATGCTCGGCCAGCACCTCGTAGATCTCATCGGCGTTGTATCCCGGATGATAGATGTCGACCATGGCTGCCGCCGCGGAGATTCCCGGCGTGGCCATAGACGTTCCGGAAGCTGTCCGGTAACTGCTGGGGCCCCCTGCCCAGGCGCTGCGCACCGACTGTCCCGGCGCGACAAAGTCCAGGGCGCTGCCGTAATAGGAAAAGGCGGGATGATGCAGGCCGCTGTCGATGGCGCCCACGGCGATGGTGTTGGCGCTGTAGGCGGGATAGGATTTCGCCGCCATGATGTCCTTGCCGGAGGATCCGCCGTTCCCGGCGGCGGCGACAACGACCACGCCCCGGTTATGGGCCTTCTGCAGAACCTCTTCCGCCGCCTGATGGATGGTGGTTCCCGGATCGACACCGTCCGCGCCCAGGCTCAGGTTGACGACCTTCGCCCCTTCGTTCACCGCGTAGTCTATGGCGCGGATCACGTTGTACAGGCCGCCCTGCCCGTTGGCATCCATGACCTTCAGCACCAGGTACTGGACGTGCACGCCGGTGGCGTCGGCGATGATGCCCGCCACGTGGCTGCCGTGTCCGTGGTCATCCACAGGCGCGGAGCCCGTGTTGACGAAGTTTTTGCTCCGGGAACAGATGACCCGGTCTCTGAACATTTCGTGGGAATAGTTGATGCCCGTATCGAGAATGGCCACCAGCACCGACTGGGCCGCGTGGTGGTGATGATCGTTTTCCACATCGCACTTCAGGGCGTCGAAGCCCATGAGGTGGGTTCCCCAAGACACGTCCGGCGCGGCGCTCTCGATGGAGATGTTGTCGATCTGCACCAGAGTGTCCAACATGACGTTCTCCTTGCCGTACTCTTCAATCAGGGCGTCGTAGGCCTCGGCTGTTTCCTCTTCCGTTCCGTATTCCAGAATGTATTCGTCTTCCGCATTATAATGGAGGGCATCCTCCGCCCCGTAGCTGTCATCGATATCCCCGTCCGTTCTGACGATGATCCGCTCCAGCTGAAAATCAGAGCCTTCCGTGCTGTAGGTGCCCCTTTCCCAGTGTTCTTCAATGTGTTCTGCCACCACATGAGGATCGTCGGTCGTGGTGATCTCCCCCCCCGTCAACCTGAGGTGTTTCCGCTGCTGCTGTCGACAGACAGGGGATGAGAGAAACGGTCATCGCGGTACCGATCACCACTGCCGCGAACCTTTTGTGGATCCGGTTCGCATTGCTCATGGCCGTCCTCCTGTTATATTAATAAAATTTTATGCTATAAATCCTACTCTGTCAATAGGATTCTGCTCCAGGCGAGGTAAACTGTTCTGCTCCGGGCAGGATAAACCGGAAGGCCTTCGGCCGGATCTCCATCCGGATTCCCTCGGCGCTCATCACTTCCCCGTCCACGCAGACCCGCATGGTTCCGTCCAGAGGAGCGACCTCCATGGCCTTCTCCTTGGTGTAGCGGATGATCTCCTTCAGGCGGGGCTCCTCCAGATGGGTCCCCTTCATGTACTTGGGGAACAGCTGGACGAACATGCGCCGGGGCACGTCGCGGATGAGGCTGACATCCATGCAGCCGTCGTCCGTCCGGGCTCTGGGCATCCCCTTGATCCCGCCGCCGCAAAAGCAACCGTTGGCCACGGCCAGAAGAAGCAGCTTCCCCTCGTAGGTGAACCCGTCGCCGTTCCGGATACGCAGGTTCGCCCCCTTCTTGCGGACGAGCATAAAGGCAATGCTGGCCAGGTAGGCCGGCGTCCCGCCCACCAGGGGCAGCTTCTTTATCCGGTCCGTCGTGTCCACCACGTTGCAGTCGAAGCCGATGTTGAACATGTTGACGCAGAACCGGGAAAGGGTCCGTTCCCCGCATGCCGCTTCGTAGGCGATGAGGTCGCAGGGCACGCTTTCGCCCCGGATCTGGGCGGTCAGGTCGCGGAAGTCCCTGCCGGTGAAGTTGCGGACAAAGTCGTTGCCCGTACCCATGGGGATGCATCCGATCTCAGCGGCGCCTACGCCGGGCAGTTCGGCGGCTCCGCCCGCGCCGGGCAGCCCGTCCGCGTCCGGAAGGACGCTCCCGCCGCCGGCCCCTTCGCCCACCACGCCGTTGACCACCTCGTTCAGGGTGCCGTCGCCGCCGCAGGCATAAAAACGCGCGCCGGGCTCCAGGCGCCGGGCGCGCACGAAAGCTTCCCCTTCGCCGGGAAAGCGGGTCTCATGGATCTCATAGTCCACGCCGGAGCCGCGGCACGCGGCGTGGATCCCCTCCTCAAGGGCCGCCGTCCGGCGCCTGCCGGCCGACGGGTTCAGGATAAACCAGTGTTTCATCTATTTATTCCGGAAGGGGCAGTGGGTGTGGCTGCAGATGTGGCACTCCCGGTTGCAGTTGGGCCTGCCGTCTTCCGCCAGCTCCGCGGTTCCGCAGGACTGCACCATGCGGCGGTCCTTTTCCACCGCTTCGCGCACGATCCTCTCCCCTTCTTCCTTCGCTTTCTTCGCCTCGATGGCCTCGGCCTCCTCTTCCGTGATGAGCCCCAGGTCCAGCTTATAGGCGGTCATGTCATACCCCTGCTCCTCGCACTCCCTGATGTGCTGGATCAGGGCTTCCCGGTCGGCATCCTTCTCCGCCAGTTCCTCCGCCACGCCGGCGAGAACAGCGGGTACTTCGGAGGCGCCGTCGGCTCCCTTTGCGGAAGAACCGGCCTTCTTGATGCCGTATTCGTTATGCTCCATAGCCTCGAAGGTGATGCCCAGGCTCTTTTCCAGAAGCCGGATGGCTCCCTCCCTGTGCTTCTTGGACAGGACGCCCAGAGAAGCCATGATGTAGTCGTTGTCCACGAGGATCTCCGCGTGGGAGGTGGGGAACAGCCGGGTTCCCGTCTCGTCGTATTCGCAGATCCTGCCCATGATGTCCTTTCGGTGGGGCAGGCGGGTCATGGCACCGCCGGTGCCCACGATCCAGCGGACCGGGGTCAGGTCCTTGCCCTCGGCAACGGTGGAGCGGCCCGAGGGACCGTAGATGTAACGGATCTGTCCGGCGTGGCGTTCCACAGCCTTCATGCAGGCTTCCTCCGCCAGGATCTCCACCATCTTGATTTCATCTTCATTCTTCGGAATGGCCACGTAGGTTTCCAGTGTCTTTTCCGGATCGACACCCGCCTTGGCGCAGAGTTCTTCGAACTTCTCCTCGCCCATGGACTCGATGACTTTCATCCGGTTGACGTAAAGGCCAAGGTCGCCTTCCACCGTCCGCTTGGCTTTGGGCTCCGGCGCGGTCATGATCCGGGCCACCTGATCCGATTCCGTGGCCACGGAATGCACGTCGGTAGTGGCGCCGCCGATGTCCAGCACCATGAGGTCGCCGATGCAGTCGTAGAGCAGCTTGGTGCACTCCATCACCGCGCCCGGCGTGGGAATGATCGGTCCGTTGACCATGTCCCGGACGTGCTCCATCCCCGGCGCCCCGGTGATGTGCTCCTCGAAAGCTTCCTGAATGACCTTGCGGCAGGGCTCCACGTTCATGTCGTCGATCTTCGGATAGACGTTGTCCACGTTGTACAGTTTCTGGCCGCTCTCCTCATCGAAAATCAGTTCCATCTCCTCCTGGTTCTCGATGTTGCCCGCGTAGATCACCGGAACCTTCAGACCCATGCCGCGGATCATCTCCGCGTTGTCGATGGCCGTGTCCCGCTCGCCGTAATCCACGCCGCCGGCGATGAGGATCAGGTTGGGGTTGATGTCCCGGATCTTTTTCAGGTCGGTCCGGCGCAGCTTGCCCGCCGTGACGTAGTGAATGATGCCGCCCGCGCCCAGGGCCGCCTCCTTGGCCGCCCGGGCCGTCATGTCGTAGACCAGTCCGTGGACGGTCATCTTCAGGCCGCCGGCCGCCGATGATGTGGCCAGCATCTCGTCGTATTCCAGGCTGTCGATCCCCTTCTGCCGGCAGAGATCGTCGATGGCCCCCTGCAGGCCGATCCGCACGTCGCCTTCCAGGACCGATGTGGGCGCCTGGCCCTGCCCCCAGAATACGGGGTTGTCCGTATCGATATCGTTAAACGCGTTTACCACTGTGGTCGTGGAGCCGATCTCGGCCACCAGCACATCAACTTTCATGCCTTTTGTTTCTCCTTTGTCCGCCTCGCGGCGATGCTGTGTGTTCCTCTGCTCAAAGTATACCAAATTCCGCCGGTGAAAAAAACCGGAACCGCACGGTCTGCACGGCTCCGGTTTTCTTTTGCCAATGGCGTTGCCTTTGCAAAGGCAATCCTCCATCCCGGAAACCTTCCGGTTTAGATGACTTCCTTCACTTCGGGCGGTTCCTCGCCGCGGCGGCGCATGGCCTCCTCAGCCAGGAAGGTCGCGACATCGATGCCGTGGGAGTCTCTGCCGAATCCCTCGTCCATGCCGACCTCGCGGGCCTCTTCCGGAACGACCTGGGTTCCGCCGGCCGCGATGATGACCTTGTCGCGGATGCCCTTCTCGATAGCGAGCTCGTTGATCCGCTTCATGTTCTTGTAGTGGATGTTGTCGTGGGAGATGATCGTGGAGGCGAGGATCGCGTCCGCATTCAGCTCGACCGCCGCGTCGACCAGCTTCTCAACCGGTACGGAGGTGCCCAGGTAGTTGACCTTGACGCCCCACTTCTCGATGCCGCCGTGCTTGATGTTGATGATCTCACGCAGACCTACGGAGTGCTCGTCATTGCCGACGGTTCCGCAGACGACAACCATGGGATGCTCTTCGAATTCCTTGTACAGAACCGCGTCGCTCTGGTGATGGGGCGGAGCCGGGATCTCCAGCTGGGACGGATCCACGTCGAAGGGGATCTTGCCCTTCATCTCGATCCGGGTACCCTCAGCGTTCTGCAGGACTTCCTTACTGATGACGGTAGGCTCGTCCAGGCCCAGCTTGTTTCCGATCTCCAGGGCAACCGCCTCGGATACGCGGGTGTTGGCCGGGATGCACATAGTCATCATGACGACGCCGTCTCCGCACCATTCCATTTCCGGCTTGATGTAGTCGCCGTCCAGGTACTTCTTGACGTTGTCCAGTCTGACGTTGACGTTGTCCTCGTCATCCAGCTCGTCGATGTAGACGATCTTGCTGCGGTCTTCGAAGGTGCAGCCGCCGATGAGGGCGGAGGGGTTCTCCGGATCGCCGCCGTACTGCTCCACGTTGTTGTAGCCGAAGTGGGCCGTGACCGGAGCCATGTAGTCGTCTTCTCTCTCGAAGATGTAGCCGTAACCGACGCCGCCCTGGATGTTACGGGCAATGCCGTCGCCGTTTCTCTCCGGATACTTGCCGGAGTCGACGAAGAAGCCTTCCTGTACGGCGTTGAAGTAGCCGCCGACTTCGATGATCTCTTCCATGAACAGGAGAGCTCTTTCCTTGATGTCTCTGGCCATCTCGCCCAGGGGGCCGTCCATCTTCAGCTCGATGAGATCCATCAGGCCGTCCAGGCCGATGAGGGTCTGCTTGGCGTTGTCGCAGGCTTCGATGTTGTAGATGTGCCAGGGCACGTTACGGCCTTCGTCCGGAGTGATGGTGGACTGGATGTCCGCGGAGGTCATCTTGGAGATGAACATGTCCAGAACGTGGGTGACCGTAGCTTCTCTCGCGGAGGAGCAGATGTACTTGGTGTTCTGCTGCGCTCTCATCTTATATCTTCTGCAGATGTCTCTCAGAGCGACCGCATAGGGCAGATCGTAGTAGATCAGCGGTCCGGGAACAGCCGTCGGCGGTACCGTCGACAGGGAAATCAGATCCGGGCTGATGCCGACTCTCTCGGAGAACAGGGAGTTGATGGAATGCTGCACGATGAGCTCGGGCATGACCTTCCATGCGTCTCTCGCTGTGGCGTTGGCGTTGTGGGCGCCGTCGATCTGCAGCATTCCCGCCCATGCCATGACCTTCTTGGACTCGCAGGCATCGACGAAAGATCTTACCGCGTTGATGTCTCTGTACAGGACGTTGTACTGGGGGTCCTGGTGAGCGCCGTTGACGCCTTCTTCCGCGAACATGACCGCTACGTCCGGGCCGGCTACGCCGGAGACGTAGGAGTGATAGTTGATCGGACGGCCGACTTCGTCCTCGATGATGTCACAGGCTTTTCTCTGTGCCCTGACCTGCTTACGGGTGATGGGAACACCGCCGATACCCTGAGGGGTACCTTCCATCAGGCCGTCGATGTGGGACTGGCCCATGTGACGGATGACCATCAGGTGGTCCGCGCCGTGCCATGCGCCCATGCGCATTCTGCGGATGTCGTCCTCGAATCTTCCGGAAGCGATCTCCGTGGTGATGACCGGCATCGGCTGCGGGTCGATGTCTCCAAAGTATTTTGCCGGGGGCAGTCCAACGCTGTTCTTCAGCGGCTTGGAGCAATCCTTGTACTCAAAGGGTCCCATCTTCAGTCCCGGTGCCGGCTCTCTCCAGGTCCAGCCCCGTCTTCTCGGCTCATACTTGTCCAGGTCCTTGAGAATATTTCTTACATCTAATTTTTCATTGGGTTCCAGTTTGAATTCTGACATGGTTACGCCTCCTTCTTAAACAGTGCTACGGCGTCATCCCAGTATTCGCCCTGGGCCAGCTTCTCGCTGGCTTCGCGAATGGAGATATCCTTAGCCTTCGATACCTTATACACGACATGGCCCGCGCCATGACCCATCAGTCCTCTGTCCATGCAGCCTTCCACGATCTTCTGGGTATCCAGAGAGGACACGCCCATCCGCAGAAGAACCGCTCTCTCTACAGAAGGAGTGGTATTCTTTCTGCCGAGCTCCAGCAGCGGGGCAACGACCTGCTCGGTCAGCTCCCAGAATCTGTTGTAGAGCTCTTCGTCCGTCAGATTTGCAATGTGCTGTCTGCGCACTTCAAAATCGTCGTCTCTTTTCATCCTTATTTTCCTCCAATGGGACCGCCGCGGAGGACCCGCGGCGATCCGCGTAAATCCATTTCTAACTTACAGCAGTCCGTTCTCTTCCAGCGTTGCCTTTACGAAATCCACATCCGTCTTGGTCTCCTCGGCCAGGAACTCCAGGTCACTGTCGGAGGGCTTGACGCCGGCCTTCTTGACGGCCTTCTTGATGAGGGACTGTCTGAAGTGGTCGATGTCCGCTTCCTTGTACTGGAACAGGGCGGGAGATGCGGGCAGCACAACGCTCTTGCCCGGGACCTCGTCCTTGGGATCGCCCAGTCTGACGTCGATGCCGTTCTGCTTCGCGAACCACAGCTGGGGCTGTACGTGCTTGCCGGCGCCGGTGTACTCGGTCTCGGATACCACCAGGATCGCGTCTTCCGGCAGATCCTGTGCCAGGGAGAATGCAGCGGCCAGGGAAGTCTGTCCCGCCGGTCCTCTTTCGATGCCTTCCAGCTGTGCCAGCATTTCGGTCATCTCCATGATCTCGCCCTGGGTGATGGTGACGTATCTGTCCATGTATCTCAGCGGACGGGCCGCGGATCTGGGTACGTCGGAGTGGTCCGGATCGGTGGCGTAGGGAACGCCGAATCCCGTATGTCCGGTGGTGCAGGACTTCTTGTTGAAGTCTACGTCAGATGCCATGGAAAGGCCGGACAGGTCGATGGACGCGCCGACGATCTCCGCATCGCAGCCAGCCATCCGCACGCCGCGGGCCGTACCCGTGGTCATGCCGCCGCCAGCCGTCGTGCAGACGACCATATCCGGGTCCTTGCCCAGCTTTTCTCTGCACTGCTGAACGATCTCATAGCCCAGTGTGTCAACACCGGCGATGCCGAAGGGGGAGTACAGGGAGGCGTTGAAGTATCCCGTATCCTCCAGGATGGACAGGAAGGAGTAGAACAGCTCCGGTCCTACGGTCAGCTGTACGACTTCCGCGCCCAGCGCTTCGCACTTTCTTGCCTTTTCCACGATTTCCGGCTGGCCGACACCGTGGGAGTCATAGCACTCCTGCACGATGATGCACTTCAGGCCCTGGATGGCCGCCTGGGACGCGACCGCCGCGCCGTAGTTGCCGGAGGTCGCCGCCATGACGCCCTTGTAGCCCAGCTTCTTGGCGTGGTAAACCGCGCAGGCCGCTCTTCTGTCCTTGAAGGAGCCGGAGGGGTTGGCCGCTTCATCCTTGATGAAGATTCTCGCACCGTAACCCGGCTTCGCGTACTTTCTCGCCAGCTTCGTGATGTTTCTTGCCTCCAGCAGCGGCGTGTTGCCGACGCCGAACTGGCTCTGCACTCTGTTGACCTCTTCCAGGGTGTAGCCCGTGGAAGTCATCAGCTTGTCATAATCGAATGCGATCGGGGAGGTTTCGAATTCCGCGTAGTCCAGACCCAGTGCCTGCTTCTGGATATCA
This sequence comes from Bacillota bacterium, assembly GCA_017433375.1. Classification (GTDB taxonomy): domain Bacteria; phylum Bacillota; class Clostridia; order Peptostreptococcales; family Anaerovoracaceae; genus Lentihominibacter. The sequence continues at coordinate 19,670 of JAFRHG010000031.1, forward strand.
TTGGATCTTCCCATTACGGAAGCATAGTCTTTTGCCAATGCCATTATCTGATACCTCCTATCTCTGCCATTTCTTCTCTCAGAACCTTATCGACTTCGATCAGTTCCGGTACAAAGTGACCGTAATCATGATCATAGTAGGGAGCGTCATCGATCAGCGTGCCTTTTTCCATTCTGCCGACAACCGTTTCCACGGTCACTTCATCGCCGATCTCCGCGTCTTCCGTCAGGAATCCCTTCGTCCACTGTTCCAGGTCGCACGCCTTGGTGTCGTCCGGAAGCTTCGCCGTTCTTTCCTCGGCCTTCAGCACGACGCTGTGAATGCGGACCCAATCACCTTTTTTCGCCATTGGTTGTTTCCTCCATTAGTTAACATTGAGGCACGCCGGCGGCTGCCGGTGTGCCTCAGAAGTATGGTTGCCTTTTCTTATTTCACGATCTTCTTCGCGGGGTCGATCCTCTTTCTCACGTCGCCCATCAGGCAGCGGGGGATCGGCAGATCGATCATCGTCTTCAGGCCAGGCTCAGCATTGATGACCTGCGGGATCATGTTCGCGCACATCGCAATGGTTCCCAGACCACCCTCGACCTCGGGGCTGTTGACCATGTTGACCGCCGGAGTACCGTCGATGATGACATAGTCGCCGGTCTGTACGCCAACCTGCTCGGGCTCGATCTGCTGCGGATGCTCCATTCTGACCTTCATGCCGTTGGACAGAACAGCGTCAGCTTCCATGGCAACGCCGGCGCAGGAGCCAGCCGCCGCGAATCCGTAGGGGCTCTTTCTGTCAACATCGGTGACGATGGGGTTCATGTCCTGAGAGAACTCGGAGACTTCCAGGCCCAGGCCTTCCGCCATCATGCCGACGGACTCAGCGAAACCAACGTGACCGGACATGGTGCCGTTGGCCTTTCTTTCCTTGAACTCCTCGACGGACACGCCGATGCCCTGCTCATGCATAACAACGGGTCCGAAGGGGGACAGGGAGTTGACTCTCTTGGAGAGGATGTGCTTGACGTCGGTCATGCAGCCGGTCATTACCAGGACGAGCATGTCCATGATGTGTCCCGGGTTGATGCCGGTACCCAGAATGGAAACGCCGTTCGCCTTCGCGATCTTGTCCAGCTCTTCAGCCAGCTCGGGGCTCTGAGCCTTCGGATAAGCCATCTCCTCAGCGGAGGTGATGCAGTTGATGCCCTGCTCCAGGATGAACTTCATTCTCGGGAAAGCTTCCTTGGTGAAGGAGTCGGTGCAAAGAATGACGATGTCCGCAGCGCCCGGCTTGATGATTTCTTCCGGAGCAGCGATCAGAACGTCTTCTCTGTCGCCCTTCTCGGTCTTGATGTACTCATACATGGAGTGACCCTGCTTGTGCTCTCTTCCAGCAACACCGACGATGTCAACGCCTTCCTTAGAAAGCAGCATATCGGCAACGCCGCCGCCCATTGCGCCAAGACCCCAAATGATTACTTTTACGTTTTCCATGTGTTTTCTCCTTTTCTTAAGAATACGACAATTATTGACTTAGTTTATGCTTCATTAATGGAGCAAGTCCCGTGCCAACTTTTTGCAAAGGCAACGAAAGGGCTGGAATTCCAACTGTTCCAGCCCTTTTTGCGTGAGATCCGTTGCCTTTGCAATTTCCATTTTTTGTCGAAAATCGCAAAGATATTTGCGGGTATATGCAACTATTTTTGCTTTTTTGATTATTATTCACCCTAATTCATATTTTTTCAGTTTATGCTGCAGGTTCTGGCGCAGCATGCCCAGGTCCCGGGCGGTCTTGGATACGTTCCCGCCGTTGGCCGTCAGGTACTGACGGATCACCGTCTGCTCGATCCGGCTCAGATACTCGGCCAGGGTCCCCTCGCTCAGGTCGTATTCGCTGACCGCCGCGGGCCCCTCCCGGTAGCTTCTCTGGATGTCGATGTCCCGCTCGGTGAGCACGTGCCCCTCGTCCGCCATGGAAACGGCGGCCATGATGATGTTCTCCAGTTCCCGCACGTTGCCGGGGTAGTCGTGGTCCTGGAGCCGATCCAGGGCCCCGTCGGAGATCATCCAGATCTCCCGGCCGAATTCCCCGTTGTATTTTCTGATGAACTGATCCGCCAGGATGGGGATGTCCCCTCTCCTCTCCCGCAAAGGCGGAATGGTGATGCCGATCACGTTCAGCCGGTAATACAGGTCCTGGCGCAGGGCGCCCCGGGCGATCAGCTCCTGAGGCGATTCGTTGACCGTGGCGATGATCCGCACGTCCACCAGGATGTCCCGGCTGCCGCCGACCCGGCGGATGTATTTCTCCTGCAGTACCCGGAGCAGTTTGCTCTGCAGCTCATAGGGCATAGCGCTGACTTCGTCCAGCAGCAGGGTCCCTCCGTTGGCCTGCTCAAAGAGGCCGGCCCGGTCCACTGCTCCGGTGAAGCCGCCCTTCTCCGTGCCGAAAAGGATCCCCTCCAGCAGGCTTTCGGGAATGGCCGCGCAGTTCTGGGCCAGGAACGGCTTGTTCTGCCGCTTTCCGCCGTAGTGGATACTCTGGGCGAACAGCTCCTTGCCGGTTCCCGTCTCCCCGTAGATGAATACAGAGGCCGTATTGGTCGTGGCCCGCATGGCCCGGTCCACCGCCTGCAGGAACTTCGGGTCCTCCCCGATAATGTCCTCGAAGTGGTACCGCTGGATCTCCGAGGGCCTCGCCCGTCCCTCGTCCTCCGCTTCGGCACCTTTCGCCTCTTCCCCTTCCCGGGCGCCGGCGGAGATGCTGTCCTGCAGCGTCAGGATCCGGTCGCTCATGTCCTTGATGTCGGTGATATCCCGGGCGATCTCCATGGCGGCGACGACCCGGTCGTCCACGATGATGGGGATGGTCGTGTTGACCGTCGTGACCTGCTTGCCGTAGATGTTCAGGTAATTCTGCTCCTGCTCCCGGATCTCCCGGCGGTTCACCAGCGCCTGGTACAGGGTGCTCTCCGGCTCCGGTATATTGGAAAACACCTGCCGGAAGGGCTTGCCCAGAGCGTCCTCCACAGAGATCTTCTCCAGCCTTGCCATGGCCTCGTTATACATGATCGTGGTGCCGCGGGCATCCACGATGTGCATGGCCTCGCCCAGCACCTCCGATGCCGCCTGCAGAATCGCCCGGTAGTCCTTTCCTCTCATGCCTCTGTTTCCTCCTGCCCCGATTATACACGCCCCGCCGACAAGCTGCAAATATTTTTGCATCAGTCCCGAAAAAAGGCCCGCCGCATCGGATCTCTCCGGCGCGGGGGCCCTTTCATTCCCGTGTTGCTCTGTCCGCCTCCGCAAAGGCAACGCCTCCCGGTTGTCCTGTTCCCGCCGACTGCTTCATCGTACCATCCAGCTGCTTTCCAGCCTGGCCAAATGACAAACTTTTCCCCTTCGGCTCATTTGACCCTGATCTTTACGGTCGCTGTATTCGTCAGCGGATAGAAATCGGCGTTTCCAGCCGCGCTGACGTTGACGTTCATCTTGTAGGTTCCTTTTTTCAGGCCTTTTTTGACGGTGATCTTACCCGTGTTCCTGTTGATGATAATCTTCTTCGCCGCCTTCTTCTGATACTTCTTCAGAGCCTTCTTTGACATCTTGACCGATTTGGCCTTGGTGTAGGTCACGCCGACTTTCTCGTATGATACCGCGCCCTGAGCGTTGCTCACGACGATCGCCTTGCTGACATCCAGTGTCCGGCTCTTCTTTTTCAGCTTGCTGTACTTGACCGTAGCGGTCTTGCCTTTGACCGTAAGCGGGTTGGCGTGCCTGGAAAGCCCAAGGGGTTCCCCTTCTGTGGCGCCGCAGCCGTTGCAGGTCTTGGGCTCTGTGCAGGTAGCTTCCTTCCAGTCGTGGCTGACCGTGACATCGAGACCTTCTATAGAGGCCATCTCCCCTTCAAACATATAGCTGACGTTAACCTTATCCGTCCCGTATTTGAGAACAGCCGGCGTGATGATGGTGCCGTCCGGGTCGAGATCACGTTTCTCAGGACTAACTCCACCCCTGGCGTACTCCTTAGATATGAGTGCCTTCACATAATAGGCATTCGGGTCGAATACTTCACCACACTTATACTCTGTCTTCCGGCTCTTTCCTTCCGGCGGATCGGTCAGCTCCAGGCCTGCCAAAGTCTCCACAGCGCCCTCGCTTATGACCTCAACCTTCACGACCGGGTTTTCCGACGGGGGAAGATAGCGAACGAGGCCCTTGACCGGTGACTCTCCATCAACATATGTGCCAAAAAAGTGGATCTCGAATGACGCCTCGCCGGGATCGGAAAGCGTAAACGCGTTTCCCTTATACTCCCATATCCCCTGGGCATTGGTTATAACCTCTTTGCTGAAAGTCTTCTCGTACTCTATATAAAGCAAAGCATTGGGAACAGGTTCTCCGTCTTCGTCCTTCAGGACTCCGCTCATGTGGATTGGCCTATTCGGAAGAACTTTGCTCGGTGCGGAGACGGTACTTATCACCTCTTTGCCGCTGCCAAAGCCGACCCTTTCCGTGGTGTTTCCGTCCTTGTCAAGGACGGTATAAAACTCTCTTTCGCCGCTGCCGCCATTGTATTTTGTCTTACCGATATATCCGTCCTTTGGCATGAACAGTCTGTTGCCGTCCTTGAGTTCTATCGCATTTGCCATCAGAGCGGATGCGCTGCCTCCTTCAACATTTTTGCATGCTACCATGGATTCTCCGCTTATGATCAATTTACCCGTATCCTGATACACGAGCATTGCGGGCATGTCTTTCTGGGCATTTTCAGCGGTAACGTAACTATCCTTTATGTTCACAATTTCGCTGGCGCTCAATGCATTATATCCACCCATAGTGTCGGGTTTAGGTGTTTCATTGTTGCTGTTGCTCATTTCGACAATACTGTCGGTAATGGAAATCCCTCCTTTCTTCCACCCGGAGTTGATACAGTTTCCATCCCGACCCTGAACATCTATGACTACAGTTGAGTTGCTTATCTTTATCGTGTTTTTGTTGGTATCGTCTACATCAATTCCCCTAAGCATAGCATTTACGTCAATCCAACCGGACACATCGGAGATGTTTGTTCCTCCATCGCGCGACTTCGTGCCTACAGCGCCACTGATACCAAATTTATCCTTTATCCCTTCGATCCGAAGGTCGGTTTTCGCAAAAATCGCAACTTTATTGCCACTATCTTTGCAGGCTACGATGCTTTCTTCGCTCAGGTTTCGGATGGCCAGGTTGTTGGCGGTCAAAGCGTAGTCATTCATGTCGGGATCGCCGATCTGGATACTGCCGCCCTGATCTCCACCGTCGATGGTAAGATCGTATGAATACCAGGGGTGTTTGCCTATGTCCGGGTCGCTGGGATTTTCGAAGCCGGATTTGATGGAAGCGCATTCCAGTTCGTGGCCATCCAGATTGATCTCCGTGTTTCCCTTAAAGGTGATGTCTTGATCGGATTGAATATTGATCTCTTCCCCTGACGTTCCATCCTTCACTAACAGGTTATCCCCCGTCAGCGTATAAGAGCCGCCGTCCAGTTCGATCGTATCCGTCTCCGCATGTGCCGTTTGTCCCATCATGGGCATCATGGTGAATACCATGGCCAGCGACATGAGTATCGCCAGCGCTTTGCTTTTCATTTTCATTTTCCTTTCCTCCATCGTCACTTCACGGTGACTTTCACGTTCTTCGATATTCCATTGTGTGCAAAGGCAATAACTGTGCAGGTGCCCTTGCCTTTGGCGGTTATCTTACCGCTCGTTGACACTGTGGCCACCTTCTTGTCGGATGTCATGTAGCGAAGTGTCGGTGCGTGGCTCTTTGGCATCAGTTTCTTGTTCTTGTTGACCTTCTTTACCTTGGCCTTGATCTTGAAGGTCTTTCCTTTCGTTAGCGTCACCTTGGCTTTGTTTACTTTTACGCTCCTGGCGTTGGTGTATTTCTTGTTGCCGTTTCCGGTGTAGGCATGCATGATCGGGCTTTTGCTGACGTAGGTCTTCTCGCCGTTCTTCGTGATGTAAGCCCTGACATAGAACTTGTACGGTGTGCCTTTTTTGAGACCGGACTTGGTCCATTTGAAGGTGTTGTTGCCTTTTATGGTCTTTACATTCTTGCAGGCTATCTTCTTGCCGCTATTGTTGCACGTGGCGAAGAAGATGTCGTAGCCTTCTGCCCCCTCTATTTTGTACCATCCAAGCGTCATGCTCTTCTTCTTTACCGTAGCCTTGGCAAGGGGGGTGCCGCTTGTCTTTGGCGCCGGAGGAGCCGGGGTCGGTGCGGCTGATACGGTGTATTTGCCGTTTACCAGGCTCGCTTCGTAGTTTTTGTTATTGTTCCAGCCCACCTTGATGTCATATGTGCCTGCCTTGTCCTTATCGGCATCGGTGCTCATCGTAATGCCAAGATCATCGCCCTCTACATAGTCGCCATTTACCTTGTAAGTCAGTTCCCTGAGTGCCTCGCCTGCCTTGCTGCTCTTGTCGTCTGCTGTGATGGTGATCGGAGCTTTACTGATGATCAGATCGCCGTTTTCGAGGGTTATATCATAGTTGTCGGTTACCTGGTTGCCTTTTCCGTCCTGGATGTTCACCGCTGAGGGTTCCAGCTCGTATGTATCGGCTTCTTTTCCCTGGCCGTCAATGGTGATGTTGCTCACATAATCGTTGTATTTCAGGCTGCTCTTATCGTAATCGACATGCTCATCAACTTGCGTTCCGTCATAAACCACATCTGACGGGCCCTGCTTCTGCCCGTTGTAGGTGAAGGTCTGATCCTTAGGCTTGATGGTGATTTCCGCCCTGCTTACGGTGACGGCTGCCTGATTGCTGGTTTCGGTTGCCCATGTACCGTCAGTTCTTGTTGCCCTTACCTTACAGTAATAGTACTTTGTTGTTCCCACGTTCTGATCGGTGGGTACTGTATATGAAGCGCTCGTCTCATTGTTAAGGCTCACAGGCTCGGCATCTTCTGAATCTTTGCGGTACCACTGATAGCTGAGAGTGCAGCCTTCTTCTGCTTTGGCTGCAACCTGAAGTGTATTTCCGGCGGTATCACCGTAGGTCAGTTCCTTATTCTGTGGCTGGGTAGTGATGGACACCTCAGGCGCAGTGAACACTTTCTTCAGTTCTGATGAGTAGTCGGTCTCTGCCGGTTTCTTTATTTCTCCGTTCTCGATGACAGCATCTTCGTTGCACTGCTCGTTGAAGACATAGAGCGTGTCACCGCCTGCCATTTTGTCATCGAGATTTAATACACACTCCCGACTGCCGGAGGCGGATGGGGTGATCTTTCCGTAATACTTGACCTTGTTGTCCTTTGACAAGATGATGGCTGATATGTATTCCTTCTTTTCAGCTGTTGCATCCAACGCTCCGCTGAATTTTATCCCCATAAGGTTCTTATCATCTACGTAAAAGAAAAATCTTTCGAACTTGAAATCCTGGTGGGCCTCATCCTTGACCGTCAGCTTCCACTCGCCCAAGTCGTTGGTGCCGACTTCGGACAGTTTACCCTCGTCAGAGGGTTTGCCGCCTGCGGCGGCAGATGTGAAGATTACAGATTCCAGATTGAAATTAAAAGCGGGGCGCACGGCATAATTGTTGTCACCTACATTGTAGCCGAAACAGTGGAGGGTGCCGACAAGGTCCACGACCGCGGCGTAATTAAAGTCGAAGCCGGGGGAGCGGAGCCACCAGTAATAGCTCGCTTCGCGAATCTCTTCATTCATGTTAAATGCTTCCTGAGTCGACAGCGGCCAAAGAAGCGCGCCCTTGACTTCGTCTCCTGCTATGCCGTTTGTATAGGGCTCCTGATCTGTATAATCTCCCTTTGCGAGATCTCTTGCCACAATCCCTGATCTTTCTCCCTTGGAGAAGATGCCGTTTGTATCATCCGTCAGAGCATTGACCTCATGATAAAGGTTGCTGCCTTTATATGTATTTGTTGAATTGCTATCCGGATTGAACTGAATACCTGTCTTCAGATTATCGGCAGCGATCAGGGTCATGGTGTCTGCGCTGCTCGCCACCTGGGGAATACCGCCCTCTTGGCTCACGCCATATCCGATCACGCGCCATTTCGTGCCTGCCATGTGGACTTTGGCTGCACCGGACGTATTCGAACCGATGCTAAGCACATCCGGTCCCAGAGCAATGCCGGGCGCGGACGGTGCCGGATCATCGGCGTAAACCGGTGCTCCCATTATGGGCATCATGGTGAATGCCATGGCCAGGGACATCAGTATAGCCAGCGCTTTGCTTTTCATGTTAGTTTCCATTTGCATTTCCCCCATTGTCATTCATGATGAAGTGTGACGCTGAGAACCGTCCTCGCTGTCACACCCGCTGTCACATGCAACTGGTCGCTGACAGGATGAGACTCCACGTAGAAGAGGAACTCGGCATACCGTACAGCGACCAGTTTCAGTCCATGTTAGATTATTATTTCAAGAATACCGGGAGGTACGATCACCGATGGCTATTTTACCGTTACCTCGATGTTCTTTGACACGCCGTTGTGCGCAAAGACGTAGATGATACAGGTCCCTGCACCTTTGGCGGTGATCTTGCCGCTCTTCGATACGGTGGCGATATTCTTGTCTGAGGTCCTGTACCGCAGCGTCGGCACATGCCTGCTGGGCATCAGGCTCTTGCTCTTGATGACCTTTCTCACCTTGGCTTCGACCTGGTCCAGGTGAACGTATCGTTGCCTTCGATGGTCCTGACATTCCTGTATGTGCTCTTCTTGCTTTTGCCGTTGCACTTAGAGAAGAAAATATCGTAGCCATCGGCCCCTTCAACCTTGTTCCAGCTGAAGTTCAGCGCTGTTTTGCCCACTGCCATTCCCTTTATGATCGGTGTGCCGCTGATCGTGTTTACCGCCGGTTTGGGATCGACGGGTGTATCCTCCCCCACGACATTTATCGTGTATTTTTTGGTGATGTAATTTTGGGAAGGGGTGTCTGAAGCGGCGCTGCTCAGTTCTTGATCGTAATCGGCAATAACAAATCTCCCTTGAGCAAATACTTCAGTGATACGTTTTCTTTATGGTAACGAAACATCCGCGCAAATCATAGTGACCCTGGGGTCACCTTGGCATTTTTTCAAAGGCAACAGCAGGCCGTTATTCCGGATCGTTTTCCATGACGACGTCCGCTTCGTTGGCTTCGCTTTTCGCGTATGATTTTCCCCCTGTCGCGGACGTGTGCAGTATGGGCTTTGGGACTCCGCCGTTTGCCGCTTCCTCATCCATCATGTGGATGAGCGATAGTGACCCCGGGGCCTCTTTTCATCTTTTGCTCTGCCCGTCATAGGGCGAAGACAGCATGCCCCACAGGGGACATGCTGTCTTCTTAGTAGAAATAGATAGGATGGTTGGCTATTTTACGGTGACCGCGAGGGTGGTATACACTCCGTTATGGGCGATCACGCAGATGGCGCAGTTGCCTTTGCCCTTCGCCGTAATCACGCCCTTGGCGGACACCGTCGCCACGGAGGCGTCCGTTGTGGCGTATCGGAATTTGCTTACGTGGTCAAGGTGCTTCTTCGCCTTTTTATAGGTATGGTTTTTTGCTCCCCTGATCCTGAAGGTTTCACCCGGCATCAGGGACAGGGAAGATTTCTTCAGCGTTACCTTTTTCACGTTGGAGCGGGCTCTCGTCCCGTTCCCGGTGATGCTGTGGTTCTCATAGCTGGTCGCGATAACGGTTTTCCTGCCGTCGATGATCCTGTAGGCCTGTACATAGCCTTTGTATGCCGTGTTCTTTTTTAATCCGCCTCTGTTCCACCACAGGTTGTCGGCGCCGCCGATGGTCGCGACATACCTGCTGACCGCATTCCTGTTATGCTTGCCGCACCGGGCGAAGAACACCTCGTAACCGTCGGCTTTATTCACCTTTGTCCATCGGAAGGTCATCCCCTTCTTTCCTTTTGCCTTTGCGGTCATGAGGAGGGTCGGGATCATCTCCGACCGGGTATGCGCCGGGTTGTTTTCGCACCGGTAGGTGTAGACTCCGGACATTTCCCCGGTCGCCGGCCGGGTCGGCATTCCTTCATCCCATTTATGTTCGCCGTAGCCGGTCTGGATCTGATTGAGAGTGACCTCTTTATCCGCTGTTTCATCCAGGAACAGCTGTCCGCAGCCAGTGCATTCGTAGTGTTCCTTCACGCCCTGTCTGCTGCAGTTCCCGGTCACCGCCGCCACCTTTTTCAGGGAATGGGTGTGGGGCACGGGTTTTTCCACACCGAACACCTCCACCCAGTCGGAGGTGACTTCTCCGGATACAGCGCGAACATGGAAGGTGCCCTCTTTGGCAAAACGGATGGTATTGCCTTTGATCTCGATTCCCTTCGACGGCAGTTCCTTCGCCTCCCAGAAGACCATGCGGTCCAGTTCCTTTCCGCTCTCGTCCATGACCGACGCCTGCAGACCATCTTCTCCGGTAAAGCCGGTATAGTCATCGCCGACATAGCCGGTGAAGGAGCCGCTCACGTCGATACTTCCCTGGAAGGGCTTATCTTCCACCTGGATCTCAATGATGGCCGTCCGGCTCAGATCAGCGTTTTTTCGGAAGATGCCGGGATGATCCGCTGTGCTGTAGAATTCCTCATCGATATAATATTTTATCCAGGCGGTACCGGGGCCGTTCGCTTTCAGCCGGGTAAGCTTCGCCGGGGTCTCTTCCAAGGACACGATGGATTTGTCTCCCGTCGGTTTACCTTCACTGTCGACGATCTTCCATTCGCCCCTGTCGGGATTGAATCCGTAATAGTCCACATTCTGCGTGTTCAGACCTTCCAGATCGATAGCATCGATATAGGTATAGTCACCGCTGCTCATCTGGTATTCATAGATTTTGTCCGTCGTTATGATCTTGCTCAGGGGATAGATGGGCTTGATGTTCGACACCTCCCCATCGACGGACTTGGTGCTCTCCGTAAAGGATGCTTCGGTTCTTCCTGTGGGTCTGGCCAGGGCAATGCCGTTCACCGATTTGCTATATGTGCCCGCCTGCGGATCTTCTTTCATGATCGCATCCCAGTCGATGCCTTCCGTGTCTATGACGCCTCTGTTCGTGATCGCTCTCTGGCGGAGGTCTTTTGCCGATTTGATGTCCGCCATAGGCTTCAGCTCAGGCTTTTGCGTTTCGTGGGATCCCATCCCGAAGACCCTTACCCTGCAGCTGACGGAAACGGGGCAGGAGTAGGTCGTCAGCCTTTTCTTTTCGACACTTTTCTGGTTCATCATCACGGCGGTATGAGGCGGCAGCTCCACGCCTACACCGTGCTCCCGGGAGGTCTCTTCACTGCAGGATTCCTCCCTGCTCCAGCCGCTTTCCATGGTCTGACTCGCCGTAAAGCTGACATTCATCGTCGCGGAGACAAGTCCGAACTTCATCCCCGTTCCAATGGATATGCTTTCCTCGAAGCCATAGGACCTGCTTCCGCTGACCTGACTCGATGCGGTGGCGCTGCTGGCGCTGGCGATCTTCTGGTCGGCGTTCACGGTCTCTCCCGTAAGGTTCTTCACGCTCGATCCGATGCTGATATTGGAGATGACGGGCTCATCGTCTTTCACCTCATAATTCCCGTTGACGCTGTCGTCGGGCATCAGCGGCGTGATCTTGAAGTCATTGTAGATCACCGCTACGGCATATTTTGTCTGGTCGGAACTGTTACTCTTGCCAGAGCCAAGGGTCATCACAAAGGTGGTCAGAAAAATCGTCTGTGCTTTCGTATCATCCTGGAACTTGCGCTGATAGTCGTTCATCCTCCCCTTCGATCGGACATACTCCTCGAAAAGCACCTCCGCCTGGGCCATACTGGACGCCTTCGTCAATTCAGATTTGTAAAAGAAGAACCCTGCCATCGGGCCTTGATCGATGGAGCTCCAGGCATCACCGTCAACCGCAAGATCCGGCCTTTCGCCGATTCCGCCCTTGACTCTCTGGGCAAGGTCCTTGAACATGGTCCTGGAAAGATTTATAAAGTCGTCATACTTGGAGTCATCTTTTTTCGGGTCCATGACCGCGCAGCCGATGGTGTCGTAACACATGCTCAGGGTATAACTCTTGTTATGGGTATTGGTCGGACGGATGAGTCTTTTGTTGTCGATCATCCCGATATCGGCACCCAGTGCCCGGCCGAGAAAATTGTATTCTCCCGGATCGGCGAAATTCTTCCCCTCAACATCGCCGATGTCGTAATAGGTGACCCCGTCGATCTTGTAGGATGTTCCAACTTGCTCATAGGGTTCTGCCGCAGCATAAGCCGGGGCCATAAACTGGGGCATGACCGTAAATGCCATGACCACTGCTCCGAGGACGGCGATTGCTTTTGCAGATAATCTCTTTCTCTTCAATTCCACGGATGTATCCCTTCCTTTTGTGCGATGTCGATTTTCGACCCTATTATCCGGTATCTGGGGGAGGATGTATAGTGACCTTAGGGTCACCTTTCGAGCATTTTGCAGCAGATTTTGGAGAGCCGAGCAATCGAAGACAGCGTCTGATGAAAAAAAGACTGCCGCACTATGCTGATCCAGCATAGTGCGGCAGGTACGGGTCTCTTAGGCTACGGCTCCATCATTCCGGGAGCGGGGATTTGCCGTAGTTGTCTCTTGCCTTGTAGTGGGTGTGCAGAAGCTCATGTGAGCGGCTGCCGCCGGCCATGCCAAGGTACTCTTTGTAGAGCTTCTTGATGGCAGGATTCTTGTAGGATTTGCGGATGAAGGATTTCATGTCCTCCCGGTAGACTCCCTTGGCCCGTTCCGCCCGGACATCCTTCCAGGAGCGTACCTCCGAGAGCTGGAGGGGCTGTCCGCCGCCGTTCACGCAGCCTCCCGGACACGCCATGATCTCGATGAAGTCGAAGTGCTCTCCCGCCCTGACGGCGTCCATGATCTTGCGGGCGTTGCCGAGGCCGTGGGCCACTGCCGCCCGCAGCTTCAGATCGGCGACTTCGACGGTGGTGATCTTGATCCCCTCCAGTCCGCGGATGTCTTCGTATTCGAAGTTGTCCAGGGACTGGCCCGTCAGTATGTCCGCCACTGTGCGGAGGGCAGCTTCCATGACGCCGCCGGTGGCGCCGAATATGACGCCGGCTCCGGTGGCGGATCCGAAGGGATCATCGAACTGGCTGTCGCCCAGTTTCGGGAAGTCGATCCCCACATCGTATATCATGGACGCCAGCTCTCTCGTGGTGATGACGGCGTCCACGTCGGCGAGACCGTTGACGGACATCTCGGGACGTGCCGCTTCAAACTTCTTGGCGGTGCACGGCATCACGGAAACGACGAATATCTTCTCGGGATCTATGCCGTTCTTCTCCGCGTAATAGGTCTTCAGGATCGCCCCGAACATCTGATGGGGCGACTTGCAGGTGGAGAGATTGTCCAGATACTCCGGATAGTTGTGTTCACAGAACTTGATCCAGCCGGGAGAACAGGAAGTGATCATGGGCAGCCTGCCGCCGCCCCGGATCCTGTCGATGAGTTCGGTGCCCTCCTCCATGATCGTCAGGTCCGCTCCCGTATCCGTGTCGAAGACCTGATCGAAGCCGAGCATCCTCAGAGCCGTCACCATCTTGCCCGTTACGGGTTCTCCTATGGGCATGTTGAAGTCTTCGCCGAGGGCGACCCTTACCGCGGGCGCCGTCTGGACGATCACGACCCTGTCCGGATCGTAGAGGGCATCCCAGACCTTCGCCGTGTCATCCTTCTCCTTCAGGGCGCCGACGGGACAGTAATTGATGCACTGTCCGCAGTTGACGCAGGGCGTCTCCTCCAGCCGGATCCCGAAGGGCGATCCCACATGGGCATCGAAGCCCCGGCCGACGATGTCGATGACGCCCACCGACTGGATCTTCTTGCAGGCGCTTATGCAGCGTCTGCAGAGGATGCACTTGTTCGGGTCCCGGACGATGGACGTGCCGATATCCAGGGGCAGCTTCGCAGACTCGCCCTCAAAGACCACATCTTCGATCATCAGTTTGTTGGCGAGAGCCTGCAGTTCGCAGTCCATCATGCTCCTCGAGCAGGTCTGGCAGCGGGCATTGTGGTTGGAGAGGATCAGGTCGAGGTTGACCTTCCGGGCTTCCATGACCCGGGGGGTGTGGGTTCTCACCACCATGCCCTCCGACACGGGATGGACGCAGGCGGCCGGCATTGCCTTTGCCCCTTCGACCTCGACGATGCACATGCGGCAGCAGCCGATCTCGTTCACATCCTTGAGGAAGCAGAGGGTGGGGATGCTTATCCCGGCCTCTTTGGCAGCCTCCAGGATCGTATAGTTTTCCGGAACATAGAGCTGTATCCCGTCTATCGTCATATTCACTTTGTTCATGTTTGGAGACCTCCTTATCACGCGTTCTTGAGAATTGCCTTGAAGGGGCACTTCTCCATGCACACGCCGCACTTGACGCACTTGTCCTGATCGATGGCATAGGGCACACCGGTCTTCTTGTCGCCGGTGATCGCATTGGTCGGGCAGTTCTTTTTGCAGATCCCGCAGGACTTGCAGGCATCGGCGTAGATGATGAACTGGAGCATGGACTTGCACACGCCCGCCGGACACTTCTTGTCAATGACGTGGGCCATGTACTCGTCCCTGAAGTATCTCATCGTGGACAGCACCGGGTTGGGCGCGGTCTGTCCCAGGCCGCAGAGAGCCGCAGCCTTGATGTTCCTCGCCAGGGTTTCCAGCTTCTCCAGGTCATCCGGCTGGCCTTTTCCCTCGGTGATCCTCGTCACGATCTCGAGCATGCGCTTGGTCCCGATCCGGCAGGGAGGACACTTGCCGCAGGATTCGTCCACGGTGAATTCCAGGAAGAACTTGGCCAGGTCGACCATGCAGGTGTCTTCGTCCATCACGATCAGGCCGCCGGAGCCCATCATGGATCCCAGTTCGAGGAGATTGTCGAAGTCTATGGGTGTGTCCAGCTTGGAAGCGGGGATGCATCCGCCGGAAGGTCCGCCGGTCTGGGCCGCCTTGAATTCCTTGCCGTCGGGGATCCCTCCGCCGATGTCGTAGATGATCTCCCTCAGGGTCGTCCCCATGGGGATCTCCACGAGACCGGTGTTCTTTATCTTTCCGCCGACAGCGAAGACCTTGGTCCCCTTGGACTTCTCCGTGCCGATGGAATTGAACCAGTCCGCGCCCCTCAGGACGATCATGGGGATGTTAGCGTAGGTTTCCACGTTGTTGAGTATGGTCGGTTTCTGAAAGAGACCGCTCACCGCCGGGAAGGGAGGCCTGGGTCTCGGTTCACCCCGCTTGCCCTCGACCGAGGTCATGAGCGCCGTCTCTTCTCCGCAGACGAAAGCGCCCGCGCCCAGCCGTAGCTCAAGATCGAAATCAAAGCCCTTGCCCAGGATGTCATGTCCCAGGAGACCGTATTCGTAGGCCTGCTCTATGGCGATGGACAGCCGCTCGACGGCTATGGGATACTCCGCTCTGACGTAGATGTATCCCTGTCCGGATCCGATGGCGTATCCGGCTATGGCCATGGCTTCAATGACCGAATGGGGGTCGCCCTCCAGAACGGAGCGGTCCATAAAGGCCCCCGGGTCGCCCTCGTCGGCATTGCAGCAAACGTATTTCTCATGGCTCTGCTGCGCCGCGGCGAAGCTCCATTTGACCCCCGTGGGGAAGCCGGCTCCTCCGCGGCCTCTGAGATTCGACGCCTTGATCAGGTCGACGACTTCCTCGGGATCCATCTCGCTGATGCACTTCTCCAGCGCCCTGTATCCGTCGCGGGCTATATACTCGTCGATATTCTCCGGATCGATGGCGCCGCAGTTTCGCAGGGCGACACGCATCTGCCTCGAAAAGAAGTCCACGCTCTCCATGGCGTTGGAGATCTCTTCGGCATCCTCTTCACCGGCCAGCAGTCTCTTCACCGGCTCGCCCTTTACCACGTGGCTCTCGAATATCTCATCCACGTCTTCCGGGCTCACCAGAGTGTACATGATATGATCGGGATAGATCATCAGGATCGGTCCCTGGGCACACAGGCCGAAGCAGCCTGTCTTGACGACCTTGACCTCGCTCGCGAGCCCCGCGCCGCTAATCCTCTCCTCCAGGCCTTCGATGATCTTCATGGATCCCGAAGACGTGCAGCCGGTGCCGCAGCATACCATGATGTGCATGCGCCCGCCCTCCGGGGTCGGCTTCGCCTTCGGATCGAGGCGGATCATCAGGTCCTCATGCACCCTTTCCCGGATCTTTTGTATTTCGGCAGAAGTTCTTGTCATGGTTACACCTGTCCTTCCTTTTTATCGTAGCTGTCGATGATCTCATCCACATCATCGGGCTGGAGCTTACCGAAGACTTCATCGTTTATGGTTACCACGGGAGCCAGTCCGCAGGCGCCTATGCATCTGCAGGCATCCAGTGAGTATCTTCCGTCCTCGGTGCACTCTCCCACATCGACGGAGAGCCTCGCCTTCAGTCTGTCCAGGATCTCGCCCGCTCCCTTGACGTAGCAGGCCGTTCCCATGCAGACGCTTATACGGTATTTGCCTCTCGGGGTCGTCGTGAACTGAGAGTAAAAACTGACCACCCCGTAGACTTCCGCAAGGGGTGTCTCCAGTTCCTCCGCTATCGTTCTCTGCACTTCAAGAGGCAGATATCCATAGAGTTCCTGCGCCTCATGCAGGATGGGGATCAGGGCGCCGCGGGTATCCCTGTGCCTGTCAATGACAGCATGCAGCTTTTTTTCCATTTCTGCAGCACATGTGCCACACATATCCGGTCTCCTTTCCTTTGATCGGGTGTATCGACGATTGTTATTTTTATAACAATGTCATGATATCCGATGACCGGTGCCTTTGTCACGAAAAAAAGCCTGCTCTGAAGCAGGTAGGCAAACTTGTTATTTTGTTGCGGTAAAACGGGCAAATCGCACTGAAAACGGCCCTGAAAAATCACTATCTTGTCTTAGATGGGTCTAACCCGGCAGGCCTCCGTTGCCTTTCCGGGGAAAATAGTCTACAATACCCTCATGAAGAAAAAAATCGTTTTCATCGGCAACAGCATCGTCAACGGCTTTCCCCTGAGCCGGGGAAAGAGTTTCCCCGGACAGATCCGCGCGTGGGTCAAAGAGGGAAGCGTGCCCTTCCGGGCGGACGTGATCAACAAAGGCGCCAACGGCGAGACCACCGCTCAGATCGTAGAGCGGTTTTTCCACGATGTGCTCGCCCACGAGCCGGCAGCCGTGTTCATCCTGTCCGGCACCAACGACTTCATCTACCGGGAGGCGACGCCCCGGCAGGCCTTCGCCCACATGGAAGCCATGGCCGGCCAGGCCCAGGCCCGGGGGATCGTTCCCGTCTACATGACGCCCCTTCCCGTGGATGCCGCAAAGGCAAGCCGGATGTGGATGGCCGGCGTAGGCATCGATTACGATGCGGTCAATGACCAGGTCGAGGAGTTCACGCAGCTGCTGCAGAGCGGCGGCCGCCTGGTCATCGATACCGGAGCCGCCTTCCGGCAGTACGCCGATGGATTGCGCGAAGCCGGTGAGGAGGCATATCACGACGGCGTCCACCCGACGGCGGAGGGTTACCGTTTCCTCGCGGAAACCACCGCGGACTGGATCTCCCGGAACACCGTCACCCTGCAGCTGGAGGAATCATGAGACTGAGAAAAGAACTGGACGAACTGCAGGAAAAGGATATCCTGCTCATCGCACGCATTTCCGACGCCCTGGCCCATCCGGCCAGGATCAAAATGTTCCGCTATATCATGGAGGAAAACCGGGCGCGCCGCCAGGTCTGCAACAAGGACTTGGTCGGTCACTTTGACTATTCCCAGGCCACCGTTTCCCAGCACATCAAGAAGCTGGCCGACGCCGGTCTGGTGGAAATAAAAAAGGTGGATCGCTTCTCTTACTACTACGTCCACCTGGGTGTGCTCAACGATTATCTGACGGCAACGAAAAAGTTCGAAAACATGGAGTAGTCGCCTGCGGCGAATCCACGGCTCGCAGCTGACGCGGCGGGTCCGCGCCCGCTTCGCTACAGCAGCTCCTTCAGCCGCTGCAGATAGACCTCCCGATTCTCTTCAAACAGGTTGTTCCCTTTCGTGTCGATGGACACGATCAGGGGACCGAATTCCTTCACCCGCATGACCCAGAGGGCTTCGGGCATGCCGAAGTCCATCCATTCCACATCGGTCACCTCTTCCACTTCCTCCGCGGCAACTACCGCGCAGCCTCCGGGAAAGGCGCAGTGAATTGCGCCGTGTTCTTTGCATGCCGCCGCCGTCTGTTCCATCATGCCGCCCTTGCCGATGATGACGCGCACGCCGGTCTGGCGGATGAACTCCGCTTCCAGGGATTCCATCCGGCGGCTGGTGGTCGGGCCGATGGATACCATGTAGGGTTTCCCCTCTTCATTCTTCCCCACGATGGGGCCCGCGTGAAAGATGGCTCCGTCCCGGAAGTCGAATCGCTCCGGCAGGACGCCCTCTTCGATCACCCGCTTATGTCCGCTGTCCCGGCAGGTCGCCAGGACGCCGGTGAGGTAAACCGTATCGCCGATATTCAGATCCCGGATCTGTTCTTCCGTGATCGGTGTGGTCAGAATCTTTTTCATGTCTCTGCCCCCTCCAAGGATTGTTTATGGGAAAGGATCTCCGCGGAGAGATCCTTATGGATGATCATCTCTCCCCGCCGGGTGGCCCAGCAGCCGGTGGTCAGGCCCACGCCCAGGGTCGCCGGGTGATGGCCGGCGCACTCGATGTTGACGCTCATGACGCTGGCCGATCCGCCGAAGCCCAAGGGTCCGATGCCCAGCGCGTTCAGATCCTCCCGGATCTGCTTTTCCAGCTCCGCCGCCTCCGGATAGGGCGACGTGGTCCCGATAGGCCGCAGCAGCGCCTTCTTGGACAGCTCCGCCGACGTGGCCACGCAGGTGCCCAGGCCGATGCCGATGCAAAGGGGCGGACAGGCGTTGACGCCCCAATCCACCACCGTCTCATAGACGAACTTCCGGATGCCCTGCACTCCCTCCAGGGGCATGAGCACCTTGGCCCGTCCGGGCAGGGAGCATCCGCCGCCGGCCATGTACAGCCGCAGCCGCAGATCGCTGCTTCCCGGGACCAGGTCGTATTCGATGTAGGGGGCATCATAGCCCACGTTGTTTCCCGTGTTGTGTTCGCCCAGAGGCTGGACTACATTGGGCCGCAGGGGCGTGTCCAGGGTTGCCTTTGCCGCCGCCTCCTTCAGCACTTCCCCGATCTGGTCCTGCCAGGGGAATTCCGTCCCCACCTCGACGAAGTACTGGAGCACGCCCGTGTCCTGGCAGAGGGGCCGGTGCAGCTTCTTCGCCATGGCCAGGTCGTCGAGGATGCACTGGTACATGGTCTTCGCCCGCTCCTGGGTCTCTTCCGCGGCCAGCTTCTGCAGCGCCGCCTCCACATCGTCGGGCAGGTAGATGCCCACCATCGCCGTAAAGTCCGCCACGGTGTCGATCCACTGCTGTCTCTTCGTTTCATCCATGCGCTAACCGCCTTTCTTATTCCTCCGCGTCCGTCGGCCGCAGGCTGTCGATGCCCCGGTTCGCCAGGGCGTCCGCCTGGTTGTTCTTTTCCGTCACATAACGGAAATCCTCCATGGAAAACTGGGGGCCGTTCCATTCGACGAACTTCGCGTACTGTTTTTTCTCATCCGTCGCCGGATGGTCCAGGTGCACGTGCCCCTTCACCCGGTAGAACTGAATGTCATGCCGGTCCAGATAGGGCAGCAGTTCTTCCCACAGGTCCTGGTTTTCCACCGGCGTCTTCTTCGCCGTCTTCCAGCCGTTGGCCTGCCAGTTTCTGTACCACCCCTTGCGGAAGCAGTCCATCAGGTAGCTGCTGTCGGAGAACACCCGAATGGTCTGGCCCTCCTTTGTGATGGCACGGAAAGCCTCCAGCAGGGCCGTCATCTCCATCCGGTTGTTGGTGGTGTTGGCCTCGGCGCCGAACAGCTCCTTCGACGCGCTGCCGAACTCCAGCACCGCGCCCCAGCCGCCCAGGTTTTCTTCGTTCTGGTTGCCGGCGCATCCGCCGTCTGTATAGATTCGCAGAATTCTGTCGTTGTACATCGTCTCTCTCCCGGACCGCGCCGTCACTTGTGGTAGGTCTCGCCGCGGATGATCTTGAAGCTCCGGTAAATCTGTTCCAGCAGGATGACCCGCATCATCTGATGGGGGAAGGTCATGGCCGAAAAGGACAGCTTCAGATCCGCCCGCTGGCTGACCTCCTCCGACAGCCCCAGGGAGCCGCCGATGACAAAGGCAACCTCCGACCTGCCTTCCAGACCCAGGCGCTCTAACTTTTCCGCCAGCTGAACGGAGGACATGGTTTTGCCTTTGATCTCCAGGGTGATGACGTAGTCCTCCCGGCGGATCCGGCGCAGGATCTCCTGGCCCTCCTCCCGCTTCACCGCCTCTTCCTCCGCAGCCGACGGATTGGCCCGCAGGGGGCTCTCCTTCAGCTCCACGATCTCCAGGCGGCAGTAGGCGGACAGCCGTTTCGCGTATTCCTGGACCGCGTCCTGCCAGTACTTTTCCTTCAGTTTTCCGATAGCGATTATCCGAATGTTCATCCGCCGCTCCGTCGCATCCCCGCAGGCCTGCGTGCCGCTCCGCTACACCACGTAGACGCCGCTGCGCTCATCCCGGGAGGCGACCTTCACCTGCAGGTCCCCGCCCGTGTAGATCTCCCGCTCCATCAGGGTGTTCTCCACCGTGAGCAGGGCTACATGGGGATCGTTGTTTTCTCCGCTGAGATGGCCGAGAAGGATCTGCCGTTTTTTCTGATTTTCCTCCACGAGCCGGCAGAGGCATTCCCCGGCGGACAGATTGGACAGATGCCCCTCGTCCCCCAGGATCCGCTGCTTCAGCGGATAGGGATAGCGTCCCATCAACAGCATCTCCCGCTCGTGGTTGGCCTCCAGCAGAAGAAGGTCCGCGTCCAGGATCTCCTCGTAGATCTCTTCCGTAATATATCCCGCATCGGTGACGAGGCTGATCTTGCTGTCTTCTTCCTGCACGGAAAACCCCACCGGCTCCGCCGCGTCATGGGGAACAGGAAAAGGACGGATCGTCAGCGACCCGATGCGAAAGGGCTCTCCCGTCCGGAACACCCGCTTCCTCTCTTCGGGCACCGGCCGGTCGATATTCTCCCAGGTCGCCTCGTTGGCGTAGATCTTCAGGTCCGGGATCCGCTTCGTCATCACCGGCAGACTCATCACGTGGTCGGCATGCTCATGGGTCACCAGCAGGGCGCTCACCGCTTCCCGGGGCGTCTCCGTTTCCTCCAGACCCTGGAGGATCCGCTTGCCGGAAATCCCGGCGTCGATGAGGATGGCCGTTTCTTCGCTTTTGATCAGATAACTGTTGCCGCTGCTTCCGCTGGCAAAAGAACAGAATTTCAGGCTCATGAATTGATCAGAATATCCTTTCCGCAAGAGTTTTGTCCAGACGGATCTTTTCGACGGTCCGGTTCACGCCGGCGGGATCCCGAAGGGACTCCCGGATCAGGTTGACGGTCTTCAGGGTGTCAACCAGTTCCCCTTCTTCCATCTGCAGTTTGTGGTTCCGGTAAAACTCACTGAGGAAGGCGTCGGAATAGTCGTCCCTCTTGATGGCCTCCCACGCCGTGTCCGCCGCCGCTCTGGCCGAGTTGGCCGCCGCGCCCAGTCCGTCTCCGCGCAAAGGCAACATCACCGAAGCCGCGTCGCCGATGAGGATCAGTCCGTCAGCGGTCTTCTTCATGTTCTGGGTAACAAAGGTCTGCTTGCCTTTGTACCAGGGCGCGATCTGCCTGGCCCCGGTCAGCATGGCGCTGCCCCGGGTCGACCGGGAAAGCCAGTCGGCGAACCGGGCCTCCAGGTCCCGCCGCTCCTTCCGGCTTCCGTCGGTGTAGTCTACGACCATGCCCACGTTGCAGACGCCGTGAAGTACGCCGCCGTCGCCCGCCGGCAGGATCCAAAGATATCCGGGGGCGATCTGGTGATCCAGGAAGACTGTGCCGTAGGCGCTGTACTGGCCGATGGCCACGTTCCGGTCCAGGCGGACACCCTCAAAGTAGGTGGTCATGCCGATGCTCATGGCGCCGGGGGCTTCCCTCATCAGGCCCGCCTCCTTCGCCGTAAAGGACATGGCGCCGTCCGCGCCGATGACGATCTTCGCCCGCAGCTCGCTTTCCACGCCGCCGTTCAGCACCCGGACGCCGCAGACCTTGCCCAGCTCCCGAACCAGTCCGATGACCCGGCAGGCGGGCCGGAATTCAGCGCCCCAGCTGCAGGCCGTATCCACCAGGAGCACTTCCAGCTCCCGCCGTTTCGTCCCGTAGCATTCGTAGTCGATCAGCGCTTCGCTTCCGCCGCCGCTGACCAGCAGCATCCGGTTGATGAACACGCTCATCCGGTCCAGCCGGTCCGCCGCCTCCAGCTGGGTTATATGTTTGGAAAAGCTTTCGGAGACCATGTCGCCGCCGGCCTTGTCCCGGGGGAACACGTCCCTGTCCAAAAGCAATACATCTACGCCGGCCTTGGCGAGATAGGCAGCACAGACGGATCCTGCCGGTCCCGCGCCAACGATTATGACATCCCGTTCGATCCTGTTCATCTATGCCTCCTCTCCGACGCCTTCCATCCAGACGGCTCCTGTCGGACAATACTTCTGGCAGATTCCGCAGCCGATACACAGCTTCTCCTCAGCCTGGTGATAGCCGCAGGTGATGCACCGCCGGCTCTCCTCTTCCAGGCCTCTCGCCGGGAGGGACTGGGGAAGGATCCCCGACTTGCCCGGGATCCGCTCATGCTCGATGGCCATCTCCTCCGGCCGGAACTTTTCGACGACGATGGGCTGGTCGGTGCCCAGCAGATAATTCTCTACCGCGGTCGCTCCCGCCTTGCCCGCGTCGATGGAACTCATGTTGAAATCGCCCAGAGCGAACACGCCCCGCATGTTCGTCGCCAGGCGGCTGTTGATTTTGACATAGCCCTGGTCATCCAGATCCAGGTAGAGGTTCCGCAGAGAAATGGTCTCCATGTCCGGTCCCCTGCCCTCGCCGAAGACCACCGTGTCGCAGGGCACGCCCATGCTGCTTCCGTTCTGCAGCACCCGGCAGCTGACGCTGTCAGCCCTGCCCTCTTTGGCGTTGATCTCCGTGATCTCCACGCCGGTCACCAGGTTGATGCCCTCCTCCAGCAGGAGGTCGGCTGAGGCGGTTTTGATCTGGAGCTTGCCTTTGCCGCAGGGCGTCAGGAGGGTGACCTCCGGACACAGCCGCTTCAGGGCTCGGGCCGCATCAACGGAAAAGTCATCGCCGCCGGCGACCACGACCCGGCTGCCCAGCTCCCGGGGAACCTCCCCGTTGTTCAGCCAGTTCATCAGGGACACGATGTCCGTCACGCCTCTGAGGGACGCGCCGGGGATATTCGGTTTCTTCCCCGCCGTTTCCCCGATGGTCAGCAGCACGGCGTCATACTCCTTCAGCATCTCCATCAGGTCGGGACGCACGCCGCCGGATACGTTATAGATCACCCGGATGCCCGAGGCTTCGATCTTCTGCATTTCTTTATCCATGAGATCCCGGTCGTACCTGCGGTTGGTTGCCAGCCACCGGCAGCTTCCGCCCAGCCGGGAAGTCTTTTCGAAAATGGTCGGCCGGATGCCCTTCTTGGCCAGGGCGATGGCCGCCGCGATGCCGGCGATCCCGCCGCCGATGACCGCCGCTTTCTTCCGGTTCGGATCCTCCTCCGGCCCATCGTCCACGAACCAGGTGGGCATCTCCTCCGGCAGGCCGGCGCTGCGCAGCAGGGACACGATGTTGTCGATCGCATCCTTGCCCGATTCGCCTATGCCCCGGTAGTCCCTCTCCATCACGATGTTCTCCGGATAGATGGTCTCTCCTGCCGGCGCCGCGTCAAAGGAAGGCGCTTTGGGGCCTTCCCCGGTTTTGCGCAGGTCCGCGTCCATGGCCAGCGCCGCGGCCCTTCCCTGAGCCATGGCTTCCACCACGGAACGGCTCTTTCCCGTGATCTCGCCGCAGGCGTAGATCTTTTCTTTATTGGTCCGATGCTGACCGTCGATGCGGATGCAGCCGTCGGGATAGGTTTCCACTTTGCTGATCCGCTCCACGCTGCCCCGCTGTCCAAAGGCAAGCACTACGCCTTCGCAGAACAGGTTGGAGGCCCGCGCCCCGTCCAGCACCTCAATGGCTTTCACGCCGGAGGCATCGCTGATGACCTGCCGGACTTCGGTTGCCTTTCTGCACTCGACCCCCATCTCCTGCAGGTCTTCCAGGGACATCTCAGCCTCTTCCTGACCCTCCACGGCGATGCAGATCACATCCTTGCCCCGGCTGGCCAGAACCGCCGCGGTGTCCGCGAGGAGCCAGCCCCGTCCGACAACGGCGATCTTCTGTCCCATGGATTCGATGCCCGGCCCGGCCGCGTCCTTTTCCCGCTGGCTCAGGCCGCCGTCGTTGCATTCCTTCAGAATGTCGATGGCTTCGAACACGCCCCGGCAGTCCGCACCGCGCAGATTGCTCTCCGCCGGATCGGACATCCCCGTGGCCAGCAGGCAGGCGGCAAAGCCCTCTTCCCAGAGCTGGCTCATGGAGAAGTTCTGTCCCAGAGCGTAATTGTACCGCACCTCGATGCCGGCGCGGATAAGCCGGTCGATCTCCTGATGGAGCTTCTCCTTGTCCAGGCGAAGATCCGAGATTCCCCAGCTCATGGCGCCGCCCAGGCGGTCACGCTTCTCGAAGATCACCGGCCGGTATCCGGCGCGGCGCAGCTCAAAGGCCGCCATGATCCCCGCCGGGCCGCCGCCGATAATGGCGACCCGATCGTAGGTGGGCGGCGTAAATACGATTTCGTCCAGTTTCCTGTCCCTGACCGCAGCCTTTTCCAGGGCGTGCATGTCGATGGGATCGGCGCCGATATTCAGCAGCCGGCAGTGGCCGTAGCAGATCCCCCGGCAGACCTCCGCGCAGGTCCAGGGCATGGGCGTGCGCTCGATGATGTGCTGCCAGGCCTTCTCCGCCTCGCCGTCCCGCATGAAGGCCGCGACGGTCTGGGGGATGATCCCCATGGGGCAGCCTACGGAACAGGACGTCTCCAGCATCTCCTCCTTGCCGGCGGAAAACAGTCCGGATACGTTCTTCTGGTATTCCCGGATCGCCCCGGTGGGGCAGATCTTCCGGCACTCCCCGCAGTTGATGCAACGTCCGGGATTGATCCGCGCCTGGGCGGTTTTATTGACGGTTATCGTTACTTCCATCTGCACTCTCCTGTTTCCGAATCATCTGTCTTTCCATCGCCGGCAGGATGCGGTTGAACATGGCATCCACCTGCGCCCGGTTCAGCTCCGTCAGATTGTTCCGGCTGATCCACCACTGGCAGAGCCGGAGAAATCCGTAGTCTTTCATGCCGCTCCAGTAGCGGTCCAGCTTGTTGTATGCCTCCGCGAAATACAGCCGGACCAGAGGGTCGGGCAGACTGCGGAGGATGTAGCTCAGTTCCTCTGAGTCGATGTACTGGGGTTCGGTTGCCTGCAGAAGCTGATCGATCCTGCCGTTAATCTCCCGCAGGCGCTTCTGCCCTTTCCTTCCCTTGAACTGGTTGCTGTCCATCGCTGTCCTCCTTCTGTCTTCGCGGCTCACTTCGCCAGCGCGGCTGTTCTGCAGGTCGCGGTTGTTCCTCTTGCCGCGCGCTTTACTGGGTCTGGCGCCCGTCACCGCTGATGGGGATCTTCTCGCCCAGCACGGCCGGCTCCGGCCGGACCGCCCACTTCACCCAGTCCTTGTCCCTGGCCAGGACCTCCCGCAGTTCCCGCAGCTGCCTGCCGCGGTAGGTGTCCTGGTCGGCCCCGGCACCCAGGGCGTCCAAGCCCATCCGGCCGCAGCCGTAAAGGGCCCGGAACAGATGATAGGTCTGGGTGACGACGATCACCCGCTTCACTTCAAAAATATATCCCGCCCGGTAGATGGAATCGTAGGTGGAAAACCCCGCGTGATCCAGAAAGATGTCCTCCTCCGGAACCCCCGCGTCCAGCGCATACCGCAGCATGGCCCCCACTTCATTGTATTCCTCCTGACCGTTGTCCCCGGTCAAAAGCAGCTTCGGGGCGGCGTTGCCTTTGTACAGGGCGATGCCCGTGTCCAGCCTGTCCTGCAGCATGGGGGTCGGCGTCCCGTCGCTTTTGACTGCCGCGCCAAGCACCATGATGCAGTCCGCGTCGAGATTGCGGAAGGCGGACAGTTCCTTCTCGGTGAGCCGGTCGCTCCGTGACGAAAGCTCTCCGGCGATCTTTCCCTTTTCCGCAAAGGAAATCCCCGCGCTCAGCCCCAGCACCGCCAGAACCATCAGGCACGCCAAAATGCCCGCAATCCATCTTCCTGCTTTTGCATTTCTCGGGTTGGTTTTTCTCATACTCCACTACATTATATCCTGTTCCCCGTGGTTTTTGAAGAGAGAATTGGAAAAAATCTCCACTTGTGCGGTCTCGGCGGGTACTCTGTAATAATGGTAGAGAATATTCGGAAAGGAGCTTGGGATAATGGCAGAGAAAAAAGAAAACAAAGTGTTAAACGAAGTCGAGGAAAAGCTGAAGGACCGCAAGATCGACGATGAGCTGTTGGAAGACGTTGCCGGCAGCTCAGATCTTCTTCGTTCAATTAAGCCCGATACCGATAATCCTGTCGCAAAGCCCTACGGGGGCGGTTTGAGCGGCATCAAAAAACCCAAATAATGCGGGTTACCGGCATCAGGAAACGAGACGGCGTACCATAACAGAAAAAAGGAGTGTCACATCAGAGCAGTGATATGCTCCCTCTATGAGAGACAGTGAAAAGGAAAAACATTGTCAATCATGGAGGGAGCATTTTTATGCCAGTCAAAACTAAAACGACCGCAGAGGAGAAGGTCAAAACCGTAAAGTTAGTTAAGTCCGGCAAATTGAG
>JAFRHG010000032.1 GCA_017433375.1 Bacillota bacterium
CTGAACATTCATCTTCATAGCCTCCTGTGAAAAAGTTCGGTCTGCTATGAAAAACTGATGCGCAGTTTTTCACAGTGACCGAACTCATTATCGCAGATCCCCCAAGGGCGTGGCTACGCACGGATGGTTTACCGTTTACTTCAAAAACTATAGTCGAGGCATAACAATAGGGCGATCCGTTTTGGACCGCCCCGTGTAATCTGATTATTCTGAGCTGTATGTTTCAGCCCGTTTTATGAAGCTGCTGTCACTTGACAGTCACTGCCATCGATTTCGAGATGCCGTTCACTGTGAAGACGTATACATTGCAACTTCCAGCGCCGTTGCCTGTCACAAGGCCCTTGGCATCTACAGTCGCTACCGCAGGATTATCACTTACGTATCTGAGCAGAGGTGCGTGGCCGCTGTTGAGCAGCTTCTTGCCCTTCTTCACCTTCTTCTGCTTTGCAGTGATCTTGAAGGTGGCCCCCTTCGTTAATGATGCAGAGCTTGCTCCAAGCGTCAGGCTCTTGGCGTTTGTCTTTTTGCCCTTTACATTGCCTGCAATGAAGTGGCCGGTCAGGCTCTTTGCGATCACATTGCCATTAGCATCCTTTGCAACGACATAGAACTTGTAGCATCTGCCCTTCCTGAGCTTCTTGACCTTCATGGAATTGCCGGCAGTAGCTCCCTTGAGCTTAACTGTGTATTTCTTGCTCTTTGTGTTGCATCTATTCAGATATACTTCATATTTTGCTGCGCCGCTCACTCCGTTCCAGCTGATCTTGACAGCCTTCTTGCCGCTTGCGATTCCCTTGGCTACCAGTACCGGTTTAACTGCGGATTTGGCAGGTGTCGGCTTTGGCTCGGGTGTTGGTGTTGGCTTCACAGATCCCTTCTTGCCATCCTTCTTAGCCGCATCGTATGTTTCCTTTGCCTTCTTTATAGCAGCAACTGCTTCATCAACCTGCTGCTGTGTAGATCCCGGGTTGTCCAATACTGCCTGGGCTTTTTCAATGGCATCGTCTAAGGCCTTCTTCTCTGCCGGTGTTGTGTACTTGTCAGCAGGGTCAACATCCTTTCCATCAGCGGATGTCTTAACTCCGTTTTCTGCATCCTTCGCTGCTTTGATAGCATCGCTAAGAGGCGTAGGATCGACCTTGTCGATGTCCTCTACCGTCTTTTTCTGTACTGCAAAATCCTTGTTGTTAAACTCAGCTGAGGTATACGTAGTCTCACCCTTAGCATCAATGGTTGCCGGCTTGGTTACCTTGGAAGTTGCATTTACTGTCTCTGTTTCTACATGCTTGTCGTCGCGCTTGCAGGTGCGTGTGGCGGTGACGGACTTGTTGTCAACCGACCACTCGTACGATATTTCATTCCAGTCGTAGTCTGCTGTAACCGCGAAGGTGATCTTTGCCATGCTTCCATACGCGTCGATCTGCACACTATCCGAATCGGAGTTTTCCACAGTGACTGTCGGAGCGTTGCTATCGTATATGCAATACCCAAATGCGGGATTTATATAAACCCGGGCACCATAGGTCTTCTCTCCCTCGATTGTTCCGGATAGAATCGTTTCATCCTTTTCTCTATCCCACCACTTGGTACGGCCTTCTTCTAATGTAACCGAGGAGCCGTCATTAACGCTGACAACGGGCCCGTCTTCCATGTCTGTACCGCAGAGCGGCTTTGCAACAGTGATATCAACTTTGTCTATCGCCTTGCAAAGTGCAATATAGAATGTGGTGTCTTTATCTATCTCTGTCCAGTACCGGTCAGCACCCTCGAGCTCGGTCCAACTATTGTAGTTGTTCAAAGGTTCTGATGTCATATAGACCTCTTTATTGTAGGGAGCATACTTACCCTTAGTGAAATGATCGATGATTTCCTTGTACTTATTTTGATCATTATCACACAGATCTTCTATCGTTGTGCCTTTTGGAATGCGTACAGTATATGGCTTAGTCACAGTATATGGTTCTTCCTCATCATCACCATCTATCGAAGATCCAACAAAGGTGACATTGACAAACTCAAGCTTCGGGATCGGAACTCCCTTTGTCTGTGTTTTAAAGGCCGGGTTCTTGAAGGTGGCAGTATAAATCCTTGTGCCTTCATCTTCTTCCGTTGCTTCCTTGGTAACTTCAGAAGTCGTATTTACAGTCTCGGTCTCCAAATGCATACGGTTATTTTTACAGAGTCGAAGAGCCGTTACTTTACTATTACCCCCCCATACGTATTCCGGTTCGTCCCAGTCATGGTCTTCCCACAAGGCTTTCACGATGGTGTCCGCTGTTACCGTGATGGAATCTTCAGGATCCTTTTCCACTGGCTCAGCCGATCCGATCTTAACTTCCCATGCTGAGAAGCGGCACTTATCTGCAGGTACGCCGAAGGGCTCTGCGTCCGGAAGAGTGTATCTATCGTTCTCAGCAATTGATTCGGCTTCCTTTGTTCCTGTTCCGCCATTGGGATCAAAGGTCACGGTGTATTTCTTTTCTATTATCTCGAAGTCGCACGTGGCTTCTCCGCCTTCGTAATTACTGCTTCCTTCTATGGTTGCCTTTACGGTATATTCGCCCTCCTCGCTTGGAACAGTATCAGAATATGTGCTGTCATCAGCATTCTTTACCTTGTACACAAGGGTTGCAGTTTTAGCACCGAAATCTGCGGTCACGTCAGGAATGCTTGCTTTCTCACCCTTTGCCCAACCTTCTATCGATACAGTAACCTTGTTCGGTGCCTTATTTATCACAAATTGCAGGTTTTTAGTACCAATGGTAAAGTTCTTTTCGCTGCTTGTTATGCTGACAGTAGCAGTGCCGGCATTGACGTTATTGGCATAGGTGAAGCTGTACTCTGAAGCATCAACCGTAATCGTGTCTAAGCCTGGTACGCTTCCGGGGTTGAACGTTCCTTTTACTTCCGGCTTGATAGCACTACCTGTATATGTGGCCTTGTCCGGAGTCACCGTGAATTCGATCGCTCTGAAGTCAGCCTTTTCTATTGCAGCGTCCACCCTCTTTGCCGGGATATCGTTATGCTCGCTGTCGCCTTTGACCATGTACCAGACCTTGTAGTCACCTGCATCGGTGCCGACAGGAAGGGTTTCGGCAAACTCCTCTGTCGCCCCGCTTTCATCTCCCAAGGCATAGAGCATTTGGCCGCCACTTGCCGTGCCGGCAGTAACAAGCTGTTGCTCATGTCCGTTATACGTTAACGTCTTAACTTCCGGTTCAGTTGTGATGGTCGCATTCGCAAGACCATACGACATTTCAACTACGTCCGTGTACTCCTGCCCGTCCAGGGTCACCTTCGCAGTGTAAACCGTCTTCGCAGGGTCTTCTCCGGTTGCCTCGACATTCTTTTCCGTCACGTCCGCATTCAATGTTTCAACATGCTTGCAAACGCTGCACGTAAACTTGGCTACTGCAGTGGCGTGGTCTTCGCCCCATGTCCATGCAGGATTGCCGTAGGTATGGGCCTCATGAGAAGTTTCGTAAGCACAGTATTTACATGAGCTGCTGTGGTCAGTTCCATTGTCAACGATCGTGATGCCTCTGTGATCGCATGGACCTACCAATAAGTGGCGGTGGTCAGCCGTCTGCATGGTATTGATTCGATCATCCTTGAGTACAATCCCCGAAGGCTGGTTCCAATCTTCATACCAATCGTCGTCGAACAGCACAAACTGATGTAAAGAAGCATCTTCTTTGAGGATGATATCCTTTGCCCGGACCATCGAAGACTGCCAGTTTACGGACCGATATGTGACTTTCTGCACGGTGGCACCGTTGAACTCCACCCTTCCGCTGTCTTCAAGAAGACCATCGTCACTGGTGGTTCCAATGGGGGTCACTCCCCAGGAAACTACCTTCACATTGCCGCCATTAAAACGAATGGTGCCGGAGAAATAGGTATTGTCTACCAACTTGTCGTCTATGTCGTAGCTGCATCCGCTCGCTCCTATGGCAGCACCGGCGTAGATATTTCTCTTACTTTGTTTGTTTCGCCAATACGAAAAGCCTTCGCCTGTCTCAGCTGTAACATTGCCCCCATCGATGGTGACATCAACCGCGTTTTCTTTGTCTGTGCAATAAAAGCCGGAGCCGATGCCCGCACCGCCGTTTCGCCCGTGTGCGTAGACTTCACCGGCTGTGATCTTGATTGTTCCGGATTTTGACTCGGTGCCGCCGCCGATGGCTGCGCCAATAATATTTTTAGTAGAACCGTTCGTGGCACTGACTTTACCGCCGCTTATGGTGATGGTACCACCTTCACCATAGCTTCCTCCACCGATGCCGGCTGCGCCGTGTCCGCCTTGCGCGTTGATGTCACCGCCTGTGATCTCGATGATGCGATTGGCAGCGTGGTCGCCGCCACCGATGCCTGCGCCGCCTTTATCGTAGTCGTCAGCTACTCCTGAACTTCCGGTGGCGTTAACGTTGCCACCCTTGATTTCTATCTTGTCCACGTAGCCTTTACGCCCGCCGCCAATACCGGCTGCCGTCATGCCTCCTGATGCTTTGATATCGCCGCCGCTGATGGTTATATTTCCGCCTCTTCCATCATCGCCGGTTCCGATTCCTGCGGCACCAAAACACCAGATAACCGATATATCTTTCTTCCAAGAACCGCCGGTGGCCTCGACCTTGCCGTTTATGATATTGATGGTACCGGCACCGCCGCCTTCACCGCCGCCGATACCGGCTCCCAGACTGTTCTTCTTTTCGCTTGTCGCTTTAATAAGTTCGTCGCTGGCAGAATTGATGGTGATATTTCCGCCTGCGCCACCTTCGCCGCCGCCGATGCCTGCGCCATCGACACCGCCCTTTGCGGTAATGGTTCCGCCAGTGATATTGATCGTGCCGCCGGCTGCGTCGTCACCTCCGCCGATGCCTGCAGCGTAATCAGCGCCATCGGCTGTAACTGTACCGCCACTTATTTTTATATCTCCACCGGTGCCATATTCGCCACCGCCGATTCCGGCCGCGTCGGGACCGCCTGTAGCAGTTATAGTGCCTCCTGTTATTTCGATCTTTCCGCCATTTGCGCTTTCGCCGCCGCCGATTCCGGCACCTGAAAGGCCGCCGGTAGCCTCCACCGTGCCGCTCTTTATATATATCTCACCGCCGGCGACGCCGCCGCCGCCGCCGATTCCGGCGCCATAGGGACCGCCCGTGGCTATTACCTGACCGCCGTGGATCGTCGTTTTACCGGCATTGATTGTTTCCCTGCCGTCTTTGAAGCCGGACCCGATACCTGCTCCGCAATTCATATTGCTGGAGTAGGTGCCGCCATTAGCTGTAACCTTACCATCGTAGATGTCCACCGTAGCACCGCTGCCACCCTGGCCACCGCCGATGCCCGCCGAATAAGAACCACCTGTGGCCGTCACATCGCCGCCACGGATTTCGACCGTACCGCCATGTATGTTTTCTCCATCGGCGTCACCGCTGCCGATACCTGCAGCAAAGCCGCCTCCGGTTGCTTTGACCGTGCCTCCGCGGATTTCGACTGTACCGCCGCTTGCGCCGTCACCACCGCCAATACCTGCTGCATCTCCGCCGCCTTCTGCTTCGACATATGCGCCGCCGTTTACACCATTTATATAGACATTGCCGCCGTTAACTTCGTTGCCGCCGCCGATACCGGCGCCATCAGTACCTCCTTCGGCATATACCTTGCCGCCGTATATATATACATTGCCGCCAACAACGCCGTCTCTGCCAGCTTTGCTTC
Organism: Bacillota bacterium; assembly: GCA_017433375.1. Classification (GTDB taxonomy): domain Bacteria; phylum Bacillota; class Clostridia; order Peptostreptococcales; family Anaerovoracaceae; genus Lentihominibacter. The sequence continues at coordinate 5,725 of JAFRHG010000032.1, forward strand.
CCGAGCCGATGCCCGAGCCACCGTCTGCAGATGCAGCTCCACCCTTAGCGTGGACCTCGCCGCCGCGTATGAAGGTACCGGTGCCGCTTCCGCCTTCGCCGCCGCCGATGCCGGCTGCACCTGAGTCTCCGTTTGCAGTAACATTGCCTCCGTAGATGTTTATCGCGCCGCCGTGGCCGCCTCTGGCTCCACCACCGATACCTGCTGCGTTAGCGCCACCGTTCGCCGTGACGGTGCCGCCGTAGATATTGATGGAGCTTTCGTTGCTGGCAGTACCGCCGGCGCCGATTCCGGCTCCGCCGTTGGAACTATGGGAGCCGCCCGTCACCTGGATGGTGCCGCCGTAGATATTGATGGTGCCGTTGCTCTCTCCTGCATTTCCGCCGATGGCTGCCGTGTCGGCTTTCGACTTGCCCACAATCAGCTTGCCGGTGCCTTGCTCCTGCCCGTAGATATTAAGCGTACTGCCCTTACCCACATGGATACCGTTTTCGAATTCTATTGTCTTGCCATCCATCAGGATGAGGTTTGCCGTGGCGCCATTGTCCACCGACACCCTGTCGCTGATTACCAGTTTCTCCAAGTCGCGGGTGTACCACCAGTTATTGTGCCATTCCAGATGGCCGCTGGTCATCCACGCCACGTCGTTTTGGGTCTTGGTCTCGCTTACCACCTGACCGTTCTCCCATTTCTTGTCGACGTACTGGGTCGCCGGCGCATCCCCGGCAAAAACGTCCGTTGCCATCATGCCGATCTGCATTATCATGGCAAGCAATACCATCAGCATTATTCTTACCGATGTACTGGTAGTGCGTTTAATGTCGGATCGATTTGATGTGTTCATAGAACCCCTTGTCATTTTCTGCTCCTCCTGCTGTTTTGGTTTTCTCCGTTTATATTATACACCAGCTGATGGTTACAGAAAAGTGAATGCGTGGTTGGAGATAAGTGAGAATCCAAAAAATAACTTATTGGAACATCAAAGTGATCCGCAATCTTCTTTAGTTTGTCAGGTTTCGGAGTAGATCTTCCGTGCTTCTATTCAGAAAAGGTTGTTGAGCTAATTCCCGTAGCCTTTCCAACCTTATACGCGGTTTCTCCCCTCGTCGTTAACAATTGTTCGAATCTTTCATACATTTAGATCATCCTATTATGCTACAATTTGTCTGATGACGAAGGGAGATCATTATGGCTATCGTTCAAATCATTGATGCTGATGGCGTTTCCTATACCGAGAAGGAATACGCCGATCATATCCGGAAAAAGTATGTTGAAAACCCTCCTGCAGGCTATTCTGCAGACGAGATCGAGAATATGAGTGACGAGGATCTTCTCGATATGGATTACTTTCTAAACGAATAACTTCTTGAGATACCTCGCTTTGTTATTCCCTTTTTGTCTTTTCCAGATTATTCCTGTGAGAATCGTTTGATTTTTCTCAACGATATTTCCTATCATATCAAAAAAACACGATTGTATACAATCGTGTTTTTCCAACCTTAAAGGAGTGAGGATACCCGATCGATTTCCCTTCACTCGCCTGGTCATTGACTTTATCCGTTCTGATCCTACCCCTTATCTCTGTCTTCTTCTGATGAACACTGCAGAACAGACTACTGATAGCGTGAGCAGTATCATAGTGTGAAGCAGCAACGGTGTATCATCTCCTGTGGAAGAACTCTTGTCTTTTTTATCAGATCTATCCTTGGCAGGATCGTCCGGATCGGTCGGAGTTGTCGAAAGATCCGTGGGGTCGGTCGGTCTCACAGTAGGGCCGGTGGGGTCAGTATTTTTAGCCCACTGGGCTGTGAATGTGTGATCGCCTTCGACAATATAGCTTTCATTCGGTTGGTAGACCGAGCCCTCCCAGTGTGTAAAGGTGTAGCCGTTCCTCTCAGGCGCAGCATGTATCTTTATCCTGGTTCCTTTCGGATAGACTTCCTTGATGTCTGCAGTGTCTCCCTTCCAGTTGCCTCCGTTGAGATCGTAGGTAATGGTGAACTCTTCGACGGGGACCGTGTATGTGTTTGTAAAGGCAACGGCTCCTCCGTCCACAACATCCACACCGTCTATAGTGTTGCTTTGGATAATGTAATTGTAGTTGTCGCTTCCTACTACCACCTTCCACTCATGGACAGTATCGTCATATGTATAGCCTTCTGCTGAACCAGCAGTCTCCCTGATGGCGAAGGTGTACTCTCCCGCCTCGGTGAATTCGAGCCCGGATCCAAAGGCGTTGCTGATCGTACCGCTTCCCTCGATGGATGCAGAAGTTCCAAGCCCGGTGACAACGTCCGGGTTATTGTCGGAAGCTGCTATGGTGAATCCAAAGGTCTCGCTTTTTTCCGGTAGCGTATCGTCGGTTTCTATGACCTTTGTTATGTCCGGAGAGTCGAGTTCAGCCTTGTTCTTCCTGCTCCACTGGGCATATAGCGTAATGTCGTGCGCAGGCATGGTGTTGCTGCTGTTTACCGCATAAGTAGTCCCCGAGCCATCTTCTTTATCGTTCCATCCGGTGAAATAGTAGCTCGTGCGACTGATCTGTCCCGAGGGAGAAAGCACCTTGAAGAGATTGCCCGGCTTGTACGGGTTATTATCATCTTCAAGATCGCCCGTGCCCCCGTTGGCGTTATAGTATACGTTAAATTTCAGATCTCTGTTCTCACCGACGAGCATGACTACGCTGGCCTGTGCATCCGCTTTTACCGTGAAGCTATTTCCCGACATGTTCGTGCCGTTGTTTCCCGGTCCTGCCTTGTAGGACGTTGTACTGTTTTCGTAGCCATCCACAGTATTCTTTTTGACGAGCCTATAGTCTCCCGGAATCAGGTTCTGGAGCATCAGATATCCGTCTTCGTCGGCGGTAAGTCCGGAAAGCTGCTCGCCATTTATTGTGTACGGTTCGTACTCGCCGGAGCCGTCTGCCTTCTTTTCCAGCGCAAATTCTCCACCCTGGATCCCTTCTCCGGTCTCTTCGTCATAATAATACATCTCGAAGTCTCCGCCGCTTCCCTGGACCCTGCTCTTGCTCCCGCGGATATTGTATTCCTGATTTGCCTGGCGGAATCCGGTCGAGCCATCGCCGCGTGGGTAGTTGAGCTGGGCGAGATTCTTGTACGTACCTCCCCATGTCTGCCTGCTGTGATCATCGCTGTATTTGATTACGTAGCACTGGATGGTGCCGTTCAGAGGATTATCGTCACCAAAGACTTCATAGTAAGTCGAGTCGCTGAAAAGCTCATCACTAAAGACATCCGAGTATTTAAGACTCCCGGAGTCGTTGTCACCGAGCTTCAACTGAATGGTCGGTTTTCCGTCACTGCCTGTATAGATAGCATAAGCAGGAAGCTCCGCCGCGTTAAACCTCTGCCAGAATGAACTGAGGCTCTCGCCATCTTCCTGGATGACAGCCGTCAGGTATGGCCTGACGTCTACCATACGGTACCAGCCCTGGTCGCCGTTTCCGTCCACCGGGACCGGATATCCGTATCTGTTCTCTTTATAATACGGGAGCACCGCGTAGATCCCACCGTCGGACGGACTGTCAAAATTGAAGGAGGCGTCCACCGGGATCTCATCCCAGAAATACAGACCTTTCAGCTTTCCGCCGGAAGGGAAAAGGCTGTTATCATCCTTCGCAGCAAAGAGCGGTGTGAACAAAGAGTGGTTTATCGAGATCGTAAAGGGCGCATATTTGTTGTCGATGACACTGCTGACTTTTTTCCTGAGACTGCCTTCATAGTCGTAATGAGACGGTGCGTCCGCAATCCTCTTCTGGTACTCGTCGGGCTCGGTCGGATCAACAGGCGTCGGGGTCTGACCTCCGGATGAATCGGAGAAGGCGACGTGAACTCTGTTGTTACCGATCGTGAGCCCTGATTTATAAATTATGAAAGATCCTCCTTCAGGGGAGACATTGATGCTCTCCTGTGAACCGTCACTCTTTGTCAGGACTACGGAAAGCACAGTCTCACCGACACTTGGCGTAGCCGTTATGCTGGTCCTCTCGGTATTACCGGTGAATTCGACGGTAGAAGCCGGGCTGATGGTTCCCTGCCCCGACTTTGACTTCGAGAGATATATAGGCTTGGCCTTCCACGTGACATCGCATGTGGCTTCGCCGATATTTATTTCTTTTGTAAGGGGGGAATTACTTGAGTTTATATCCATGGCCTTGAACTCATATTCCACACTAAAGGTTCCGGTATAGTGCGTCATACGATAAGCTTCCGCGACGCTGTTCCAGGTGATACTGATTTCATCCATCTTGTAGCTGATTTCACCGACTACCTCGTCGGTGACAGCGTGATGCACCGGTTCAGTGAATGCTCCACCATCAAAGTAATCATAGAGATTCGTATCGACCTTCGTGACCTGTCCGTTTTTGAAGTAGCCACCGGAAGTACCGGTATAAGTGGCATCGATCCTGTAATCGATGGTCACAAAAGTACCTTCGTCTACCACAGATGGCGAAACGGTAAAGTCTGAAACTGTCATGCTGATGTTCTCAGCTGCACTGACGTTGCTGGGATTGGTCATTACGAAGACGGCAAGAAAGATGGCCGCGCAGAGAGCAACAAAACTCCCCTTGATTATTCGTGTTCTCATACGTGTCTCCATGTCAGATTATGATGATAATAATGTCTGCTTTCGCTCTATATTATAGCATAGTGCTACACTATCTGCAAAGATAGGACACATTGGAATGCTCTCCATGGTATCCCCATGCAGCAAGGTCTGTATTGCATCATGCTTCATTTACCAGCTTGCCCGTCATATGATCCGGAGTTATCTCGAAGCAGAGAACGTTCTTGCCGACTTTGGCGATCTCATCATCTGCGTAATTTGCGTCGTCGGTAAACTTGGAACTGAGACCGACGCAGATCTCCCTGACCTTATCGGGATCTTCCGCATATTCGAAAAATCTGATGCGGCCGAATACGATGACACTCCTGATGTTCAGCGCCCAGTCGTCACCTTCTCTATAGCCCTGGTCCATTACACAGAACGAGACCTTGTCGCATGCTTTGATAGCATCCAGTTTATGTCCTGTCTTGGCTCCATGAAAGTAGATCTTACCATCCGCTTCATTGTACCAGTGGCTGATCGGAAGCCCGTATCATAGACTGTATCTACATACCCGCTAAGGCTGCGATTATACTCTCTCGACTAGAACGATTCTATATCGTTTGTCAACGCTGCCTCAACTTCGATTCTCGCCATGATAGAAAATCCTCACTAAAATCCTCACTAACTATGCATTTCGAAGCGTATGAAAGCCCCTTGAAAGCACTTTTAGGACAAAAGAAAAAGCATTGATAATCGTTGAAAAATCAATGCTTCCGTTGAAATCAAAAGGGAGTAGCAGATGAACCTACTACCCCCTTGGCGTGGTGGAGATGATGGGAATCGAACCCATGTCCGAAAGCATTTCCGCAGGAGTTTCTCCGAGCGCAGCTTCTGTTTTGAAGATTCGCCGCCGGAAACGCCCAGAAGCAGGCTGTTCCTTTGACTATCCCGTTAGTCCCTTACGCGGCCGGGATCACGCGCAAGGTTTTCCTGCATGTTTGACGTCAGGACCCCAACCTGCAGGTGAATCGAGGCTGACGCGCGGTGCTGACTTACGCAGCAAATGCGAGTTTGTTGTTAGTTTTTGCGTTTATCTTTAACGTGTCCTTTTTAACGCAGACTGGACAAACTGCGGCTCGCTTATCCTGTTTCTACACCCCCGTCGAAACCAGTGCATCCCCGTGTATGGCGGCCGGTCAGCGGGCCGGCAGCCGGGTGGACGGCGATGGGCACGTGGAGATTACAGCCGGTCACCGCCGATGGCGTCCGCCTTCTCCCTGTACTCCTCGCGAGTCTCTTCGATGGTCTTTTCCATGTTCTCGATCTCTTCGTAGCTGTCGCGGATCTGCTCGCAGAGCTCGACGATCGTGGGATCCTCGATGCGGCCTTCCTTATACAGCTTGAAGCAGTAATCGCCGATATCCTTCTTGGCGATGCCGATATCGGATCTGGCCGAACTGATCCGGCTCTTCATCTTGCTGATTTCCTTCAGTTCCTCCGCCTTGTTGCCGGCTCTGCTGGCCGCGTGGCTGGCGGATCTGGTCAGTTTTGAAATAAAGTCCTGCATATTTCCCTCCACATTCAACGTATCTTTTCCGCTCATCCGTTCCGGCGCATCGCCTTCTGCATCCGGCGATCCGCGTCCCGTCTGGCGATATCGTGACGTTTATCGTACTCCTTTTTTCCCCGGGCAACGGCCAGCTCGACCTTCGCCCTGCCCCTGTCATTAATGTACATCCGCAGAGGCACCAAAGTCAAGCCTTTCAGCGTGGTGTAGCCGATAAGCTTGCGGATCTCCCGCTTATGGAGAAGCAGCTTTTTCGGCCGCAGAGGATCGGTGTTGAACCGGTTCCCCTGTTCGTAGGGGCTGATGTTCATCCCGTAGAGGATCACCTCTTCCCCTTCGATCTTGGCATAGCTTTCCTTGATGCTGACCCGTCCCTGGCGCACGGACTTGATCTCCGTTCCCGTCAGGACGATCCCCGCCTCGTAGGTCTCTTCGATGAAAAAGTCGTGCCTTGCCTTTTTATTGTTCGCTATGAGCTTCATCCCGCAAACCCCGTTTTCCGCAAAGGCAATCCTACAGCCTGGTGATCTCGTTGAAGGGATAGAGCCGCAGAACCGCCTTGCCCACAAGGCTGTCCTCGCTGACGGTGCCCACCACCGGCGAGCGGCTGTCCAGGCTGACCTCCCGGTTGTCCCCCATGAGGAACATCTGGTCCTCGGGGACCTTCAGATTGTTCACGTCCTCATCCATCTGGGTCTCGGTCCGCTGTCCGTGGACATAGGGCTCGTCCAGAAGCTTCCCGTTGCGGTAGACCTTGCCGTCGGAGATGGTCATCACATCGCCCTCGACGCCGATCACCCGCTTGATCAGCAGCTTCTTGCCCGTCCCGTCATCCTTGTCGATGTCGGAGCGGAAGACCACGATGTCCCCGTAGCCGGGATGGTCCTTGTGGAAATAGGCCAGCTTGTAGATGATCAGGTAGTTATTCTCATAGAGGGTCGGCTCCATGGAACTCTCCTTGACGATGGTCGGCTTGATCACTACAGTGATCGCCGCCACGATGATCAGCGCGATGATAATGTCCTTGATGAATTCTTTCATTTGCCTTTTACTTGACCTTTCCAAAATTTGACAGCGGCCAGATCTTCAGAAGAACGTTGCCTTTGATCTGGCGCATATCCACCGTTCCCAGTTTCGGGTTCCGGCTGTCCATTTTTTCCTTGCGGTTGTCGCAGAGGAGGAAGACCTCGTTTCCCTCCAGGGTGACATCTATGTTTCCGGAGGCGCCCCGGATGCTTCCCGGCGCCACGTACTCCTCGCCGTTGACGGTCACCTTCCCGTCTTTGATCACCACACGGTCGCCGTCGGTGCCGATGACCCGGGCGATCACGTTGTCATCGGAGATCTCCCGGGAGAGGGTCTTCTTCAGAATGACCACCCTGCCCTGCTTGGGGACCTTCCGCTTGATGGAATAGGATGACTTGCTGACCACGAGGAACTGTCCGTCCTTGATGGTCGGATCCATGGCGTTGCCCTCGTTGATCTCCGGGGCGATGACCATGAACATGACCATGGCCAGCACCGCCGCCACCGCGTAGGGCGAGCGCCGCCGTCTTCGGGTTCCCCATCCTCCCTCGTATTCAGACATCGATCAGTTCCCTTTCTGCCCGGGCAAAAGCAACGGGCGGACGGGCTTCCACTCTCTGTCCGGAGAGAGCGGCAAGTCCTTCCGGCATATCGCCGAATTCCAGCCGGCAGGCGTGCAGCAGCTGGGTCGTCAGGTTTTTCTCCTTCAGCCTGCGGTTGATGACCGGGTTCCCGTATTTCGGATCCGCCGCCAGAGGATGGCCCAGGTGGGCCATGTGGGCGCGGATCTGATGAGTCCGGCCGGTGATCAGTTCCACCTCAGCCAGGGTGAACTGCTTTCCGGCACGCAGGGGCCTGACCCGGGTGACGGACGCCTTGCCGCCTTCCTCCCCGTCCTGACGGACGTGGACCCGGTTGCCTTTTTCTACCTTGACCAGATCCTCCGTGACGGTCTGTTCCTCTTCCAGTGTGCCGCAGAGGATGGTCAGGTAAAACTTCCGGACGCGGTCCTTCTCCCGCAGCAGGCCGGTGAGCAGCCGCAGGGCTTCCGCCGTCTTGCCGAAAATGACCAGACCGCTGGTGTTGCGGTCCAGACGGTTGGCCGGCGCGGGGCGGAATGTCCTCTCCGATGCCGGGTCGTACTCACCCTTTTCCTGCAGGTAGCCGCAGACCTGATTGACCAGGGTGTTGCTTTTTTCCTTCCGGTCGCCGTGGGTCAGAAGACCCTTCGGCTTGTCCACGATCAGAACGCTGCCGTCCTCATAGATCACCCGGAACTGCTTCCGGGCGGCCGGGGTTTTCACTTCCCGGGCAAAGCCGGCAACTTCCTCCTCGGAGAGGTACAGCACCAGCTCGTCCCCCTCCCTGAGCATGGTCTCCTGGCGGACCCGCCGGCCGTTGACCTTCAGGTCCCGCCGGATGATCCGGTACACGGCGCTGAGGGGCGCACCCCTGAGGTATTTCCGCAGAAAACGGTCTGTCCGCTGTCCGGCTTCGTTTGCTCCGATCGTGATCCTAACCATACGGATATTATTCTAACAATTCCCGTTCCCGATTGCAAGGGCTGCCCCGGATGTGTTAGAATGAGGACGAATGATGATGATTCTAAGGAGGATCTCACGTGGAAAAATTCAAGGATTTTATTTACCGCCAGAACGATCTGGTGATCGTTCTCCTCATTCTGGCGGCTGCCGCCTTCGTGATCTACGACCGGGTCGAGGTGATCATGGATTATCCGCAGAAGTTCGCTACGGAAGTCGTGATGGAACAGACCGCGCCGGATCAGCAGACGGAGCAGACCGCGCCCACCGGCTCCGATGACGCCAACGCCAACGGAGAGGCCGCGGGCTCGGATGACGCCAACGCCAACGGAGAGGCCGCGGGCTCGGACGATGCCAACGCCAACGGGGAACCGGCGGAAAACGCACAGTAAACAGGAGGTCACAATGGGATTTGTAACAACCAAAGACATGTTCGCTAAAGCACTGAACGAAGACTACGCGGTAGGCGCCTTCAATGTCAACAACATGGAGATCATCCAGGGCATCGTGGAAGCCGCCCAGCAGGAGAACGCTCCCCTGATCCTTCAGGTATCCGCCGGCGCGAGAAAATACGCCAAGCCGGCCTATCTGCTGAAGCTGGTGGAAGCGGCCATCCTGGACACGGGCCTCGACATCGCCCTGCACCTGGACCACGGTGAGGATTTCGATATCTGCAAAAAGTGCGTGGATGACGGATTCACCTCCGTCATGATCGACGGATCCAAGCACCCCTTCGAGGAGAACATCCGCATGACGAAGGAAGTCGTGGAGTACGCCCATGACAAGGGCGTCGTGGTCGAGGCGGAGCTGGGCAAGCTGGCCGGCATCGAGGATGCCGTCAACGTATCCGCCCGTGACGCCACATTCACCGTTCCCGAGGAAGCGGCGGAATTCGTCGAGAAGACCGGCGTCGACTCCCTGGCTGTCGCCATCGGCACCAGCCACGGCGCGTACAAGTTCAAGGGCGAGCCCCGTCTGGACTTCGACCGCCTGAAAGAGATCCACGCCCTGATCCCCGACACGCCTCTGGTCCTCCACGGCGCGTCCACGGTCCTTCCCGAGTTTGTCGCCAAGTGCAACCAGTACGGCGGAGACATCCCCGGCGCCCAGGGCGTTCCCGAGGAGATGATCCGGGAAGCTTCCAAGCACGGCGTCTGCAAAGTCAACATCGACACGGACCTGCGCCTGGCCATGACCGCCGAGATCCGCAAGTACATGGTGGAGCATCCGGCGGACTTCGATCCCAGAAAGTACCTGGGCCCCGCCCGTGACGCCATCCGCGGCATGGTCGCCCACAAGATCAGCAACGTGCTGAACGCGTCCAACAAGCGGTAGGCAAAGGCAACCCAAGCCAAACAAAAGACCGGCCAGTTTCCACTGGCCGGTTTTTTCGCGGTTGATTAACGCCGTTGATGCCGGGGGTTATTTGCTCGCCTCCAGCATGTCGTTCTTCAGTTTCCAGAGATCGTAGGACAGGTCCACGTAATAGGTCTGGGGATTCTCAAACCGCTTCATCTCGTCCCACATCCGGTCCTGCTGCTCCATGCAGTAGGCCTTGATCTCCTTGATGTCCGGGCTCTTGTAGACACACTTGCCGCCCTTGAAGATCTGCTCACGCAGGTTCTTGGCGTAGAAGTTGGTGAGCGTCTTCCGCTTCCAGACGGCGTTGGGATCGAAGATCTCATACTCCTCTCCCGCGGGGGGATCCTCGTGGTCCAGGGCGATCACGTCGGCCAGGAGCCGGTGGGTATCCTTGTCGAAGAGGCGGTATACGGTCTTGAATCCCGGATTGGTGATCTTCTCCACATTCTCGCTGATCTTGATCTTGGGGATCATCTTCCCGTCCCTCTCCAGGGCGGACAGCTTGTAGACGCCGCCGAAGACCGGTTCGGACCGGGAGGTGATCAGCTTCTCGCCCACGCCGAAGGAATCGATGCAGGCACCTTCGGAGATGACTTCCCGGATGATGTACTCATCCAGGGAATTGGAGATGACAATCTTGCAGTCCTGCAGGCCCGCCTCATCCAGCATCTTTCTGGCGTTCTTGGTGAGGTAGGCGATGTCGCCGCTGTCGATGCGGATGCCCTTGTTGGGCGGATCCAACTCCTTGAACACCTTGATGGCCGCCGGAATACCGGACTTGAGCACGTTGTAGGTATCCACCAGCAGGGTGGCGTTGGTGGGATAGATCTCCGTGTACTTTTTGAAGGCCTCGTATTCGCTGTCGAACATCTGCACCCAGCTGTGGGCCATGGTGCCCAGGGCCGGGGTGCCGAACATCTCGTCGGCGATGGCGCAGGCCGTGCCGGCGCATCCGCCGATGTAGGAAGCCCGCGCGCCGTAGACCGCGGCCGCCGTACCGTGGGAGCGGCGCGTGCCGAACTCCATGACCGGCCGGCCCGCTGCCGCGCGGACGATGCGGCTGGCCTTGGTGGCGATCAGGCTCTGGTGGTTGACGATGAGCAGGATCATGGTCTCCACGAACTGGGCCTGCATGACCGGGCCCCGCACGGTGATAATGGGCTCACCGGGGAATATGGGGGTTCCCTCCGGCACGGCCCACACATCGCAGGCGAACCGGAAGTTGGCCAGGTACTCCAGAAACTCCTCGCTGAAAATACCCTTGCCCCGCAGGTACTCGATGTCATCCTGCGTGAATTCCAGCTTGTCCAGGTATTCGATCACCTGTTCCAGGCCCGCCATGATGGCGTAGCCGCCTCCCTCCGGGATCTTCCGGAAGAACATGTCGAAATAGGCGATCTGATCCTCCATGCCCGCGTTGAGATATCCGTTGGCCATGGTGATCTCGTAATAATCGGTCAGCATGGTCAGGTTCAGTTTCTCGATCATTTTCTGTTCCTTTCTCCTGCAAAGGCAACACCTGAAGGGTCTTCTTCCGCCGGTCAGGAGCCTTCGCTTTGCCGCATCATTTTACCAGTTTACGCAGAAATTGTCCAGTATAGGAGCCCTCCACGGCGGCGATCTCCTCCGGTGTTCCCTCGGCCACGATGGTCCCTCCCCGGGAGCCGCCGTCGGGTCCCAGGTCGATGATGTGGTCGGCCCGCTTGATCACATCCATGTTGTGCTCGATGACGACGACGGTGTTGCCGGCGTCCACCAGTTTCTCCAGCATCTGCAGCAGCTTCTCCACATCGGCGAAGTGCAGTCCCGTGGTGGGCTCGTCCAGGATGTACAGGGTCCTGCCCGTGCTCTTTTTGGACAGCTCCGACGCCAGCTTGATCCGCTGGGCTTCTCCCCCGGACAGCTGGGTGCTGGGCTGACCCAGCTTGATGTAACCCAGGCCCACATCCTCCAGGGTCTGCAGCTGGCGGGCGATGGGCGGATGGTTGCGGAAGAACTCCAGGGCCTCGGACACGTTCATGTCCAGCACGTCGAAGATGTTCTTGCCTTTGTATTTCACCTCCAGGGTCTCCCGGTTGTAGCGCTTGCCTTTGCATACTTCGCAGGGCACGTAGACATCGGGCAGGAAGTGCATCTCGATCTTGATGATGCCGTCTCCGCTGCAGGCCTCGCAGCGGCCGCCCTTCACGTTGAAGCTGAACCGGCCCTTGCCATAGCCCCGCAGCTTGGCCTCGGGGAGCTGGGCGAAGAGGTCCCGGATATGGGTAAAGACGCCGGTGTAGGTCGCCGGGTTGGACCGGGGCGTCCGGCCAATGGGCGCCTGGTTGATGTCGATGATCTTGTCGATGTTCTCGATGCCTTTGATCTTCCTGTGCTTCCCCGGCTTCGCCTTGCTGCCGTAAACCTCCGCCGAGACCGCCTTGTAGAGGATCTCGTTGACCAGGCTGCTCTTGCCCGATCCGGAGACGCCGGTGACGCAGACGAATTTCCCCAGGGGGAAGGTCACGTCGATCTTCTGCAGGTTGTTCTCCTGGGCGCCGATCACCTGGATGGACTTGCCGTTCCCTTCCCGCCGGGCATCGGGCACGCCGATGCCGCGCTTGCCCGAGAGGAACTGGCCGGTGATGGACCCGGGGCAGGCCTTGATGTCCTCCACCGTGCCCTGGGCCACCAGCTTTCCGCCGTGGATGCCGGCTCCCGGGCCGATGTCGATGATCTGGTCCGCCGCGTACATGGTCTCCTCGTCGTGTTCCACCACCAGCAGGGTGTTGCCCAGGTCCGTCAGACGGCGCAGGGCGGCCAGGAGCATCCGGTTATCCTTCTGGTGCAGGCCGATGCTGGGCTCGTCCAGAATGTAGAGGACGCCCACCAGGCCCGAGCCAATCTGGGTCGCCAGGCGGATCCGCTGGGACTCGCCGCCGGACAGGGTCGCCGATGCCCGGGACAGGGTGAGATAATCCAGCCCCACCCCGGCCAGGAACTGAAGCCGTCCCCGGATCTCCTTCAGGATCTCCGCCGCGATGGCCCGGTGCATGTCCGACAGCTCCATGCCGTCGATGAATTCGATGGCCTCCACGATGGACATATCGCAGAACTCCATGATGTTCTTGCCGCCGACGGTGACGGCCAGAAGCTCCGGCCGCAGCCGCCTGCCCTGGCACGCGGGACAGGTGTCAAAACTCATGAAGGCTTCCATCTTCTCCTTGATCCAGTCGGAACTGGTCTCCCGGTAGCGCCGTTCCATGTTGTTGATCAGCCCCTCGAAGGTGTGGTGCCGGTGCTGGGTGTAACCCGCCCGGTTGGTATAGTCGTAGACCAGTTCCCGGTCCCCCGTGCCGTAGAGCAGCACATCCCGGAACCGCTTCGGCAGCTTCCTGTAGGGAACGGTCAGGTCCGCGTTATACATATCCGCCAGGGCCCGGATCACCTGCCAGTAATAGCTGGTGTGCTCCATGGTGCCGAAGGCGTTCTTCAGGCAGTGCTCCATGATGCTCTTGTCCTGGTCGGGAATCAGCAGGTCCGGGTCCACCCGCTGGATGAAGCCCAGGCCGTTGCACTGGGGACAGGCGCCCATGGGATTGTTGAAGGAGAACATCCGCGGCTCCAGTTCCTCGATGCTGACCCCGTGCTCCGGACAGGCCAGGGAGGTGCTGAAGGTCCTCTCCTCCCCCTCATCGCCGACGATCACCTGCACCAGCCCATCTCCGTGGGCGATGGCCAGTTCACAGGCTTCGCTGAGCCGGCTGCGGATTCCCTCCCGGATCTTGATCCGGTCGATGACGATCTCGATGGTATGCTTGAAGGTCTTCTCCAGCTTGACCTCGTCTTCCTCCAGCCGGACCATCTTCCCGTCCACACGGGCCCGGGAGAATCCCTCCCGCATGATCCGGTCCAGGATCTTCTCGTGCTGCCCCTTCCGCTGCCGGATGACGGGAGCCAGTATGGTCAGCTTCGTCCCCTCGCCCTCCTGCAAAAGCAGCTCCACGATCTGGTCGATGCTCTGGCTGGTGATCTCCCGGCCGCACACCGGGCAGTGGGGAATGCCGATCCGGGCATACATCAGCCGCAGATAGTCGTAGATCTCCGTCACCGTACCCACGGTGGAACGGGGATTCTTGCTGGTGGTCTTCTGGTCGATGGAGATGGCCGGGGAGAGTCCCTCGATGGACTCCACGTCGGGCTTCTCCATCTGCCCGAGGAACTGCCGGGCGTAGGAGGACAGGCTCTCCATGTATTTCCGCTGGCCCTCCGCGTAGATGGTGTCAAAGGCAAGGGAAGACTTGCCTGAACCGGACAGTCCCGTCAGCACCACAAAGCTGTCCCGGGGAATGGTCACGTCCATGCTCCGCAGGTTATTCTCTTTCGCACCCCGGATGATGATATCCTTCGCCATAGTGTTTTCGATCTCCTTCTCCCCGGGCCCCTACAGTCTCGCCCGGTATTCAAATACCATGTCACGCAGCTGGGCCGCCCGCTCGAACTGCAGATCGGCCGCCGCCTGCTTCATTTCCTTTTCCAGTTTCGCCACGTACTCCTTCAGTTCCTTCTTCGTCAGTTCCAAAGGGCTCTTCCCCTCGTAGGCCGACGCGTCCTCCAGGACCTTCGTGGCCTCGATCACGTCCCGGATGCCCTTGCGGACGCTGGTGGGCGTGATGTTATTGGCTTCGTTGTATTCCTGCTGGATCTTCCGCCGCCGGGCCGTCTCATCGATGGCCGCCCTCATGGCGGGGCTGATCTCGTCGGCGTACATCAGCACTTTGCTGTCCGCGTTGCGGGCCGCCCGGCCGATGGTCTGGATCAGGGAGGTCTCCGTCCGGAGGAACCCCTCCTTGTCCGCGTCCAGTATGGCCACCATGGACACCTCGGGGATGTCCAGGCCCTCCCGCAGAAGGTTGATGCCCACCAGTACGTCGAAGCGCCCAAGGCGCAGGTCCCGGATGATCTCCATCCGCTCCAGGGTGTCGATCTCCGAGTGGAGATAGCGGACCCTGATGCCGGCGGCGGCCAGATAGTCGGTCAGGCTCTCCGCCATCTTCTTGGTCAGGGTCGTGATGAGGACCCTCTCTCCCCTCTCCGTCACCTGATTGATCTCCCCGATCAGGTGGTCGATCTGTCCCTCCGCGGGATGGACTTCGATCACCGGGTCCAGAAGCCCCGTGGGCCGGATGATCTGCTCCGCCGTCACCCCGCCGCTTTCCTCCTTCTCGTACTCCGCCGGGGTAGCGCTGACATAGAGGATCTGGTGCACCATGCTGTTGAATTCCTCAAACTTCAGGGGCCGGTTGTCCAGAGCCGAAGGCAGGCGGAATCCGTAGTCCACCAGGGACTGCTTCCGGGACCGGTCGCCGGCGTACATGGCCCGCAGCTGGGGAAGCATGACGTGGGACTCATCGATCATGACCAGGAAGTCGTCGGGAATGTAGTCGATCAGGGTATAGGGACGGCTGCCCGGAGGCAGGCCGGTAATGTGACGGGAGTAGTTCTCGATGCCCTTGCAGGTGCCGATCTCCCGGAGCATCTCCACATCGTAGCGGGTCCGCTGTTCGATCCGCTGGGCCTCGATGAGCTTCCCCCGGTCCTGGAACCACCGGACCCGCTCCTGCAGCTCCTCGGTGATGGTCTGGGTCGCCCGCTCGATGTTCTCCTGGCTGGTCACGTAATGGGACGCCGGGTAGATGGCCACGTGGCTGCGCAGGCCCAGGATCTCCCCCGTCAGGGGATTGATCTCCTTGATGGACTCCACCTCATCGCCGAAAAGCTCGATGCGCACGGCGTTCTCCGCCCCCGCCGGGTGGATGTCGATGGTGTCCCCCCGCACCCGGAAATCACCCCGCTCAAAAGCCGTGTCATTGCGGGTATACTGGATGTCCACCAGCTTCCGCAGCAGCTCCTGCCGGTCCTTTTCCATGCCCGGCCGCAGGGAAACCACCTGGTTCTCGTAGTCGATGGGGCTGCCCAGCCCGTAGATGCAGGACACGCTGGCGACGATGATGACGTCCCGGCGCTCCGACAGGGCGGCCGTCGCCGAGTGGCGCAGCTTCTCGATCTCGTCGTTGATGTCCGAGTCCTTTTCGATATAGGTGTCCGTGGAGGCCACGTAGGCTTCCGGCTGGTAGTAGTCGTAGTAGGACACGAAGTACTCCACCGCGTTGTCCGGGAAGAATTCCCTGAATTCCCCGTGGAGCTGGGCGGCGAGGGTCTTGTTGTGGGAGATGATCAGCGTCGGCTTCTGGACCTTCTCGATGATCTTGGCCATGGTGAAGGTCTTGCCCGAGCCGGTGACCCCCATCAGGGTCTGGGCCCGGTTGCCCGCCATAATGGAATCGGCGATGGCGTCGATGGCCTGGGGCTGATCGCCCATGGGTTCAAATTCGGAAACGACATGAAACTTCGTCATGGATGTAACCTCCGTCGGGGATTGCCTTTTCTAATGTGCCAGAAATTTCCAGTTACGCAGGCTGCGCAATGGAATGAAGGGGAGCAGGATCGGCACCCTCTTCACGTAGCGCTGGTACCGGGGATCCTGGCCGTAGACCCGGTCCTGCCGCTCTTCCAGGCGTCTGGCCGCGCTGAACATGACGAACAGGATGCCCAGATAGCCCAGGCCGGCGATGATCCACTGGCCCGGGGACACGAATACGGTGATGCCCGCGATCAGCACGCCGGTCCAGAAGAGGATCTCCCCCAGATAGTTGGGGCAGCGGACGAAGTGGTACAGCCCCCGCCGGCAGACTTCCCCCGGGTACTTCTTCTTCTGCCTGCTCTTGCTGGCGTCCGCGGCCGTCTCCAGCACCGCTCCAAGGCCCATGAGCACCGCCCCTGCCGTCACCCAGCCGTCGGGCGCCTGTCCGCTGACCAGCCGGTAAACCAGGGGGGATGCCATCATGGCGTAGAGCACTGCGCAGCCGAACCAGCACATGAGCCGGACGCCCATATCCGTCGAATCCGGGCCCGCCTGCTCCCCCTCCTTCTTCCGCCAGCTCCCGGGGGAAAGGTCACGGTGCAGCAGGAATGCCGCCAGCCGGCAGCCGAAGAACAGCATGACGGCGCAGCAGACCAGGGTCACCGTTTCCGCCCTGGCGTGGAAAAGCAACAGCAATATGCCCCCCGCGCCGGCCACGGACAGTCCGTAGCCCACGGAGGTGAACCAGATGAACCGGTAGAGGCCCACGCTGCTGAAAAGCACGGCCACACCGAAGACGATGCACAGTTCTATAGGAAAGGTCATTTATTTTCCCTCCATTCTCCCCAGGAGAAGAAGACCAGACCGACCCAGATGATCCCGATGGCCAGGAACTGGATCCGGTCCGTGGGCTCCCGGTAGACCAGGACGCCCAGGATCATGGACAGGGTCGGGCTGATGTATTCCGACAGGCCCAGGGCGAACATGCTCACCTTCTGGGCCGCTGACGCAAACATGGACAGAGGCACCACGGTCACCAGGCCGCAGAGCAAAAGCAATCCGTACTGGTAGGGCTCGCCTACGCCCAGGGCGCCCCGTCCCGTGGCCTCCAGCCAGATGATCACTCCCAGGGCCGCCGGGGCGAAAAAGATGGTCTCGTAAACCAGGGAAATCAGCGGTGGCTGGGATACGGTCTTTTTGATGGCGGAGTACACGGCAAAGGTCAGGGCGATGCCCAGGGATATCCCCGGAATCTGATGGAAGTGGATCAGCAGGATCACCACCGCCAGGCCCGCCAGGCACATGGCCGTCAGCTTGAAGGGCGTCAGCTTCTCCTTGAAGAAGATGATGCCGAAGATGCAGACCATCAGGGGTTCGATGTAGTAGCCGATGCTGGCCTGCACGATGTGGCCCGCGTTGACCGCCCAGATATAGGTGCTCCAGTTCAGGGTGATCACCGCCCCTGCCGCCAGGAACTTCAGGGCCATCCGTCCGTTGTGGAACAGGGGGTGGAAGATCTCCCTCCAGGAATACCGGGTCCTGGCCATCAGCATGGCCACCACATTCACCAGAAGGATCCGGTAGATGATGATGACCCAGGAACTGATGGGAATCAGCGCCTTCCAGTACACGGGAAGCACGCCCCAGAGGGCCATGCACCCGCAGGAGGCGATGAGACCATTGCGGTATTCTCTTTTCTTCTCTTCCGCGCTGAGGGCGGGTCGGTTGTCCATAATATTGTTTCCGTTAATTATATGCGTGATCGAAGCTGATCACCGTTTCCGCCCCTTCATCAACGGTTTTCACTGCGTCGTTCATTGCTTTTGTGATATCTTCTGCCGGAAAATCGGCTTCATCGCTCACCACCAGGTCGAACACCACCTTGTAGTTCTCCCCGTCCCGGGTCACCCGCAGGTCGTGGAAGCCCTCGATGGCGGCGAACTGCTGGGCCGCTTCCGCCACGGCCTCCTCCATCCGCCTGCGCACCGGATCCTCCGTCTCCACCGGGTCCATGTGGCAGGTCACGGCGATCTTCAGCTTCTGCTTCAGCTCCCGCTCGATGTGATCGATCAGGTCATGGGCCTGCATCATGTCCATGCCGGCGTCCACTTCCGCGTGGAAGGAGGCGAAATTCATGCCCGGCCCGTAGTTGTAGATGATCAGGTCGTGGAAGCCCAGGATCTCCTCATGGGAGAGGATGATCTCCCGTACCGCGTCCACGGTTTCCCGGTCCGGCGCCTCGCCCAGAAGCGGCCCGATGGTCTCCTTCACCAGGGTCACCCCGGAATACACGATGAACAGGGCCACCAGGCAGCCCATGTATCCGTCCAGATTCAGCCCCGTGAACCGGTGGATCAGCATGCCCATCACGATGACGATGCTGGTGATCACATCGTTCCTGTTGTCGACTCCCGCGGCGATCACCGGCAGGGATTGTATGTGCTTCCCCGTGGCGATGGTGAACAGGGCGCTGCTGCCCTTGAGCAGGATGGCGAAGACCATGAAGATGACCATCAGCCAGGAAAACTCCGTCGCCATGGGATGGAGGCACTTGCTCACGGAACTGCGGAACAGTTCCACCCCCACCACCAGCACGATGGCCGACACCACCAGGCTGGCCAGATACTCGATCCGGGCATGGCCGTAAGGGTGATCCCGGTCCGCCGGTTTCCTGGCGTAATGGGCGCCCAGCAGGGTGATGCAGGCCGCCAGGGAATCGGCCATGTCGTGGAGGCCGTCCCCGATCACGGCGATGGAATGGATGAGCACCCCCAGGATGATCTTCATCACGCAGAGGAGGGTGTTCACCAGGATCCCCAGGGTGCCGGTCAGCCGGGTATACCGGACGCGGACCTCCGGATCCCGGGTATTCTCATAGTCTTTGACAAAGTGTTTCCAGATAAACGTTTTCATGTATTATGTAGCCTCGGCTCCGTTGCCTTTGCGGCTCAGTCCTCCCAGACAAATTCCACGTTGCCCGCTTCACCGCCGTCGATGAGCAGGTTCTGTCCGGTCATAAACCGGTTGTTCACGGCGACAAAGTAGATCCATTCCGCGATCTCCTCCGGCTGGGCCCACCGCTTCAGGGGGGTCATCTCCATGATCCTCTCCCAGAGCCGGGGGTTGTCCATGACGCACCGGTTCAGGTCCGTCACTACGCCGCCGGGATCGATGCTGTTGCAGGTCGCCCGGGGCGCCAGGCGCAGGGCCGTATTCTTCGTGTAGGCGATTACCCCGCCCTTGCTGGCGGCGTACTCGGGGAACTCCGCCCCCGTGTGGCCGCTGGCGGACCCAACGTTCACCACGGCGCGGACCGCCTCATTTTCGACGGCGTAGCGCTCGGTCACGTTGATCACGCCCTTCAGGTTCACGGCCAGATCCGCGCCGCTGTCCTGCACGCCGGCGCAGTTGACCACTACCTGGGGCTGCAGGTCCGCCGGGAAAGTCTCCGGCTCGCGGACATCGACCCTGTGATGGTGATAATGCCCGTGGACGATGGCCGCCGGCAGAATGTCCATGCCGTGCACCTCATGTCCCCTTTCGAGGAAGTATTCCGCTGTCGCCCGGCCGATCCCCCGGGCCGTTCCCGTGATCAGGATGTTCATGACACTGCCCTTTCCTGGTCCTCCCTGTACCGGATGTACTGTTCGCCGACCTGCTCCGCCTCCCACTGCTGGCTGATCCGGTAGCCGAAGGGGCTGAAGATTATCTCGCAGAGCAGTTCCATGGCCGCCCCCGTCAGGGAGCAGAAGATCACCTGGGTCCAGCTCCAGCCGAAGAAGTGCACCGACACGATGGCGGCGAACACCAGATTATCGAGAAACTGGGCGATCCCCGTGGACACGAAGGATCGGACCGCGAAGGCCTTGAATCCGCCGTAGGTCAGCCTCCTGGCCACGGCGTGGTTGATCAGGGAATTGGTGATGGCGGCGACGACCATGGCCGTGCTGCTGCCCAGGACCACATACCAGCATCCGCCGATGGTGGCGTTCAGGGCGTCGTTCACCTCGCTCATCCCCGTGGAATAGTATTCTCCCCACATACCCGGCGTCAGGGACAGCAGTTTCAGCACCAGCGTAGCGCCCAGGTTCACCGTCATCGCCAGGATGGAGATCTTGGCCGCGGCCTTGGGGCCGAAGCGCTTGCAGATCATGTCCATGCACAGAAAACTGACCCAGCTGAGGCAGAAGCCGCAGTCAAGCGCCAGATAGTGCGTATTGAACAATTCCTTGTTGGCAAGGAGGTTCATCATGATGACGCTGATGATGAAAAGCGAAACAACGAGACTGGGGATGTTCCGCAGCAGTACGCGGTAATCCTCCATCTCGCGCCGGATGAGATTCATATTCAGTTACTCCTTTGGTTTTAATATTTTACAAGCAGGATATCGGACCCGAACTGCTTGGTCGCGGCGCCAAAAGCCTGCCCTCCGGCCGGCTCCTGACCGCTCTCCATATCTTACTCCATTCCTCCGCCGGAATCAAGCCCGCGGGGGCTCTCCGGGCATTTCTCTCATGGAGTCATATTCCGGTTGCCACGAGGGGCTTCCCTATTGCATAATAGAGCCAAGGCGGCGGTTCGCGCGCCGCGGTCCGGGCGCCGGTGCGCCGCTGTTCGCATGCCGGTGCGCTGCGACATGGGGAGAGGCTCATGCAAAAGCAACCGCAAAACTGGATGCTGATCGTGTTTCTGGTGGCAATGGTCTCCATCGGCTGGGGAATTGCCTTTATTTCCCTTGCCCGGCTGCTTCAGGTGATGGCGCCCATGCAGCTCCTGTCCGTCCGGTGGGGCATCACCGCCTTTATTTTTCTGATTCTGATTATCTCGGGAAAGCTCCGCATCCGGCTCCGGGGGAAGAAAAACGTGGCGTTTCTTTTTCTGGCCGGCCTCTTTGAGCCTTGCTCCTACTCCATTCTGGAGGCCTGGGGGGTCAAGCTGACCTCCGCGTCCACCAGCGCCATCTTCGTGGCCACCATTCCCAGCATGACGCTGATCCTGGGCATCGTCCTGTTCCGCCACAAAGCGGACTGGAAACTGGTGCTCAGCCTGCTGGTCACCTTCCTGGGCGTGGCCATCGCCACCGTGTTTTCCCCGTCCTTCTCCCTGGGCGGAACGAGGACGGGCATGCTCTGCATGATGCTGGGGGTCATCGCCGCCAGCATGTACAGCCTGTCCAGCAAAAAAGCCTCCTCCGACTTCGACGCCTCGACGGTGACCGCCGTCATGGCCTTTGAGGGGGCTATACTGTTCAACATCATTTCTCTGTGCCAGGGGTATCGTCTGGACGGGTTCCGGCTGCTGTTCACCGACTGGCACATCATGGCCGATATGCTGTTTCTGGCCGTCTTCTGCGCCTTTGCTTCCTACGTCTGTTACAACCGCCTCCTCCAGTACGTGGACGCGGCGCTGGGAAACAACGTGGTCAGCAGCCTGTCCACGGTGATCGGCGTCGTCGCCGGCATCGTTCTGCTGGGCGATCTGTGGGGATGGTATACGGTGGTCGGGCTGGCCGTCACCCTGGCCGGTGTCTGGCTGTCCACCCTGCGCATGCGGGAGGATCTGTAGTCCCGCACGGGAAGCGTTGCCTTTGCCTCAGCCCTCCATGGCCTTCAGCCGTTCCATGGCCGCAATGTTGTCGATGATGGCCATGACCGCCTTCTCCAGGGGCCGTCCCCTGCTGTAGTCCGCCTTGAAGGCGAAGTTCGCCCGGTTCTCCCGGATGAGCCGCTCCGCTTCGTTGCGGTCGTTCTGGAAGACGACGATGGAGTGGCCGCCGTTGACCCGGGTCAGTTTCATGCAGGGCACATCCGTATCCCCGTCGCCGAAGTAGATCATGTTCCGGAAAGGGATCCGCCGGTCGTCATCGGGCACGTACTGGTTGAGTTCCTTCTGCTCCGTCACGTCCAGAACGCCCTTGTTGATCCGGTAGAGGAACTGGGTCTTGCTGGTGTAGTTCACCGCCATGGCGGGCCACCTGGCCAGGCCGTTGTCCCCGTACATGAATTCGGCGGCATAGATTTCCTTGAACTTGTCCGCGATCTCCGTGCCCTCGATGATCTCCTTCAGGCCGGAGGAGATGATATAGTGCTCGCAGGCCAGGCCGTACTTCGCGCAGTAATCGCTGATCCGGTCGAACCAGGTGCGCACGCCGGGAAACAGCTTCACGCTGCTGCCCAGCTGCTGGAAGTTCTCCCGCCGCAGCAGGAAACTGGACTGCCCTTTCTCCAGCATCATGTACATATAGGACAGGATGCTGTCCATCTGATGGGTCCTGGTCAGCCGGGTGCAGGCCGCCCAGAATTCCTCCGAGCTGATGTCCAGCCCCTCCATGAACCCGTAGTCCTGCATATTCTTCGGGGACAGGGTCTTATCAAAATCATACATCAGCGCAACGATGGGCTTGCTCATGGTTCTTCTCCTTGTTTACTTTTGTTGAAATTCAGTGGATGCTACGAAGTGAATGCTCGCAGACCTCCAGGAGGCACTGCCGGAGCATACTGTGAGTTCATTATAAATGACATTCTGCTGAATTAACAGGGCTTTCAAACTAACCACGGTGTTCAGCATCCTCTGCAACGACACAAGTTCCTTTTGAATTAACAAGGCTCTCAAACGCTGATCAGAGACCTACACGAACCTTAATCTGCTTCGACACGCCGTTATGTGCGTACACATAGATGTAACATGTGCCCTTGCCTTTGGCGGTGACCTTGCCTCCGGAATTTACGCTGGCGATCTTGCTGTTTGATGTCATGTAACGCAAAGTAAGTGCGTGACTCTTGGACATCAGTTTCTTTTTCTTGTTGACCTTGTTTACCTTTGCTTTGATCTTGAATGTCTTGCCTTTCTTCAGAGTGACCTTTGTCTTGTTCACACTCACGCTCTTTGCGTTGGTGTAATTCTTGGTGCCGTTTCCTGTGTAGGCGTGTATGAGAGGACTGTTTCTGACATAGGTCTTCTTGCCGTTCTTATAGACATATGCTCTGACATAGGCCTTGTATGCTGTCCCTTTCTTGAGGCCGGACTTAGTCCACTTGAAGGTCTTGTTGCCCTTGATGGTCTTTACCTTCTTGGTGACGATTTTCTTATTATCGTGATTGCAGCGAGCGAAGAAGATATCGTAGCCTGCTGCGCCCTGGATCTTGTTCCAGCTGATGGTGATGCTTTTCTTCTTTGCCGTCAGTTTAGCAAGAGGTGTGCCACTGACCTTTGGCGCGGAAGGTTTCAGCTTCGGGATAGTTTCGGTCTTTGTTGCTTTGCAAGACTTACAGGTGTAGGTCTTGATGCCTGTCTGTTTTTCTGTGGCCTTCTTCGTTACCTTGCCCGCATCCCAGCTGTGGCTTGCCTTTTCAACATGGGTCTTATCGTTGGCGCAGACTCTCTGGTGCTGTGTGGCATCGAGGTTTTTCCAGGCACTATATTTGTGCTCACCGAGATCTCCATATTCCACATTGCATACTTCACACTTTGCTTTTTCTGTGCATGTGGCTGTACCACCCGAATGGGCAGCTTCATCTTTTTTCCTTTGACAAACTTCACACTCATGCCAATGTTGCACTCCATCAGCTGTCCATTCGTCCTGCCATGCATGATTATCTTCATAAAACTTAAGCAAACAATACTCACATTCTTTCCAATGCCATTCGCTATTATTACCATAAGAATCACTCAGGGAACTATGTCCACATGCGCCATTACATACGGTGCAGCGTCCTTGGTTGTACGTGTGCTTTTCCGTGATTTCTTCCCCACACTTGTCGCAGACACCCTTATGTTCTCCGTCGTTCACATACTCCCACAAATAGTTATGCTCTGCTGTAGCGGGGACGGTTATCTCAATCAGCTTTGATGCGTAGTCGGTCTTCTTGTCTCCGTTCAGCTGTTCATTGAATACGTAGAGTTTATCTGTGGACTCCATCTTGCCATCGATCGTCACGTTAGCTGTGCCTGAGGTGCTGTCTCCATCGTCAAATTTTATCAGATTTCCGTAATATTTAACTGCATCATTCTCATCTGTGACAATCGCTGAGATGTATTCCCCCTTTTTTGCGACAGCATCGGAGTATTCAATGTTCAATGTTTTCCCGTCACAAGTCGAGACGTCTTCGACTTTGAAACTATCATGGTCGCTTTTCAGGGTCAGCTTCCACTCATTGTTTGAATTTGGCTCAACAGATTTAAGAGATCCGGCTCCTACGTCGCCGGAGGATTTGCCGCGGTCGGCGGCAGATGTGAAGATTACAGATAACAGATTCAAATTAAAAGCGGGGCGTACGCCGGCGGTGCCATCCACATAGCCGTTATGGTGGATGAAGCCGCTATAAGTCACGATCGCACCATCCTTGATGGAGCCGGAGGAGCGGAGCCACCAGCCACCGTTACCGGCATACTCTCCCGATGGTTCTGTGTACGCCCCCAGTCTTTTCACATAATCCGTATTCTTAGCCCCGCGGGTTGGTGTACTGTTAGCGTTATTTGTAAAGCCGTAGGCCTCTTCCTCTGCTTCATCAATCGACAAAAGGAAGATATGATCATCTGTCTCTTTAATCGCTACCTTTTCATTATCTGTATAGGCTGTGTTGATAAAGTCATTATTTAGCCATGAGCGAAGAGTGCTGTTTTTCCATGTGATGGATGTATATGTATTGTTATACTTCTTGCAGTCCAGGTTTTGATCAGACAGCAGAAACAGTTCGCCATTCTCGTTGGATAAAACGCGCCATTTGATGGGATCCTTATTGTAGTCACCGCTTCCGTCGGGGCTCTGCTTATAGTCTCCGAACCAGATGCTGCTTGTCTGTCCGCCTTCGATATTTGGTGCCTCGCCATTCGCCAGATAGATGGCAGCCGGTGCCGGATCATCGGCATAAACCGGTGCTCCCATTATGGGCATCATGGTGAATACCATGGCCAGCGACATAGCGAATGCGATTACCTTGTTTTTCATTTTCGATTTCATAGGAATCCTCCTGTGACAAAAACCGGAGCGCAGGTGCGGCAGATCAGTGTCACATCTTTCTCCGGCATTATTTCCTGCTCGTTTATATTTATTTTTATGATTATATTTTAACACAGCAGAGTAGAAAAACATACATATCTTGCACAAACGTTGCCTAATAATAAAACACCCTGAGTATAATGCTGTTTGCACTACCCCAGGGTGTTGTTTCTATTATTCTTTTCTCCTTACGATCATCTCACCTTGACCGTGAACGTTACTGTCTTCACAGCGGATGGCTTGTAATTAGCATTACCTGCTGCCTTTACTTTGACCTTGACCTTGTAGGTGCCCTTCTTCAGGCCTTTCTTCACGGTGACCTTGCCGGTGGTCTTGGCGATGGTGATCTTCTTGCTACCGGAGGACTTGGTGTAGGTCATCTTGCCCTGGCCCTTTTTCGTAAAGGCAATCACTTTGCTAACAGCCAATGTCTTGGTCTTTTTCAGCTTGCCGTTCTTGCCTTTCGTGGAGCCTTTGACTGTAGCTGTCTTGGCTTTTATGGTCAGAGGATTGGCTGCCTTGTTGATCTTCCATTTGATGGACTTTACTGCTGTCGCTCCGTCGGACCACTTGTATACGTAGTTGGCATTGGTCTTCAGTGTAGCTTTCGCTGTAAATGTGCCGGCCTTAGTAGCCTTTACTGTGCCGGAAAGCGTGTAGTTAGCCCCTGATGCTACACCTGTCTGAGCCTTTCCGTTGTAGGTAAAGGTCTTACCTGCAGGAGCTGTTACCTTAACTGAAGCCTTGTTGATCTTCCATGAAATCTCCTGCATTCCGGTACTTCCGTCTGTCCATTCATATATGTAATCTGGATCAGTTTTCAGAGTTGCTTTTGCAGTGTAATCTCCGGCATTGGTTGCTGATGCATCGGTAAGTGTATATCTCTCTCCTGCAGCCACACCTGTCTGGGCCTTACCGTTGTATGTAAGTGTATCACCAGTAGGAATAGCTACTTTGTCTTCTGCGATAGCCTTGTTGATCTTCCATGGGATGGTTTTTGGGTCAGTATCTCCGTCTGCCCAAATATACCCATCCTCTAATGTGGCTGTGGCTTTATAAGACCCGGCATTTGCCGCAGATGTTGTACGGTCTCAAGCATCTCCTTAGTAACGATATTCGATAACTAAAATTACCTGGCTGGGATGTAAGCTTCCTGGCCAGGTTTTTTAATGTCAGGATGTTTACACACGTGTTATAATATCAGAGCAAGGCAATCACACGGTAAGAACAGAATACTAAAGCACAAAACATAATGATTTCATGATCATTACAGATGCTACGGTTTGTTGTGGCATGGCGTGGTTTGGATCATGAAAGCTACCCTCTTTTCTATATCTACCGATAATGTAAAGGAGGTACATTATGTTAACAGAGAGAACTTTAAGAAACAAAGCCCATGATATTGGGTGTCATGTTACGATAATCAGACATCAAATTAGCCATTCCTTATTTTACATTATGTTCGGAGAACATATTCCATGTCAATCCGATTCTCATACTCTTCGTTCAAACAGCTCCATTCAGGTAATCATTTACCGGATATCGCTGGTCAAATCACCAAAAGTCGGAAGTCACTTTATTCATCTTTACTGATAAAGTGGAGTGTCTCGAGATTGCCTTTCGCGCAGTGGGGATGCCCGGAGGTGCCTGCGGCTGGCTTCCGCAGTCCCGGCAACAGTTGTGCGAAGGAGGAACGTAAGGAGCCGTGGCGGATTCGTCGGGTGGTTCCGACGAATCCCGCAGGCGAACACGTTTCACCGAGCGTACAACTGTCCGGGATGAGGACTTAAGCCTCCGGCACCTCCGGGCATCCCCTGCGGAATGACATCACGATTTCTTTAACCATTAATGGGTTGCCTTTGCATAAAGCTAAAACAGATAAGGGAATGAAAGGCTTACAGAATCATGCTCCCGATCATGTGGGTCAGGACCGCCATGATCCAGGCGATCACGCACTGCCAGACGACGACGCCCAGGGCCCAGCCCCAGCCCAGTTCCCGCTTGGTGGAGGCGATGGCCGCCACGCAGGGGGTGTAGAGCAGGGAGAAGACCAGAAGGCAGATGGCCGTCAGGGCGGTCATAGCCCCGGCCACGTTGCCGGCGAAGAGGATGCCCAGGGTGGAGACCACCGTCTCCTTGGCCAGGAATCCGCCGATGAGGGCGGTGCAGATCCGCCAGTCCCCCAGGCCCGCCGGCGCCATGACCGGCGTCAGCCAGCCGGCGATGATGGCCAGCATGCTGTCCTGGGAATCGGTGACCATGTTCATGTGCGGATCGAAGCTCTGGAGGAACCAGATCACGATGGTGGCCAGCAGAATGATGGTGAAGGCTCTCTGGAGAAAGTCCTTCGCCTTGTCCCACATGAGGCGCAGCACATTGCCCGCGCCGGGCATCCGGTAATCCGGCAGTTCCATGACGAAGGGCACCGGCTCACCGTGGAAAATCTTTTTGTACACGAAGGCCGCCAGTATCGCCAGCACGATGCCCAGGACGTAGAGGCCAATCATGATCAGGGCGCCGTGTCCGGGGAAGAAAGCGCTGGTGAAAAAGGCGTAGATGGGGACCTTGGCCGAACAGCTCATGAAAGGCGTCAGCAGGATGGTCATCTTCCGGTCCCGCTCACTGGGCAGGGTCCGGGTGGCCATGACCGCCGGCACCGTACAGCCGAAGCCGATGAGCATGGGCACGATGCTCCGGCCGGAGAGGCCGATCTTCCGCAGGAGTTTATCCATGAAAAAGGCAACCCTGGCGATGTAGCCGCTGTCTTCCAGGATCGACAGGAAGAAAAACAGGGTCACGATGATGGGCAGGAAGCTGAGCACTACGCCAACACCCTCGAATATTCCTTTGATGATGAGGCTGTGAATGGCCGCGTTCACCTCGGCCGAAGTCAGGATGTGATCCACGATCTGGGTCAGGATGCACACACCCCTTTCCACCAGTCCCTGGAGGAAGGCGCCGATCACGTTGAAGGTCAGCCAGAATACCAGGCCCATGATGCCGAAGAACACGGGAATGGCTGTATACTTGCCGGTAAGGATCCGGTCTATCTTTTCGCTTCGGATCTTCGTTACCCGCTCCTTCGGGTGATGGACCGTGGTGATGCAGACCCGGTGAATGAAGGAGAAGCGCATATCCGCGATGGCCGCGCTCCGGTCCAGTCCCCTCTCCTTCTCCATCTGCAGGATGATGTGCTCCACCATCTCCGCCTCGTTGGGTTCCAGATGCAGCTGTTCGGCGACCATCGGGTCGCCTTCGATCAGTTTGGATGCCGCGAACCGGACGGGGATCCCCGCCTCCTCCGCGTGGTCCTCAATGAGATGTATGATGCCGTGAAGGCACCGGTGAACGGCCCCGCCGTCTTCCGTAGGTGCGCAGAAATCCTGTCGGAGGGGTTTTTCCTGGTATTTCGCCACATGGATGGCGTGGTCCACCAGCTCCCGGACGCCCTGGTTCTTCGCCGCCGAAATGGCGATGACGGGAACGCCCAGCTGGGCTTCCATGGCGTTGATGTCGATGCTGCCTCCCCCTGCAGCCACCTCGTCCATCATGTTCAGCGCCACCACCATGGGCACATCCATCTCCAGCAGCTGCATGGTCAGATAGAGGTTCCGCTCGATATTGGTGGCGTCCACGATGTTGATGATGCCCCGGGGCTTTTCATTCAGCACGAAACTGCGGGAGACGATCTCCTCGCTGCTGTAGGGAGACATGGAATAGATGCCCGGCAGATCGGTGACGATGGTTTCCGGATGGCCCTTGATGACGCCGTCCTTGCGGTCCACCGTAACGCCTGGGAAGTTGCCCACATGCTGATTGGCGCCGGTCAGCTGATTGAACAGGGTCGTTTTGCCGCAGTTCTGGTTGCCCACCAGGGCGAAGGAAATGACCGTGCCCTCGGGCAGGGGATCTCCGCTTCCCTTGGGATGGAACCGTCCCCCCTCACCCAGGCCGGGGTGCTCCGGCGACGGATCCGACGCGGGACGGCCGGCGGCATTGCCCGCACCGGCAGATGCGGCGGCGACCTCCTGGTGTTTGCGCCGGCCGGAGGTTTCCCGGTCCACCTGGATCTTCTCCGCGTCCGCCAGGCGCAGGGTCAGCCGGTATCCCTGGACCGACAGTTCCACCGGATCGCCCATGGGGGCATACTTAACTACGGCAACCTCTTCTCCCGGGATGACTCCCATATCGAGAAAATGCTGCCGCAGGCTTCCTTCGCCGCCCACGGAGATGATTCGTCCCCGCTCGCCGGGTTTGAGCTCTCGCAGTGTGGTCATATTCCTCCGATCCGGCGGAGGGCAGGCTTACTGCACCTGCCCCTGCGCCGTAAAGGTCAGTTTTTCCCCATCGGTGTCGATGAGCACATGATCCTCGTCCATAATGTTTCCGCGGATCAGTTCTCCGGCCAGCTCCGTCTCCACGTTCCTCTGCAGGAAACGTTTCACCGGACGCGCGCCGTACTGGGCGTCGTAGCTCTCGTCAGCGATGAATTTCTTCGCCGCGTCGGTCAGTTCCAGACTGATGCCCCGCTCCGCCAGACGCCGTTCGATGTCCTTCATGGACAATTCTATAATACGGATGATCTGGTCTTCGGTCAATGGCGAGAATACGACGATATCGTCGATTCGGTTGATAAACTCCGGCCGGAAATGGCGTTTCATTTCGTTTTCGACCTTCTGTTTGACCTCTTCGTCCACGGTGCCGTCATCCCGGATCCCTTCGATCAGGAAATGGCTGCCGATGTTGGATGTCATGATGACGATGGTGTTCTTGAAGTCAACCGTTCTTCCCTGGTTGTCCGTCAGACGGCCATCATCCAAAAGCTGGAGCAAGC
>JAFRHG010000033.1 GCA_017433375.1 Bacillota bacterium
AACAGTCGCAGAGGGTATTGGTTCACATCGGCAACCAGCACAGTCAACAGAGCTTTATCAAAAGAAATACTGGTACGCAAGGGCTTCTATGATTTAGCCAATGCGTACCAGCAAATGCACGTCAACTATTGAAACCGCCGTATACCGAACGGTACGTACGGTGGTGTGAGAGGACGGCGGATGAAGTAATCATCCGCCTCCTACTCGATCAAAATCGTATGGAGTTGGGTACGATCTGTCATTTAAGATAGTATCTGCAAGGAACGATAGACAGATAACGGAATGATAGAAGAAGAGGAGAGCAATCAGCACGATTATCACGGGGAAAGAATAGAGAAGGAAGGGAGGTTTATCTGATGAAGGGAATGATCAGGAGCAAAGCGCTGGCGATACTGACGACAGTGGCAATGGTATTCACGGTGGCGCCTATGATGGGAACTGCGGCCTATGCGGAGGATCCGGCACCCGCAGTCAAAGCCCTGGCCCTTGGCACGGACGTTCTTAGCCGGAACGTCAATCAGGCGGAGGGAATACAGAAGGTCCGTTTTGGAAGCACCGGAGAGGACTGGTATGTGATCGGTTATAACGGCACAGGAAATGATAGGGTGTCGCGGCAAGGCACGATCAGCCTGTTCCATGTGGGAGTGCATGAGTATACGAAGTTCAATGTGGATTCTGCCAGCAAATATGCCAGAGCCTATGGGTGGGTAGATTCGGACGAAAAAAAGCCCCAGATACCGTCTAATCTGAGGAACTTCATTGAGACCAGATACATCACCGGCTATGAGGATAACGGACAGCAGGTTCCGGCCAGATTCAGTGATTTAGAACGGTCAGCAATCGTCCCAAAGACGCTGGAGGGCAGCAACGTATATAATAATCACGCGGTATACATATTCGGAAAGAGTGTGGAAAACGCTCTGATCTGGCCTTTGTCGGGTTATGAGACCGTTGGGACACCGCAAGCGATTTTCAAGATTGATAATACTATTTGGTGGCTTCGTTCGCCCTCTTACTCAGCCGATCGTGTACGTTCATACGACTTTTATGACCGTGACGACTGGGTCGGAGCTGAATTAGGAGTGCGCCCCGCTTTTGATTTGAGTATGACATCTGTAATCCTCACATCATCCGCCAAAGACGGCAAAGTCTCCGGCCCCACAGGATCCGGATCTCTCAGGCCGGTTGGCGCGGCTACATCGGATGAATGGAAACTGACCCTGCATGATGCCGCCCGTGACGGGTTCAAAGTGGACTCCGTGACCGGAGAAGGGAATATTCTCACTGTACAGTACAGCGGAGCGAAGAAAGCCGCCAATGAGTATATCTCCGCAATCATCAAATCAAAGAGCGGAGAAATAACATACTACGGAAGGCTTGGTCTGGCATCCGATGAGGAAGGCGCGACGGTTGATTTGAATATAGCCGGCAAACTGGGAGGCTGTGGTGATACCATCTGCATCTTTAACGAGCAGCTCAACGGAGATAATAAGACCGATTACTCATCGCCGCTGCGGGAGATCACTCTCCCCAAGGATCCCCACGACTGGAATCCGGCAACATGCACAGAACCGTTGATCTGCAAAAACTGCGGTGAAGAAAAGGGAGAACCTCTCGGCCACGATTACGCGTTCAAGGATTTCACCTGGGAAGGTGATGAAATCAAGGGTTATACCAAAGCGACGGCAAATTACGAGTGCACAAGGGACAGCAGCCATAAGGACACGATTAAAATTCATCATCTCATTGAAGGAACGAAGCAGCCAACATGCACCGAGGACGGCGGGACAACCTACACAGCCATAGTGGGACCGAATGAATCCCCTCCAAGCCTGGACGGGAAGCTCCATGTAGAAGAAAAACTTGCAAAGGCAATCTCGGCCCTGGGCCACGACTGGGGCGAGTGGACGGAACTGGCGGGTACCGATCAGCACCAGAGGATCTGCCAGCGCGATCCGTCTCATGTGGAAAAGGCAAATCATATATGGGATGCGGGCACGGTGACGAAAGCTCCAACAGAACAGTACGAGGGGGTAAAGGCCTGCACCTGCACAATCTGCAAAGCGACAAAGACGGAGACCATTCCCAGGATACTGCCGAATCCGCCGGCGACTTCTGTCACAAAGCTAATCAGGGCGAAGAAAGCATTCACGGTGAAGTGGAAGAAGAACTCTGACGTAACGGGCTATCAGATCATGTACAGCAGAAACAAGGCCTTCAAAAAAGGGAAGAAGACGGTGACCGTAAATGGCGCCGGGAAGGCTTCGAAGAAGATCAGGAATCTGAAAGCAAAAAAGAAATACTATGTGAAGATCCGGACGTATAAGACAGTGAACGGCGTGAATTACTACTCCCCATGGAGCAAGGCAAAGGCTGTCAGGACAAAATGATATGGCAGTGAGCCCTTTGCGGCATTCCGGATTCAGCACCCCGCTCATCTCAGGCGGGGTGCTTTGTCATTCCTCCGCCTTCTGTAATACCACTTGAAATACGCAGGGATTATTCGTATGATTTAAAGAGGAGTAGGTAGATTAGAGAGGAAAAGGAGAAAACAGCCGATGAAAAGGAAAAGACTATATGGCATCCTGCTCGGCCTCGCGCTGATGATAGGAATGATACCGGCGCTGAGCCAGACGGCGTATGCGGATGTTACCGAGTGGTCGGTGGGTGGCAGCATCAACCTGAACGGGAAATATGTGTTTGAATCTGAGAGATCTGCAAGTTCTGTTCTTTGTTCTGATTACAGTACGAACGTTCCGCAGTCCCAGTATAGTTCGAGCCATGGGGAATGGAAATTTGAAAATATAGCGCAAAAGAGCAATGGTACTTTTGTTTCAATCTATATCGAGCCTCCCGAAGGAAAAACATCTGAAGATACCCCTGTCGGATTCAAAGTGGCAGGGGGCAGCGGCACGGGGACTGACGGCTATGTGTTTGAGCTGGTGTATCCCGTTGAGTACCCGCTGTGGGTCGGCGGCACCCAGGTGACGAGCGTGAACCTCAGCGGAGTCGGCTGGAGCTACACTCCTGCCGCCGCCGGTGAAAACCCGGTTCCGGCCAGACTGACGCTGGAGGGCTACAGCTACGAAGGCGAGGGATACGGTAATGCCGCGATTTACGCCGAAGAAGAGCTGACGATCGAAATCAAGGGTGATAACGCAGTCAAATCAACGGTGGGGTCTTCCGGATGCGGAGTTGCAATCGCTACTGACAGCGAAACGGAAAGTGAAAACAAGCTGAATCTGACCATCTGCGGAAGCGGTCAACTGACTGCCGCCGGCGATCATGACGGCATCTACGCCAGGGACGATATTACCGTCGAAGGCGGCACCGTGACTGCGTCGGGAAAAGAGCAGGGCATTGAATCCGACATCGGCAAAGTCACGATAAAGGGCGGCAATACAGATGCTTCCAGCAGTGACGACCAGGGCGCAGGTATTTGCGCTTTTCATGACATCACGATCAACGGAGGAACTGTGAGTGCTGCCGCAGCCGGGAATTCCAGTGCCGGCATCCGCAGCAGTGACGGCAGTACAAATATCGACGGAGGCACCGTGGATGCCGCGGGCGTGCAAATGGCCCTGGACGGTAAGGTGAAAAACTCTGTCATCGGCATAGGCTATACAGACAAGGAAGGTACCCAGGGGAAAGGGGTGATCGGGACCGATGCAGATGGACGGGAACTGCCGGATTATAAAAACATCCACTTCCCGGGCACCGCGGCAAAGGTCACAACGGCTCCCACGGCCAGGGCCCTGACGGCCAACGGCTCCCCCCAGGAGCTGGTGACAGCCGGCAAAGCGTCAGGCGGGCAGATGCAGTATGCTCTCGGTAAGGATGGGGCCGCCGTGCCAGCAGGAGGCTGGAGCACATCCATCCCGAAGGGGACAAATGCCGGAGACTACTATGTATGGTACAAGGCCGCCGGTGACAGCACCCACTACGACTCAGACGCGGCCTGCGTGAAGGTGACGGTCGCCAAAGCACAGGCACCCGTTGGCTCCGTTCACAATATTGGCGGCAGCGATTACGTCGTGACTTCCGCAGATACCGTTTCCCTGGTCAAAGCCGTGAGCAAGAAGTCCTTTACTCTCCCTGCCGCGGTCACCATCAGCGGGAAGGCCTTCAATGTCACAGGCATCAATGCCAAGGCCTTCAAGGGCAAAAAGGTCAAGACCCTGACGGTTAAGACCAGGAAGCTGACGAAGAAATCCGTCAAGGGTTCCCTCAAGGGCTCCAAGGTCAAGACGGTAAAGGTCAAGGTTGGCAAGAAGAAAGAGAACAAGAAGTACGTGAAGAAATACAAGAAGATCTTCACCAGGAAGAACGCCGGCAAGAAAGTCCGCGTGAAATGATAAGCGGCACGCGGGCGGCCGGAAGAGGGAATTGATATCATGCACAAAGAATTTCTCATGGGAAATGAAGCCATCGCCCTGGGGGCTCTTGCCGCCGGGGTGAATCTCGTATCCGGTTATCCGGGCACGCCGTCTACGGAGGTGCTGGAGACCGTGGCCCGGCGCAATCCGGGGAATGTCTACGTGGAGTGGTCCGTCAACGAGAAGGCGGGCATGGAAGTGGCGGCCGGTGCCGCCTACTCCGGAGCCAGGACCCTGGTCACCATGAAGCAGGTGGGCCTGAACGTGGCGTCGGATCCCCTCATGAGCCTGGAATACATCGGCATCAAGGGAGGAATGGTTGTCCTGGTGGCCGACGATCCCGGTCCGATCTCCTCTCAGACGGAGCAGGACACCCGGACATTCGGCGCCTATTCCAAGGTGCCGGTCTTCGATCCCTCTTCAGTGGGGGAGGCTTATGAGATGATCCAGGAGGCCTTTGACTTTTCCGAGAAGTACGGGACGCCCGTCTTCTTCCGGCCCACCACCAGGATCGACCACGGCTATGAGGCCGTGGAAGTGAAGGAGCCGGAGGACTACCGGCAGACCGTTCCCGAAGGCTTCATCAAGGACCCGGCAAGATGGGTCATCTTCCCCCGGCTCGCCGTGAAGAACCACGCCCTGATCGAGGAGAGAAACGCGAGGCTTTGCGATACTCTGTCCGATTATCCCCGCAACACCATCACCCCCGCGGAGGACCCGGGCAGCCGCAAGGGCATCGCCACCCAGGGGATCAGCTATATGTACACGAAGGACACGAAGGCGGCGGCGGAGGCGTGGATCCTCCGGATCGCCACGCCATTCCCCTTCCCGGAGAAGCTGGCCCTTGAGTTTTTGGAAGGCCTGGATGAGGTCCTCTGCGTGGAGGAGCTGGATCCCGTGATCGAGCGGGCCCTCATCTATGTCTGCGGCAAGTACGGGAAAAAGGTGAAGATCACCGGGAAACTGACCGGCCATATGCCAAGCTCAGGGGAGAATACCCGGGAGATCGTGGCGGAGGCCGTCGGCCGTTTCATCGGACAGAACAGAAGCGGCCAGGCCGCGGGCGAAGGGACTGCCGGGCAGACTCCCGCCGCGGCCGATGAACCGACGGAAGCCACGTCCCTGCCGGAACCGCCGGCCGCCGCGGCTGATGAACCGACGGAAGCCACGTCCCTGCCGGAACCGCCGGCCCTTCCCGTGCGGCCCCCGGTCCTGTGCGCCGGATGCCCCCACCGGGCCTCCTTCTACATCATCAAGCAGGCCATGAAGGGAGAAAAAACCATATACGCCGGGGACATTGGCTGCTACACTTTGGGCAACGCGGCGCCCCTTGACATGTGCGACACTTGCCTTTGCATGGGCGCGGGCATCGGCATCGCCCAGGGAGTGGGACGGGTTGAGCCGGACACCCGCTGCTTTGCCTTTGTAGGCGATTCCACATTCTTCGCCTCGGGCATCACCGGCACTGTCAACGCCATGTACAACCAGGCCGATATGACCCTGGTGGTCCTGGACAATTCCACCACGGCCATGACCGGCCACCAGCCTCATCCCGGCACCGGCCGCAGCGCCATGGGCCAGGCGGCGGGCAGGGTGAGCATCGAAGCCGTCCTGCGGGGCATCGGCCTGACCACCGTGGAGGTCCTCGACCCCCTGGATTTTGCGGGTTCCGTGGAGGCGGTGGGGAAGATCGCCCGCCAGCCGGGTGTAAAGGCAATCATATTCCGTTCCCCCTGCGTCGCCATGACCAGGCCGAAGGGAAGAGCAGCCGTCGATCCCGGTACCTGCACAGGATGCCGGAAGTGCATCCGGGAGCTGGGCTGCCCGGGACTGATTCTGGACGAAGACGGGAAGAGGGCGAAGATCGACTCGTCACAGTGCACGGGATGCACCCTTTGCGAGCAGATCTGCCCGGCCGGGGCCATATCCGGCGGACGGAAAAACGATACCTGCGGGGAGGGGAGATAAGATGAAGAAGAATATCATTCTCTGCGGCGTGGGAGGGCAGGGCACGGTCCTGGCATCCCGCCTGATCGCCACGGCGGCCATGAGGAAGGGTCTGCCGATCCGGACCGCGGAAACCATAGGCATGGCACAGCGGGGCGGCAGCGTGTTCAGCCATATCCGCATCGGGGAGGGCGTCTCCTCACCCCTCATCGCCAAAGGGGAGGCCGACCTCATCATCGGGTTCGAGCCGGGAGAGACCGTCCGCATGCTGCCCTATCTGAGACAGGGCGGCGCCGTGGTCGTGAGCAGGGCACCGGTCATGCCGGTGAGCGCCATGATCGGAAAATCCGCCTATTGCGCGGAAGACATGGTACAATACCTTCGGGACAATACGGAGAACCTGACCGTCGTCGACGGGAGCCGGGCGGCGGAGGAACTGGGTTCGACCAAGATCCTGAATGTCCTCCTTCTGGGAGCGGCGGTAAAGAGCGGCGAACTGGGCCTGGACCGGGAGGATGTGGAAGAGGCCATCCGTGACCGGGTGCCCGACAGATTTGTGGACATGAACCTGAAGGCCCTTCGCATGGAAGTAAAGGAGTAACAACAGTATGGAAATCAACAAAACCCAGTTGGAGCAGGTCAACCGCCAGCTGGCCCGCATGATGGAAAGCGATAATTTTTACGGAAAGCGGCTGAAGGAGGCCGGCGTAACGCAGCTGAGCTCTCCTGAAGACTTCACCCGGCTTCCTTTTTCAGAGAAGCAGGACCTGCGGGACGCCTATCCCCTGGGACTGATGGCCTGTCCGGAGGAAGAGATCGTCCGGATCCATTCCTCTTCGGGGACGACGGGAACGCCGGTGATCATTCCCTATACGGCCAAGGACGTGGATGACTGGGGAGAGATGTTCAAGCGGTGCTACGAATTCGCCGGCATCACCAGCAGGGACCGGATCCAGATCACGCCGGGCTACGGGCTGTGGACCGCCGGCATCGGATTCCAGAACGGCTGCGAGAAGCTGGGCGCCATGGCGGTTCCCATGGGACCGGGCAATACGGAGAAGCAGATCAAGATGATGATCGATCTGCAGAGCACCGTGCTCTGCGCCACCTCATCCTATGCCCTCCTTCTGGCGGAGGAGATCGAGAAGAGGGGGATCCGGGACCAGATCGCCCTGAAAAAGGGCGTGATCGGCTCGGAGCGCTGGAGCGCGAAAATGCGGGAGCGCATTTCCAGCGTGCTGGGGATCGAGCTCTACGATATCTACGGGCTGACCGAGATCTACGGACCGGGGATCGGCATCAACTGCGAGCATGATACGGGAATGCACTACTGGGATGACTACCTCTATCTGGAGATCGTCGATCCCGAAACCGGCGAGAACGTGCCCGACGGCGAGTGGGGCGAGATCGTCATCACCACCCTGGTCAAGGAGGGAGCGCCCCTCATCCGTTTCCGCACCCACGATCTGTCCCGGATCATCCCCGGGGAGTGCCCCTGCGGAAGCCGGTTCCCGCGTATTGACGCCATATCCGGCCGCAGCGACGACATGATGAAGATCAAGGGAGTCAATGTGTTCCCGAAGCAGATCGAGGAGACCCTGGCCGTATTCCCCGAGCTCTCCAGCGAGTACCAGATCCGCATCTCCTACCATGACGGCAAGGCCGTGATGCGGATATACGTGGAGACCGACGGAAGCAATGACTTCAAGGAACTGCAGAGGAGGGTCAGCGACGCCTTCAGGAGCCGCATCGGCTTCACCGCCATGATCTACGTGGTGGAACTGGGCTTCCTGCCCCGGAGCGAGAAGAAGACGAACCGCATTATTGACGAACGTTTCACAGCGGAATAACAACGACCCGGACGCCGGCGCGTCCGGTATATGACTCAGGTCTGTGATTGAAAGGCCAGGCCAGCTACGGGCAAAAGGTCCCACGTAAGCTGTACGCAAAGCGGCAGTGATCATGGCGTAGTTTAGATGTAAGTCCTCGGGAAAATCCCGGTCAAGGCAGGTGTGGGGGCAAAGATCAGGTCAGCTGAGTCATATACCGGACGGAGCCGGCGTTGCGGCTTTGCATTGAAACCGACTCCTTCCCGTGGTAGAATAAAAAAAAGACGTCAAAAGGAGGTCAAACCATGAAAGTAATCATCACAGGCAAGAACTATGTACCCAGCGAGAAGCTCCGGGAGACCATCGAGAAGAAGTTCGAGAAGCTGGACAAGTACTTTTCCAATGAGATCACCGGCAATGTCATGGTGATCAAGGAAAAAGCGGGTTATAAAGTAGAATCGACCATCAACGCCAACGGGACCATTTTCCGGGCGGAAGTCAAGGCCAACGATCCCTATGACTGCGTCGACCGCTGCATCGAGAAGCTGTCCAGCCAGATGTCCCGGTTCAAGACCAAGCTGCAGAAAAAGCACAAGGGTCAGAAGGCGGTGGACTTCGAGGAGCTGCCCGTATATGAGGAGCCGGAGGAAGAGATCCATGTGGTGAAGAAAAAGAAGTTTGAGCTGACGCCCATGACGGTGGATGAGGCCATCGTGCAGATGGAGCTGCTTGAGCACAACTTCTACGTTTTCCTGAATATGGAGACGGATTCCGTCAACGTGGTGTACCGCAGAGACGACGATGACTACGGTCTGCTGGAGACCACATATTAAGGAAATAAAAGGAAATAATCCTGCCGCTGCATATTGAATTGCAGCGGTTTTTTTTGTACAATTATAGTAACTATGGAGTAAAGGAAGGACAATGGTAACATCGGGATTCAGCAGCCTGCAGGAGATACTGACCAACGCCTTTTCAGGCTTTGGCCTCACGGATGCCATCGACATCGCGCTGGTGGCTTTTGTGGTATATAAAATCCTGGGATTCATCGTCCAGACCAGGGCGGAACAGATCCTGAAGGGCGTCCTGGTGCTGATCATCGCCCTGCTGGTTTCGGACTTCCTGAACCTGTACACCCTGAACTGGATGTGCAAGGGCGCCGTCGCCCTGGGCGCGGTGGCCATCCTGATCGTGTTCCAGCCGGAACTGCGGCGGGCCCTGGAATACATGGGCCGGGGCAGTTTCATGCGGGCGTCCATCGCTCCGGAGGATAAGGAAAAACTCAAAAAAAGCATCACCCGCATCGCCCGGGCGACGGAGGATTTCTCCGCGGACCGGCTGGGCGCGCTGCTGGTGTTTGAAGGCCAGACGGTTCTGGAGGACATCGCCGAGTCGGGCACGGTGCTGGACGCGGAGATCTCCGAGCAGCTTCTGGGGAACATTTTCTATGAGGGCTCGCCCCTCCACGACGGCGCGGTGATCATCCGCGACGGCAAGATCCACGCGGCGGGCTGCGTTCTGCCTCTGACCAGAAACCTGGATATCGACAGCAATCTGGGAACCCGCCACCGGGCGGGCATCGGCATTACGGAGAACTCCGACGCGCTGGTCATCATCGTTTCAGAGGAAACGGGCATCATTTCCATGGCCAGGGACGGGAAGCTGGAACGGTTCGTGGATTCCCGGTCCATTGAGAAATCCCTGCTGGACTTCTACCTGAAGAGCAGGGATCTGTCGGACCGCATCGACGTGATCCCCTGGGCCAAGGAACTATTCGGACGGAAAAAAGGGAGGGATGACGATGCTGAGGAATAAGAAGTTTCAGCTGATAGCCTCCCTGCTCATCGCCGTCGTGCTGTGGCTCTACGTGGTGGGCAACGTCAATCCGACCATCGTCGCCTCGGTGCGCGGGATCGAAGTGGAGATGACCGGCGAGGACGAGCTGGCGGATCTGGGCATGAGCGCCACCCTGGACAGCCCGAAGACGGTGGACATCGTGATCCGCGGCAGCCGCTCGGACGTGAACGAGGCCAAGAAGAGCGACATCCATGCCGTGGTGGATGTGTCCAACTGCAACTACGGGAAAAACGAAGAGAGCATCAAGATCACCTTCCCCGAGAAGATCAGCGGAGTGACCATCGATCAGATGACTCCGGAGGAAGCGAAATTCACGGTGGAATAGAGTACAGCAAAGGCAATCACAGCCAGGAGGAAAACACATGGGCAGATTATTCGGCACCGATGGAGTACGGGGCATCGCCAACGCGGAGCTGACCCCGGAACTGGCCTTCAAGCTGGGCAAAGCCGGCGGCCATGTGCTGAGCAGAAGCAAGGAGGGGCCGATCTTCCTGATCGGCAAGGATACCCGGCTCTCCGGCGATATGCTGGAGGACGCCCTCAGCGCGGGCATCACCGCGGTGGGCGGCAACGTCATCAAGGTGGGCGTGCTGCCGACCCCGGCCATCGCCTATCTGGTACGGGTGTACCACGCCGACGCGGGCGTGGTGATCAGTGCCTCCCACAATCCTTTCGAATACAACGGCATCAAATTCTTCAACGGCGAAGGATTCAAACTGGATGACGATCTGGAAGACGACATCGAGGACATCCTTCTCCGGGATATCGACGTCAACAGCCACATCACCGGCAGCAGCATCGGCCGCTGCCTGGACGCGGACGATGACGCGGAGGAGAAATACACCCGCTTCCTGGAGTCCACCATCGACGCGGACATCCGCGGCGTGAAGCTGGTGCTGGACTGCGCCAACGGAGCGGCCTACCGGGTGGCGGAGAAGGTCTACCGGGATCTGGGCGCCAGGGTGACGGTCATCGGCAACCGGCCCAACGGCATGAACATCAACGAGCGGTGCGGCTCCACCCATCCGGAGGCGCTGCAGAAGGCGGTCGTCGAGGAGGGCGCCTTCCTGGGCCTGGCCTACGACGGCGACGCGGACCGGCTGATCGCCGTGGACGAGAGGGGCCGGATCATCGACGGAGACAAACTGATCTGCATCTGCGCGGAGATGATGAAGAACCGGGGACAGCTGCAGGACGACCTGGTGACCGCCACGGTCATGAGCAACATCGGCTTCCATCGCCGCATGGAGGAGATGGGCTGCCAGGTGGACATCACCGCTGTAGGCGACCGGTACGTTCTGGAGAGCATGAGAAAGAGCGGCGGACAGATCGGCGGCGAACAGTCCGGGCATATCATCTTCCTGAACCATACCACCACAGGGGACGGAATCCTGTCCTCCCTGCAGCTTCTGCAGGCTGTGCTGGAATCGGGAAAGAAGCCCAGCGAGCTGTCCGATGAGATCGAGATCTTTCCTCAGGTGCTGAAGAACGCCAAGGTCAGGAACGAGAACAAGAACAAATTCATGAACGATCCCGAGATCCGGGAAGCCATCGAGAAGATCGAAAGGGATATCGAGGGCTGCGGACGGGTGCTGATCCGTCCCTCCGGCACGGAGCCGGTTGCCCGGGTCATGATCGAGGGACAGGACGTGGAATACATCACCGGTCTGGCTGAGGATCTGGCCAGACTGATCACCAGACACTACGGTTAGGAGGAAGAGATAATATATGTGCGGTATAGTAGGATTCGTTGGCACGGAAAACGCAAAAGAACGGATCGTTGACGGGCTGAAGCGTCTGGAGTACAGAGGCTACGATTCGGCGGGCATCGCCCTGCCCATCGACGGGAAGATCCAGATCCGCAAGCACGTGGGGGAGATCACCAATCTGGAAAAGATCATCGCCGACGACAGCTTCGACGCGCCGGTGGGCATCGGCCACACCCGGTGGGCGACCCACGGGGCGCCCTCGGACATCAACGCCCATCCCCACGGCAATCAGGATGATTCCATCGCCATCGTGCACAACGGCATCATTGAGAACTACCAGGAGATCCGGGAGTGGCTGGCCCGGGAATACGGCGTGCAGTTCAAATCCGAGACCGACTCCGAGGTCATCGCCCATCTGATCGGCATCTACTACGACGGCGATCTGCTGAGCGCGGTGAACAAAGCGGTGGAGGATATGCGGGGCGCCTACGCGGTGTGCGCCATCGCGGCGGCGGAGCCGGACAAGATCGTGGCCGTCCGCAAGGACGCTCCCCTGGTGGCGGGAATCGGCAGAGGCTGCAACTTCATCGCCTCCGACATCCCGGCCCTGCTGAAGTACGTCCGGGAAGTCTACCTCATCGAAAACAACGAAACCGTCGTTCTCACCAAGGACGACATCACCATCTACAACGATCGGGGCCAGAAGGTCAAGCGGGATGTCTTTCACGTGAACTGGGATGCCGACGCGGCGGAGAAGGAAGGCTACGATCATTTCATGATCAAGGAGATCCACGAGCAGCCCAAGGGCATTCAGGAGACACTCATGCGTCGGGTCGACGAGGAAGGGAACATCAACCTGGACGGCATCGCCATGACGAAGGAGGACATCGAAGGCTTCAACAAGGTCTATATCGTCGCCTGCGGAACGGCCTATCACGCCGGCCTGGTGGGCAAGTCCCTCATCGAAAAGCTGGCGAAGATCCCGGTGGAAGTGGACGTGGCCTCCGAGTTCCGTTACCGGGACCCCTTCGTGGACGAGAACACACTGTTCATCGCCATCAGCCAGTCGGGAGAGACCCTGGACACCCTGGCGGCCCTGCGGGAAGCAAAGGCAAAGGGAGCGCGGAT
Organism: Bacillota bacterium; assembly: GCA_017433375.1. Lineage (GTDB taxonomy): Bacteria > Bacillota > Clostridia > Peptostreptococcales > Anaerovoracaceae > Lentihominibacter. The sequence goes on from JAFRHG010000033.1 coordinate 12,847, forward strand.
CCTCTCCGTGGTCAACGTGGTGGGAAGCTCCGTGGCCAGGGAATCCGACGATGTCTTCTATACCTGGGCGGGCCCGGAGATCGCCGTGGCGTCGACCAAGGCCTACACCACCCAGCTGATCTGCATGTACCTCATCGCCCTGTACATGGGGCGGACCAAGGGGATCCTCTCCCAGGGAGAATACGACCGCATCCTGAATGAGCTGAAGGCCCTTCCGGAGAAGGTGGAGGAGATCCTCGCCAAAGAGGAGCAGCTGGCCTTCCTGGCGAAGAAGTTCCACCACAAGGAGCACGTCTTCTTCATCGGCAGGGGACTGGACTGCGGCGTATCCTACGAGGGCTCCCTGAAGCTCAAGGAGATCTCCTATATCCATTCCTTCGCCATCGCGGCGGGCGAACTGAAGCACGGCACCATCGCCCTGATGGATCCCGACTCCCTGGTCGTGGCCCTGGCTACCCAGGACGACCTGTACGAGAAGATGGTATCCAACATCGTGGAGGTGACCGCCCGGGGCGCCCGGGTCATCGGTATGGCCAAGGAGGGCAGAGTGGAGATCGAGCAGGTCGCCGATGAAGCGGTATATATTCCGTCCTGCGCCGACGAGGTAACGCCGGTGCTGACGGTTATTCCCCTGCAGATCTTCGCCTACTATGTGGCGAAGGAGCGGGGATGCAATATTGACAAGCCAAAGAATCTGGCGAAATCCGTTACCGTGGAATAGAGAAAAGGAGAACACAAAATGAAATTCTTTCTGCTGATTATTCTGATTATCATCGTCATCATCGTGATCTGGTTCATCTCCGGATACAACGGTTTTGTACGGGGAAAGAACAGCATCGACGAAGCCTTCTCCACCATGGATGTCTATCTGAAGAAGCGCTTCGATCTGATCCCCAACCTGGTGGAAGCGGTCAAGGGCTATGCCGCCCACGAGAAGGAGACCCTCCAGGCTGTGGTTGCGGCGAGAAGCCAGGTGCAGTCCGCCGGAACCGAGGAAGAACGGATGCAGGCGGAGAACGCGCTGAGCGGAACCCTCCGGTCCCTGTTCGCCGTCGCCGAAGCCTATCCCGACCTGAAGGCCAACGAAGGATTCCTGGACCTGCAGCGTCAGCTGAAGACCGTGGAGGAGGACATCGCCAACTCCAGAAAGTACTACAACGGCTGCGTTAAAGCCTTCAACAACCGCTGCCAGATGTTCCCGTCCAGCATCATCGCGGGAATGTTCCACTTCGAGCCCCGGACCATGTTCGAGGTCTCCAGTGAAGAGGAGAGAGAGAATGTCAAGGTCGAGTTTTAAGGCCAGGACGAGGAAAACCGTTAACGGTCAGCACAGGGCGGCAGGGCTTGCCCTGCTGCTGGCTGTTGTTTTTGTATTCTGGTCGATCCCGCTGACCGCATCCGCCGATGAGGGCGGCTTCACCACGGACTCCTACAAGGTTAACGTCGAAACGATGGGAAACCATGTGTTCTACGTCAGCGAGGAGATCCAGGTGGATTTCAGCGCGCCCAGGCACGGCATCTACCGCTACATCCCCGACGGGGGAAAGTATTACTCGGTTAAGGACATCCAGGTGCAGGGCTATATGTTCGACACCTATTCGGAAAGCGGCAACCAGGTGGTGCAGATCGGCGATCCGGATGTGCTCGTGGACGGCGTGCAGACCTACCGCATCAGCTACTCGGTGGTCGGCTACAAGGATGACGACGAAACGAAGGATATGCTCTCCCTGGACCTTCTGCCCACGGGCTGGAGCACGCCGATTCAGTACGCGGACATCACCATGAATCTGCCCAAGCCGGTGGATGATCTGAAGTTCTACACCGGTGCCTACGGGGAGAAGGAGGACGGATCGGCCTATTTTAATATTGCGTGCAACGGCACCACCATCCGCGCGGTTTCGAATACCGTCCTGCCCAAGGGCGTGGGCCTGACCGTGAGTGCGGACCTTCCCGAAGGCTACTGGGTCAATCCGGCCAGCCGGGAGAAATTCCTCCCCATCATGTACGGCGTCCTGGGTGTGCTGGGCATGCTCATGCTGCTGCTCTGGCTCTTTGTCGGCCGGGATGATCCCATCATCCAGACGGTGGAATTCTATCCCCCGGAGGACATGGATCCCCTGGAGGCGGCCTACATCGGCAACGACCGGGTGCCCTCCAAGGATCTGGCGGCCCTGTTCATGTACTTCGCCAACAAGGGGTACGTGACCATCCAGTCGGACGGAAAGAAGAACTTCCGCATGACGAAGGTGGCGGAGATCGACCTGGCGGAAAGCCCATACAGCCGGCAGGTCTTTCACAGCCTCTTTTCCGGAGGGCGCACGGAGGTCTCCCTGAAGAGTCTGCCTGCATCCTTCGGTGAGACGGCGGCGAAGATCAACGGCGAGGTGAAGGAGGTCTGCAACAGCAAGCGCAGGAACTTCTCCCCCGTATCCAAGGCCGGCCGGGCCGCAGGACTCTTCTGCTGTCTGCTGATCCCCTTCCTGGCGGGAAGCTTCTACTTCTATCTGACCTTCGGCAACTTCGCGGGACTGGTGGTGACCCTGATCTGCCCCCTGGTGATCCTGATCGCCATGATCAGTCTGGTGAGCAAGACCGACTCCTTCCGCACGAAGAAACGGCCGGCGCGGATCACCGTCGGCTCCCTGATCGTGCTGGCGGCGGTCGTTCTGGAGACGTGGATCATCGGCCGGGAATACCTGGTGCTGGCCCTCGTCTTCGCGGCGTCCGTCTCGGCGGCGGCTGTGGCGACGATCTTCGTCCGCAGGCGCATGAACAACGAGATCTACGGCAGGGTGCTGGGCTTCCGGGAGTTCATCCGGACGGCGGAGTACGACCGGCTGAAGATGCTCTCCGACGAGAACCCATCCTACTTCTTCAACATTCTGCCTTACGCCTTCATCTTCGGCATGTCCACGAAGTGGATGGACAAGTTCGCCAACTTCTCCATTCCCCAGCCTGCCTGGTACCAGAGCAGCATGCCCTTTGATCCCATGTTCGGCCACTGGATGTTCATCAATTCCAGCAACGGGCTGAGCAGCGCCGCCAGCGGATACTTCCGGGCGGTGGGTTCGGATATGCTCTCCAGCGCCGTTGACAGCGGCACGGGAGGCGGAGGCGGCTTCGGCGGCGGCGGATTTTCCGGCGGCGGCTTCGGCGGCGGCGGCGGATCCTGGTAAAAAGGCAACGCAGAGAAAGGATAAACCACTATGGATAACAACGGAAAAGGGGCCGGTCCCATCGGCATCATCGGTGCCATGCAGTCGGAAATGGACGCCATCAAGGCGCAGATCGAGGATCCCCGGGTGGAGACCGTGAGCGGGGTCGACTTTGTGAAGGGAAAGATCCACGGCGTTCCCGTGGTGGTGGCCACCAGCGGGATGGGCAAGGTGTTCGCCGCCCTGTGCGCCCAGACCATAATCCTGAACTACCGGCCGCGGCTGGTGATCAACGTGGGCGTCAGCGGTTCCCTGACCCCGGATCTGAACATCGGCGATATCGCCGTGGCGGACGCGGTGGTCCAGCACGATATGGACGCCGGCGGGATCGGTTTCCCCATAGGTACGATTCCCGGACTGGACATCGTCGAGATCCCCTGCTGCAAAGAGACGGCGGATGCCCTCCAGAAGAGCGCGGAGCGCCTGGGCTTTCATAACCGGCGGGGCGTCATCGCTTCCGGCGACATCTTCGTTCAGGACAAGGACCGCAAAGAATTCATTGCCAATCAGTTCAACGCCATCTCCTGTGAGATGGAAGGGGCCAGCATCGGCCACGTCTGCTACGTCAACGAAACGCCCTTCTGCGTGCTGCGGGCCATTTCCGATAACGGCGACGAGGGAGCGAACCAGGATTACGATATGTCCCTGGATATGGCGGCGGACCAGGCCACCCGCGTCATGGATGGATTCCTGAAGGAGCTGGGGGAATGAAGATCACCGTCTACTGCGGGTCGGGCAAAGGCAACGACCCGGCTTTCGCCCGGGCGGCGGAGAAACTGGGGCAGTGGATCTGCCGGTCCGGCCACGGACTGGTCTACGGGGGCGGTAACATCGGCCTCATGGGCATCGTGGCGGACGTCGTCCTGGAAGGCGGCGGAGAGGTGACGGGCGTCATTCCCGAGTTTCTCATTGAACATGAAAAGGGACATGAGGGACTCCACACCCTGGAGGTGGTGGAGACCATGTCCCAGAGAAAAAACCGCATGATGGAACTGGGCGATGCCTTCCTGGCCATGCCCGGCGGAACGGGCACCCTGGAGGAGATCGCCGAAGTGATCTCCCTGGCCAGGCTGGACCTCCACAACAAGCCCTGCGTATTCTACAACGTGGGGAATTTCTATCAGCCTATGAAGGATATGCTGCAGACCATGGTGGAGGCGGGCTTTCTGCCCGGTGAGACGGCGGACCGGTTCCGGTTCATTGAAGAGCCGGAGGAACTGGAGGCCATACTTCAGCCTCAGAGTTTCTGAATGGATTCCACGGCCTTGACGAACAGAATGCCGTGATCCAGGACCGCGTCGCTGATAGCGTCCTGATACATATCTTCCTGTTCCAGATAATCGTCCCCATAGACTTTGGCCATGACCTCAGCCTTGGGGCTTTTTTCAAATCCGCAGCCCAGCTGCATCTCATCTTCGCCGAACTCCCCGTCGCCGTCTTCGTCATCGGCCATAATGAGCACGGGGAAGGAATAGAGAAGCATGGCGCCGTTGTCGCCGGTTCCCTCTTCCTGAAGGATCGCTTCTTCCTCCGCCGTCAGTTTCACATCCAGGGCCGGCAGTTCGGCTACGGCGTTCATCAGGATTTCCGTGTTCATGCCGATGTGCTCCGTGACCAGCTCCACAAAGGTGTGGGCGAGGAAGCTGTACTGCTCGCCGAAGTCGGGCACGCCCTCCACGGACAGCTCCATGACGTTGACTCCGATCTCGATTTCCTGTTCGGGGGTGATGAACACATCGAAGCGGAAGATCTCTTCCGTTTCCCCTACAAACTCTTCCGCGTCTTCTTCACTCAGTCCGGGAACGTATACGCCCAGATCATCAAATACTCCCATGTTATGTCCTCTCTTTCCGGGGATCCCTTGCTTTTGGTTTGAACCCAGTATAGCACAGGTCGGCGGAAACCGATATAATATAATGAAGAGGAGAAAGAATCGAGGAGATTTCGACATGAGCGGAAAAAAGAAAGTGCCGGCATTTTCCCCGGCGGAAGTGGAGCAGATGCTGGATCTGCTGGCGGAGGAGTATCCCGATGCCGGGTGCGCCCTGGAGCACCGCAGCGTATTCGAACTGCTGATCTGTGTGGTGCTGTCGGCCCAGACCACGGATGTGAGCGTGAACAAGGTCTCGGGAAAGCTCTTCGCGGCATGGCCCGACGCCCCCGCCCTGGCGGAGGCGGACCAGGAGGAGGTCATGGAAGTCATCCGCAGCATCGGCATGTACAAGACCAAATCCCGGAACATCATCAACCTGGCGAAGGAACTCTGTGAGCGGTACGGGGGAGAGGTGCCGGAGGACTACGATGCCCTGGTGGCCCTGCCCGGCGTGGGCCGGAAGACGGCCAACGTGGTGCTGGCCGTCGGCTTCGGGCACCAGCGGATCGCCGTCGACACCCACGTCTTCCGGGTGGCCAACCGGATCGGCCTGGCCAGGGAGAAGGATGTGCTCAAGACGGAGTACGCCCTGATGGACATCCTGCCCGAGGATCGCTGGAGCGAAGCCCATCACAGCCTGATCTTCCACGGGCGACACTGCTGCAGCGCCAGAAAGCCGGACTGTGAGCGGTGCATCATCGGCAGCCTCTGCCGGAAAGTCGGGGTGTAGGCGGCCTCTGCCGGAAAGTCGGGGTGTAGGCGGCGGAAACCGGCGAAGCGGCCGGAGCTTGGCGGCTGAAGCTTGCCGTTGCTTTTGCACGAAAAACCGGGTATACTTGACCCATGAATCATTGAGCCCCATCGGGTGGCGGGAAAGGAGGCGTCATATGAGCGCAGCAAAAAGCAAGAGAGTATTATCGATGATCATCGCGGCCGTTTTCGCGGTGACGGGATTCGCCCTGGTCGGCGGAGTGAACGGGAAGGTTTTCGCCGATTCCTATTACAAGACAGGATCGAGGATTCCCTACAAGGTCGAGATGGAATACTTCAAGAAGGCACCGGAGGCCTGGATGAACGAGGAGATGATCGCGGATTCGACCGACTGCACCATCGACATGGCGAGCGTAAAGAGCAGCAAGTCCAAGGTGGCGGTGCTTATCTCGGAAACCGATAAGAACGGAAGGATCTACTACTCCGTGAAGGCGAAGAAAGCCGGCAAAACGACCCTGACCATGAAGGTGCAGCTGGCGGGCAAGCAGGAATACGTCAAGAAAACGATCAAGGTCACGGTGAAAAAGTACGCGCCCGCGGTGAAGACGCTGAAGATCGGCAAGACCAATTTCTCGAAGAGGCTGAAGAGCACATTCTTCATCGAACAGAAAAAAGACGTCTCCGGCAAGCTCGTCGTCAAGGCGAAGAACGGCTGGAAGATCAAGTCCATTGAACTGATGGACAACAACCTCAATACGAAGAAGGTGAAGAATAACCAGAAGATCAGAATGACCGACGGCGACAGCCTGACCGTCTACTTCAAGAAGGGCAAGAACTTCAAGTTCGTCACCATCTGGAATATGTAAACCGATCAGAAGGGGTGCGGTATCACCCGTACCGCGGCGGACATGACCGCTGCAATCTGAAATGGAGGAGTATAAGAAGTTCTTCACCAAGAAGAACGCCGGCAAGAAAGTCCGCGTAAAATGATAAGCAGTATCACTTGACAGAAAAAGGGGCTGCCGCATCAGACCGTTTTCCTGATGCAGTAGCCCCTCTTTTGATTGACAAAACCCGGTGGATTATTCGATCACCCGCACCCGGATGATGCCGTCGCCTGCGATGGCGGAGGCGTCAATAGGGCCGGCCGCTTCGGCCAGCACGTAGGTGACATCGCCCCGGCTGGCGCAGACCATGTCCGCTCCGGGGAGCGCCGCGGCAACCTTTTCCGCCGCGCCGGCGTCGGCCTTGGCCATGACGCAGAGGCGGGCTCCCTTTCTGGGTCCCATGGAGACGGCGGGAAAGTTGACGGAGTTGACGATGTTTCCGTTATCCAGGTAATCCATCACCTGATCCACGGCCATGCTGGCGCAGTTGTCTTCCGCCTCGGCGGAGGAGGCGCCCAGATGGGGGATCACAATGATCTGCTCTCTGTCCGCGTTCAGCACGGCGTCGTCGGCGAAGTCGGTGACGTACCGGCCCACCTTGCCGCTGTCGATGGCGGCCAGCAGATCCTCATCGTTCATCAGCTTGTCACGGGCAAAGTTCAGGAAGACGACGCCGTCCTTCATCTGGGCGAAGGCTTCCGCGTTCATCATGCCCTTGGTCTCGTCGTTGGCGGGCACGTGAATGGAGATGTAGTCGCACTCGGGATACAGATCTTTCAGCTGGTCGACCACCGTCACCGTGGGGGAGAGGGCGTGGGCGGCCTTGGTGCCGAAGAAGGCGTCATAGCCGATGACCTTCATGCCCAGCTTTTCCGCCGCGTTGGCCACCAGGATGCCGATGGCGCCCAGTCCGATGACGCCCAGGGTCTTGCCCTGGATCTCCGTGCCGGCGAACTGTCCCTTGCCTTTTTCGATCTGCTTGCCGACGCCTTCGCTGCCCACCAGAGTCTTCGCCCAGGCCAGGGCGGCGGGGATGTTCCGCGCGGCCATCAGCATGCCGGCCAGGCAGAGCTCCTTCACCGCGTTGGCGTTGGCGCCCGGCGCGTTGAAGACGACGATGCCCTGTTCGGCGCATTTGTCCACGGGAATATTGTTGGTTCCGGCACCGGCTCTGCCGATGGCCAGAAGATTATCCGAGAAATCCATCTCGTGCATATCGTAGCTGCGCAGGATGATGCCATTGGCCTCATCCGGGTTCTCTACGAGGGCGTAGCCGTCGGTCAGTCTGCCCAGGCCGACGGGAGAGATCTTGTTGAACGTTCCGATGTTGTACATGTTTTCACCTCATTTTAATAGTAGAACTGTATTCAGAATCCGGCAGGCTCCGCGACTCGCCGCGCAGGGCCCGTCCGGCTCGATTGTAGCATACCGAAGGGAGAAAAACAACGGGGCCGGGTATGGCATTTCCCCTGCCGCCGTGGTACAATGAGTCTGCGGTTGCCCGCTGCCCGGCGGGCGAAGAATCACAGTATTACGGAGGTATTGAAATGAGCAACGAAAGAGCCTATAACTTCTCGGCAGGTCCGTCCATGCTGCCCCTTCCCGTGCTGGAAGACGTGCAGGCAAATCTTCTGAATTACCACGGCTGCGGCGAGTCCGTTCTGGAAATGAGCCACCGGTCCGCGGAGTTCAAAGCGATCCTGGCGGACGCGGAGAGTTCTCTGAGAGATATCATGAACATTCCCGACAACTATAAGGTTGTCTTTGTACAGGGCGGCGGCACCCTGCAGTTCGCCATGGTTCCCCTGAACCTGGCCGTCGGCTCCGGCAAGATCGATTTCGTGGTTACCGGCCAGTGGGCGAAGAAGGCCTATCAGGAAGCGGTCAAGCTGGGCTTTGACGCCAAGGTCATCGCCTCTTCCGAGGACGACGTCTACACCTGGATCCCGAAGATCACGAAGGATGACATCCGTCCCGACGCGGACTATGTCCACATCTGCTTCAACAACACCATCTACGGGACCCACTACAACTACATACCGGATACCGGCAATATTCCTCTGGTTGCGGATATGTCTTCCTGCATCCTGTCCGAGGAGATCGATGTGACGAAGTTCGGCATCATCTGGGCGGGCGTGCAGAAGAACGTGGCGCCGGCGGGCGTCGCCGTGGCCATCATCCGGGAGGACCTCATCGGCAAGGCGCCGGCGGACATCCCCACCTATCTTGACTACAAGCCCCACGTGGAAAAGGAATCCGCCTACAATACGCCCAACTGCTTCTCCATCTACGTTTCCGGCGAGGTGTTCAAGTACATCCGCAGCATTGGCGGAATCGCGGAGATGCATCGCAGAGACGTGGCAAAGGCAACCAAGCTCTATGACTTCATCGACGCCAGCGACTACTACCGCTGCCCGGTGAACAAGGAAGACCGTTCTCTGATGAACGTGGTCTTCGTCATCGGCGACAAGGATGTGGAAAAGAAGTTCGTCGCGGAAGCCAAGGCGGCGGGGCTGCACAACCTGGGCGGCCACCGGACGGTCGGCGGCATGCGCGCCAGCATCTACAACGCCATGCCCGAGGAAGGCGTGGACAAGCTGATCGAGTTCATGAAGAAATTTGAAGCGGAAAACAAATAAGGGATCGACGGGATGAGAGAGGTAACGGGACGGGTACCCACATTCATTATAGGAATCATGATCACGGCGCTGCTCCTCATGGGAGCAGTGCCGTCTTATGGACTGCCGGAAACCGCGGAGGAACAGGACCTGCAGGTCCGCCCCGCGGTCAGCGTGGACAAGGATGACGCGCCGAAGCTGAAGGGAAAATCCGCCATACTGGTGGATCTGGACAGCGGCACGGTGCTCTACGAGAAGGCAGCGGACAAGGTGCGTGAGCCGGCCAGCGTGACCAAGATCCTCACCGCTTTGGTGGCCCTGGAGAATCTTGACCTGGATCAGGAGGTCACCATCCCCGGCGACATCGAGATCGAGGGCAGCATCATCGGCCTGATCCCCGGTGAGAAGATCACCGTGGAGGAACTGCTGTACGGCATGATGCTGGAGTCGGGCAACGACGCCGCGGAGGCTCTGGCCATCGCCTGCTCCGGCAGCATCGACAGCTTTTCGGAGCTGTCCAATGAGCGGGCGCGGGAGTGCGGCGCGACCAATACGGACTTCCGCAATCCCAACGGCCTCAACGAAGACCGCTCCCGCCTCAACTGGACGACGGCCCGGGACCTGGCCCTGATCACGGAAGAGGCCATGCGCAACGAAACCTTCCGGACCATCGTCTCCACGAAGAAACATACGATCCCCGCGACCAACAAGTCGGATGCCCGCAAGCTGGTCAACTCCAACCTCTGCCTCTGGGACAAAAGGGACAAGGTGAAGGTGGGCGGCAAGGAAGTCCCCCTGAAGTATGACGGCTGTACAGGCGTCAAGACGGGGATGACCAGCGATGCCGGCTACTGCTTCGTGGGCACCGCGGAGCGGGATGACGCATCCTTCCTGGCCATATCCCTGGGCGCTGAGGACAGCTTCGCCCGGTTCCAGGACGCCATTAAACTGTGGAACGTTGCCTTTGCAAATTTCCGGACCTACGTGGCCCTCCCGGCGGGGGAGAAGGCCGGCGTGCAGCGGGTCAGCCACGGCGCTGTGCGGAAGGTGAGCGTGGCGCCGGAGAAGGATCTGGCCATCACCGTGGACAAGGACAAGGTGGATGATCCCGGCATCACCACGGAGTTCCTGCTGGATGAGGAGAAGGTGGCCGCCCCGGTGGAGAAGGGGCAGGTCGTAGGCAAGATCCTGGCCCTGGATTCCTCCGGACGGCTGGTGGGCATGCAGACCCTCTACACCCTGGAGGCGGTGGAGGTCGGCGGACCCCTGTCCGTGGTCGGCATCGAGGACCGGGAGGCTCCCTGGGTGATCGGGGCCGCGGCGGTATTGCTTTTGCTCTGCATCATCATCGCCCTCACCCGCCGGAAGGGGCGGAAGAAGGTCGAAGTGCGCAAGCAGGAGGATATGCGGACGACCCTGGTCAAAATGCGGACCGCCGGCGAGGGAATGACCCCGGCGGAATGGAGCGAGCTGACCGGGGATCCCAAGGAAGTGCCCATCCCCCAGGGACCGGCGCGCCTGACGGAGGATGAGTTCGCCCAGATCAACGCGCCGGAGGTGACCCGGACGGCCAAGCCGGTGAAGGCACCGCCCCCGCCGCCCGTGGATGATCCCAACAAGCCCCGCCGTCACGGACGGCTGAGCAAGGAGGAACTGGACGCGCTGATGAACGACTGGATGAAGAATGACGGTTGGGAAGACCTGCCGGGAAGAAAGGGCAGCGGCCCCTCCGCCGGCACGAACAGAAGGTCGCCCGGGGGCGCGAACAGCAGGTCGCCCAGAAGAACGGACAGAAGGCGCTGATCATGTTTGACATTCAGGAACAGCTGAAAAAACTGCCCGACTGCCCCGGCGTCTATATGCACAAGGACAAGCTGGGCAACATCATCTACGTGGGCAAGGCGGTCTCCCTGAAGAACCGGGTCCGCCAGTATTTTCAGTCGTCCCGGAACATGGATCCCAAGGTCCGGAGCATGGTTTCCCAGATTGCGGAGTTCGAGTACATCCGCGCCGGATCCGAAGTGGAGGCCCTGATCCTGGAGTGCAACCTGATCAAAAAGCACCGTCCGAAATATAACATTCTCCTCCGGGACGACAAGACCTATCCCTATATCAAGATCACCAACGAGACCTGGCCCCGGGTGGTGAAGACCCGCCGGGTGAAGAAGGACGGCGGCCGCTACTTCGGCCCCTATTCCGACACCGGCGCGGTGAACCGGATCGTGGATCTGCTCAACAGCAGCTTCTCCCTGAAGCGGTGTTCCGCCCGGGCTTTTCCGCCGGGATTCCGCCCCTGTCTGAACTATCATATTAACCAGTGCCGGGGGATCTGCAGCGGCCAGGCGGATCCCGAGGAATATGCAAAGGCAATTGAAGGCGCGGCGGAATTTCTCAGCGGCCGCAGCCGCAAACTCCAGACAGCCCTGAAAGAAAAAATGAAAGCCGCCTCCGAAGCTATGAACTACGAGGAGGCCGCCGCCTGCCGGGACGATCTGCTGGCGGCCGAGGCCCTGGCCCAGACCCAGCGTGTGGTCATGCACCACAGCGAGGAGGCGGACATCGTCATCCCCGTGCGCACCGAAGAGGACATCTATATGGCGGTGTTCTCCGTCCGGGAGGGACGGCTGGTCGGCCGGGAATCCTTCGAGATGGATACGGCGGCGGCCATCGACCTGGACGCGGAGAGTTTCGGAGCTGCCCGCACCGGGGAAGATGCCGGCAGCGCCATCTCCGATGAGGCGCTGCTTTCCGCATTTCTGAACCAGCACTACAGCCGGCTGCCCGACGTGCCCCGGGAGATCCTTCTTCCGGTCAGGCCCGTGGACGGTGATCTTCTGGAGGAGTTTCTCGCCGCCCAGGCCGGCCACAGCGTATCCCTCCACTGTCCCCGCCGGGGAGAGAAGCGCGCCCTGGTGGAGATGGCCACGAAGGATGTGGCGGAGATGGTCCGCACCATCGATGACCGGGCGCAGGCGGCCAGGGACCGGCGGCAGACCCTGGGCCGGGAGATCTACCAGGTGCTGGAGTCCATGGGCGCGGATTCGGTCATCGGCGGAAGCCGGGATCCGGACACGGGCCTGCCGGGCTACGACGGACGCCAGTTCCGGGCGGAGGCCTACGACATTTCCAACACCAACGGGGTGGACACCGTGGGGGCCATGGTTACCTTCGACGGGCTGAAGGCGGACAAGCAGGGATACCGGAAATTCCGCGTCCGCTCCGTGGAGGGACAGGACGATTACGGTTCCATGCGGGAAGTCCTTTCCCGCCGGTTCACCCGGGTCTTCCAGGGGGACGACGCCTTCGCCGTTCTCCCGGACATCATCTTCATGGACGGGGGCAGGGGACACGTCTCCACCGCTCTGGAAGTGATCGATGCCACCGGCTTCGACATTCCCGTGGTGGGCATGGTCAAGGATGACCACCACCGCACCCGGGCCCTGATCTACCGCCGGAAGGATTCGGAGGAATACGAGGAGATCCCCCTGGCGGACAAACCCCTGCTCTACAGCTACATCGGCCGGATGCAGGAGGAGGTCCACCGCTTCGCCATCGCCTATCACCGCAAGGTCCGGGGAAAGCGGGTCCAGTCCTCCGTGCTGGATGAGATCCCGGGCATCGGCGCCGTGCGGCGCAATGCCCTGCTGGAGGAATTCCGCAGTGTGGACCGCATCCGGGAGATCGCCCGCAGCGAAGAGGGCCGGGACATCCTCGCCCATGCGCCCCGCATGGACGCCCGCGCCGCCGAAAGCGTGGTGCGGTATTTCCGCTCGGAGAGGGAGAAGGAGCCCGGGAAGAAGTCCGGATGACGGTTGTGTAAAACTATTTCTGAGAGAATCGATTTGTCATTTCTGCCTCGGAAATCCCTTGAAAAACCCGCTTTTCCGGCCTTCTGAAGGACCTTGAATGTAAACACTTTTTCTGAGAAAACATGTTTTCATAGGTTTTCCCGTTTTGTGTGTAAACTCCTTCTGGCAAAAAAAGAGTTGTCATTTTTCGGGCGCAGAAAGGGTCGCGGGAGGCCTTTCGGAGGCTCATTTGTGTAAAACTCTTTCGCTGGAAAAAAGTTTGTCATCTGACATGATGTCGGAGCGGCTCTATGTCCGCTTGCGAAGGCAACGGAGCGGCTCTATGTCCGCTTGCGAAGGCAACGGAGCGGCTGCGTGACGCATCGCAGGAAGCCGCATCATGCATCACAAGAAGTTTCTGTTGCGGCTGGGAGGGGAAAATGATATAGTATCGGTAGTCGCAGAGTACTCGTTACATGGAGGAAAACAACATGGCAGAAAAAGAAAAATACGGATATGAGGAAGAGGATATCCTGACGCTGGAATTCGATGACGGCACCGAGGAAGAGTGCGGAATTCTGGGCGTGTTTGACGCGCTGGGCAAGGAGTACATCGCGCTCAATCCTCTGGGGACTGAAGATGTCTACATCTACGGCTATAAAGAATACGAAGAAGATTATGACCTGATCGACATCACCGACGACGAGGAATACAAGAAGGTCGTCGAGGAGTTCGAAAAACTGGCGGTCGAGGAAGCGTAAGCCGATCCCCAATCAGATCCCCAATGAACATCTGAATCAGAAAATCCTGCCGGAGCCGCGCTCCAGCAGGATTTTTGCATCTCTTTCCGTCTGTCTGAATTTTATGGGCGGATCGCCTGAGTCCGGCCGGACTCATCCAAAGAGAAGATCGTCCATGGTATAGAAGCCGGGCTGGCGAAGCAGGAGCTTCTTGCCGGCGGCGATGGCGCCATCCACCAGGATCTGGCGGCTGCCCATCTTGTGGGTGATTTCAAAGACTTCGTCAGTGCCGTAGAAATCGACCCGGTGTTCACCGACCACGGTTCCGCCGCGGAGGGAGTGGACGCCGATCTCCTTTTTGGTCCGGGCGCCGCAGTTGCCTTCCCGTCCGTGGACGAGATCGCATTCCCCCTTGGGATCGATGGCCTGAATCAGGGTCTTGGCGGTTCCGCTGGGCGCGTCCACCTTGCGGTTGTGGTGGGTCTCCGTCACTTCCACATCCCAGCCTTCCAGCACGGGGGCGATCTCCCCCAGAATGTGGCGGAAGAGGTTGATGCCGAAGGAGTAGTTGGAACTCCAGATGACCGGGACCTTTTCCCCCAGGGCCTGCAGATCGTCCATCTGGGCAGGGGTCAGGTTGGTGGTCCCGGAGAGCAGGGGCGTGGCCGTGCGCCAGGCGTAGGCCCGCAGCTCATCGGTCAGGGTCGGGTGGCTGAAGTCCATGATCAGATCGGCCACCTTATCCATGGAAGCCAGGGCCGAAGCATCGGAAATGCCACGGGCACTGTCCGCCGCCACGTCGATGCGGGCGGTCACCAGGTTGGCCGCGCTGCCCGCAGCCTGGCCCGCGGCCTGGCCGGACGCACCGTCCGCCGCGTTTTCCGCCAGAAGCGTTTTCTCGATCAGTTGTCCCATCCGGCCGTAGCCGGCAATCATTACTTTCATCAGACAAACCTGACGCGGAAACCCCCACCTCTCCAGGTGGCGGGATGAGCGTCCCTGACGGGCCCGCGCCTCTCCTCCTTTCAACTCCAGCTTTAACGATTTTTCTTTACGTTCTCTTCGATCTCGGCTCGGC
>JAFRHG010000034.1 GCA_017433375.1 Bacillota bacterium
GCCCGATATGCGGATGCAGGATGCATTCCAGATGTGAGGCAGTTTGCCGAATTGGTCATCAGACAGCGATTCGGCATAATAGACATCACTTGCCAGTATGTCGAATCGGTAGAAAACGGTAGAAAACGTTGCTTTTGACATACTGAGACAGTCGAATGCCTCAGCATTTCTGTGCTTTTCTGTAACTATACACTGCACCTCTGCATACTCACAATTTCATTCATCCCGCGTACATCTGCATTATGCCGAAATCCGTGTTTTATCGTGAAACGGCAAAAACCCCAACTCCAGACCCCAGAAAACTTTGGATAACCAGACAAAGAGCCGGACCCGCGCATCCGCTACGCTCCGGCTCTTTCATTCGTTCACTGTTTGTCACAGGCCTTTTCGTACTCGCTCGCCGGCATGGGCCGGTAGAAGTAGAAGCCCTGCATCCGGGGACAGCCCCTGCTCAGGAGGAAGTCGGCCTGCTCAGCGGTTTCCACGCCTTCCGCGATCAGATCCATTCCCAGGGAATCCACCATCTGGATCATGTTGCTGAGAATGATGCGGCCCTTCTCCTGGTCACCGGACTCCGTCAGGAAATGGAGGTCCAGCTTGATCCGGTCGACGGGCACTTCCTTGAGCATGTGCAGGGATGAGTTGCCGCTTCCAAAGTCGTCCATCTCCACCTGGAACCCGTACTCCCGCAGCCTCTTGGTGCTGCCGATCAGTACCTCCGGATGATCCGCGTAGGCCGTCTCCGTGATCTCAACACGAAGCTGGTCCGGGATCAGGCCGTACTTCTTTGCCAGATCGCGGAACTGCCCGGGGATATCCCGGTCCTCCTGAAAATCACACCGGGACACGTTGACGGAAATGGAACGATGCTTTCCCTCTTTGTTCCACCGTGCCAGGTCCTGACAGACCATATCCCAGACATAGCAGTCCAGATCATAGATGAGTCCGGACTCCTCCAGAATTTCAATAAACTCCGGCGGGTAGATCCATCCCAGCTTATCGTGATCCCAACGGCAGAGAGCCTCCGCGCCGATCATCTCCCCCGTCTCATAATTCACCTGGGGCTGGTACCAGATCTGAAGGTCCCCGGATTGAATCGCCCCGGGAAGGAAATTGATAACGTCCGCGATCAGCTTCCCCTTCTCCCACTGCTCCGGATTATAAAACTCAAAATCAAGGGTACGGCTGTCCCGCGCCCGCTTCTCCGCGACCCGGGCCAGATCCAGCATATGGTCCACATCGATATCCCGGAAATCCTTCGCCGTCACCACGTAGATGCCGCTGCAGATCTTCATCCGGTAATCCTTGCCCCGGTCGACGAAATAATTCATCACCGGGTCCAGGACGTTCTCCCTGTCCTGCTGCATCTTTTCATCGCTTTCGATGCGGCGAAGAACGGCGAAGTGGTCCCCGTCGATCCGTCCTATCGCTTCCTCATCGGTCAGCTCCGCCCGGGATTTCTGCGCCCAGAATCGAAGCAGTTCATCCCCTGCTTCCCTGCCCAGGCTGTCATTGATGTACTTGAAATCACGGATGTTGTTATACGAAAGGAAATAGGGCGTATCCGGATAAGTGCGCAGCAACTCCTCCGCGCGCCTGCGGAATCCGTCCAAACTGAGGACTCCGGTCAGGGGATCGTGGTTGATGAGCATCTGCATCCTCTCCTCGTTTTCCCGGCGGACCGCCTTCACTTTCATGGCGGCGATCACCACCGCAACGAGTGCGGCTGCAATGATTAAAATCAGTAATACAAGGATTTTGCCCGACATAACTTCTTCGAAACCTCTGTATCTTTCAAGGTCCCCTCTAACAAATGACATTATAGCACCCTTGCCGGCAAGTGACAACATACCCTCCTCCAAACGGCCGCGCATATCCAGCCTGGCTGGCTCTCGTGTATATTCTCCCTTCCCAGCCGCCTGTTTTTCACGAGCGATCCTCCAAGCTATATGATCTGGTGAATATCTGGCCTGATCCGCCGCGCCACATACACCAGACCAGCGGATTATCCTCCTGAAAAAGTCCTCTCCAGGCTCTCCTGTGAATAAAAAGCAACCCCGCCTGAAGATATACACCACTTTCGGGAAAAGTGGTGTATGGATTTCTGTCAACGCTATTTTAATTCACAAAATGGAAATAAATGTTATTTTTAGAGCCTGTAATCGAGCTTTTGGTGAATAACTCACGGCAACAAAGCGGTCTCATACACCAGTGGCGATCCGAAATGCACCGGCCCCACCCAAATGACCGCAGGCATTCCACGCAAAGACCGCAGGCGTCCTGCCTGCGGTCGCTGTGCTCCTTTCGGACTGCCCATGGGGCGGTCAGAATCTATCTCTTCTTATACACCACCAGCTCCGGATTCACGCCGTCCTTCTCATAGGTGCAGACCAGGATGAAGTCCATGTTGGCCAGCACGCCAAAGCAGCGCTCGCCGCCGAACTCCGATTCCAGCTGGTTGCCCAGATAGGTGGTCCCGTCGTTGAGGAACTTCACCTTCATGCCGTTGGGGAGCCGGTATTCCAGATTCACATACTTCCCGACGAGGGCATTCAGTTTCTCCACCCGGGGCATGCCCTCGATGTGCAGGTCGTTGATCTCCTGGATCAGCTGCTCCTTGAACGCGTCGAACTGGCCGTCATCGCTCAGTTCCTCGTACTTCTTCCAGTAGTTCAGCTCCGGCAGTTTCTCCTTCATGTAGGCCCGGGCCTGCTCCTCGGTAAAGCCCTGGCCGGTCATGTGGGGAATGCAAACCTCGATCAGATCGTCCATGTCGCTGTAGGTGTAGTTGCCGTCGGCGTAGCACCACTGGCAGTAATCCTCGTTGAAGGATCCGTCCTTCTCCCGGCTGATGTTGGAATCGTCCAGCGGCATGCCGCAGCACTGGCAGATCAGCTGGCGGGGCGAGCCCAGCAGGGTGTTGATGGAGACATCGAATTCCCGGGACAGCAGCTTCAGGGTTTCCGTATTGGGCACCGTATCCCCGTTCTCCCAGCGGGACACGGCCTGCCGGGTCACGAAGACTTTCTCCGCCAGCTCATCCTGGGACATTCCCTTTTTCGTTCTCAGTTCATAGATGACATTCTGTGTATCCATTGGAAAACCTCCTTGCAGCACGATTCTACCACGCCGGCGCCCCGGACACACGCAACCCGCTGTTGCCCCGGGGGGGCCGTCACTGCAAAGGCATCCCCGGAGGGCCGTCACCGCAAAGGCAATCGCAGAGGGCCGTCACTGCAAAGGCAACTGCCGCCTCTCACCGGGCCCAGAGGGTCACCAGCACCGCGATGGCCACGCACACCGCCCATCCGGCCAGGAAAATCACCGCGTGCTTTTTCTCCATGTGGATGGCGATGAACTCCCGGATCAGGGCGCTGGGCCAGTAATAGAGGGCAACGTGGCTGCCGATGCCGGTGCACTTCATTCCCATGGACCGGCAGTAGCGCAGCGCCCGGTAAACGTGATAGTTGCTGGTGATCAGAGCCGTGTACTTCCGGCCTGGCCGCCCGTCTATGATTGCCTTTGAATTGCGGATGTTCTCATAGGTGCTCACCGACAGAGCCTCCGTCACCACGTCTTCCTCCGGAATTCCGCGGCCAAGGAGGTACTGCTTCATGGCCTCGGCCTCGGAGATGGTCTCGTCGGAACCCTGTCCGCCGGAGGGGATCATGATGGGGGGAGTCGGGTCGCGGCGGTAGACCTGGATCGCCTTTTCCAGCCGGTCCCGAAGAAGCGCCGAGATCCGGTTCCCGTCCAGAAGCCCGGCGCCGTGAATGATCACGTAGTCATAGTCCCGCCGGCGGGGAATCAGCTGCAGGAACACGGTGTAGAGCATGAAACAGAGGAAAGCCAGCGAGCCGTAGATCACCGTCACGCTGATGATCGAATCGGCTATGCTGACGCCCTCCAGAACGTTCGCCGGCGTGTTGATCCGGTCGGCAAACACATCGAGGAACAGATTGGCCGCCGTCGCCGCCTCCCCGATAAAAATGGCGATGCCCAGGGCGAGGGAAAGGAAATGGGACAGGCTCTTCCCCTCTCTTCGGATGGTGATGATCCCGTTGATCACCAGAAACACGGGAACGATGAGCAGGGCGGTAGTGGTCAGGGCGATCACGATCACCGCCGCCGAAAACCCGCCGAAGAGGATCGGCCAGTTCAGCAGGGACAGCAGCGCGATGAACAGCAGATGGCAGTTGTAGTACCGGCTCCTGTCCCGCGTAAAGGAAATGATGAACACCGCCCAGCAAACGAAGGGCGCGATGAAAAAGGCAAGGGTAAACATGGCTTCATTAATAGCACTTGCCGCCGAATTGCGGTAGAATTCGACGAAGAATGGTTTATAATATAGGCGAATATTTCAAAAGCAACAAGGAGGGTTACTATGGATACCGGAACAATTAGTGCATGGACGGCAAAGCTGATCGATCTCGGCTCCGACGTAGGATGCAAGATCATTCTCGCGCTGCTGATTTTCATTATCGGCCGCATCATCATCAAAAAGATCCTGAAGGTGCTGGGCAAAATCAAGGCTCTGGAGAAGATCGATGCCGCCGTCAGATCGTTCATGATGAACTTCTTCAAGATCGCCCTTTACGTGGTGCTGGTGATCTCCATCATCGGCGTGCTGGGCGTGCCCATGGCGTCCATCATCACCGTGCTGGCCACCTGCGGACTGGCTATCGGCATGGCGCTGCAGGGAGCCCTGGCGAACCTGGCCGGCGGCATCATGCTGCTGATCTTCCGTCCCTTCAGCATCGGGGACTATGTCTCCGCAGCAGAAACGGAAGGAACCGTCAAGGAAATGAATCTGTTCTACACGGTGATCAGCACCGTGGACAACCAGACCGTCACCATCCCCAACGGCAACCTGATGGCCGGCAATATCACCAACCTCACCAAAGAGGACCTGCGCCGGGTCGACCTGACCTTCAACCTCAGCGGCTCCGATCTGGAGGGGGCGCGCAAAGTCATGCTGGACCAGATGAATGCCAACGAAAAGGTGCTGAAGGAGCCGGGCGAACCCGTGGCGGAACCTGTGGAAGGCATCCCGGGAGGCATGGCCTTCACCGCCCGCGCCTGGACGAAGACCGAGGATTACTGGGATGTGTATTTCGATCTGATGAAATCGATCCCCAAGGCCCTGGGCGAGGCCGGCATCGGCGGACCCATGCCCGCCTACCACATCGTGCAGGACAAATAAGGGTCGCCATCCCGGGGAAGGGAATGCCGGATGATGCATTCCGCGGCCGAGCAGGAATGTGTGACCTGGCCCGCCCTGAGAGCGGCCGGGCCAGAACCGGCGGAAAAAATCCGGAAGCCGATCTGGCTTCGGGATTTTCTGGGGTAATCAAAGTTCTTTAGGGTCTGCCATCATACGATATGCTCTCTCGTCACCGTCGCGCCAAAGGGCATCAGGGACAGTTTCGCGATCTTGAAGAACTGCAGCCCGAAGGGGATGCCGATGATCGTCACGCAGAGGACGCAGCCCAGCGCCGCGTTGGTGATCGCCAGCTCGATCCCGGAGAAAATGAGCCACAGGATGTTGACGAGGAGGGACACCGGCCCGCCGCCGTATTCCACTTCCTTCCCGAAGGGGTTCAGGGAAATGGAACACAGTTTGAAACACTGCTTGCCGATAGGGATCCCGACGATGGTGATGCACCAGAGGCATCCCGACAGGATCCATCCCAGAGCGCTGATAAAACCTCCGAATACGATCCAAATTATGTTCAAGAATAATCTCGTCTCACCAATACCTCCTTTCGGAAATCTTTTCTGTCATTATTCTACCCGTTCCGCCTCCTGAGGAACATCGCAGAATATGCTTAAAATCGTCTTATTTCACCGCTTCAGTTGCACGTTTCCCCGGCCTGATCCGCAGCCTGCACGCTCGCAGCGGCCGGGCCGCGCTTATTTCCCGTCCTGAAAACTCGTCACCGCGTCCCTCTCGACCAAAGGCAATCCCGACCGCTCTTTCTCCGCCGCGATCGCCCGGATCATGAACGCCATGTTCCGTCCCAGATTGCGCATGATCTGCAGGCCCTCCAGGTCCTTTTCCACATCGGCTGCCGTGAACCCGTGGACCTGGTTCCAGTAGGTGCTGGACACCACCGGCATCCCGCTGATGGTGAAGTACTTGTTCAGGGCGTCAAAGGACGCCGTGTTGCCGCCCCGCCGGCAGCTGACCACCGCCGCGCCGACCTTCATGTGCTTCTTGAATCCCCCGCTGTAAAACAGGCGGTCCATAAACGCCAGCGCCGTCCCGTTGGGGGAGCCGTAATACACCGGGCTGCCGATGACCAGGCCATCCGCCTCCCGAAGTATCGCCGCGGCTTCGTTGACTTTGTCATCGAATACGCAGCGCCGGTTTTCGGAGCAGAACCCGCAGGCCATGCATCCCGGCACCTTGTCCCCGCCGATCTGCATCAGCTCCGTCTCGATTCCTTCTGCATGCAGCGCCGCCATGACCTCCAGCAGCGCCCGGTGGGTGCATCCCTTCTCATGAGGGCTCCCGTTCAAAAGCAACACTTTGTGGGCCATCGTCCCGTTCCTTTCTCCCCTCCGTTACAACTCTTCGTCCGGCGTCGCCAGGTAAATGTACATCAGCTTCTCGTTGGTATCGTAGATCAGATCCAGCTGATACTTCTCCCGATTCTCCAATGTGACAGAGGTTTCCCCGTCATATTCGTAAGAATCCACCTCCATGCCGAATCCCTTCTCCTTGCACTGATTCAGATAGTTCTGGTATTCCTCCTGGGTGCACTCGATCTCCGCGTCCAGGGATTCATCATCCGCGCTGGCGTAGGAGACCTCCCCCTTCGGTTCGGGAATCATTTTCGACAGACTATTGTTCGGCCAGGTACTGGTGTCCTCAAAATCCACGTTGCCGCTGGCATACCACACGGCGAACACAGCGCCGGCGATCAGAGCGGCCGCGATAACGATCAGGATGATCTTATTGCGCAGGCTGTTTTTCCAAAAGGCAACGAACTTGCCGGGCCCCTTCCTGGTCGTTAAATCGGGTGAGGCTCCCAGTTCGGGTGCGGATATATCGGGCGCGGCTGCCGGGTCGGGTTCGATCGGTGCGGGTGCCGGTTCGGAGGAATCAAACAGCTCGGGCGCGACTTCCTGCTCGATCGGTGCGGCTGCCATCTCCGGGTCGATCGGTGCGAACTCCGCCGCCGCTTCGACCGGCTCAACCAAAACCTTCGGTTCAGGCTCTGCCTCCCCGATCACCGGCTCTTCAGCCGGTTCCTCC
The DNA here is from genome assembly GCA_017433375.1 of Bacillota bacterium. Taxonomy (GTDB): domain Bacteria; phylum Bacillota; class Clostridia; order Peptostreptococcales; family Anaerovoracaceae; genus Lentihominibacter. Next base: position 7,262 of record JAFRHG010000034.1, read on the forward strand.
AGAATAGCTCTCAGCGCCTCCGGATCCGGTTCTTCCTCCGCGTAGTATTCCGGCTCTTCCGCGACCAGGTCTTCTTCTATGTAATACTCCGGCTCTGCCGGGACTTGCTCGACCGCGGCAGGTTCTTCTTCTGCGTAGTACTCCGGCTCGACTGCGGCCGGTTCCTCTTCTGCGTAATACTCCGGCTCGACTACAACCGGTTCCTCGTCCACGTAGTACTCAGGCTCGACCGGGACTTGTTCAACCGCAACCGGCTCCTCTTCTGCATAGTACTCCGGCTCAACCAAGACTTGTTCAACCGCAACCGGTTCCTCTTCGGCGTAGTACTCCGGCTCGACCGGGATTTGCTCAGCCACAACCGGCTCTGCCTCAGCCGGCATCTCCTCAACCGGAATCTCCACGGCCGGCTCCTCTGCAGCCAGCGCTTTCTCCGGCGTGATCTGCCCTGATTCGATCTGCGCGATTTTCCGCTTGCACTCCTCCTCAGAGATCCTCCCCAGAGAATGGGCCTCCAACAACTCAACCTGAGCCTTCTTTTTCCGGTAATCCTCGCCGGTCAGCGCACCCCTGGCGTATCCTTCATCCAGCTGTCGTTTGACTGCGCCGTAATCTACAGCCATGTATTCACCTCGTCCAATTTCACTCTACAGCAACACTCTTTTACCCATTATACCCATTTGAGCCCGAAAAGTCACCGCCGACCGTCATTTCGGCAGTATCAATATGGGTTTCACGACATCCGCCGAAGGTCGTGTATTCCTTATTTTGATTTTCTCTATTCCTATGGACCTATGGTTTTTCTCCAGAAGGCATAGAAATCCCGCCGGATCACCGGCAACCCTATTCCTTATTAGCAGAAAACCATATTCCAATGACATATCCTTTTCCGGGAAAAGACATAGGCGGACGTCAACTCACCGGGGAGCGCCCCTGCGGCCGCCTCCATAACAGCTTACATAAACTGCACCCTCACCCCGGCCGGATCCTTCACGAAGAAGAACTGGACATCCGGCATAGGGGAAATCATCGGCGTAACCTCATACCCCGCCGCAACGAGATCCTTCCGCTTCTTCTCCACATCCTCAGTCATGAACCCGATGGAAAGATTATCGTTGCCGGCATCCTCCGCTCCCAGGGTCCGGATCACCTCCACACAGGTCTCTCCGGCGCCGTTTGCCAGGAACACCAGATCCTTCGCCGGCCGCAGATCCCTCTGCAAAGTCAACCCCACCACGTCCCTGTAAAACTCGATCTCCGACTCAAACTTCTCCGTCTGGATCGTCACATGCAGCATTCTCATCGTTTTGCTCCTTTCTCCGTTCCCCTTCAACAACAATTCATTTCTTATCATCAGTAAAGGGCCTGCAGCGAGGGTTGGCCTTATGGGATGCGGCATCCCTCGTCTTCTTCTGATCGCCGTCCTTCGGCTGCCCATGCTCCCTAAGATATTCCCTGATCTCCCTTTTGATTTTTATGTCGTGAACTATATTATAAATCACTCCGATAATAATGTTTAGTACGGCACCCGGAAATAACGCGATGATGTAATAGGATACTTCGTTGCTGGTCCCGTCTGTACCTCCCAGACCTAATCTTGAATCGATCCCGCCTGGCGGCCCGAACTGGTCCACCAGGTAGACGTAAACCGGGATGCCAATCAGAGCGGCCAGAATCATCAGCTCTATCCTCCACGGGTTGATCTCTATTATATACCAGGATATAAAAATGATTATCCCGTACAGTATGACCCAATGCGGCTGCGTAATCTCATGCAATAATTCATGCGGCATCTTTCCCCACGGAGTTCTCGGTCCCTATCGCCGTTCTCCTTCCTCCTTCCGTGGGCATTGTAGCGCCTATCCCTATCAAAAAGGTCGCCCCCGATGCGACCTTTTCCAAAACAGGCAATCATTATTTGCTTTTATTCCTGCCCGGGTATACACTTATCCCATCAAGGGTGAGCATGGTCAACCATAGACGTTGTAGACTTCAGTCTTAGAGAACGTCGCCTCCCGTGCGGACACCCTTGAACCAAGAGAAACTGCCCGGTCCGTCAGGAGATCGGGCAGTTCTTATTTCAAAACTGATCGCTACCACACGAAGGGAATGATCCTCTTCGTCTTTTTCTTATATTCCCGGTAGTCGTCGCCGAATTCCGCTTCCAGCCGGCTTTCCTCCCGCTTCACCTGCACCGCCATGATGCATGCAAAGGCAACGAATATCACCCCGGCCTTCACGTTCCACAGGAGGATCAGAATCCCCAGGTAGTACATGAACACACCCAAGAGCATGGGATTCCTGCACAGCCGGTACGGCCCTTCCGTCATGAGATTGCTGGTCCGTGGAGCCACCTCATGGTTGAAAGCGTCCATGGGATTGCCTTTGCCCACCAGTTTCATGTAGACGATGGACCAGACGCTGATGCCTATTCCCGCGACCGCCAGAATACCAAAGGCAACGATCTGCGCCGTCCGCGGCGCCACAGGGCCCGATACCTTCCACATGATGAAGGGGATCAGCAAGATGAACAGCACAAATCCCAATGCGTATCCGATCAGTTCTCTCAGCATCTTACCTTCCGGCTTCGTGTTTACTCGCAGATCCCTTTGATGAACGTCTCGAAATCAGCCAGGATCTTGTCCATATCCACCGACTCATCATCGATGGCCAAACCGTAAAATGGCGGCATCTCCAGTCCCCGCTCACGAATGGCTGCCCGAAGTTCCTCGATGTATACGCCCTCGCCCTCGATGATCGCTTCGTTGTACTCCAGGTCCACCGGTGCGCCGCCCCAGCGCTCATCCCAGCTGGTGATCGTCACGCCGCAGGTGGGCGACCCGTCGCAGCTGAGCACACCCACGGTCTTGTAGCCGGCCCGCTTGTACTCCTCCATATACGTCGCCACACGCTCTGCGATCTCTCTGCAAAAGCTGCGGAATCCATGGTTATCGTACAGGTTTTTCGTATGGAACCACCGGGAGATCCCCAGGTACAGCGTCTCCGGACAGTCCATCTGATTGATTCCCAGCCCGTACTTGTTCAGCGTATCAAAGACCTCCTTGCACATGCCCGGATACCTGGCCAGGCCCTTCACCTTATTGTTCGTATTCAGCAGACAGCTGGATACGAAAATGATTTTCTTACTGCGTGCATCGTCTCGTCTGTCCATGGGTACCTCCTATCCTGAAGCTTTTGATAATGAATTACGTAATCGTTATATCAAATGTATCATTCTAATACTCATTGATTTCTTATGGAGTACACCTGCTGCATGGCTCATATCCTCTTGATTCCGCCTCCTGGATCGTCATTTCACGTGAGCTGTACCTGAGATATCGGCAAAATGGGGAATGATACTTTTCCCCTGAATTCGTAACATATACCATATGCTCCCCATCTGTGCCTGAAACCGATGCCTTGACACTTCGGCTAATACTTCTTGACATCGCACTCAGATCGTAGGGCAGAAAGGCATGCATATTCGCTTCGACTGCAATCACTGCAATAAAGACCAGTGCAATGACGGTGATCAGCAGTCCTTTGTGTTTACTCTTGTTCATTACAATTCTCCTTATGTCGAACTCACAGGGGAGTCCTCAACTCACTCAAACTCAACCACAACCGTCGCGTCCGGGCAGGTCAACCCGAGGAATTTCTCGATCTGTTCCTTTGCGTTGTCGTCGGCCTTTTTGTAGAGGCTGTCCATATCGAGCTTCTCCAGGGCCTGCTTTTTGCCGAACTCTCTCGCTTTGCTGTCGTCCTCGGGAGTGAGCGGATTGAAGAGTCCGTTGTCCTTGTCCTTGAGGACCCATGACTCCTCAATGATCTCGTGGCTCAGGACCTCACTGTGGGGGACGGTCACCGTAACGGTATCGTTGGCCACTTTGACATCGTAATTGTCATCGGTCAGGTTGAGCCCCAGTTTTACCTTGGCCTGGTATTCGACGACCATGCTTTTTTCGGTAAACGGGATCTTGATCTTTTTCCACAGTTTCAGTGCCTCACCCTCATAGGGAACGCTGATCGTATAGGTATTCTCATAAGTCGCCAGCTCAGCGATGTCCTTGACCTCTTCAGAAATGATCGTCGGGTCGAGGGGCGTCGGTTCGGGTTCCGGCTCCGGCTTTTTGCACAGGATGAACCCGCAGGCCAACCCGAGAACAAAGGCAATGATTACGGCAATTGCTTTTTTCATGATCGATCTCCTTTACTGCTCCTCTGCTTAATCATCTTCCGGCTCGTCGGCGTCGTCATCCGCAGCAGGATTGCCTTTGCCATCCTTGCTGTAGGTCACGGGCTGGGCCAGGTCATCGAACTGATTCCACAGGACGTCGGCCTCCGCTTCCGTCACCTTTTTGCCGTCCAGGTAATAGGTGTCGTCGGGATTGCTGCCCTCCTGGGGATCGTGGTTCCTGTCGTACTCATCGGCCGTCTGCAGTTCGGCAAGGGCGCCGTCCTTCAGCGCGTACTTGACGATGTGTTCCTCCCCGGAAATCCGGGAGAAGTAGAACAGGGAACAGTCCGAGGCGTCGTAACTGAAGGATTCGCCGCCAGCGCCACCGATTTCCTTGAGGGTGGCCGCTTCACCGTTGACGAAGGCCATGAGTTTCGCCTTATCCTCGGCGCCGATGAATGCCTTTTCCGTTGAGGACAGGAACAGCTCATCCGTTCCATCCTGATCGATGTCCAGCAGGCGGTAATAGGGGTAGTCCTTCGTCACCGCCGCGTCGGCCAGGACGCTGTCATACCAGTTGTCCCCGGCCGCCTCCGTCTGCGCGGCCTCCGCCGTAGCCTCTTCCGTCGCCGGCTCTTCCGCCTCTCCGCTCCCGCAGCCCGCCATCAGCAAAAGCAACGCGGCCAGCAGGGCCAGCAGCACCAGCGATCTTCTCGTTTTCCTCTTCAGCGTCTCCGGAAATCCGCACTCCGGGCACGGGAAACCGTCGATCTCCGCTCCGCATCTTGGACAGATCATTTCGTCCCTCCTTTCACAGGGAAACCGTCCCTCTATATCTCATCATCCAACCCCAGGTAATCATCCAGCCCCAGGGGATCCCGGTTTTCTCTCTCGATGATGGCCTCTTCCACATCATACTCGTAATCGTTGTAGGTGACGTCGTCGTAGCCGCCGCCGGAAGCCGCTGACGCACCGTCAAAATCCGCAGACCGGGAGCCGATACTCTTCCCGCCGGATGCCGCTGATGCCGCTTTGGCCATTTCCTCCAGATCGGCGATCCGCTGCTTGTGCCGCCGTTCCCGGACCGTTTCCTTGGAGATCCCCAGCCGGTAGCTGAGGCTCTTGATGTCGATGGTCAGCCGGTTCACGTTCTTGTTCGGACAGTAAAACCAAAGCTGCCCTTCTTTCCTCTTCCTCCAGTCTTTGACGGTGCATGTCACCACAGGGAGCACCTCTCCATTGGCCCTGGGGGTGGCCTTGCAGGAAAACTCCTTGAAATTGAATCCGGACCGGTTGGTCATCACGATGGCGTAATTGGGTTCCTGCCCCACCGGGTCCCGTTCCATGATGGTATAGTAATCCCCGCTGGTCACCGTATCGTTGAACCAGTCCATGATCCTCATGGCGTCTTCCCGGTCGACGCTGGTGGCCAGCAGCGCATCCACATCTCCTTTGGCCGCGTCCGCCTCGCCCCGGGCGATCAGCTCGCCGATGGAATCCCTTCCGTACTCGCCCACGGCGTGGTCATACTTATAGGACGCCCTGAACCGCTTGATCAGCAGCACGATAAACAACACAAGGTAAACCAGCGCGACAAGGACCATAAGCCCCAGCGCGATCAGGATCAGCACGCCAAATATTCCAAGAACCAACAGTCCTGCGATGAATGAAACCATGTTCTCTCCCCTGCAAAGGCAATCCCAGCTATTCCGCAGCCTGGGGTTGCTTTTCCTTCCGTTGCTTTTCCTGCTCCGCCCGCCACTTCCTGTAGTCCTGCAGGTCGGAATGAAGGGCGTTCAGCACCAGCCCCAGGACCGCCGCGTCATCGAGAACGCCGACGACGGGAATGGCGTCGGGAATGAGATCAAAGGGATTCACCACGTAAATGATCCCGGCGATGCCGAAGACGATCGTCCCCAAAGGCACCTGGGTATACTGCTTCAGCGCATAGGCCCGGATCATGGACAGCAGCACCGCGATGTTGGACAGCTCGCCGCCCACCTTCGGGATCAGCTTCAGCTTCTCCTCGAACCGCTTGAACAGCTTCTCCATCTTGTCGTTGTCGCGGAGATACTCCTTCGCCTTGTCTTTGTTCTTGTCCAGCTCCTTAAGCAGCTTCCGTTCTGAGTACTCTTTTCTGCTTTTCATCAGACAAACCTGACGCGGAAACCCCCACCTCTCCAGGTGGCGGGATGAGCGTCCCTGACGGGCCCGCGCCTCTCCTCCTTTCAACTCCAGCTTTAACGATTTTTCTTTACGTTCTCTTCGATCTCGGCTCGGC
>JAFRHG010000035.1 GCA_017433375.1 Bacillota bacterium
CCGTCCATGGTGCCGTTGGTCACGGCACCGTTGATCATCATCTTCATGTTGCCCGTTCCGCTGGCCTCCTTGCCCGCCAGGGAGATCTGCTCCGAGATATCCGTCGCCGGCATGAGTTTCTCCGCCATGGACACCCGGTAGTTCTCCAGGAAGATCACCTTCATCTTCTTCGACAGCACCGGGTCCTTCTCAATATCCTGGCCGATGTGCCAGATCAGCTGGATGACCTCCTTGGCCGCGTAGTAGTTGGGCGCGGTCTTGGCGCCGAAGAGATAGGTCTCCGGGCGCACGTCCAGATCGGGGTTGGCTTTGAGATGGTTGTAGCGGGCGATGATGTGCAGCGCGTTGAGCAGCTGCCGCTTGTATTCATGGAGACGCTTGGCCTGCACGATGAACACCGAATCCGGGTCCACGCTCACGCCGAAATCCTTCTTAATGGCGTCCGCCATGCGGGCCTTGTTCTGCCGTTTGACCTCATCCAGCCTCTCGATGACTCCCTTGTCTTCGCGGAAGTTGATGAAGTCCGCCAGCTTCGTCCAATCCTGGCGGTATTCCCGGCCGATGCAATCGTCCAGCAGGGCAGCCAACCCCGGATTGGACTGGCAAAGCCAACGCCGGTAGGCGATGCCGTTGGTCACGTTGGTGAACATCTGGGGCCAGGCCAGATAGAAATCGTGGAACAGGTCCTCCGCCAGAATGTCCGAATGGAGGCCGGACACGCCGTTGAGGTGGTGGGAGCCGATGACCGACAGATTGGCCATCCGCACCAGGTCGTCGCCCAGGGGCGCCATGTAGTTGATCTTTCCATAGTCGCCGGGGAAGATCTCCTCCATCTCCCTGCGGAAGCGGCGGTCGATCTCCTCGATGATGACGTGGATCCGGGGAAGCATCATCCGGACCAACTGGCTCTTCCATTTTTCCAGAGCCTCGGCCAGCACCGTGTGGTTCGTGTAGGACACCGTATCCCGGACGATCTGCCAGGCGTGATCCCACTTGTATCCGTATTCGTCGATCATGAGCCGCATGAGCTCGGGTATGCACAGGGCCGGATGGGTGTCGTTGATGTGGATGGACACCTTGTCCGCCAGGTTGTCCAGGGTATGGTGGAGCCGGAAGTGGTCCCGAAGGATGTTCTGGCAGCTGGCGGAGACCATGAAGTACTGCTGCTTCAGGCGCAGTTCCTTGCCCTCTTCAATGTTGTCCGCCGGATAGAGCACCTTGGTGATCAGCTCCGCCCGGTTGCTCTCCTGGGCGGCCCGGGTGAAGTCGCCGCTGTTGAAGGAAGCCATATCGAAGCCCTCGGAATCCCGGGACCGCCACAGGCGCAGCTTGCCCACGGCCTCCGAGTCGGCGCCGCTGACGTACATGTCGTAGGGTACGGCCTCCACGACCTCCTGTCCGGTGATCTCGTTCTTCAGGCCCTGCTCCGTCCAGTACTCCTCGTAGTTTCCGTAGAATCCCACGCGGAAGGTCTCATCCTCCCGGGCGTTGAGCCAGACCCTGCCTCCCGGCAGCCAGTTGTCCGGCATCTCCGCCTGCCAGCCGTCGATCAGCTTCTGCCGGAACAGGCCGTATTCGTAGCGGAGGCTGAATCCGGTAGCGTCGTATCCCTGGGTCGTCAGCGCCGCCAGATAGCAGGCCGCCAGCCGGCCCAGTCCGCCGTTGCCCAGGCCCGCGTCCGGTTCTTCGTCATACAGGTCTTCCAGGGTCAGGTCCCTTGCCTTCAGCAGCTCGGCGACCATCTCCTCTTCCCCCAGGTTGTAAAGGTTGTTCTTCAGGGACTGGCCCATGAGGAACTCCATGCTGATGTAGTAGATCTTTTTCCGGTCCTTCTCCGCCGTCTGGGCGTGGCGGATCTTCTTGTTGAAGTCCCAGCGCTTCTCCAGCAGCTGCTGGTTCACCACCGTGGCCACCGCCTTGTACAGCTCCGTCCGGTCGGCGTCCTCAAAGCTGGTATGATACCGATTCTCCAGACACTCGATCAGGTCTTCCCGGAAGGACCACATGTCCTGTCCTGTCTTCACTTTTTTTGCCATTCTCTATTGTTCTCCTTCCAGGCGGCCGTACATGCGCACATACTGTTCCGCCGCTTTTTTCCATCCAAAATTCAGTTTCATGTCGTGGTCCACCAGGGCCGTCCAGTTGCCTTTGTCCCCGTAGAGCTGCACGGCGCGCCGGACGGCGTCCTCCATGTCGTCTCCGCTGAACCGGCTGAAGACGAAACCGTTGCCGCTGCCCAGGCTGCAGTCGCTGATGGAGTCAGCCAGCCCTCCGGTCTGATGGACGATGGGCACCGTCCCGTAGCGGCAGGCGATCATCTGGGCCAGGCCGCAGGCCTCGCTGCGGGAAGGCATGAGGAACATATCCGCGCCGGCGTAGATCCGGCGGGACAGGGCGGAATCGAACCGGATCATGCAGGCCGCCCGGTCGGGATGCCGGCTCTGCAGTCCGGGGAAAAATGCCTCGTACTCCGGATTCCCCGTGCCCAGCAAGACGAACTGAATGTCCATCTCGCTGAGGATCTTATCCATCCGATCCACCAGAAGATCCATGCCCTTGGCCGGCACCATCCGGGTCACCATGGCCATCACCGGCACGTCAGCGGCGGGCAGTCCCGCTTCAGCCTGGAGGGCTGCCTTGCACAGGGCCTTGCCCGCGGGTTTCCGCCAGGAGTAGAAAGCTTCGATGGCCCGGTCCTTCGATGGATTGTAGCTCTTCGTATCGATGCCATTGAGGATGCCCTGCAGTTTGTGCTCGTTGCGCCGGATGATGAGGTCCAGCCCCCATCCGAACTCGGGCGTGGTCAGCTCACGGGCGTAGGTGGGGCTGACGGTGGTGACGATGTCGGCGCATTCCACCGCGCCCTTCATCAGGTTCACGTCGTCCCCGTACTCCACCAGATGGTTCATGTCCGCCGGCAGGTCGATGACATCTCCCAGCATGTCCTTTCCGTACCGTCCCTGGTATTCCACGTTGTGGATGGTGAACACGGTCCGGGTGAAGGACCGGCGGTACACCGCGAACTGGTAGACCGGTACCAGGGCCGTCTGCCAGTCGTTGGCGTGGAGGATGTCCGGCACGAAATCCATCAGCTCCAGGGCCTCGAACACGGCCCGGCAGAAAAAGGCGAACCGTTCGCCGTCATCCAGCTCTCCGTAGAGGCGGTCCCGGTGGAAATAGTATTCGTTATCGATGAAATAGAAAGTCACCCCATCCAGCGTCGTCCGAAAGAGTCCCATGTACTGGTTTCTCCAGGCCAGGCGGACCTTTTTCGACCCGAGGAATTCCATCTGTTCCCGGTACTTCGGATCGATGCTTCCATAGAGGGGCAGGATCACCCGGCAGTCCACATCCTTCTGTTTCCTGCTGTTCAGGCTCCCCGGCAGCGCAGAGGCCACCTCGCCCAACCCTCCCGTATGGACAAAGGGCGCCGCTTCCGGTGTGACGTATAATATGTTCTTCATGTTCTGTCTCCATTGCGGGCTGCTCAACATTTATGTATAATGAAGTTGATTATACCACAGCCCGGCGCCTGCGTCTAATTCGTTGTGCCCGCGGGCGGTGGGAAGGAGCCCCTCATGCTGGACGCAGGTCAGGATCTCTCCGGCTCCGGACGGCTGTTTCATCAGGGAAAAAATATCCGGAGTTACTCCTTCCTCGGCGCGCATTCCCGCGCCGGCGGGGGTTTTGCGTTTTGCGTCTGGGCGCCTCATGCAAAGGCAATTTCCGTCGTGGGCGATTTCAACGGATGGGAGACGGGGGCGGATCCCATGGGTCCCCTGCCTGATGATCCCTCCCTGTGGAGGGCGGACTGCCCCGGGGCCCGCGCCGGAGACCACTACAAATACGCCATTACCACGGCCGACGGCCGGCTGATATATAAGTCCGATCCCTACGCCTTCATGGCGGAGCCTCCCCAGGGCGACGCTGTCCGCCGGATGGCATCCCGCCTGACGGAACCCGAGGGCGCCTTTTCCTGGACGGACGGGGAGTGGATCTCCCGGCGGGGCGGAGACCCCCGCAAGGTTCCCATGAACATCTACGAGGTGCACCTGGGTTCCTGGAAACGGCACGGGGACGGCAGCTATTACTCCTACCGGGAGACTGCCGATGAGCTGATTCCCTACGCGGAGAAGATGGGCTACACCCATCTGGAATTCCTCCCGCTGACGGAACATCCCTACGGCGGTTCCTGGGGATACCAGAACACGGGATACTTCGCCCTCACCTCCCGCTACGGGGAGCCGGCGGACTTCATGTATTTGGTCAACAAGGCCCACCAGCGGGGCATCGGCATCCTGCTGGACTGGGTTCCCGCCCACTTCCCCAAGGACGACTTCGGCCTGGTGGACTTCGACGGGGACTTCCTCTACGAGGATTCGGACCCCTTCCGCCGAGAGCACGAATGCTGGGGAACCCGGGCTTTCGACTTCGGTCGGCCGGAGGTGCGCAGCTTCCTGATCTCCAGCGCGGTCTTTTTCTGCGATGTGTACCACATCGACGGGCTCCGCGTGGACGCCGTGTCCGCCATGCTGTACCTGGACTACGAACGGGAGCCGGGCAAATGGCGGCCCAACGAGGAAGGCGGACGGGAGAACCCGGATGCCATCCGCTTCTTGCAGGAGCTGAACCGGGCGGTGATGACCGAACATCCGGGCGTGCTGATGATCGCCGAGGAGTTTTCCTCCTGGCCCATGACCACCATGCCTCCCGGCGCGGGAGGGCTGGGCTTCAGCTTCAAGTGGAACATGGGATGGATGAACGATTCCCTGGAGTATTTCTCCACGGATCCCCTGTTCCGGCGGGGCATCCACAACAAACTGACCTTTTCGCTGACCTATTCCTTCAGCGAGAACTATATCCTGCCCATTTCCCACGACGAAGTGGTGCACGGCAAACGCTCCCTGCTGGACAAAATGCCGGGGAGCTACGAAGAGAAGTTCGCCGGGCTGCGTGCCTTCTACGCCTACATGATGACCCATCCGGGCAAGAAGCTGCTCTTCATGGGCTGCGAATTCGGACAGTTCATCGAGTGGAACGAAGCCCAGGGCCTGGACTGGCTTCTGCTGGACTTTGACCAGCACCGAAAACTGCGGGATTATCTCCGCGAACTGAATCATCTCTACCGGAACACACCGGCCCTGTGGTCCCTGGATCACAGCTGGGACGGCTTCCGGTGGATCGATGCCGATGACGCGGATCACAATATCTATATTTACGTCCGGGTGGGCGAAGACGGGTCGGATTGCCTTTGCATCCTCAACCTGTCCGGCGCCGAATGGCGGAACGTCCGCGTCCCCGTTCCCTCCCCCGGAACCTACGCCCGGCTGCTGGATTCGGATATGATCCGGTTCGGCGGTGCCGGCCGACGACGCGGAAAGCTGTATCACACCGTGGAAGGACGGGATGGCGAACCGGCGGAACTCCGCCTGAATCTGCCGCCTCTGTCCGCCCTTCTGCTGGAAAGGAGAGATGAAGCAAATGAGTGAGCGTAAACAATGTGTCGCCATGCTGCTGGCCGGCGGCCAGGGAAGCCGACTGGTGCCCCTGACGAAGTCCACGGCCAAGCCGGCGGTGCCTTTCGGCGGGAAGTACCGGATCATCGACTTCCCCCTGTCGAACTGCATCAACTCCGGCATCGACACCGTCGGCGTGCTGACCCAGTATCAGCCGCTGGAGCTGAACGACTATCTGGGCCGGGGGGAACCCTGGGACATGAACCTGAAGTTCGGCGGGCTCCATATCCTTCCGCCCTATGAGGGGGCCGAGGGCGCGGAGTGGTTTCTGGGCACGGCCAACGCCATCTACCAGAACCTGAAGTTCATTCACCGCTACAATCCGAAATACGTGCTGATCCTGTCCGGGGACCACATCTACAAGATGGACTACCGGATCATGCTGGAGGAGCACATCCGCAACGAAGCGGACTGCACCATTTCGGTCATCGACGTTCCTCTGGAGGAGGCCAGCCGGTTCGGCATCATGACCACTGACCGGACGGGGCGGATCACCGAGTTCAACGAGAAGCCGGAGCATCCCAACAGCACCCTGGCCAGCATGGGCGTATATATTTTCAGCACGGACAAGCTGACCCAGTACCTCGCCGAGGATGAACTGGATCCCAACTCCGACAGCGATTTCGGCAAGAACGTCATCCCCCGGATGCTGAACGCCGGGGAGCGGATGTTCGCCTATCTCTACGGCGGCTACTGGAAGGACGTGGGCACTCTGGATTCCTTCTGGGCAGCCAACATGGACGCCCTGGGCGATCTGCCCGAGCTGTTCCTCAATGACCCCGCCTGGCGGATCTACTATCGCCACGGCAACACCCATCCCGAGTTCATGGGGCCGGAGGCCAGCCTGACCAACTCCATCGTCGGCGACGGCGGCGCCCTCTACGGATCGGTTTCGGATTCGGTCATCGCCAGCGAGGTCATGATCGAGGAGGACACCGTCATCAGCGACAGCGTGGTCATGGCCAACTGCCGCATCGGCCGGGGAGCCCGGGTGGAACACGCCATCCTCGGCGAGCGGGTCATCATTGAGCCGGGCGCCGTTATCGGCGCGCCCCTGGGGGACGGCGAGCTGACGGTCATCGGCCCGAACCTGACCATCGGCGAGGGCACGGTCATCCCGCCGGGAACCACCGTCGACAGTCCCGAAGATCTTGAAGCCTATGGGAAAGGAGGCAGATAATATGGACGCAGCAGGAATCATTCTGGCAGACAACATTGCGGATCTGTCCGCGCAGCTGACGGAGCAGCGCACCCTTGCCGCCCTCCCCTTCGGCGGAAAATACCGGCTGATCGATTTCAGCCTGTCCAATATGGTCAACGCCGACATCCAGAACGTGGGCGTCATCCTGAGCCAGCAGTACGACAGCGTCATGCACCATGTCCAGTCGGGTATGGAGTGGGACCTGGACCGCAAACGCGGCGGCCTGCGGTATCTGACGCCCCTGAGTTCCGCCGGGGCCACCATCACGGAGGGCACCCGGGTGGAGATACTCCGCAACAACCTGTTCTATATCCGGCAGCTGAGCGAGAAGTATATCGTTCTCACCGGCACCGGCTACGCCGGCGCTCTGGACTTCGCCGCCCTGGTGGAGCACCACATCGAGAAGAATGCGGACATCACCTGCCTCTTCTCCCGGAACGTGGTCAACCAGACGCCCCTGTATAAGCGGATCGGCCTGGTCACCGACCGGGATGACCGGATCATTTCCTTTGATCCCTTCCAGTTCCAGGCCCTCTCCAGCGAGCTGACCATGAACACCTGCGTCATCGAACGGGAGTACCTGATGCGCATGCTGGACACCCTGACCCGCAACCCCCGGGGACTGACGCCTCTGGAAGCGCTTCAGGATCTGATCGACAAGCGCCGGGTCTACGCCTACTTCACCGACGAGATGGTGATCTATCTGGAGGATCTGTCCTCCTACCTGAGCGGAAGCCTCGCCCTGCTGGACTACGACGTCCGGCGGCAGCTCTTCCACGCCGAATCCGGTCCCGTCCTGACCAAAACCAAGGACAGCCCGGCGACCCGCTACGGCAAGGAGGCGAAAGTATCCAACTCCATCATCGCCGACGGCGCCGTCATCGAGGGAGAGGTGCGCAACAGCGTGATCTTCCGTGGCGCCCGGGTCAGGAAGAACGCCATCGTGGAGAACAGCGTCATCATGCAGGACTCCACCGTGGGCGAAGGCGCGCACCTGAACCACGCCATCCTGGACAAGGAGGTCATGATCGAGGACGGCCGGCTTCTCTCCGGCTACCTGACCCATCCCTTCTTCTGCCGGAAGGGGGAGCGGATCTAGACGCGCCGAAGGGCGCAGCTCGGCGCGCCGGGGAGGGCGCGGAGCTCGCCCCGCCAACCATCTGATCAACCGATAAGGACTCTGACTTTATGAGACAACCCATACACGACATTCGTTATCTGCAATTCCGGGATCCGGCCGGGCCGTGCCAGGCCGGATCCTCTCTTTCGATTACCCTGCTCCTGCCCCCAGACGCGGTGCCTCAGTCATCGGCCGTGGGACGGAGCGTGGCCGCGCCCCTGCTCTGCATCCGCCACGACACGGAAGGCGAGCCGCAGCTGATTCCCCTGGAACCCGCGACGCAGGGCGACGGGGACGGGACGGTCTGGACCGTCACCTTCACCGCGGAAAAGAGCGGCCTGTACTGGTACCACTTCACCCTGCCGGCTTACCCCGGCGCGACCCGCATCGGGCGGCACATCGGCCGAAGCGAGGACGGAGGCGCCCAGTACGCCGACGAACCCCGCTCCTGGCAGCTGACGGTCTTCGACCCCGTCTACGCCGACCCGGACTGGATCCGGGGCGGCATCTACTACCACGTGTTCGTCGACCGCTTCGCCAAAAGCGGCGAGCCCGTGCGCATGGAGGGCAAAGTGAACCGGGCCGACTGGGGCGGCATGCCCGAATACCGGCCCAACAAAGACGGGGAGATCCTCAACAACGACTTTTTCGGCGGCAACCTGGCGGGCATACGGGAAAAGCTTCCCTATCTGGAGAGCCTGGGGGTGAGTTGCCTTTACATAAGCCCCATCTTCGAGGCCTACTCCAGCCACAAGTACGACACCTCGGACTACTTCCGGGTGGATCCCATGTTCGGCACCGAGGAGGACTTCACCGCCCTGTGCCGGGACGCCGCAGCCCGGGGGATCCGGGTCATCTGCGATGGCGTGTTTTCCCATACCGGCGCCGACTCGCGCTACTTCGACGTCTGGGACCGCTACGGGAACGGCGCCTTCCATCATCCCGACTCCCCTTACCGGGACTGGTACTATTTCGAGCGTGACGGCTATCAGACCTGGTGGGGCATCCGGACCCTGCCCCGGATCAACAAAGACAACCCCTCCTATCAGGAGTTCATCACCGGCCCCGACGGCGTAGTCCGTCACTGGCTGCGGGCCGGCGCCAGCGGATGGCGGCTGGATGTAGTTGACGAACTGCCCTCCGCCTTCCTGGAGAAGCTGACGGCCGCCGTCAAGGCGGAAAAGCCTGACGCCCTGATCGTGGGCGAGGTCTGGGAGGACGCCTCCAACAAGGTCGCCTACGAGGAACGGAAGAACTACTTTTCGGGGGACAAGCTGGATTCGGTCATGAACTACCCCCTGCGCCTGGGGATCATCCGCTATGTGCGCGACGGCAACGCCCAGGCCCTGGCCCGCCCCATGGAAACCATCATGGAAAACTACCCCGCCCGGGTCGTCCACGCCCTGATGAACATCCTGGGCACCCACGACACGGACCGGATCATCACGGCTTTGGCCGGCCAGCTTCTCGGCCCCGACGCCACCCGGGAGGAAAAGGCAACCCTGTCCATGGACGACTCCCAGTGGGAGACCGGCATCCGCCGGCTGAAGATCGCCTCCGCCCTGCAGATGACCCTGCCCGGGGTTCCCTGCATTTACTACGGTGACGAGGCGGGCATGGAAGGCTATAACGATCCCTTTAACCGGAAATGCTATCCCTGGGGAGAGGAGAACCGGGAGCTTTTGGACTGGTACCGCACCCTGGGTGCCATCCGCCGCGGACACGGCGTCTACGTCGACGGGGACTACCGGCTTCTGGCCGCCCGGGAAGGACTCTTCGCTTTTGCCCGCGAAAAAAACAGCGCCTGCATGATCACCGCCGCTAACTGCGGCGATCAGCTGCAGGCCCTGCCTGTTTTCGGTAACTGGAAAGACCTTCTGTCCGGCGACTCTTTCGCCGGAAACATTCCCGTCCTGCCCGGACAGGTGCTGATTCTGGAGGCCGTCGGCCGGTAGGCGCGGCCGCGGCGTTCAGGCGTCGGTCGACATTCGCTCCGCGGCCAGTCGTTGACCGGCACTCGCCGCGGCGTTCGGCCGTCGGTCCGGCGGGCTAACCCTGCAGGCTCCGGAACTCCTCCGGCCGCATCCGCCAGCGCCAGTTCCCCTGGGCTGTGCCCGGGATGTTGATTCTGGCTTCGGTGCCCAGCCGCAGGTAGTCCTGAATGGGGATCATCACCAGATCCGCCCGGCTGTTCATCAGTTGTTCGATCATCAGATCCGCCGCTCTGCGCGACGGGTCTTTTTCTATCTCCTCCGGGGTTGCCTTTGCCCCTTCTCCCGGGGACTGTCCGCCTTCCGGAGCAGGCCACCCTTCCGCGGCGAACCGGTCGCAGCGGCTGACCTCTTCCTCCGTCGCCCCCAGGAACATCAGGATCCCCTTCTGGGTTTCCAGGGACAGGCTGCGGAACCAGCCCACCGTCGTGTCGTTGTCGTGAGTCCCGGTATAGGCCACGCAGTTTTCCACATAGTTGTCCGGCAGATAGGGGTTGGCCGGGTTGCCGTCAAAAGCGAACTGCAGGACCTTCATCCCCGGGAAACCCGAGTCCTCCAGAAGCCTGCGCACGCCGTCGGTCAGGAAGCCCAGGTCCTCGGCGATAAAGCGCTTCCGCAGATCCTCCCCGCCGGCGCAGCCGCTTTGGTCCAGGGCGTTGAACAGATCCATGCCCGGACCCGGCGTCCACTCTCCGCCAAAGGCGTTTTCCGCGTCACGGGGAATGGCATAGAAGGCTTCGTATCCCCGGAAGTGATCCAGGCGGACTCTGTCGTACATGCGGAAGCAAAGCCGCATGCGGCTGATCCACCACCGGTAGCCGTCCTCCCGGATGGCCTCCCAGTCGTACAGGGGATTGCCCCACTTCTGGCCCTCCGGCGCAAAGTCATCAGGCGGCACGCCGGCCACCACGACCTGCTTCAGGTCTTCATCCAGCAGAAACTGTCCGGGATCAGCCCAGCAGTCCGCGCTGTTGTAGGAAACGAATGCCGTCATGTCGCCGAGGATCCCTACCCCCGCCTCGTTGGCATAGGCCTTCAGCCTGCTCCACTGCCGATCGAATTCGAACTGGACCCAGCGGTAAAAGGCCGCATCCTCCCGGCAGCTATCCGCCGCTTCACGAAGGGCCTCCTCCCTCCGGTGCCGCAGATCCTCCGGCCAGAATTCCCAGCTTTCCTCCCGTCCGTAGCGATCCCGCAGCGCCATGAACAGGGCATAGTCCTCCAGCCAGGACGCGTTGTCCCGGCAGAAGCGGTCGTATTCGGCGGCTTCTGCTTCCTGGCTGCCGATCCTCTCCGCGAAGCGCCTAAAGGCGATCCGCAGCAGGTCCAGCCGCCGGTCGTAGAGGGCTTCGTAATCCACCTGGGATTCATCCGCCGCGCCCAGGGCCCGGTCGTAATCCGCAAGCTCTTCCTCTTTCAGCAGGCCGTCCCGGATCAGCTGCTCCGGATCGATGCAATACGCATCCCCGGCAAAGCTGGACAGGGCCTGATAGGGGCAATCCCCGCATCCGGCGGGGTTCAGGGGCAGGATCTGCCACCAGGTGTGTCCCGTCTGCCGCAGCCAGTCAACAAAGTCGTAGGCCTCCTTGGAAAAGCAACCGATCCCATGGGGGGAATGCAGGGAGAAGATCGGGAGCTGGACCCCCTTCTCCTTGCCGTTCTTTCTCTGTCTTGCCATCGTAGTCATGTCAGTCTCTGATTCTCCTCCGAATTCACCATTTCCCGTCGCTGTGTCTGCCATCTGTCCTTTTGGTTTTGCTGATTTCTCCTTTTGAGCGCCATTCGGCAAATCCTGTCCACTATTTTTCTGTATTAATGTTCTTTAAGGACTAAGAATCACAACATTTGCTTCCTTTTATTTCCATTTTTGATGTTACCTGCGGTTTTCAGCCCTCCTTACAGGGATTATGTCAACCACATGCGCCCTTTTCGGGGCTTTTTTTATGCCGATTTTCATCAGAATCCGTGTTTCGGCAAAAGATGAACGGGCGAACCCTTCTCTCCGGCCTGGCAAGCTGAACCACCGGCCTGTCCAAGCTGGACCGCCGGCCTGGCAGGCCGAAACACCTCTCGTCTGCTACCGCCGGTTCCGGTTGAAGTTGATCAGGCAGCCGGCCTTCACGATCTCTTTTTCCGTTTCCGTCATGGGGGAAATGAACAGGGAGATCTTCCGGGGCTCCCCGCCGCCGCTGATGACGTAGGCCGGAATGTCCTCCAGGGATCCGTCCAGGGCCGCCCGGGCGCCGGGCACGTAGATGTAGTCGCCGATGTCAAAGGGCGGCTCGCCCTTCATCTGGAAGGGCAGCATTCCCCAGTTCATCACGTTGGAGCGGTAGCGCTTGGTGGCGTACTCCTCGCAGATGTTGGCCAGGCCGCCCAGCACGCGCTGGCAGCTGGCCGCCTGTTCTCTTGCCGAGCCGTCTCCCGGACGGACGCAGTAGATCATGGAGCCGATCTCGATCTGATCCAGCGCAGCATCGGGAGTGATCTCCGCCGCCGCCTGCAGGGCCGCCTGCAGATCCGCGGGCTGCCTGCCGCCGGCCGCGCCAGCCGCTTTACTCGCCGCTTCAGAACCATACCGGGCGCCGCCGGCTTCGGCACCAGCCCCATCAGCACCTGACCGCGCACCCGCCAGCCGGGCTTCTTCCATGGCCCGCACCGCCTTGGAGCGGCCCACGTACTCCGGATCCCGGCGGGACAGGGTGAACTCCGCCAGTCCCAGGGGGTTGGAGCGATAGGACGAGGTCTCCCCGGAGGGGATCAGCTCGTCGGTGGTCGTCACCGGATCCATGATCTTTGCACAGACCTTCAGCAGAATATTCTCCGCCAGGGGTTCCTGCTCGGGCCAGTCCTTGATGTTGGGACCGTAGATCAGATCCGCTTCGGGATTGCCTTTGCCAAAGCCTGTCCAGACCCGGGCCTCATAGACCGCGGGGTCGTATTCGTATTCCGGTGTATCGCCGGCGAGCAGGTCCGCCATCTCCGTGGCCGGTGTCAGTTCGCCGCCGTTGGACGCCGTCGCCGCGATGGAGCGGGCGTCCATGAGGGCCACAGCCGCCAGCTGACCCGAACCCGGTTTAGAGCCTTCCCGGCTGGGGAAGTTCCTGGTGGTGTGGCGGATGGACAGGCCGTTGTTGGCCGGCGTATCCCCCGCTCCGAAGCAGGGACCGCAGAAGGCCGTCTTCACCACGGCGCCGGACGCCATGAGATCGGTGACCGCGCCCTTCTTCACCAGGTCCATGAACACCGCCTGGGAGGAGGGGTAGACGGACAGGTTGAAGACGTCGCTGCCGCAGCTGGCGTTTTTCAGGATCCGGGCGGCGTCCAGCACATTGCAGAAGTTGCCGCCGGCGCATCCGGCGATGATGCCCTGCTGCACCCGGATCTTTCCGTCGACGATCTTATCCCGCAGGGTGAAGTCGATGTCCGGGTTGGCGGTGATCTCCCGGGCGTTCTCCTCGACGGCCCGGAAAATGTCCTCCGCGTTGTCTTTCAGTTCCGCGATGGTATAGGTGTTGGAGGGGTGGAAAGGCAACGCGATCATGGGTTCCACTTCCGACAGGTCCAGCTCCACGCAGCCGTCGTACCAGGCCACCTGCGCCGGATCCAGCTGCCGGTAATCCCCGCCCCTGCCGTGGAGGGCCAGGAAGGCCTTCGTGTCCTCGTCGGTCTTCCAGATGGAGGACAGGCAGGTGGTCTCCGTAGTCATTACATCCACCGCGTTCCGGTAGTCCGTCGTCATGGAGGCGATGCCCGGTCCGGTGAATTCCATCACTTTGTTCTTCACGTAGCCGTTCTCGTAGACGGCGCCGATGATGGCCAGGGCGATGTCCTGGGGGCCGACCCCCGGCCGGGGGGCTCCCGTCAGGTGGACGTTGATCACGCCGGGATAATCGATGTCCCAGGTGTCCTCCAGTAACTGCTTGACCAGCTCGCCGCCGCCCTCGCCCACGGCCATAGTGCCCAGGGCGCCGTAGCGGGTGTGGCTGTCGGAGCCCAGGATCATTTTCCCGCAGCCGGCCTGAGCTTCCCGCATGTACTGATGGATGACCGCGATGTGGGGCGGCACGAAGATGCCGCCGTACTTTTTCGCCGCCGACAGGCCGAAGACGTGGTCGTCCTCGTTGATGGTCCCGCCCACCGCGCAAAGGGAATTGTGGCAGTTGGTCAGCACGTAAGGCAGGGGGAAGCGCTCCATGCCGGAGGCTCTCGCCGTCTGGATGATGCCCACGAAGGTGATGTCGTGGGAAGCCATGGCGTCGAAGCGGATCCGCAGATGGTCCTCATCCCCGGACCGGTTGTGGTCCTGGAGGATCGACCAGGCGATGGTTCCCTTTCTCCCCTTCTCCCGGTTCAGCTCCAATCCGCATTGCCTTTGCGCCTGCGCCGCGTCCCCCTCAGGGATCACGTCGGTTCCGTTGATCAGAAATACGCCGCCGTCGTACAGTTTCATCACGCGTCCTCCTTCAGATATTTCTCCACGATATCCAGCACCTGCTCCATGCCGCCGGTGCAAACCCAATCCTGGGCGATGTTGACCTTGACCAGGTCGTAGATCCGGTTGCGGTAATACTCCCGCATGCCCTCAAGGTCCAGGCCCTCGCCCTTCAGCCGCTCCACATCACGCCAGCCGTAGTCCAGGGTGATGCCGCAGCGTTTTCTTGCCTTTGCCCGGTCGCCATCCGGGAAATCTATTACGTCCACGTCCAGCTTGTGCTGGTATTCCATGGCCGGTCTCAGTTCGATCTCTTTCATCTGCTTCTCCTTCGTGCGCCTATCCGCAGCGCCGCTCCTTGGCCCGGTTGATGTGCCGCTCCATGGCCTCGGCGCCCGCCTTCTCGTCCCGGTCGATAAAGGCCTTGAAAATGGCCCGATGCTCCTCCAGCACCGTGGTCAGGTAATCGCTCTCATAGACCATCCCGGAATCCCGGTACTTGAGGAAGGTCTGGTAGGAGGACAGGAGCCGCTGCAGCATCCGGTTGTGGGATGCCTCGTAGATCACCTGGTGGAAGCCGGCGTTGATGACCAGCATTTTGTCGATGTCGTTGCGCATGGTGTAGAACTCCATGAACTCGAAGGTTTCCTCCAGCCGCTCCATCTCCTCGTCGGTGATCCTCTGGATGGCCCACCGGACCGCCTGGATCTCGTAGGCCTTCCGCAGCTCGAACATGTCCTCGTAGTCCTGCTGGGACATGCCGATGACGAAGGCCCCCCGGTTGAGGATGTTCTCCACCAGGCCGTCGGCCTCCAGCTGGCGCAGGGCCTCCCGGATGGGCGTGCGGCTCACTCCGTACTGTTCGCAGAGGGCCTGCTCCGTCAGCTTTTCGCCGGGCCGGAACTTTCCCGTCAGGATGTCCCGCTGCAGCTTGGCCAGCTGGCTCATGGACACCGGCGCATTGCTGACTTCCGTATCGTCTTTGAATTTATACAGCACCATGACGTCTCTCCTCCGGGGCCGTCCGCCCTACAGTCTCGCCAGCACGAAGGCGGTGAAGTCCGCCGCCGTGTTTCCGGTTCCGTCCCCGGGCATATCCAGCACGTCCGCCGCCTGATCCAAAGCCAACTCCAGCTTTGCCGCAGGCTCCGTCATAGCCATATGCCGGAGCATCATCACCGCCGCCCGGCAGATGCTGGCCGGATTGGCGTATTCGGCGATGCCCTCGGCCACCATGCGGGGGGCCGATCCGTGGATCGCTTCAAACATGGCATAACGGCCGCCGATGTTGGCGCTTCCCGCCGTGCCCACGCCGCCCTGCAGCTGGGCCGCTTCATCGGTGATGATGTCCCCGTACAGGTTGGGCAGGATCATCACGTGGAACCGGCTGGCGAACAGGTCGCTGACCAGGTTGGCCGCCATGATGTCCACGTACCAGTCGTCCACTTCGATCTCCGGATAGTCTTTGGCCACATCCATGCAGAGGCTGAGGAACTTGCCGTCGGTCTTCTTCATGATGTTGGCCTTGGTCACGACGGTCACGTTCTGATTGCCGTTGTTCTTGGCGTATTCAAAAGCGGCCCTCGCCAGGCGGGTGGTCCCGATGGTGGTGGTCACCTTGAAGTCGATGCTGATGTCATCGTTGATCTCCACGCCCCGGCTGCCCAGCGCGTACTCCCCTTCCGTGTTCTCCCGGAAGAAGATCCAGTCGATGTCCTTCTCCGGAATGGCCACCGGCCGCACGTTGGCGAACAGGTCCAGCTCCCGGCGCAGGGTGACGTTGGCGCTCTCCAGATTGGGCATGTCGCTGCCCTTGCCCGGGGTCGTGGTCGGCCCCTTCAGCAGCAGGTCGCATTTCTTGATTTCCGCCAGCACGTCCGCCGGCACCGTTTCCATCTTCGCGATCCGGTTCTCGATGGTCAGCCCCTCGATCCGGCGCAGTTCGATCCTGCCTGAGGCGATGTCCTCCGCCAGCAGGGTCTCCAGGATCTGCCGGGCGCTGTCCATGATGATGGGGCCGATGCCGTCCCCGTCGATGGTGCCGATGATGATCTTCTTCTTCTTGGCGAAGTCCGGCGCCGCCGGCGCCTTCTTCATGGCCTCCACTCGGGCCAGCTGATCCTGCACGATCTGTTCAAAATGCTCCTGATAGGTCATGGTTCATTCCTTTCCTGTTCATTTCCCGCTCAACGCGGATTGTATTTCTGTATACAATTATAGGGGCAAGACCTCGCGGGGTCAAGTCGGGCCGGGGCCCCCTACACCGTCTCCACTTTCAGGGTGTTGGTGTTGCCCGATTCGTTCAGGGGCAGTCCCGCGCTGATGACCACCCGGTCGCCCTCCTCCAGGTATCCCCGTTCCCGGCCGCCCTGGATGGCCTCCCGGATCAGATGGTCCCAGTCCTCCGCCTGGCGGGTGATCACCGGGGTGACGCCGCGCACCAGGGCGAGCTGCCTGGCCGCCTGTTCCGAGGGCGTTGCTGCCAGAATGGGCTGGTCCGGATGGAAGCGGGCCATGACCCGGGCCGTATAGCCGGACCGGGTGACGGCGATCAGGGCCCGGGCGCCGATGTCCTCCGCCGCCAGTCCCGCGGCGTGGCCGATGGCCGTGGACAGGTCCGTCCCTCCTGCCGTGATCTCCGCGGCGAATTCATCCCGCGTTGCTTTCCGGCGGGGAGATTCCCGCAGGTCCTTTTCCGCCTGCTCCAGGATCCGGCTCATGACGGCGACGGTCTGCACCGGGTACTTTCCCGCCGCGCTCTCGCCGGAGAGCATGACCGCGCTCGTCCCGTCAAAGACGGCGTTGGCCACGTCGGTGATCTCCGCCCTGGTCGGCACAGGCTCCTCCACCATGGACTCCAGCATCTGGGTGGCGGTAATGACGGGCTTGCCTTTGCGGTTGCACCGGTAGATGAAGGACTTCTGGATTCCGGGCAGGCAGGCGTAATCCACCTCTACCCCCATGTCCCCCCGGGCGATCATGATGCCGTCGGAGACCTCCAGAATGTCTTCGAAGTTGCGGATGCCTTCCGGGTTTTCGATCTTGGCGATCAGCTGGATGGACTGGCCGCCGTGGTCGTCCAGAAAGCCGCGCACATCCCGGGCATCCTCCACGCTGCGCATGAAAGAGGCCGCCACGAAGTCCACCTCCTGTTCGATGCCGAAGAGCAGATCGTCCTTATCCCTCTCCGACAGGTAGTCCATGTCCAGATGGACATCGGGCACGTTCACGCCCTTCTTCGTGCTGACGGGTCCGTCATCCATGACCGTGCAGCGGATGTCGCCGCCGCTGGACTCTTCCACTTCCATGCGGATCCTCCCGTCGTCCACCAGGATCTGGGTGCCCGGCCGGACCAGGCCGGCCAGTCCCCCGTAGGAGATGCCCACGCCCTCCGCCGAACCCGGGTGGTCCGCATCCCCGTAGAGGGTGAAGGTCTGTCCCTTCTCCAGGATCACCTTCTCCTCCGGGAAAACGCCCAGCCGGATCTCCGGCCCGCGGGTATCCAGCAGGACCGCCGGCGGAAGGCCCAGCTCTTCGCAGGCCTGCCGGAAGGTCCGGATCCTCTCCCCGTGTTCCTCGTGGGTTCCGTGGGAGCAGTTTACCCTGGCTACATTCATGCCCGCTTCCAGCATCCCCCGGATAACGGGAAGCCCGGCGCTTGCCGGGCCCAGTGTACATACGATCTTCGTTGCCTTTGTCATTTCTCGTTCCTTATCTGTTGACTGTCCCGTGTTCTCCGCGCCGCGCTACACCAGTGTGCCCAGGTGCTTCATGGTCCGGATCAGCTGATGAACGTAACTCATCTCGTTATCGTACCAGGCCACGATACGGACCTCGTAGATGTGGGTGCCGCACTTTTCCGCCAGTGTCTGGGTGGCGTCGAAAAGGGAGCCGTAGCTGATGCCGATGATGTCGCTGGAGACCAGTTCCTCCTCCGTGTAGCCGAAGGATTCATCGGCCGCCGCCTTCATGGCTTCGTTGATGCCCTCCACGCTGACGCTGTCCGTCTCATCCTTCAGGGTGGCATCCAGAATGGTGATGGAGCCGGAGGGAACGGGAACTCTCTGGGCGGAGCCGATCAGCTTGCCGTCCAGTTCGGGGATGACCAGGCCGATGGCCTTGGCCGCTCCGGTGGAGTTGGGCACGATGTTGATGGCGCCGGCTCTGGCTCTCCGAAAATCACCCTTCCTGTGGGGACCGTCCAGAAGCATCTGGTCGCCGGTGTAGGCGTGGATGGTGGTCATGAATCCGGTACGCACTTCCCGGTAGGCCGCCAGGACCTTGGCCATGGGGGCCAGGCAGTTGGTGGTGCAGGAAGCGCCGGAGATGATGTTGTCTTCCCTGGTCAGGGTGTCGTGGTTGACGCCGTAGACGATGGTGGGCAGATCGTTGCCCGCGGGAGCGGAGATCAGCACCTTCTTGGCGCCGGCGTCGATATGGGCCTGGGACTTTTCCTTGGATGTGTAGAAACCGGTGCACTCCAGGACGATGTCCACATCCAGCTCGCCCCAGGGCAGGTTCGCCGCTTCAGACTCGCTGTATACGGGGAATCTCTTGCCGTCCACGGTGATGGAGCTGTCGTCGCTGGTCACCTCGTGGGCGTCGGCGTATCTTCCCTGCACGCTGTCGTACTTCAGCAGATGGGCCAGCATGCCCGGGTTGGTCAGGTCATTGATGGCCACGATCTCGCATTCCGGGTCCTCGAAGACCTTCCGGAAAGACAGCCGTCCGATACGTCCGAATCCGTTGATTGCAATTCTTGTCATGTTCGTTCCTCCTTGTATGTTGATGTATGGTTTTCGAATCTACAGCACGATTTTACGTCATTTCCCGCCAAAGGTAAATACCCAATGTTTCCCGGCCGTTCCGCCGCCGGGATATTGACACCCCCTCCCGTCCGGTATTATGATGGCACCATGGACAGAGAACGGAAAAAGGCAATCCTCAACCTGGCCGTCCAGGCCGGGGAGATCATGATGAAAAGCGGCGGCGAGATCTACCGGGTGGAAGAGACCATCACCCGGGTCTGCAAAGCCTGCGGCATCGATAACGTGGAAGTATTCGCCATGCCCACGGGGATTTTCGTTACCCTGGACAACGACATCGCCGGCGATACCGCTTCCACCTATATCCGCCGGATCCACAGCAGCGAAACGGACCTGAACAAAATCTCCCAGGTCAACCAGTTTTCCCGGGAGTTCACCACCACCAGCATGACCATCGAAGAGGGTATGGCCCGGCTGGAGGAGATCAGCGGCAGCAAACCCTATCACTTCGCTATCCGCGTCGTGGCTGCGGGTCTGTGCGCCTCCTGCTTTGCCGTGCTCTTCGGCGGGAGCACCATCGACTTCCTCTCCGCCCTCATCATCGGGATGATTTCCTACACTTTGTCCCGATTTCTCGAAAAATATGACATCAACTTTTTTATCCGCGGACTGTGCAGTTGCGCCCTGGCCACCTTTCTGGCCCTGGTGGTGGCGACCTCGGTCCGCGGCGCCTCCTACCCCTACATCATCAGCGGCGCGATCATGCTCTTTGTACCCGGTGTGCCCATCACCAACTCCATCCGGGACTTCCTCTCGGGGGATATGCTGTCAGGGCTGGCCCGCATGGTAGAGGCCTTCCTCATCGCCGTCTCCCTGGCGGCGGGCACCGGAATCATCCTGAAAATATGGACTGTGATCGGAGGTGTTACCCTATGACCCATCTTCTGATCCAGTTTGTCCTGGCCCTTCTGGCCACAGGCGGATTCAGCGTGATCTTCCGGATTCCGGTGAGACGCATCCCCTTCTGCGCCCTGGTCGGCGCCTTCGGATGGATCACCGAGGAGATCGCCGTGTACTATTATTCCTCCCCGGTGTTCGGCTGCTTCATCGGCGCCTGCACCGTGGGCCTGCTCAGTACCCTGGCCTCCCGCACCCTCAAGGATGCCTCGACCATTTTCGTCATTCCCGGCATCCTCTGCCTGGTCCCCGGGCTGAAGATCTTCAACACGATGTACGCCCTGCTCAAAGGCGACATCGCCGAGGCCGCCCAGATCGGCACCGAGACCCTGCTCATGGCCGGCGCCATCGCCCTGGGTCTGCTGACCATCGGCGCCATACTGCGGGTCTTCTTCGCCCTGGCCAGAAAGACCGTCACCCTGCGGGACAAATTCTGATCCCTTCGGTCCGGCTCGCGAAACAGCTGACCGCATATGAAAAAAAGGCCATCGCCCCGGGAGGTTTAACCCAGGCGATGGCCTTCGGTTTTTCTGCGTGTTTCGTGCAAAGGCAACGTTGCCTTTGCACCCGCTCCTATTTCTTCTTCGCCAGCTCCATGATGTCCCCGAAGTGCTTCATGACGTAATCGTAGCCGCCCTTGCTGTGGGGGATCATGCATCCGGTGCAGTCCTTGATGCCCTCTTCCGTGTACTGAAAGTTTCCGCCGCAATTCTCGCCCAGGGCGTAGAGGGGGCAGTAGCAGAAGAGGCAGTTGAAGTCCTCCGGACGGTCGGTCTCGTGACAGGGGAAGAATTCGCAATCCCTGTGCTGGTGGAATTTATAGTTCTCTGACATCAAAGTTCCTCAACTTTCTCCACGGCCTTGTCCAGCCAGTCTCCCTCGAAGAGCTCGATCATGCCCCGGTCGCAGGCCGCCGCCAGCTTCGGGTCGATGGGGATGCGGCCCAGCACGTCCAGTCCGTGGGCCTTCGCCACCTCCGCCGTCTTGCTCGGTCCGAAGACGGGGATCTCCGTGCCGCAC
The DNA here is from genome assembly GCA_017433375.1 of Bacillota bacterium. Taxonomy (GTDB): domain Bacteria; phylum Bacillota; class Clostridia; order Peptostreptococcales; family Anaerovoracaceae; genus Lentihominibacter. The sequence goes on from JAFRHG010000035.1 coordinate 21,007, forward strand.
TCGGGGCACTTCAGGTAGGCCATGTTTTCGATCAGGCCGAGGACGGGAACGTCCATCATCTCCGCCATCTTCACCGCCTTCTCCACGATCATGCCCACCAGGTCCTGGGGAGAGGTCACCACCAGAATGCCGTCCACGGGGATGGACTGGAACACGGTGAGGGCGACATCGCCCGTTCCCGGAGGCATGTCCACGAACAGGTAGTCCGTTTCGCCCCAGAGAACATCCGTCCAGAACTGCTTGACCAGTCCGCCGATGATCGGTCCGCGCCAGAGGACGGGGTCCGTACTGTTTTCCAGCAGGTTATTGACGGAGATGGTCTTGATCCCGGTCTTGGTCTGCAGGGGGAAGATGCCGTCCTCGCTTCCGGCGGCCATTTCCTCCGTGCCGAACACCTTGGGGATGGACGGGCCGGTGACGTCGGCGTCCATGATGCCGCATACCGCACCCCGGCGCTGCATGCTGATGGCCATCAGGGAGGTGACCAGGGACTTCCCTACGCCGCCCTTGCCGCTGACCACGGCGATGACCTTCTTGATATTGCTGAATTCGTTGGTTTCCTCCAGCAGGCTCTTGGGATCGAAGCTGCCGCACCCCTGGGCGCTGGGACAGCTGCCGCAGTCATGGGTGCAGTTTTCTTCCGTGACCTGGCCGCCGCCGGCCCCGTCTGCCTGAAGGAATCTTCTTTTGTCGAACATGTTGTTAACCTTCTTTCTTTATGTGTTTCGCAGGGTTGATTATACTCTTCTCCGCAGCCCTCTGCAAGCCCGGGAATGGTTGCTTTTGCAGCTCCATTTTATTCTGTACTGCATTGGTCCACTTTGTATTTTTGATGTTTTTTTGCCGGATTCCCTATACAAAATCTTGTGGTTCATTGTATAATAGCCCACGAGCCCCACAATATGGGCTCCTGAAACCGGCAAACCAACCGGCGTCTTCCCCGGAAGATCCGGTACTATATACAGAACAATATCTCAAGAATAGATCAAACAAGGAGGTCATCGATATGTCCTTAAACATTACGGGTAATGCAGACCCGAAAGAAGCCCAGGCCTACGTCGAGTATCTGGAGAACAAGTACAACCGGAAACTGGCTACCCTGGATGTCAACATCGACGGCGAATACGCCGATCTGAACTACACCTTCACCAACGTTCCCTTCGAACGGATCCGCCGGATCACCGGTTACCTGGTGGGCACCATGGATCAGTGGAACGACGCCAAAGCCGCGGAAGAGGCTGACCGGGTCAAGCACACACTGGACGGCGGTGAGATGGAAAAACTTGAACAGTAACAGATAAAGCGTATCGGTAAACCAAAGTAGTAAGTTCAAGTAATCCGTAGGAACAGGGTCGGACTTCGGTCCGGCTCTTTTTTATTATTCCTTGTCTGCAGACAAATGAACCGACCCCAAAAGTCTGACTGTAACGGTCTCACCTCACCTTGACCTTGAACGTCACCATCTTCACATCGGAGGCATTGTAGTTGGCGTCACCTGCTGCCTGGGGTGCACCAGAACTAATTGGGGAAAGCGGGCGGGAGCTGTCGGTTCGGTGTGATCACAATTACAAGATATAGGGGTGTTGACAAACGGACCAACATAATATATGGTATAGATGATCCTTAATCAAGCATTCCAACATAACCCAATATATACAAAAAACCGCTTCACCCACATCCTCGGAGCGGTTTTTTGTGTTATACTGTTGCTGAACATTTGCATACTATCAATTTGGGGAAAGGAGCAGGTTTTCCGGGTGCAAAGGCAATCCCGGAAAGCGCCAGACAACTATGTACAAAGAAGCGATTCGTGCCGCCTGGGCGGAAATCAATGTGTCCAACCTGGACTTCAACATCAAGAGGATCCGTGAAAAGGTCGGACCCGGCCGGAAGATCACCGGCATCATCAAAGCCGACGGTTACGGCCACGGCTCCGTCAAACTGGCGGAGGTCCTGCGGGCCAACGGCGTCGACTCCTTCGGCGTCGCCACCATCTCGGAGGCTATCCGCCTGCGGAAGGCCGGATTCCTCGCCGAGCAGATCATGGTCATCGGCCTGACGCCGGACCCCTACGTTGATACGATTATCGAATACGACCTGACCCCGGTCACCGACAGCCTGCGCAACGCCCAGGCCTTCTCCGACGCGGCGGTCAAAGCCGGAAAAATCGTTCACGGCTACGTTGTCTGCGACTCCGGCATGGGCCGGATCGGCTATTCGCCGGAGGATCCGGCGGCGGTTGAGGAAGTGAAGCAGATTGCCCAGCTTCCCGGCTTCGCCATCGAGGGACTCTTCTCCCACTTCGCAACGGCTGACGCCGCGGATAAGACCTACTCCGCTCTGCAGGAGCAGCGATTCGTTGCCTTTTACAAGAAGCTCATCGACGAGCATATTCCGGTGCCCATCCGGACCCTGGCCAACAGCGCGGCCATCATGGAGATCCCCACGGCCTGGTTCGATCAGGTCCGCCCGGGCATCATCCTCTACGGCTGCTACCCCTCGGACGAGGTGGACAGAAAGCAGCTGGAGCTAAGGCCGGCCATGTCCGTCAAAGCCAACATCGTTCACCTGAAGAAGGTTCCCGTGGGCACGACCATCAGCTATGGCCGGAAGTTCACCGCGACCAGGGACAGCCTGATCGCCACCATTCCCCTTGGCTACGCCGACGGTTTCCCCCGCCCCTACTCCATGAAGGGCCACGTTCTGGTCAACGGCGTCAAGGCTCCGCTGGCCGGCAACATCTGCATGGACCAGTGCATGGTTGACGTCACCGACGTCCCCTATGTACGGCTGGGAGATGAAGTCACCGTCATGGGACGGGACGGCATCTACGAGATCCTCGCCGACGACATCGCCGAGGCCACCGGCACCATCAACTACGAGATCGTCTGCGCCTTCGGCCAGCGTCTGCCGAAAGTTTACGTGTATTGATCGTCTCCGGGACGGTCCGCAGCAGCCTTCTTTGGCAGGGGTTTTCTTTGCTGTTCTATGATAAAAAACCGTGGGGTCAGCTGCCCCGCGGTTTTCTTGTTATTGGTCATTTTTCCGCCGCCGGCGTCTGCCGGATCGGCAGGCGATCCGTCCGAAACGCTAGAACCGGCTGTGTTCGCCGAAGCCGGTCTGGTAGCCCAGCTCCTTCAGATCCTGATCCATGATGTCGTAACCCATCTTGTAGGCGTCCAGGTTGATGGAGGCGATACTCGCCGAGAAGTTGTTGCGGATCTCCTCTTCCACCGCCGGGTAGTGGACCTTGGGCATGAGCCGGGTCAGCGCCCCCAGAGCGATGATGTTGACCACGAAGGGCTTGCCCATCTCCTCGGCTCTGGCCGTGGCCTGTATCCGGTAATGCTTCGGGTCGTCCGATTCCACCAGGGTGCTGTTGATGAGCACGATGGCATCGTCCTTGACATCGCCGATGTACTTGTCGTAGCCCACCTGGTTCAAGGCCACGAAGACGTCGACGCCGTCCACCTTCATGTAATCGATCTCCTCATCGGATACGACCACTTCCGCCTTGCAGGCTCCGCCTCTGGCCTCCGGCCCGTAGCTCTGGGTCTGGGCGATGTTGTAATCCTCCCCCAGGCCGTAGCCCTTGGCGAGCAGCACCGATGCCAGGATGACGCCCTGGCCGCCGGCTCCGGCAAATCTCACGTTGATTCTCATTGTTTGTCTCCTTCCACATCGATTGCCCCGTCCGGACAGAGCCGCTCACACATCCTGCACTGGATGCAGTTTTCCGGGTCCTTGGCTTCCGGCATGGCCGTGCCGTAGTTGTTCCGTTTTTTCGATTTGACAAAGATTTTCTTCGGGCATGCCGTCAGGCAGATGTTGCAGCCCTTGCAGCAGGCTTTATCTATGGTTATTACTGTCATGAAGTCTTCTCACTTTCTGATTCCCTCGGAAGCCAGTCTCGCCTCGACCCGTTCCAGATACTCCGTTGCCGTTTCGTCTTTGCGGAAAGTTCCGATGGGGATCTTGCCCTCCACCGGCGGTTCACCTTCCCGGTAGCGGTAGGTGCATTCCTTGTATCCCTCCATGATCTTCGCGGGATCCTTCTCGCCGTAGACGTTCTTGCCCGCCTGGACCGGACACTGGGACAGCACCTCGATGAAGGAGAATCCCTTGTGCTCCAGGCCATCTTCGATGGCTTTGGCCAGCTGGACCGGATGGGCCGTCGTCCACCGGGCCACGTGGCTTGCGCCCAGGGCCATGACCAGTTTGCAGCCGTTCAGCGGCTCATCGTAGCAGCCGAAGGGGGACGTCTTCGTTTTCGATCCCATGGGAGTCGTCGGGGACTTCTGTCCGCCGGTCATCCCGTAGATGTAGTTGTTGACCATGACCACCGTCAGATCGATGTTCCGGGCCGCCGCGTGCAGCAGATGGTTGCCGCCGATGGCCAGGCAGTCTCCGTCGCCGGTGAAGACCATGATCTTCTTCTTCGGCTGGGCCAGTTTCAGTCCTTCCGCAAAGGCAATGGCACGCCCGTGCATAGTATGGATGACGTCCAGCTCGAAGTAGCAGGGGATCCAGGATGAACAGCCGATGCCGCTGACGCAGGCCACGTCATCGGCGATGCCCAGCTTGTCGAAGGCCTCGATGGCCGCGTACTGTACGATGCCGTTGCCGCAGCCGGGGCAGAACAGGGTCGGCAGGGATTCGGTCTTGATGTATTTCTGGTAAAGCTTATTCATCTACGCCCACCTCCTCCAGTATCTCGTCGAGAAGCTCCTTGGGGGTGTGGATGTTCCCGCCGCACTTGGGCATGGGGATGACCTTCTTATCGGAAAGCACACGCTCCACTTCCCGGCAGTATTTCCCCACGTTCATTTCCGGAACGATGACCATCTGCACGTGTTCCGTCGCCTGCCGGAGCAGCTTCTCCGGGAAAGGCCAGACCGTGTTGATCTTGACCAGGCCCACCTTCAGGTGGCTGTAGTCGGTCTTGATGGTCTCGGTGACGCCCCGCCTGAACAGGTCGGTCACCATGCGGAACTTGGGCAGGATCCGGTCGTCCTTGATGCCCCTGGCCTTCTTGACCGCGTTCAGGGAGGGCCGGGCCACGGAGCCGTAGGCCACGATGGCCACGTCGGCATCTTCCATGCAGTAGGTGGAGATGTCGGCGATCATGTCCACATGATCGTCGATCTTGCGTGTGATCTGCTCGATAAACTCGCCGCTGCGGTCAGCCAGATGGCCGATCCGCCGGCCCAGCTCGTCATGGAGCTGGCCTTCGACGGTGGTATGGTTGCCTTTGAAAAAGTCCACCGACGGCGAGACGCTGTATTTCTGTTTCGGTTTCTGGAAGGACTGGACGCCCTTGTGAATGGTGATCTTTTCCCGCATGTGGCCGACCACTTCGTCGGCCAGCAGGATCACCGGGGTCCGAAACTGTTCCGCCAGCTCGAAGGCGCGTACGGTGAAGTCGTACATTTCCTGGACCGACGAGGGGGCCAGGACGATGATTCCGTAGTCACCGTGGCTGCCGTATCTGGCCTGGTAAATATCCTGCTGCGAGGACAGAGTAGGCTGTCCTGTGGAAGGGCCGCCCCGCTGCACGTTGACGATCACGATGGGGGTCTCGGTCACCGCCGCGAATCCGATCGCTTCCTGCATCAGGGTGTATCCCGGGCCTGATGTCGCGGTCATGGCCTTGCTGCCGCCCCAGCGGGCTCCGATAATGGCGCAGGCCGAGCCGATCTCATCTTCCATCTGAATAAAGGCTCCGCCGGCTTTCTGCATTTCGCCGGACATCATTTCGATAATCTCCGTCGAAGGGGTGATCGGATAGCCTGCAAAAAACCGGCAGCCCGCGTAAAGGGCGCCTTTGGTACAGGCCTCGTTGCCCTGAAGAACGACTTGTTCTGAGGTGTCTTTTGTCTTCTCCATAGTGCCTCCTTCTGACCTCAATAGTAACATTGTATACGATTTGCTTCAAGCAAAAAACCTTGAAAAATCAAGGCTTTTTTTGTTTTATTCCTGGTTATTGTATTTTTGTATACAACTTTAACCTGCTGAATCACTGCCACGTTACCGGTCTCCTTCCGCAGCGGCCCAGCGGGACAGCATGCGCTGGGCCGACATGTCCATATGTTCGGCGACAGCCGCGCAGGCTTCCTCTTTGTTTCTGGTCTGCACTGCCTGAAAAATCTTCTCATGCTCATGAAATATCTCCGGCAGATCCTCCGCTTCCCGCAGGGTTGCCCTCCTGGCGTAATGGACATAGTCCTGATATGACCGGAGGACCTGAACCACAAAACGGCTCCGGGTCATGCGGTAGATCATCTCGTGGAACTCCTCATTGGCCTTCAGCAGCTGATCGTAGACGCAGCCCTGGGTGTAGGTCCTCATCACTTCCAGCTGCCGGCCGAGCTGTTGGATCTCCTCCTCGGTGGATTTCTCGATGACCGCCCGGATGGCCACCTGCTCGACGACCTTGCGGACTTCGTAAATATCCGCCACATCTTCCCGGTCAAACCCCCTGGCAAAACAGCCTTTGTTGGGGACATATTCAATCAGGCGCTCCCTCTGCAGTTCACGAAAGGCGTCCCTGACGGGAGTTCGGCTGACCTTCAGCTCGGTCGCGATCTTGCTCTCCGTCAGCTTTTCGCCCATTTCGTAAGCGCCGTTCAGTATCCGATCCCTCAGGATGGCCGTGACTTCTTCAGCCAGAGACAGCGATCCCTTCATCTTCTCCTGCATAGCGTCCGTCCTTTCGCTGCGCGGCGCGGGGCGGCTTGTCTCCGCCGATCCGGCTGCGCTCCCGCGGCTAAAGCAGATGGTTTTCGATCACCTGAACATCCGGCTGGAAGTCTTCAATCTGCAGATAGTATTCCGCCGCGTCGAAGAAGGCCTGCATAGGCGCAAGTCCGATGACTTCCGTACCGATGACGTTGACGCCGTACCGGGCGGCATCCCGTCTGACCTGCTCCAGCACGCGGTGAAGGGGCGTGATGTTGAAGTTGGTCATATTGATGGATACCTGGGCGATGTTCCGGTCTTCCAGCAGCAGGCCCATGGCCTTCACGCACTTGAAGCCGCCCTTGGCTTCCCGGATAATAGTGGCGCACTTCTTGGCGATCTCTACATCATCGGTGGCCAGGTTGATGTTAAAGGCGATGAGCGGCGGTCTGGCGCCGACGGCCACACAGCCTCCCGTGGGATGGATGCGCTGTCCGCCGAAGTCGGGAATCCAGTCCGGATCCTGGACTTTTTCGGCCATTCCCTCGAACTGGCCCTTTCTGATCTTGGCCAGGTTCTGGCGATGGGGCGCAGTGGCGGAGTCTTCATAAAGGAAGACGGGCAGGTCCGCCTCTTCGGCCACCCGCTGTCCCACTCTCTTCGACAGCTCGATGCATTCCTCCGTCGTCGCTTCCTTGATGGGGATAAAAGGCATGACATCCACACAGCCCATACGGGGGTGTCCGCCCTCATGTTTGGTCAGATCGATCAGCTCGACCGCCTTCTTCGCCAGCTTCACGCTGGCTTCCTCACAGCCTTCGGGGCTCCCCATGTAGGTGATGACGGTCCGGTTATGGTCCTCATCGGAGGAATAGTTCAGCAGGGTGCAGCCCGGCGTATTGCGGATCTGATCCACGCATGCCTCGATAACTTCCTGGTTTCTTCCTTCGCTGATGTTCGGTACACTTTCAATAATCTTCGCCATTAAAGTTCCTCCTCGATTTCGCTGTAGATTCTGTCGGCGATAACTTCTCCGTCGGCAAGCATCTTCCGGCCCGACTCTTCATATTCCTTCGCCAGGTCTTCGTCCTTCACGCCCGGCAGATTGATCTTCACGTTGAGCCATGCGCCCCGCATGCAGGTCATCAGGTTCAGCACGCCCACGCCGTAGTCGCTGTCGCAGTTGCGGTTATAGTGCCCCTGCAGGCGCTCGGCCAGCTGCAGTCCTTCCGAAGCCATGCTCATCACACGGAAAGGCACCTTCGTCGCCTCCAGGGTTCCGTCGGCGATGGCCTTTTTCCTGGCTTCCTTCTGCTGGTCGGTGTCCTTGGGCATCTTGAATGCCGCCGCCACCAGATTGAAAGCCTCCGTATCTTCGTCCACGGCCCGGGCGAATCCCTCGTACAGCTCGCCGGCCTTCTCCCGGATCTCCCGGCAGAGTTCGTGATCGTCGGCGTATTTCTCCTTCGCTGTCGTCAGATCGCACACCATGGCCATCAGGGCCGCACCCTGGGCGCCCGCCAGCGCGCTGACGGAGCCGCCGCCGGGAGCCGGCGCGTTGGACAGAAGAATATCCAGATATTCGTTCATTTTCAGTTCGATCAGTTTCATACTACTATTTCTCCCTTCTTCATGACGCGTCCGGCCAGATTGGATCCGAACCGGTAACATACCATTTCAAAGTCCGGCGCGTTCCAGATCACCAGATCCGCCTGCTTGCCCACCTCCAAGGTTCCCGTCAGGTCACCCTTTCCGCAGGCGCAGGCCGGATTGATGGTCACGGCCGTCAGCACCTCTTCCGGAGTGAGCTTGTATTTCAGGCATCCCAGGTTGATGGCAAACTGCAGATTCAGCGACGGGCAGGAGCCCGGATTGAAATCGCTGGCGATGGCGACGGGGATTCCCTTTTCCACCATGGTCCTCGCCGGCGCGTAGGTCTTGCCCAGATAGAAGGAGGTCGCCGGCAGCAGCATGGCGGTGGTTCCGCCTTCCGCCATGGCGTCCATGCCGTCCTCCTCGATGGCGATCAGGTGCTCCGCCGAGACCGCGCCCAGTTCTCCGGCCAGCTGCGATCCGCCGATGGCTTCGATCTCGTCGGCATGGATCTTCAGGGCGAAGCCCAGATCCCTTGCCTTTTCCAGATACTTTCGGCTCTGTTCGGCGTTGAAGACGGAATCCTCGCAGAAGATGTCACAGAACTCCGCCAGGCCCTGGCGCTGGACTTCCGGCATCAGCACCTCGCACATCATGTCGATGTACTCGTCGCCCCGGTCCTCATACTCCGGCGGAATCGCGTGGGCGCCCATAAAGGTCGCCGCCACGTCCATGGGATGGTTCTCTCCCAGGGCGTTGATCACCTTGAGCATCTTGATCTCGTTTTCCTCGTCCAGGCCGTAGCCGCTCTTGGCTTCACAGGTGGTCACGCCGAAAGCGAGCATTTCATCCAGGAAAGCGCAGGACTTCTCGTAGAGTTCGTCGAAGCTCGCCTCCCGGGTCTTTCTCACCGTATCCAGGATGCCGCCGCCTGCCCGGAGGATGTCCAGATAGTCCGCTCCGGCCAGTTTCATGGCGATCTCATGCTGGCGGTATCCGCCGAAGATCAGGTGGGTATGTCCGTCCACCAGTCCAGGCGTAACCAATTTGCCGCCCGCGTCGATCGTCTCGTCGAAGCTTCCTTCGGGGACCTTGCCGTCTTCGGTGATCTGCTCGATCTTCCCGTCCTCGATGGCGATGCAGGCGTTGCTGTATTTCTCGTTGGCTCCCTGCTTGCTGCCCTTGTGGCTGTAGCTGCCCGTGGGCGTCTGCAGGATGCCGATATTGCGAATCAGTGTGCGTTTCATGCAGGGACCTCCCGTTACTTCACGAACTCGTCAACGACGCGGTCGACCAGATCATCGGAAGCGATATAGGGGATGGTGATGTGTCCCTTGCCGGCATAGTTGCCGTTGTAGGCCACGGAGGTCTCCACCGCGTTCTCGTTTCTCGCCCAGTTTCTTCTGGCTACGCCGCCCATGACATCCCACATCATGGCGGAGTTGATGATGGCATCCACTCTCTCGCTTCCGTCCAAAAGCAATCCGAATCCGCCGTTGATGGCCTTGCCGATGCCTACGCCGCCGCCGTTATGCAGGGCGCACAGGCTCATGCCTCTGGCCGCGTTGCCGGCGTAGCACTGCACCGCCATGTCCGCCATGACGTTGGATCCGTCCTTGATGTTGGACGTCTCCCGGAAGGGGGAGTCGGTGCCGGAAACGTCGTGATGGTCTCTGCCCATCATGACCGGGCCGATCTTGCCTTCTCTGACCAGACGGTTGAAGGCCAGGGCGATGTCCCTTCTGCCCTCCGCGTCCTGATAGAGGATTCTCGCCTGGGTGCCGACGACCAGCTTGTTCTTCTCCGCGTCGCGGATCCAGATCCAGTTGTCTCTGTCCTGGCCGCGCCGGTTCGGATCGATGACGTCCATGGCCGCCTGGTCGGTGGCTCTCAGGTCCTCCGGCTTGCCGGAGAGGCAGACCCAGCGGAAGGGGCCGTAGCCGTAGTCGAAGAGCACGGGGCCCATGATGTCTTCCACGTAGGAGGGCCAGATGAATCCGTCTTTGTCGTCGTAGCCGTTCTTGGAGATCTCCTTGACGCCGGCGTCGTACATGGCCTTCATGAAGGAATTGCCGTAGTCAAAGAAGTAGGTTCCCTTTTCGGTCAGAGCCTTGATGGCGTGATAGTGTCTGTGCAGGGTCTTGTCCACTTCCTCGCAGAACTTATCCCTGTCTTCGTGGAGCATTTTCGTTCTCTCTTCGAAGGTCATGCCCACGGGGCAGTATCCGCCGTTGTATACGTTGTGGCAGGAGGTCTGGTCGGAGAGCAGGTCGATATGGAAATCCCTCTTCACCGCCTCCTCCAGCAGATCCACGATGTTGCCGTGATAAGCGATGGAGATGCTCTCCTTCGCGGCCAGCTTCTCGGCAGCCACCCTGAAGATCTCATCCAGGTCGTCGCTGACCGTGTCCACCCAGCCCTGGCTGTGGCGGGTCTCGATCCGGGAGGCGTCAACCTCGGCGAAGATGCCGACGGCACCCGCAATGTTCGCCGCCTTCGGCTGGGCACCGCTCATGCCGCCCAGTCCGGAGGATACGAAGGTGTGTCCGGCCAGATCGCCGTCCTCGGGAACGCCCAGTTCTTTCCTGCCGGCGTTGAGGATGGTGTTGAATGTGCCGTGAACGATGCCCTGGGGGCCGATATACATCCAGCCGCCGGCGGTCATCTGGCCGTAGTTGGCCACGCCCATCTGCTCCGCGACTTCCCAGTCATCCAGGTTGTCGTACATGCCGATCATCATGGAGTTGGTGATGATGACCCGGGGCGCCTCCGGCTTGGAGGGGAACAGTCCCAGGGGATGTCCGGATTCCACGACCAGGGTCTGATCCTCGGTCATGACCTCCAGGTACTTCTTGATCAGACGGTACTGCAGCCAGTTCTGGCAGACCTGTCCCGTCTCGCCGTAGGTAACCAGTTCGTAGGGATAGAGGGCAACCTCAAAGTCCAGGTTGTTGTCGATCATCACCTGGAAGGCCTTGCCGGCCAGGCAGTTGCCTTTGTATTCGTCGATGGGTTTGCCGTAAAGCCTGCCCTGGGGACGGTACCGGTAGGCATAGACTCTGCCGTAGGTCTTCAGCTCTTCCATGAACTCCGGCGCCAGCTTCTCATGCAGCTCTTCCGGAACATAGCGCAGGGCGTTCTTCAGGGCGACGCGGGTCTGGGCCTTCGTCAGGCGGAAACCTCTGTCCGGTGCCCGGCGGATACCCTCCTGGAATTCCGGATAGTCGGGATACTCATTTCCCAGCTTAACGGTCATCGCATTGCAGATGGTTTTGTTGTCCAACATGTTATTCCTCCCTCTCATTGCCTATTGGCAATAGATTGTGTTCCTGTTGCTTCACCTGTTATTTCAAGGGTACGACCTTCTCCACCGCGTCGATGATGCCGCCGTCCTTGACCATGGCATCGAACTTCGCCAGCTCGTCCAGCATGACGATGTCCTCCTCGATGGGGTCGCTCATCTTCCGAATATATTCGTAGGCCGCGCGGGTTCCCGGGGCCAGCTTGCTGATGCCGCCTTCTCCCATTTCCTCCCGCAGCCAGATGCCCTGAGCCGCCGCGGAAAGCTCGATGCCCAGCACCTTCTGCGCATCGTCTAATACCAATGCAGCCGTTCTCGCCGAAGTGGTTCCCATGGAGACGTGGTCTTCCTGGTTGGCCGATGTGGGGATGGAATCCACGCAGGCCGGGTGGTCATAAACCTTATTCTCGGAAACCATGGACGCCGCCGCGTACTGGGCGATCATGTAACCGGAATTGACGCCGCCGTGCTTGGTCAGGAATGCGGGCAGGCCCTCGGAGCATGCCGGGTTGACCAGACGCTCGATTCTCCGCTCGGACACGTTGGCCAGCTCGGAGATGGCGATCTTCAGGAAATCAAAGGCAAGAGCCATGGGCTGTCCGTGGAAGTTGCCGCCGGAGATGACTTCATCCGATATGGAGAAGACCAGCGGGTTGTCCGTGACCGCGTTGATCTCCCTCTCCACGATGCTGCGCACATAGCTGATGGCATCCCGGGAGGCGCCGTGGATCTGGGGCGCGCACCGCTGGGAATAGGGATCCTGTACTTTATTGTCATGGAGCCAGAGGGCATTTTCCGAACCCTCCAGAAGGGCCCGCAGGTTCTCCGCCTCGGTCATCTGGCCGACCTGTCCCCGGATCTCGTGGACCTTCGGGTCGTAGGCCTTGCGGATGGCCTTCAGGGCTTCGCCGGTCAGGGCGCAGGCGATGTCGGCGATCTTCAGCAGCTTCATGGCGTCCCACAGGACGTTCAGGCCCACCGCCGTCATCATCTGGGTTCCGTTATTCAACGCCAATCCTTCCTTGGCCGCCAGTTCCACCGGAGTGATCCCCGCGTCCTTCATGGCCTCGGCCGCTTCAACGAGGTTGCCTTTGTATTCCACCATCCCCTTGCCGATGAGGCCCAGGGCGATGCAGGACAGGGGCGCCAGGTCGCCGGAGGATCCGACGGATCCCTTCTCCGGCACCACGGGATGGATCCCCGCGTTGAGCATGTCCACCATGGTCTGGACCGTCGAAAGCCGGATGCCGGAATAGCCCCGGCTCAGGTTGTTGGCCCGCAGCAGCATGGCCGCCCGGACGTAATGCACCGGATAGGCGTCGCCCATGGAGCAGGTGTGGCTGATGATCAGGTTCTTCTGCAGCTGCGCCGTCTGTTCCGGTGAGATGACCACGTTGGAGAACTTGCCGAATCCGGTGGTCAGTCCGTAGATCACCGCCTTCTCCTCCAGCTTCTTCTCCACATAGTCCCGGGCTCTGTTCACGACGACTTTAGCGTCCTCCGTGATCTCTACCTTTTCTCCCTCCCGGCACACTCTGATGACTTCTTCAATCGTCAGCTGTTCTCCGTTGATTTTGACTGTCATACCATCTGTCCTCCTTCTTTCGCTCTTTTATCCCCTTTGCCCCTCGGACAATGATGCGCTGCCGCCAGCGCATCCGTATGTTCTATTCAAGTGAATTATACCTTCTCCCCATAGGGAATTCTACAAATTTCAAAAATTTGGCAGGTCAGTACAGTAGTAGCGCGGCATTGCGGTGAAGGGGCAAAGGCAACGAAAACGGGAGATTGGGCCGACAACGAAAACAGGAGATTCCATGCCGCTTGTCCGGCTGGAATCTCCTGTCTTTTCTTTTGCTGTTTCTGTCTGCAGACCTCCAAATGCTTTGGTTACTTATCCGCAGACCTCAACACTCTGATGATCCGTTTACGGATCGGCTCCTACTTGACCGTGACCTGGAAGGTGGTGTAGACGCCGTTCTGGGCGTAGGCGTAGATGGTGCAGGTGCCGGCCTGTTTACCGGTGACCATACCCTTCTTGCTCACCACCGCCACATTCGGGTTGGAGGACTCCCAGGCAATTGCTCTGTGCTTGGAGACCTTCTTCTTGCCCTTGACGGCCTTCGCCTTCAGCTTCTTGCTCTTGCCGACCGAGAGGACCTGCATCGCCTTCTTCGTCGGCTTCATTCTCTTGACGGACTTGTGGTTGCCCTTCTTGCCCTTGGTCGTCACGTGGACAGCCTTGGAGACGGCGACCACTCTGCCGTTCTGGTCAACGGCCATCACGATGAACTTGTAGTAGGTTCCCTTCTTCAGCTTCATGCCATTGACATCCGTCGGCATGTACTTGAGGGTGTTCGCATTGAACTCCCTGAGTTTGACGAAGGTGAACTTCTTGCCCTTGGTATTGCACCGGTTGCCATAGATGACAAACTTGGCTGTATTCATCCCCGGGTTCGCCCACTGCACGAGCACACCCTTCTTGCCTTTGGAAATGCCTCTCGCTTTCAGCAGCCCGAAGGAAGATTCGACAAGATCGCTGTCCGTATTCGTGTTGGTGATCTTCTTGTTCATTTGCTCCTCGGTCGGAAGGCTGCTGGGTTCCTTCTTGCCCGGCTTCTTGGCTGCGTCATAGGTTTCCTTGGCCTTCGTCACGGCAGCAACGGCGTCATCTACATCCTTCTGTGTAGACTCAGGATTCTTTACAACCTTCTGCGCTGCGGCAATGGCTTCATCGAGGGCCTTCTTTTCGGCTGCCGTTGTGTACAGCTCCGAAGGATCAACATCCTTGCCGTCTTCAGAAACCTTTACACCTTCTTTGGTATCCTGCGCGGCCTTGATGGCCTTCTTAAGCGGCGTGGGATCGACCTTGGCGGTGGAACGCGTCTCGGTATGCTGTGCATTTTTACCGCACACGCGCTTCTCTACGCCCTTGGCGCCGATGGTAGCAGGAGTATCTACTTCCCACGCACCCCATTCGTGGTCTTTATAGCTGGCAAACAGTTTCAGATCGTCGGTAACGGGATTGGCTGCGATATTCCACGGCGTGCCGTCCTTCGTAGTCCATTCGCCAGAGAACTCATGGCCTTCACCCCCTGTCGGCGAGTCGACTTGTCCATCAATTTCGTTGATCGGCGTGTTGTAGACTACTTTCTGGCTTCCCAGTTGATCATCCTCATTATCTTCGCCGTCGAAATACGTTACGGTATATTTCCTGGGAACCACCTTCGCGTAGAGGTGAATTTCTCCGGTCTCTCCAGGAATAGGTGTTGCGAAATCAAAGGGTCCGGTCAGTCCGACACTCTCAAGGACTACAGAGTCTTCTTCGGATTGGGGTAGTCCGGTGGCATTCGTGAACCAGCACTTACCTTCTTTACTCTCGAGCTCATAGGCGGCTCGAAGATCCATTCCCGCAAGAGCATACAGATCTTCCGTCGGGTCGTAAGCTGCAGACCCGGTATCGGCCCAATAGCTGTCCGTATAGATGCCCTTATCTGTTTCATCAGCGGTATCAGGTTCCCATAACAGCGTATAGGTCACTTTGCATTTCGTCGCGTTATTTGTCCATTTCGCGTAGAGGGTCGTGTCTTTCGTCAACGCCGAAGTGCTCAGACAGGGCTTTGTGCAGGCCTTATCCGTGCACCAGCCGCCGAAATAATACCCCTCACCCGCAATCGTTGGTGTGGCATTAAGCGCAGGCGCGCTTCCGTATGGTATCTTCTCAGGTCCTGGAACGCCGCTCACTTCTTCGCCTTCCGGCGCATTGCCATCGTAGGTTACTTTTACCTGGGCAAAGTTGGCCAGGACCGCAACGTCAGCAGCGGGTACGATGAATGAATACTTATTGTTACCTACCTTGTCCGGTGTGAACTCCTTACCCAGTGACGAATCAGGATTTACCGGAATTGCCACGATCTCTTTCAGGCCATAGTCTTGATCCGGTGTCACCGTCAGGGTGACGGGGGTTCCGTATTCCACTTCTTTGAGGGAGTAGGTGTACCCATCTTCTGTAACAGATGTGCCGCCCGCGATCGTTATGGAACCGTTCGCAACGGGATCAACTTTCATTTCCCCGTCCTTATCTTTCGTAACATCCCCAACAGCCATGGCGGCAGCCGTGTACTTGACCGGGGTCCACTTAGCGTACAGCGTCAGTTTATTGTTAACGAATTTTTGTTCAACGAGTTCAGTGTTAACAGTCGCGGTGAAATCGTAGGCCGTTGTGCAGTTCCTGTCCACATACCAGCCCTCGAAGGTGTAGCCCGTGGCTGCGGGATCCTGCGGAACCGCCACCGATGCACCGAATGCAACGGATTGCTTCTCCGGCGCGGTGCCGTGGCCGTTCGCGTCGAACTGCACGGAATACAGGTCGCGCGTTTCCGTATGACTGGCATCTCTTTTGCACACGCGCGTCTGCTCGCCCTTGTTGTTATTATTTTCTGAAACTTTCGTAGTGGTCTTCCACTCGCCCCAGTCATGACCGATTGGATCGATGATGGAATCTTTCTTTGAAATCTCGACTGTGCAGTCGGCGTCAGCGAAGTACTTATCGCAATCCGCGCACCTGTAGTGCTCCGTCCGTCCGTTGACATCACAGGTCGGGTCTTTCCCGTCGTAATGCACCGGGTCGTGTTCCGTGGCGACAACGGTGAGCCAATCCGAATAAACCTTCACTTTCTTGTTATTGATGATGTAGGGGCGCACTCTATAGGTGCCCGGCTTCGTGAACTTCACATCGCCGGTGGCGCTATTCACAACGATGCCGCTGCTGGCAGGTTCACGGCTTTCCCAGCGGACCGGAGTTTCGAGTACTACGTCGTCTTTGTCGGTCACCTCATAGGTCATCTCGTTTCGCAGGTTGATTGGCTTTTTATAGAAGCCTTTATAGCTTCCTTCCGCCGTGACAGCAGGATCGTCAAGTCCAATATTCACAACGTTTATTGTCACAACGGGCGTCTGGATGTTTGAATCAGTCAAATTCTGGAGACCCGGTGTCTTCTCTTGCTCGGCGCCGCTCTGGATCGTCATTGCCTGTGCGCCTTCTTTGAATTTCCAGGTCAGGTAGATGGTGCCTCCTTGCGCATTCTGACCATCGACTTTCGGCACAAGCGTATCTCCTTCCAATGTGACAGGATCACCATCCAGCAGGTATCCATTGTTTATGATATCACCATTTGCATCGCAACGGTTCCATTCACCCCACTCCGGATTGAATCCATAGAAAGCGACATCGTGACTGTTGTAGCCCTCCAAAGGCAGCGAATTACGATCCATCGTGTAGTTGCTGTACAACACGTAATTCGTTTTCGGAGTCGTGACGTAGGCGAGGTCATACAGAGGATAGATTTTACCCGCACTGGAGACCGTCTTGTCCTGTTCGGCCGTCAGTTTTCCCGGTGTTTCGTAGAAGTAATTCTGCTTCGCAATACTTGTAACATGCGGAGCATCGTAGCCTCCTGATATATAACTCTCCACGTCGCTCCAGTCGATGTCTTTGCTCGGGCTGAACCTGCTCGCGGTGCTGTGGGATTCGAGTGTGCGTCCCTGTTGAGAATCGTAATTGGAAACACTTTTGTTCGTGACAACGCGGCTGTACAGGTCGTCCGTTGCGTCGCACCCATAGGAAGCACTATCCTTATCCTTGGTGTCGAACTTGATGACGAGGGACTGCTTTTCGTAAAGGTTGTTGTCGTATATGCCGCCGGCGCCGGCCCCGCTGCAGTTACCGCTCATCGCGAAGATCGCCACCTTGTAGTTCAGGATGACCGGCTGCTGATAGCTCTGGGTATAGGTAGAGGTGGTGGTCTTATGATCGATATTTGTAGCCGTATGCGGAGGAAGCGCTATGGTGGTCTCCACAGCCTTGCTTACCTCTTTCGCTACGCTGTGCCCCATTTCGGCGCCCAGCGCGCCGGCCATTTTCCAGGCCGCGCCCCAGTTCATCCCCATCGAAATAGTATCCGAAGAGCTTTCGGTGCTCGAGCCGCTGCCAAACATATCATCATTCCAGAAGCTTGTTTCCGAGCTGGACTCGGTTTCGCTCACACCAATATTCGCGCCCATATTCTGATCCAGTTCACAGGAAGCGAGAGCAGACAGATTCATGCTGGTCGTTTCGGTTACGGAATCTCCCAGCATTGCGGAATGCAGGATCTCCTGCTGCTGCTTGTTTTCGACAAAGGAAGAATTCGTGCCCTTATCGGTCGTGGTGGGCTTAAAACTATTATTCGGCTGCACAGTAACATAGTCGAGATCTTCCGCAGCCACCGGCACCGGCTCGAAGTCGTAGAATGCGATGCCGAAGGATGTGTAATCATATTCTTTCGATGAACCCTTGCAGTTAATGGCCGTCACGATGTTGGCAAAACCGGTCGTCTCTGTATCGTCGTCCAGGCTGCTGAGTGTATCTTCGCCTGCATCCAGAAAATCATCTGTTGTAAGAGAGAAATTCTTTTCGATATTGTGAAGCGACTCTGCCATCATTGTGCGCGCCTCGCTCTGGCTGGAGATCGGCTTGACACCTGAGACAACAAACTGGTCCCAGTTCTGTTCACCCGCGCGGCTCGGGTACGTTTGCTTGAGTTTATCCCTGAGGCTCCAGCAGCTCCATGTCTCATCCTTATACTTGTCATTATGGCCTCTGGACATGTCAAAATAGGCGTTAAAGCCAGCTCGGCTCATGCAGCCGCCGTTGTTTTCATAGCCATAGAAGTCGACCAGCTGGCCTGCCTGATCGCGGAAGACACCAGTCGCTATCTTACTCCATTCGGGCAACAGCTTGTTCTTCACGATTTCCTGAATGTTGCTTGTGTTCAGGGTGTACGTCGTCTTACCGGAATCGGCGCCCAGGCTCTGATAGTCGAACTTACCATCAAGCGTGAACGACTCGATTCGCTTGCTGGCGTCATTGTCCACGTACTTCTGATTCGAGGCCTGCATCTCGCCCGACGTGGTGTCGCCCCATGCGGCAGACATCGGCGTCAGCGCAAGCGCCACGGCGAACAAAAAGACTATAAACTGTTTTCGTCGATTCATAGTTGTTCCCTCCTTCATTGACAATGATACGACTACTGCTCGAGGTTTATACTGAATACATTAATATCCGTCTTCGCGGTATTCTGACGTATTCTACCAAACCAAACCGTTAAAAATCCGTTAAAATTTAAAAGTTTTGCTTTTTCAGCATTTTTTTCGTCATATGAAAAAAAGGCGTCCGCACAGGCAGATGCCTCTCTCAAAATGACGGCGGTTCGACATCCGACGCCCCTTAAAGCAGCCATGTCATATATGGCGGGATACAGATGATCTCATCTTTTATCGACAGGTTCTTCGGATGGATCAGATAACATTCCCCTATGCGTTCCCTGTATTTTTCTTTGAATCGGTTTAACGAAACGGTTGAATAGCGTTTTGATGACTTTACCTCAATCGGATAGATCTTATACTTCAGTTTCTTATTGTCTGAAATCAGAAAATCGATCTCCATATCATTTCTGTGCTTTTCCTCATTATAGTGTGTGTAAAAGTACAGTTTATGTCCGTTGGCAGCAAGCATCTGCGCAATTGCGTTTTCATAGAGCATCCCTTCATTCATGGATAGTTCGTCATTCAGTATCTGTTTATATACTTCTTCCTCCAGCAGGGCATTCTCATCAAACGCATGGCTGACCAGCAGACCGGTATCCGCAAGATAGCATTTGATATATGTACGGGTCTCGTTAAGGGAAAGCCCCACATTCGGATCCGCGCACAGAAAGCATTCATTGGATATCATGGAATCCGACAGCCAGAAGAAGGATTCCTCATATTGTTCCGCATAGGATCCCTCTTGTACCTTCTTGAAGACAACACGTTTTTCGTGTCTGGAGAGCAATCCGGGCAGCTGGTCATAGATCGCAAGGACCTTGCCCCTGTATCTTGCGTTGATCTTCATGATATCTTCCCTGTACAGCGCGAGGATGTCTCTTTTCTCGACATCTGCTTCTGCGAAACTTCTGTGGCTTTCGAGAAATGCTGTTACCGCCCTTGGCATACCGCCAACCAAAAGGTATTGTTTGAACAGCAGCATTGCCTTGCCGTGGAGAGATCTTTCCAGCGGCTTCCGTTCTCTGAAGCAGGACCTGATGTATTCCAGCAGCATCTCCTCTCCCATCGCTGCCGCAAATTCTTCAAAATCCAGGGGGTACATGGAAATACGCCTCTCCTCGGATGGGATCACAATATCCCGAACGTTTTCCCGAATGGAGATCAGAGAGCCGGTTTCGAGATAATCATATCTCCCATCAGCAACCAGGTATTTTATTGCCGCTCTTGCCTGAGGAAACATTTGCACCTCATCAAATATAATCAGGGAATCCCGCTCTTTCAGTCTGACTCCGTAATGTGCCTGGAGCATCATGAACAGCGTATCCAGGTCATTCAGATAGTTTGTAAAATAGCTCTCTGTTTCTGCATCTTTCTTTGCAAAGTCAATCACCAGATATGAGCTGTACTCGTTCTTGGCAAACTCTTCAGCGATCGTACTCTTTCCTACCCGTCTCGCTCCTTCGATCATGACCGCACGGGAACCCCGGGCATCGTTTTTCCATGTCAGCAGTTTGTCGTATATTTTTCTCTTGAGTATCACGATGACTCTCCTTTGATTATGCGCATATATGTCGCGCGCCATTTCTTTGATTATACGCACATTTTAGCATTGCTTCTGATTATACGCAAGTGTTTATCCCTGACATCTTTGATTATGCGCGCACTATTTCTGAAACGACACTATAATCATTTTGTTCAGATTATTGAAAGAAGCCCCCTGATCCGGGGGCTCCGTGTGTGCGTTCAGTTTGGCGGCAAAGGCAATCCTGCCTGCGTTATCTGATTCTTCTTTCCGGCTACAATTCTTTCCTCGCCCAGTCATACTGGGACATGTAGACGCCCTTGTACTGGTTCACTGCCCTCGGATCTCCGTCCAGATAGGCGAAATAATCGCAGGCGACCCGGTTTCTGTTGATGCCCAGCTTTCCCCAGTCCCTGATCAGGGCCTCGTCCTGTCCGATTCCGGCAAGGGCATTGTTCAGGTCTTTTTTCACCACGCGGAAATAGGAGTCGGAGTTGGTCCGGAAAATCGCGTTGCAGATATCCGCGGAGGAGCAAAGGGCGCCCGCCTTGTCCACCAGATAGGCCAGCAGCTCCTTGGACCGTTTGGTAAAGGCCGCGACCGGCTCCCCCTGGTAAAACACCTCGAATTCGCCGAAGCACCGGATGTACAGGCCCTGCTCCGCGACCGTGTTCACGCTGGCCCGGCGAAGCATGCTCAGGGCGTGCTCGATTTTTTCCTTCGTGATGGGCTTCATCAGATAGTCGCTGGCGCCCAGGTTGAAGGCCTGCACGGCATAATCGCCGTATCCCGTGCAGAACACAATGTCGCAGTCCGGGTAGACGGCTTTGATCCGTTTCGCCAGGTCGACCCCGTTCATGTTGTCGATGGCAATGTCCAGGAAGGCGATCGTGATCTCCTTTTCGGGCAGGGCGGCCAGGGCATCCTCGGTGTTGTCAAAGGCCAGGACTTCCGCTCCCGGCAGCGCCTCGCGGATCCGATTGGCCAGATGCCTTAACAGGGTGACTTCATCTTCTACGGCAAGTATCCTCATTGTTCCGCCTCTTCAGACTCCCTTCTCCTCATTCCTTTCCCCTTCTCCGGGATCTCCGTATATATAATGTACCAAAAAACGCGTTA
The DNA here is from genome assembly GCA_017433375.1 of Bacillota bacterium. Taxonomy (GTDB): domain Bacteria; phylum Bacillota; class Clostridia; order Peptostreptococcales; family Anaerovoracaceae; genus Lentihominibacter. The sequence continues at coordinate 42,306 of JAFRHG010000035.1, forward strand.
AAAATCCTCTATAATTTTCATTTCTTCTTTTCCCGCAGCGGAAACCGGTGGTATACTTGACGAAAACCACGAGGAAACAAGAGGAAATACCATGAACCCACTGATCGCCCTGACACAATCCCATTACAAGCAAATCCGGTTAATCCTCTTCATCACTTTATCTTCCCTTACGCTGTTCTGCATCGGGGAAGCCATTTACAACAACGTTTTCCGGGAAAGCTTTGCCGGTATCGTCGTGACCGCCGAGCTCATCGGACTCACGTTTTTGTCCCTGCTGTCAGGGTACATCTATTGGAAAGTGGAAGAAGCATCTCCGCTGACGCGGCAGTTCACCCTGTTTTACGTCACCCTGTACGTGGCGGTCTTCTTATCCGCCATCGGCATCGGCATCTATCACACCCCGGGCCACGTCGGGCTGCTCACCACCCTCTCCACCCTGAGCTACTTTTTCGTCACGATGGCCTACCTGATGCTGTGGTATTACGAAAAACAGTTCATTCCCGACTCCCCGCTGATCCGTGCCGTTTCCGTCCTGATCCTGGTCGTGGTCAGCCTGTATACGCTCTGCCTCATCGTCAACCTGTTCCACCCGATCCTCTTCCTCGTCACCGAAGACGGCGGGTTTTCCGAGAGCGTGACCGATTACATCAGCATTATCACGGGTTGCCTTTGCCTTATCCTTCTCTTCGTCGCCACCCTCTTCTCGTCCATGAGCCGGACGCGGAAGTTCTCGTTTTTATGCTGTATTTTCGCTCCCGCCCTCTTCGCCACCTGCGCGATCAACTACGATGTCCTGGGCATGGGCATCTATCTCCTGGGCCTGTTCTGCTATATGATCCTGCTGCCCCTTTCTCTCGTGTTCTTCAGCTCCCATGAGGGCCTTGAGCAGGACCTTCAGCGGTACGAAGAGGAACATGTGCAGCTCCAGGTTTCCGCGATGATCTCCCAGATGCAGCCCCACTTCCTGCACAACTCCCTGGCCGTGATCGCGGCCCTCTGCGAGGAGGATCCCAAGCTCGCCGCCCAGGCCACCACCGCCTTCTCCGACTATCTCCGGGAAAATCTGAATTTCGCGGACAAAAGCAATCCCGTCTCCTTTTCCAAGGAGCTGAATCACATCCGCACCTATGTCTGGCTTGAGGAGCTCCGCTTTCCCAACAAGCTGACGGTGGAATACGACATCAACTGCACCGCCTTCCAGGTCCCGGCCCTGTCGGTGCAGCCCATGGTGGAAAACGCCATCAAGCACGGCATCTGCAAAGCCCGCTCCGGCGGGACGGTCCGGCTCTCCTCCCGGGAAACCGACACCGCCTTCCTCGTCACCATCTCCGACGACGGGGTCGGATTCGACGTGGGGAAAACCGCGGACGATGCCAACCGCCACCTGGGCATAGAGAATTCCCGGGAGCGGATCCGGAAAATGATGGGCGGCAGCCTGGACATCGAAAGCACCCCGGGAGAGGGAACGGTGGTCACCATTACGATTCCGAAGTGATGCATGCGCTGTACCGGGCGATAAGGATAAGAAAGAGGAGGATCCCTTTGCTGGTCCTCCTCTTTTGGATTTCTCTGCTGAGTTATCCCTTCGGCGGGCGCCGCGGCCCGCCGTTTCCGGCGGCCCCGGGCCCTTCGCTTATCCGTTACCGGATGACTCTGACCTTCTTGCCGGAGTTCTTCTTCCTGAAGATCTTCCTGTACTTCTTGACATACTTCTTATTGACCTTCGCCTTCTTGCCGACCTGTACCTTGACGGTCTGGATGGCGGATCCCTTGAGGGACTTCTTTACCTTTGATTTCTTGAGCTTCTTGGTCTTGACCACCAGGGTCTTCGCGTTTCTGTACTGCTTGAACGCGCCCTTTTTGATCTTCTTCACCTTCTTGCCCAGGATGATGGTGGTAATGTCCTCCTTCGAAGCGCCGGCTTTGGCAACGGCTTTGTCGATTGCCTTTGCGCTGACCGTCTTCGCGTTGACCGTTACCGTAGTGACGGGCACCTTCCCGTCCTTCTTCTTGATGGCGTTTGCCTTGTCGGCCGCCGCGGTTTTGGCCTTGGCGACATCCTCTATGGTGGTTGCCGCATCGATCGCCTTCTTGCCGTCCTCGACCGCTTTCTTCAGCGCGGCCCAGTTTTCGGGGCTGTAGTCGCTCTTCTTCTTGCCGGCCAGGAGGCTGTCCAGTTCCTTCTTGGCTTCTTCCTTCGCCGCCGCCAGGTCTGCTGCATCGAGGGCAGCCTCCGCATCGTTCAGCTTCTGGACGAGAGCCGGATCAACAAGGGCCTTCTGGTCATCGGTCAGGGCATCGTAGGCTTCCTTCGCCGCCCTGATGGCGTCCGCATTGTCCCTGGCATTTTCTTCGGTTATCTCGTCGGGCAACGCTTCGATCGTCTCGCTTACCGCATCGGCGGCCGCTTTGTCATCGGCATCCTTCTGGGTCGTGCAGTCCTTGATCGCGTTGTTAAATGCCGCGACCGCCGCGTCCACTTCCGCGATCGTCGCGGCGCTTTCGATCGCTTCAAGCGCCGCGGTCTTCGCATTGCTTACCGTCTGCTGATCGTCTGCGATATATGCTTCGGCGTCTACCGCATTCACCGCTGTTGTTGCGGCTTCCTTCGCTGCGGCAAGGTCTGCCGCCGCCTGGGTCGTGCAGTTCGCGATCGCGTCGTTGAATGTGTCAAGCGCCTCCTGTACTTCCGCGGGCGTCGTCGCCGCCGCGATTGCCCCGAGCGCGGTAGTCTTCGCACTCGCTACCGTCGCCTGATCGGCTGCGATATATGCTTCGGCGTCTACCGCATTCACCGCTGTTGTTGCGGCTTCCTTCGCTGCGGCAAGGTCTGCTGCCGCCTGGGTTGTGCAGTTCGCAATCGTGGCGTTGAATGTCTCAAGTGCCGTTGTCACTTCCGCGGTGGTCGTCGCGCTATTGATCGCCGCAAGCGCGGTTTCCTTCGCGCCCGTTACCGTCGCCTGGTCGGATTCGATATAATCGCTGGCATTTACCGCATTCACCGCTGTGGTAGCGTCAGCCTTTGCTGCGGCAAGCTGTGCTGCTTCAAGAGCTTCTACTGCTGCGTTCAGCTTCTGGACGTAGGCATCGCCGACAAGGGCCTTCTGAGCATCGGTCAGGGCATCGTAGGCTGCCTTCGCCGCATTGATGGCATCGGCATGATCCAGCGCATTCTCTGCGGTCACTCCGCCCGGAATGGCTTCGATCAGATCTTCCGTTGCTTCCGCTGCCGCATGATCATCTGTTTTCTCCACAAGTTTCGCAACTGCATTATTCAAGGCTGCTGCCGCTGCTGCGATCTCTGCCGTGGAAGCGGTAGTTGTGTTCACGCCCTGTGCTGCTGCCAAAGCTTCAGCGACCGCATCTCTGCTGACTCTTGTATAGTTCGTCTCATAGCCGGCTTCACCCTGTTTGGTTTCTGCCGCTGTGATCGCCGCGTTAAGGTCTGCTATCGCGATCGCCTTCTCCGCATCCGTCAGCTTCTTCAGCGTGTTTTCCGGAACTTTGGCTTTCTGGGCATCGCTCAGAGCGTCATACGCCGCTCTTGCCGCCTGAACCGCCGCTCTTCCGGCCGCTGACGTCGGATCATTCGGGATCTCCCCGATCAACGTCGCAACTTCGGTTGACTTCTCCACAAGACCTGCGACTGCATTATTCAGCGCCGTCGCCG
>JAFRHG010000005.1 GCA_017433375.1 Bacillota bacterium
GCCCGGGCCGCTGTCAGCCGGCCCCGATGTGACGGCAGCTGCTTCGGCAGTACCAAACGTGGGAGGCGGAAACGCCGTTTACCACGGGCCAGTCACAAGCTCCCACCTCAGGGCCTCAGCCCAGGTGGTGAGTAGTTGACATCCGCAATTCGGGCATCTCATTTCTCATCCTCCTTTGCCTCTCTGGAATCCCCTTCCGTTGCCTTTGCAAGGCCGGAACGGAACTGTTCCTTCCCGTTTTCCCTGATCAGTTCCCTGATCACCTCATCCAGCACCTCACCGTTCAGTTCCTCCGTCCCAGGGCTTTCCCCGGCGAACAGATCCGCGCCGAAGGACACCGCCAGCGTCCGGGCGATGAAGATTTTCCGGTCCAGACTGTCCCGTTGCTTTTCCAGGTCCTCCAGCGTGTTCATCACGATTTCCCGGAAGCAGCCTTCCTCGGTCAGCGCCCGCCCGGCGTCCTCGATGGAGACACCGATGGTCTTCAGCAGAAACAGCTTCTTCAGCTTCCCGACAGCCTCATCGTCGTACAGCCAATGCCGCCGGCCGTCAGGCTCCTGCACCGTCGGCGGAAGCACGCCTTTCGCACTGTAGTACCGGAGCGCGTTTTCCGTCGTACCGGTCATCTCGATAACTTCCCTGATCGTCCATAATGACATCTCATACCTCTCTTTCTCTACTCTACATCTCGTTACAGGGACGAGGTCAATACCTGAATTGACCTCGTTCCTATAACGAGCGTTGTATTTTTCGCGAATCCTGAGAGGCCGTGCAAAGGCAACGGCAAAGCCGTTCCGCCCAAATAAAAAAGCCCGCGGGTTTTCCCGCAGGCTGTCAGTGCTGACCGGTCAGATCCCCCAGTCAATGGCGGTCACTTCATAGGCATCGTGCTCCGGCACGCCGTATTCCGCTGCTTCAAAAGCCTTCTCCTTTCCGGCACCCAGATTGTCGACGAATTCCGTCGTTCCGCACACGATCTTTCCCTCCTTCCGGAACAGGACCGTGACCGCTGCCGAATCCGTGTCGGAGGCGGAGTTGTTTTTGATCGTCCCCGTCACCGCGGTTTCGTCATACTCGTCCGTTCGCTCATTCGTCCCCGCGATCTCAAAATCCGATGACCGGATCGCCTCATCCGACGGGGCGATGGCGTCGCCGGTATCGATATCAAAGGCGACCTTGTCCGGCTTCTTCCCGTTGCAGTCCATCAGCGAGGCGAAAGCCTGCTTCTCCCCCGGCTGGATCTTTCCCATCGTCTGATCGCCCGTTGCCAGAACCTCTCCATTTTCGTCGTAGGCGGTGACCGTCACAACGGGAAACTCAAAGGCCGTATCCTTGCTGGGGTTCTCGATGACAAAACCGTACTTGAGGTAACAGTCCTCGGTGAGGCAATAGCCGCTTTCCAGCAGCTGCACTTCCTCGGACGAGCCCTTCGCCGGCGAACCCGACGCGCCCGACCCCGCATCGGAATCCCCCGATCCGCAGTCGACCAGCAAAAACAATCCCATCAACGCGATCCCCGTCATCATCACTATCTTTCGTCTCATTTGCCAACCTCCTTTTTCATTTCGATGACTTGCCTTTTCATAGGCTTATGTTTACTCTACATCCCGTTGCAGCAACGAGGTCAATACCCGAACGCACTGCCCTCCTCTATAGGGGCTGTAGAAATTACGAGGAGCGAGCGGGTATGCAAAGGCAATCCGGACAATAAAAAACCCGCGGGTTTTCCCGCAGGCTATTGGATTCTGCCGTGATTCAGATTTGCAGAAAATGGTAATTTCGCTACAGCTCCGTGTAGATCATGCCGTGTTTGCCCCGGTCGGAGCGCATGAGAGAGAAGTGATCCACGACCATCCCGCCCCGGGGAGGTTCCCGCAGGACTTCCTCCGGGATGGCCCTGCCCCGGCAGTATGCTTTCCGGACCAGGGTGATGTGGGGTGAGAACTTTTTCCGGTCGAAAGGAATGCCCGCCTCCGCCAGAGCCCGGCGCAGGCCTTTGGCCAGGGACCGCAGAGCATCGCTGCCGTCAAGGCCCGCCCACCATAGGTTGCCGAAGGATCCCATGCCGTCCAGGCTGATGGGAAAGGGTTCGAACCGGACGGTCTCCAGCACATCCTTGACCTCTTCCGGATCCGGATATTCACCGATAAAGGCAAGGGTCAGATGCAGGTTCTCCCACCTGGTGAAGTTTCCCTGCACGCCCTGATCCCGCATGCGCTGCTGCAGGCCCGCGAGGGCCTCTTTCATTTCATCGTTCAGTTGGATGGCGATAAACAGTCTCATATCTTTTCTTTGCTGGTTGGCGCCCGCCGGGACGCCGCGTCCGAAGCAGCCCGCCAATTCATTGCAGGTGATGGAGCCCGCCGGGCTACTTCCAGAGCTCCATGTGGACGTGGGGAATGTCGTCTTTGAGGAAGACATCCGAAGTCCGGACGAAGCCGGTCCGGGTGTAATAGCCTTCCACGTATTCTTCGGATTCGATGAAGATCCGGTCTGCGCCCATCTCCTCCCAGGCTGTCCTGATTCCCGCATCCAGGAGCAGCGCGCCCAGACCTTTGCCGTGGTCCAGGGTGAGGACACGGCCCATCTGGACGGTGCGGACATCGCCGGCCCGGTCCTTTGAGGGGTCATGGTAATCGGGCACTTTCGTTCCCGCTTTGATCTGTTCCTCGGTAAGGTTCCCCGACCAGATGGCCTGGCCGTCCACCAGGATGACGTCCGGTTCCTCGTCGATCTCGTAGATCCGCATATAGGCGGCGACCCTTCCGGAATCGTCCCGGCAGAAAACGTGATAGCCGTAGTCCCGGTCGTCGCAGTCCTGATAGACGCAGTCCTGCTCGATGACGAAGATCTCGTTCCTGGATTTGAGGATCTCGTAGAGTTCCTCCGCGGTCAGTTCGTCGAATCGTTTGCTTTCGTATTTCATTGCTCTCCCTCCTTCAACAACCATCTCTTTTCTCCCCTGTTGTCGCCCTGCGCCGGTCCGTGTCTGCCGCGTGCCGGTCTTCTGTGATGCCCCTACCGCGTCCCGAGCAGCTGGTATCCGGAGATGCCCAGCATGACCAGCGTGAACAGGATCAGCGGAACCATGCCATCATAGAACGCCGTCATAGGCGGCAGATCGTAGTACTTCAGGTAGCAGATCATCCCTGCCGCAGCCGCGGCCAGAACGATGGCCGCGATCACGAAGAATGCCCTGCCGGTGAATGTGCCCGCGGCATACAGCGCGTTGCAGGCGCAGACCTCCATGCAGGCCCAGAACACGATGAGCATCAGCTCCGTGGTGACTTGCCTTTGCATGAAGACATTCGTCAGCACCAGAAGCAGCATGTAGACCGCCGCGCCGGCCGCTATGATAACGATGAACCGCAGTCCGCCCTCGGACCGGGAGCAGCCGCTGATGATCTGCGCCAGAGCCAGTATGCCCAGCACGGCCGTTGCCATGAACAGGGCGCCCTTGATGAACATGGGCGCGGTGTATCCCGGGCGAAAGGCAACGCTCCACCAGATCAGATAGACCGCGCAGCATGCCGCGAAGAGCAGATTGCCGGCAAGTATTTTTCCTTGAACACTTCCCCAGTCCATCTTCACTCACTCCCACGGTTTCAGAGAAACAGCCTGCTGGGGGATCCTGACCTGGAAACGCCTTTCGTAACTGGTGATGACCCGCTCCAGAGCCGGTCCGTGCAGCCCCTTCAGATAGATCCTGCTCTGGGTTCCCGGATAGTACTGGGCAACGATGTAGACGCCCTTTTCCAGTTCATAGGAATCCCGGTACTCGTCGGGGACGCGCCACCGGTCGCGGATGCGGCGCATGATCAGACAGAACCGGTTCATGTCTTCCGTCTTGAACAGGATCTGGAATGTTCCGGTGTATTCCGGCACGCCGGAGGACTTGTCGAAGCGGTGAAGGATCTGCCGGCCCTTGACCTCGTCCATGGCATAGAAAACATCCGGCGTCTGGTAGTCCGGGTCCATGACCCTTCTGACCACGCCGTTGCCGGAGCCCGCTTTGCTGCACATGTATTCCGCGTATCTGTCGATCAGTGACATGCCTCCGCCTCCGCTCTGACCTGTAATTCCGTGGCCTACATTATACCACAATAACGCATCCGCCCCACGAAAAAACCGGGCCTTCAAAAGACCCGGTTTCCTTGTTTTCATTATCCCGCGCGGCTTAGTCCGCGCAGCGCCTTCCCCGTCGCTTACGCCAGGGCCGCGGTGATGATGGCCATGGTGTAGACCTCTTCCGCGTTGCATCCTCTGGACAGGTCATTGATAGGCGCGTTCAGTCCCTGGAGGATCGGGCCGTAGGCATCGAAGCCGCCCAGTCTCTGAGCGATCTTGTAGCCGATGTTTCCGGCATTGATGTCCGGGAAGATGAAGACATTCGCCTGACCGGCGACCTTGGAATCCTTGCACTTGGTCTTGGCGACCACCGGGGATACCGCCGCGTCAAACTGCAGCTCGCCGTCCAGAGCCAGCTCGGGAGCGGCTTCCTTGGCCAGCTTCGTAGCCTCGACCATCTTGTCCACGTCCTCGCCGGCGCCGGAGCCCATGGTGGAATAGGACAGCATGGCGACCTTCGGATCTACGCCGAAGATGGATGCGGTACGGGCGGACTCAACCGCACACTCCGCGATCTCTTCCGGAGAGGGCTTGATGTTGATGGCGCAGTCGCCCATGCCCAGGATCTCCGGCTCGCTTCCGTCCGCATGCTCTCTGACCATGATAAAGACGGAGGATACGCTCTTGTTGCCCGGCTTGGTTTTGATCAGCTGCAGGGCCGGTCTTACGGTGTCCGCCGTGGAGTAGGTGGCGCCGCCCAGCAGAGCGTCCGCGACACCCATCTTCACCAGCATGGTGCCGAAGTAGTTGCCTTTCGTCAGAGCAGCTCTGCACTGTTCCTCGGTCATCTTGCCTTTTCTCAGCTCGACCATCTTCGCGACCATGGCATCCATGTCACCATAGGTAGCCGGGTCGAGAATCTCCAGTCCCTCTATATCGAAGTTGCCGGCCTTCGCCGCAGCCTTCACCTCTTCCACGTTGCCCACGAGGACGGGGGTCAGGAATCCGCCCTTCTTCAGGCGGTCGGCGGCTTCCAGGATTCTGGCATCCGGGCCTTCCGTAAAGACGATTTTTCTCGGGTTTTCTTTCAGGATCTCAATCAGTTTTTCAAACATTTCATCCGTTCCTTTCTCTTGCAAATGACTATGTGTTCCATACCTTTCTATTGTAGCACAAAAACCGTGCTTCGGCGCATCTTTTCTTGGCCGGGCGTGCCGCGCCGTTCGCCTGCGCCCGCTCCGGAGCCGGGGCCGCGCCGTTCGCCCTCCTCGTAGTCCACGTGGACGTTCTTCAGACAGTCGTCGGTGTAGTCCAGATAATCCCGCAGCGTCCCGGTCAGCTCTCCTGTCTCCGGATCTTTCGCGCAGAAGGCCAGATAGTTTTCCAGATAACCGACGCGTATTGGGCCGTGTTTTTCCAGCCACTTGTTTTCATCGGGGGTGAGATAGGCGTTGGAGCCGGACTGGAGGATGTACTCATCGGTGCAGGTCTGCCGGATCACTTTGGCCTTGACCCCGTGATCCTTTTCCCAGTCGACGAAAAACTGTTCCTGGATGCTGTCCTTGTTGACGCCCACTTTTTTCCCGTTGAGGGAAGCGTAGTTCTCCGACCGGATGGTCTTGTTCTTCGGGGAAGTGAACAGATAGTATTCCTCCGTGCCCATGGGCAGCGAGGGGAACAGCATCTCCTCCGCCCGCTCCTCCGTAAAGGAGACGTCGCTCATCAGATCGATGTCGCCCTTCTTCAGCATATCCAGCAGATCCGCCTAGCTTCCGTTCACGTACTCGTATTTCCAGCCGGTATGGGCGGCCAGCTTCATCTGGTATTCGTAGGCGTAGCCGGAACGCCGGCCGTCATCATCCTTGGTGTTGAAGGAGGACTCATACCAGCCCACCCGCACCGGCTTGCCGGGTTCCTGGGCGAAGGCCCATTCAGGCAGCACAAAAGCCGCCGTCAGTATCAGTGACAGCAGCAGAATAAGAATCCGTTTACGTTGACCACCTGCTGCGCAGTTCATCATGCCAAATCACTTTTCCGGCCCCACGGCCCTTCAGCCATCCCCTCAACAAAGGAGCCTGCACTTGTGGTACAATGTTCCTGTAACAGAGGACGGGCTGTCCTCACAGGAGGAAACCATGGACTACCAGGCGGAATACCGAAGCAAACTGCGCACCCCCGCAGAGGCGGTGCAGACCGTCAAGAGCGGCGACTGGGTCGACTACATCACTAACCTTGCCTTTCCGGAGCTGCTGGACGCGGCCCTGGCCGAACGGGCGGAGGAACTGGAGAATGTGAAGATCCGGGGCAACCTCATCTTCCACCCGATCCAGGCGGTAGAGTGCGACCCTGAGCGGAAGCACTTCATCTACAACAGCTGGCACTGCTCTTCCTATGAGCGGAAGCTCTGCGACCGGGGGCTGTGCAATTTCATTCCCATGGTCTTCCGGAACCTGGTCCCCTACTACCGCCACTTCCTGAAGGTGAATGTGGCCATGTGCGCCGCAACACCTATGGACCGTCACGGCTATTTCAATCTTTCCGTCGCCTCCGGCGTCGCCAAGGGAATCCTGGACACGGCCGATGTGGTCATCCTGGAGGTCAATGAGCGGCTGCCCAGAGTCAGCGGCGGTTTCGGCCAGGCCATCCACATCTCGGAAGTGGATATGGTCGTGGAAGGCAAGCACGGCCCCCTTCCCACGGTGCCCCTCCATCCCGCGACGGATGAGGACCGGGCCGTGGCCAGATTCATCATGACCAAGATCCCCGACGGGGCGACCCTCCAGTTCGGCATCGGCGGAATGCCCAACACACTGGGCGCCATGCTGGCTGACTCGGACCTGAAGGATCTGGGCATGCACACGGAGCTCTGCTCCGATGCCTACGTTTCCCTGACCGAGGCGGGCAAGCTGAACAATTCCAAAAAGACCTACATGCCTGGGGTCGGCGTCACCGGCGTTGCCTTTGGCACAGAGATGGTCTACGAGTTTGTCGACGAAAACCCCGGGGTTGCCTTTATGCCCATGGAACAGGTCAACGCCCCCGAGACCATCGGCAGGATCGACAATATGATCTCCATCAACAACTGCATCGCCGTGGACCTCTTCGGCCAGGTCAGTGCGGAGACCGTGGGCATGCGCCAGATCAGCGGAACCGGCGGCCAGCTGGACTACCTGACCGGCGCCGCCATGTCCCGGGGAGGCAAGGCTTTCCTCTGCATGACTTCCACCTTCCGGGAGAAGGACGGCACTGTCCGTTCCCGGATCGTCCCCGCCTTCCAGGGCGACATCGTCACGGATCCCCGCAGCCAGGCCTACTACATGGTGACGGAATACGGCATGGTCAATCTGGTCGGCCGGACCACCTGGGAGCGGGCGGAAATGCTCATCTCCATCGCCCACCCGGACTTCCGGGAGGAGCTGATCCGCAAGGCGGAGGAAAACGGCATCTGGATCCGGTCCAATAAGCGGTAGAATAGTATCATGCTGGAAACGACAAGAGAAATACAGAAGACATTAGAATCCTTTGAGCTCTGCACCCAGCAGGCCAATCAGGTCCGCCAGCTGGCGGACAAGCTGGAACACCGGGAGGTGACCATCGCTGTGATTGGCCAGTTCAAGCGGGGCAAGACCATGATGGTCAACCGGATGCTGGGCAGCGGAGTCCTGCCCGTGGGCATCGTGCCCATCACCGCGGCGGTGACCCGGATCCGCTTTGCCGAAGACGCCGACGGGGAGACCGCCCGGGTCTGGTACCTGAACGGGCTCAGCGAGGATGTAAAGGCAACGGACCTGCACCGCTTCATCAGCGAGCAGGAGAACCGGGACAACGAACTGGGCGTGGCCGAGGTGGAGCTTCGCACGAATGCGGACTTCCTCCGGGACGGCCTGGTCCTTGTGGACACGCCGGGGGTTGGCTCCGTGCACGAAAACAATTCCAAGTCGGCCTACGACTTCGCCCGGGAAAGCGACGGCGTCATCTTCATGCTGTCCGTGGATAGCCCCATCAACCAGATCGAGATCGACTTCCTCCGGGACACTCGCCGCTTCGCCGGCAAATTCTACTTCGTGGTCAACAAGATCGATACCATCGACGAGGAGGATCTGGCGGAATATCTGGACTACTGCAACGCCCTGCTCTGCAGCATCATGGAGATCCAGCCGGGCAGTGAGGAGGCAAAGGCAATCCGCCTCCTTCCCATCAGCGCGAAGAAAGGCACGGGCGTCGACCGGCTCATGGAGACGGTCCGGGAGGATCTGCTGCACAGCGCCGGGGACATCATGCGCCATTCCGTCGGTCTGAAGCTTCTGGAGATCCTGAAAAACACCCGGGCCCAGATCAGTTCCTACCGGGAAGTGCTGCGCATGGCGCCCAACGTATTTCACCGGCGCTTTGACCACATGCACGAGGAACTGGAGAATCTGGCCGCCCAGGCGGACAGCCTGCCTGCCTGCGATCCAGACGGCACACCGAAGCAGTACCTGCGGGCCCAGCTCAACGAAGAAAAAGCCCTCCTTACGGCCAAGGTCCGGGAGGATTTCGGCATCGAATACTTCTACTACGTGGACCGTTCAGATGCTGCCGATCTCATGAGCCGGGACGAATACGCCGCCGAGCTTTCCGAGACCTGCCGCCAGCTGGAGGAGACCCTGGACGCCATCTTCATGTACAAAGAAGAGAACGCCTACACCGTCGCCCGGCGCATCGAAGATCTCAACATCCTGATGCACACTTTGGACAAATACCGCCGCCGCATTGAGCGGGAGATGAAGTAGCTGCTGCATTGAGCGGGGAATGAAGTAGCTGCTGCAGCGAGCGGGAAATGAAATGGCCGCTGGATCCGGCGGCCGTTTTTTGTGTGCCTTTACGATGTCACTTTTCGAATTCCTTTACGATGTCGGTCGCTGTGGGCGGGCATCCCATGACGCATCTGTCCGCGCCCTGGCAGCACCGTCCGATACCGATGCCCGGGATTGCCTTTCCCTGAAAGCCCTGTCCGATGTGGATCCTGTCCCGGATCCGGATGTCCTCCTCATCCGCCACGTACAGCGCCCGCACGAGGGCGGCGTAGCAGGCGGAACAGGCGCTGTCCGCCCGGACGCCCTGGATGAGCCGTCTGACCTTTCCCGAAGGGGGAGGATAGTCCCGGGCGGATGAGGGTTCATTGAGTTTCACGATGTCCTCCTCACGCACCCGGGGAGAGCCCGCGCCCCACTCTCCGGCCAGGCCGATGTAGGGCACATCTTCCGGGTCCAGGCCCATGAGCCGGCAGCCGTAGGCGTCGATCTGGACGGGATCCCACCCCATCATCATGCGGTTCGTGTGGACCGGGTTGCCCCCCTCCTCATAGTCAAGGTCTCCGCAGATGCTGTCCACGATGACAAGATCCGGCTCCAGCGCGGCCGCCAGGGCGGCGATGGGCTCGTGCAGGCCTTCCGTGTGGAATTGCCTTTTCTCGTGGTCCGGGATGCAGCCCTTCAGGTTCTTGAGGGCGCAGGTTATGGCCGTCTGGCAGTGGCCTTTCAGCACGGGCAGATCGATGAGGAAGTCCGCGTCCAGGGCACGGCAGGCGATCTCCATCGGCCGCATGGGCGTCTTCACCTGCCGGGTGCGGTCCTTCTTCAGATCATAGAAGGGAACGCCGTACCGGCTGCACACCTTGTCGTAGCCGCAGGTCCTCATGGCCGGCTCCGTTTTGGCCCCGATCCAGGAACTTTCGATCACGGAAATGTCCGTGAAGCCTTCGCCCTGCAGATATTCTATGCACCCGGACAGAACGCCCGGATGGGTCGTGGCCCCCTCTTCCGGCTTCGCCGAGAGGATCAGGTTGGGCTTCAGGGCGATGGATGCGCCAAGGGGAATGCTTTCCGCAACATTCCCCGCCTTCATCAGCGTTATGGTCATTTCATGGGCATCTGTGCCGTATATCTCATAGATCTTTCCCATACTCATTCCTCCCGGGATCGGCGGCGGGAACGCCGCGGGCTTCGGATTATTCTACATAAGAAAAAGAGATATCCAAAGTTTCTTGGGTTCTGCCCGATATGCGGATGCAGGATGCATTCCAGATGTGAGGCAGTTTGCCGAATTGGTCATCAGACAGCGATTCGGCATAATAGACATCACTTGCCAGTATGTCGAATCGGTAGAAAACGGTAGAAAACGTTGCTTTTGA
>JAFRHG010000036.1 GCA_017433375.1 Bacillota bacterium
GCACCCATGCTTTCATATTTCCGGCACCAACCTCTTATGGTTTCGCAATCGGCTCCTAATGAAGCTGCGATGGAACAATAGGATTCTCCCTTTTCAGTTCTTCTTTGTACCGCCTCCATTTTTTCATCAGCAGTGAATCTACGCATTGAAAAACCTCCCAGATAAACAGTTTTATTATTTCAACTGTCTGCCTGGGAGGTAGCATATCACAGGGCCGGGGTCTGATGCTTTTTTCGGATAGTTCCTACTCCGTGAACAGGGGCGTGGAGTAGTAACGGTCGCCGGAATCCGGCAGGAGGACCACGATGGTCTTGTCTTTGTTTTCCGGCTTCTTCGCGTATTCGATCCCCGCGTGCAGGGCCGCGCCGGAGGAGATGCCCACAGAGATACCCTCCGTCTTTGCCAGGTACTTCGCCGCGGCGAAGGCGTCCTCGCCCTCCGCCCGGAAGATCTCATCATAGACGCCTGTGTTCAGCACGTCAGGCACGAATCCCGCGCCGATGCCCTGGATCTTATGGGGACCGGCCTTGCCTTCGGAGAGCACGGGGGAGTCGCTGGGCTCCAGGGCGACGATCTTCACCTCCGGCTTCTTCTCCTTCAGGAATTCGCCGGTTCCGGTGAGGGTCCCGCCGGTACCCACGCCGGCGATGAAGATGTCCACCGCGCCGTCGGTGTCCTTCCAGATTTCCGGACCCGTGGTCGCCTTATGGACGGCCGGGTTGGCCGGGTTGACGAACTGTCCCGGAATGAAGCCGCCGGGGATCTCCTTCGCCAGTTCCTCCGCCTTATCGATGGCGCCCTTCATGCCCTTGGCGCCCTCCGTCAGGACGATCTCCGCCCCGTAGGCCTTCAGGATGTTGCGCCGCTCCACGCTCATGGTTTCCGGCATGGTCAGGATGGCCCGGTATCCCTTGGCCGCGGCCAGGACCGCCAGGCCGATGCCCGTATTTCCTGACGTGGGCTCGATGATGACGGAGCCCTCTTTCAGGACGCCCTTTGCCTCCGCGTCCTCGATCATGGATTTGGCGATCCTGTCCTTGACGCTGCCGGCAGGATTGAAGTATTCCACCTTCGCCAGAAGGGTCGCCTCCAGTCCCAGGTCCTTTTCCACGTTCACCAGCTCGACCAGCGGTGTGTTTCCGATCAGTCCAATGATTCCCTTGTAAATGTTAGCCATTTGTATGTACCTCCAAAATGTACTGTTGCCTTTGTAAGATTATTTCGCTGCCGCGAATCCCTTCTTCAGGTCTTCTATTATATCATCGATGTGCTCCGTGCCAATGGACAGGCGGATAGTTCCCGGGGAAATTCCCTGATCCGCCAGCTCCTCCTCCGTCAGCTGGGAGTGGGTCGTGGTCGCCGGATGGATCACCAGGCTCTTCACATCCGCCACGTTGGCCAGCAGGGAGAAGATCTCCAGGCCGTCGATGAACTTCCAGGCTGCCTCCTGCCCGCCTTTGATCTCAAAGGTGAAGATGGAGCCGCCGCCCTGGGGGAAGAACCGCTCGTACACCCTGTGGTCCGGGTGGTCCGGCAGGGACGGATGGTTGACCTTCGCCACCTGGGGATGGCCGGCCAGGAACTCCAGCACCTTCTTCGTATTCTCCACGTGCCGGTCCAGCCGCAGGGACAGGGTCTCCACGCCCTGGAGCAGCAGGAAGGCGCTGAAGGGCGAGATGGTGGCGCCCGTATCCCTCAGCAGGATGGCCCGGATGTAGGTCACGAAGGCCGCCGGTCCCACCGCGTCATAGAAGGATACACCGTGGTAGCTGGGGTTGGGGTCCGCGATGTTGCCGAATTTGCCGCTGGCCTTCCAGTCGAACTTCCCGGATTCCACGATGATCCCGCCCAGGGTCGTTCCGTGGCCGCCCAGGAACTTGGTCGCCGAATGGACCACGATGTCCGCCCCGTGCTCGATGGGCCGGATCAGGTAAGGCGTCCCGAAGGTGTTGTCGATGACCAAAGGCAATCCGTGCCGGTGGGCGATCTCCGCGACGGCATCGATGTCGGGGATGTCGCTGTTGGGGTTGCCCAGGGTCTCCAGGAAGATCGCCCGGGTGTTGTCCTGGATGGCCGCCTCCACTTCCTTCAGATCGTGGGCGTCCACGAAGCTGGTGGTGATTCCGTACTGGGGCAGGGTGTGCTCCAGCAGGTTGAAGGTCCCGCCGTAGATGGTTTTCTGGGCGACGATGTGGCCGCCGTTGGCCGCCAGGGCCTGGATGGCGTAGGTGATGGCCGCCGCGCCGGAGGCCAGGGCCAGTGCCGCACTGCCTCCCTCTAGGGCCGCCACCCTCTGTTCCAGGACATCCTGGGTGGAGTTGGTCAGCCTGCCGTAGATGTTGCCCGCGTCCGCCAGACCGAACCGGTCCGCCGCGTGCTGCGCGTTGTGGAATACATAGGCCGTCGTCGCGTAGATGGGGACGGCCCGGGCATCGGTAGCCGGATCCGGCTGTTCCTGTCCTACATGTAGCTGCAGGGTCTCAAATCTGTATCCGCTCATTGCTGTTCTCCTTTTCTTAATGGTTCATACCCCTTTCTTTCGGGCACGGCCATATTAACACTATTTACCCAGTGTGTCAATAGGTCTTTTGATTTTTTGTTGAAAAAAATATTCACCTTGTAGTACAATAGGCGATAAGCGGGAGGAAGGTCCCTTTTCCGCGGAACGGAGGCACGGATGATTTCAACAAAAGGACGCTACGCCCTGCGCATTATGATCGATCTGGCGCAGCATGAAGGCGAAGGCAACATTCCCCTCAGGGATATCGCCCAGAGACAGGAGATCTCCAAGAAGTACCTGGAGATCATCGTCAAGGATCTGGTGAAGAGCGGTTTCCTCCGCGGCGTTTCCGGAAAAGGCGGCGGCTACAGCCTCTGCCGGAAGGCGGAGGAATATACGGTGGGGGAGATCCTGGAGCTCATGGAGGGCAGCCTGGCCCCCGTCGCCTGCCTCATGGAAAACGCGGAGCCCTGCCCCCGGGCCGACACCTGCTCGACCCTGCCCATGTGGGAGGAGTATTACGAGATGATCCACAGCTTCTTCTACGGGAAAAAACTCAGCGATCTCATCGGCTCCCGGGATCCGGTGTATTATATTTAAGGCCGGATGAACTGATCAGTGATTTGTGGTGACACAGTGAGCCGCCTCGCGGACTTCTCCGCGGGGCGGCTCTTCGGTGTTCAGACTAACCGTTGCTTTTGCTTATGCTCCGGCCTCAGTCGCTTTGAAAGCTGAGGATGATCTCGCCGGTGTCCGTGCTGGCGATGATGGTGTGCGGTCCGCCTGCTTCCTTCACGATGGCCGGCGCCTCATCGATTTCCCGGTCATCCTGTCCCGGCTCGCTGATGGTGATCTCTCCGCTGTCCGCCTTTAGGTCCAGCCCGTACTCCGCCTTGGCGAGGGTGGTGTCGATCTCGATGTCGCCGGTATCCGTCTTTGCCTGGAGACGTTCCATGAACTTCCCCTGCAGGTTCGCGTCTCCCGTGTCCGTTTCCGCGACCAGGCCGCCGCTGCGTACGCCTTCCATGTTGACGTTGCCGGTGTTCAGTTCGATCCTGGCGTTCTTCCAGGCGACGCCCAGGCAGTTGATGTCACCGATCTCGCTGCTGGCGGTCAGGGACTCCAGCACCTCGTCGGGGACGCAGATCAGGACTTCCGGATTCCAGGGCGCGTCGGACGTGCTGAAGCTGATTCCGCTGACGTCCTTTGCCCCCGCATCTATGGTCAATACCCCTTTTTCCACTTTGATTTCCGGCTTGTCCGCGTTCTCCCCGCAGATTATGCTGACCTGGTTCGGCTCGATGAGGGCGGCTTCCTTCTCCGTCAGAAGATCCTGGTCCGCGAGCCATTTCTCGCTTTTGTAAAAGTCTCTTCCCACGATCCAGTAATCCGCGTATCCGGTCACGGCGACGGACTGAAAGTCCTCCACCGTCTGGCTGATCACCGTCCGCTCTCCCGGATCCCCCTGGATCCAGTCGTACTTTTCGGCTATCTTGTTTATGCCCTCGAATCCGCCGGCGGCCACGCCGATGATGGTGCAGACGAGGCCGACGAAGAATACCGCCGCGCAGATGATGAAGAATTTGGCCAGGTTACTGAGCGTTCTCATATCCGGCACCCCCTCTCATGTTCTCATACTTTTTCATCTTCCGCTTTTCGTTGAGCCTGCGCGCTACCCTGGCCAGCCACCGGATCAGCTCCCTCGTTCCGATGAAGGCGCCGACCCCGGCCGCTGCCGCGACCGCGATGCTGATCAGGCCGAAGCCGATGAGCATCACCGCGGTGGTGCCCGCTGTGCCGATGGCTGCGCATCCGGCAGCGATGAAGGCGATGCCGGCGACGGCCGCGGCGATAATGCCGCAGTAGACGCTGATCATGATGGACAGGGCGGATACGATGATTCCGATGGCTGCGCATCCGATGGCGATGGCCAGCGGGATGGATACCGGCGCGCTGCAGATGCCGATGATCACCCACCAGACCGCGGAGATCTTATGCCCCACAGAGACCTTCTCTCCTCCGGCGGCCGGTTCTCCCTCGAGGATCCGCGTTGCGTATTCCGTGCGGATCTGCTTCGCCGCCGCCTTCGGGCTGCCGATCTCCTCAACGATCTTCTGTTCCGTTTCCTCCCGCAGCTGCTGCGCCTCTTCCTCGGTCATCCCCGATGCGTCCAGGGATTCCAGCACATCATCGAAGTATTCCTCATAAAACTGCGTGGCGGCTACGATCTCTTCCGGCGGAAGTTTCCGCAGTTCATTTCTCAGGTCCTGTATGAATTCGGATCTGGTCATTTGTCCGTTCCCCCTTTCTCTTCTGTTGCCTTTGCACCATCTCCGTCGAGAAGTTTCTCGATGGCCAGCTTGTAGGCGATCCACTGGCTCCGGTATTCCGCGAGCTGCTTGCGGCCCTTTTCCGTGATGGTGTAGTACCGTCTGTTTCTGCCCTGATACGGCTGGTCGTAGGTCTGGCACAGCTCATCCTTTTGGAGCCGCCGCAGTACCGGGTACAGGGTTGACTCGGATACAGTGATGGCGCTCTTCATCTGCTGTGTGATCTCATAGCCGTAGGTATCCCCTCGCGACAGTATGGCGAGGGCGCAGGCGTCGAGCAGACTTGATTCGATCTTGAATCCCATGTTTACCTCCTTATTTCCTGCTATTGTTATCCCTCGTGCAATACTATACGCCGTATAATATTGTTTGTCAACACATAATTGCGGAAAAAGTAAATATTTTTTCCCGGCCCTTTCTGCTATAATGGGAACAGAAGCGGATAATCATCAATATGATCATGCAATAAATGAAAGGAGAACCGATTATGTTATCAGCCAAAGTAAAGGATCTGCTGAACGCGCAGGTCAACGCGGAATTCTATTCCGCCTATCTCTATCTGGACTTTTCCAATTACTATAAGGACGAGGGTCTGGACGGCTACGCCAACTGGTACTACATTCAGGCGCAGGAGGAGCGGGATCACGCCATGCTCTTCATCCAGTACCTGCAGCAGAACGGCGAGCCCGTCGTTCTGGAAGCCATCGACAAGCCGGACATGAACTACGGCGGCTTCATCGATCCCCTGAAAGAAGGCGCCAAGCACGAGCGCCACGTGACGGATCTGATCAACACCATCTACGCCGCGGCCCATGAGGAGAAGGACTTCCGGACCATGCAGTTCCTCGACTGGTTCGTCAAGGAGCAGGCGGAAGAAGAAGACAACGCGGACAACAACGTACAGAAGTTCGAGCTCTTCGGCGGAGACGCCAAGGGCCTGTACATGCTGGACAACGAACTGAAGGCGCGTGTCTACGCGGCGCCTTCCCTGGTCCTCGACTAAGAACGGACCTGGGGCCGGATGCCCGGAGCCCTTCGGGCAGCATCAATATGACGCATTTCAGCGGCAGCTGATCGGGACACATTGAAATCCCGTCGCTGCCGCTGAACTATTATTGGCTCCGTGGCGCTCCCGACGGCCGGCAGGCCGTGCATGGCTTCCCCACCGGCCGATTTGTTGTAAATCTTCTAATTGCTATCAACTTCAGTTCGATTTCCCTCTCTGGACGGCGCCTCCGAGCGCCGAAACTCAACTGCTTTCCCTCGTTACGCGGAGATTTACAACAGATTTGATCAAAAGTGTTGTAAATCAACGCTTGTTTCTAAATGACAGTTGCATTTGCAACCGAAAACAGGTTCTCTGGCTGGTCTTTGTTGTTAATTCGATCTTAATTCCGAAAAACAGTTGCATTCGCGGGCCATCAGGACAGAAAAAAACCGCTGCACGGAGCAGCGGTTTTTTTACTGTTACTGTGGTCGGTTTAGAGTTCCGGGCCCTTGAACTTGATCTTCTTCTGCTTGATGAACATGCCGTCGCCGGACTGCCCAACATAGTTCTCGCCGTCGAAGAGCAGCTTGCCGCGGTTGTAGACAGCCACGGGATATCCCTTGAACTTGGACTTCTCCCAAATGGTGTGATCCAGCGCGCCGTGCTGATTCTTCTTGTTGTTAACGATGAATTCCTTCTTGGGATCGTAGACGACGATGTCCGCATCCAGACCAACCTCGATGGCGCCCTTGCAGTAGTCGATACCGAAGAGCTTCGCCGGGTTCGTCGCGGAGATCTCGACCGCCTTATTGAAGGAGATCCTGCCCTTGTTGGCCTCGGACAGAATGTAGGGATACATGTTCTCGATTCCTGCGCAGCCGTTGGGGATGGTGGTGAAGTTGCCCTTCTTGCCATCCTTCGTCTTGATGCCCCAATCCTTTTCCTTCTTCAGGAACGGGCAGTGGTCGGTGGCCAGCGTGGAAACCGCGCCGGTCTTGATGCCGTTCCACAGCGCATCCTGTGACGGTTTGCCCTTCATCGGAGGCGAGCAGACGAAGTCGCGCGCTCTCAGCTTCAGTGCCGGAATGCCTTTCTTGTAGACATCCTTGGTGAAGTGCAGATACTGGGGGCAGGTCTCGGCGAAGATGGGATATCCTTCCGCTCTCGCCTGTGCTACTGCCTCGACGCCCTGCTTGTTGTCCAGGTGGACGATGTACAGCGGAGCACCGGCCATCTTGGCCAGGTTGATCGCTCTCACGTCAGCCTCACCGGCAACGTCTTCGTTCTTGGAGAGATAGTGATACCACGCATCGGTCTTGCCCTCTGCCAGGAACTTCTTGATCAGCGCGTTGTTCACGTCTCTGTTCTCCGCGTGTACGCCGACCAGAGCGCCGATCTTCGCCGCATGCTGCAGCGTCTCGAAGAACTGGCCATCGTCTACGCCGAAGTCATAGACCATGAATACCTTGAATGTGGCAACGCCCATCTTCATGCACTCGTCCATGGAGGCGAGCATCTTCGGGGTGGTGACATCACCTACGCCGATGTGATAGGAGTAGTCGCACGCGGGGCCGTCCTTCTTGCAGATCTTGTCTCTTCTCTTCAGCGCCTTGTCCATCGTCTCGCCGACGCCCTGCAGGACGAAGTCGAATACGGTGGTGGTGCCGCCGCAGGCCGCCGCTCTGGTGCCTGTGAAGTAGTCATCCGTCGCGATGGTTCCGCCGAAAGGCATGGCCAGATGGGTATGTCCATCAATGGCGCCCGGCAGGATCATCTTGCCCTTGGCATCGATGACCTCAGTGTCCTTGTCCGGCTTCAGACCTGCGCCGATAGCGCTGATCTTACCTTTGGTCACAGCCACGTCAGCCTTGAAGGTGGATTTTGCTGTAACAACGGTTCCGCCTTTGAATAATAAATCCATAATACATTCCTCCTTTTCACGGATAGAAAACAGGAGCCCTGAAAACCAAGGCTCCTGTTTCATTATATAAAGTTATTGTTTGACTTTATACGGTTGTCTGAGCCTCACATATTTAGCTCTTGTGCCCGAAGGCACTCATTCACTTTCAAAGAGATCAGCCGGAGCTTACGCTCTCTGGGTGAACGCCTCGTGCTCTTCCTCAGTTACGAAGGAGTTGCCAGCCATGCTGGTCTTCATCAGGAAGATGTAGACAACGAAGCCGACGACGAAGGACCATACGTAGTTGATGGAATTGACGAAGGTGAAGAATCCGCCGGACGCACCGAAGTAGGTCAGCAGCGGCAGGATGAATGCTGCGAACCATGCAATGACCGCAGCCCAGTTCCAGCCACCGGAGTACCAGTATCTTCCATCTTTGCCCTGGAACAGAGCCATGATGTCGATTCTCTTCTGCTTGACCACGAAGTAGTCGGCGATGAAGATCGCGGCGATCGGAGCCAGGATGGTGCCGTAAGCGTTCATCCAGGTGAAGTACGCTGCGCCGGAACCATAGATCCACCATGCCTGCAGAATGAAGAAGGCGAACAGTACGGTGACGATAACGCCGGTTCTGTAGCTGATCTTCTTCGGGTTGATGTTGGAGATTCCATTTGCCGGAGCAACAACGTTCGCGGCTACGCAGGTCGTGATCGTTGCGCACACGGTACCAATAGCGGAAATCAGTACGACGATCGGGTTGCTGATGTGATACAGAACGCCGGTCGGGTCAAACATGGCCTCGCCGAATGCCATCTTAGTGGCCTGTGCATAGTACGCACCGACGAATGCGCAGAACGCCATCGGAAGAGGCATTCCGAGCAGCTGGCCCATGAACTGGTCTTTCTGGGATCTCGCATACCGGGAGAAGTCCGGAATATTCAGAGCCATCGTAGCCCAGAATGCGATGTTGCCCATCAGGCCGGAGAGATAGATCAGGGTGAATCCGCCGTTTGCCGCAATCAGCTCGGGGTCATTCTTCTGCTTCATGACATCCCAGAAGCCGGTGCCATCGGGAACGATGGAAGCGGACCAGATCAGCAGCGCGATCATGATGATGATAAGCAGCGGGCCGCCGACGTCCTGAACGATCTTGATTCTGTCCATGCCGTTGTAAGCAACCCACGCGATGAACAGCACGAAGATAATGTAACCGATAAACTGTCCGACCTGTGCCGGCTGCATGCCGCCCCAGGAAGGAAGGCTCATCATCCAGTCAGGATCTGCGAACTTCTTCGCGAATACGCCGATGATGGCGCCTACCGCGCCGCCGCCGACCCATGCCTGTACAGAACACCATCCGCAGGCGGTCAGTGCCCTGAGCAGTGCCGGGATCTGTGCGCCGATGGTACCGAAGGTCAGTCTCGCAAAGAGCGGGAACGGGATACCATACTTGGTACCGATCTGAGAGTTCAGCTGGATCGGGATCAGGATGATCAAGTTGCCCAGCGCTACGTTGATAACCGACAGCCACGGGGATACGCCCATGCCGATCAGTCCGGATGCCAGCGACAGGGACGGAATACAGATCGACATTCCGACCCACAGCATGCCGATGTTGTACGTGGTCCATTTACGTTCGGCTACCGTAGTAGGCTTCAGGTCTTCGTTGTAATAAGGCGAAGACACAAGCTCTGCTCTGGCTTCTTCCGAAAGTTCAAACAGACCATTCCGTTCGACTTGTGAATACTTAGCCATAAAACACCTCCATATTCAGAATAGATATATAAGAACATCATAAGTATACACCAAAATGAAGATTCTGTGAATTTTTTTTGTTTATTTTTTCACTTTATTTTGGTTTTTTTCCTGCAAAACCGGCTCAAAATCGGCCCTTTTTCCGCCGGGGAAGGGCGCGGCGAGGACTGCATATACACACCGGGGGGAGAATCTGTTATAATGTTGTCACCCATCTTTACGGCGTTGCCGCGAGGTGGACAACATTGAAATCCCCTCGGCCGAGCTCGGGGATTATAGTGCCGTCACCCATCTTTACGGCGTTGCCGCCGATTAATCAGGCAAGGAGGCTTCATCATGGACAATCAGAAACTGGCACAGCTGCTCTTCCCGGCCATCACCGGAACGCCGGAGGATCTGCAAAGGCAATTCCCGCCCCGGGACCTCCCCGAGGGAGCAAAGGTCACCCGTATGGGACCCAGCCCCACGGGATTCATTCACCTGGGCAACCTTTACGGCGCCTTTGTGGATGAGCGGATGGCCCATCTTTCCGGCGGGACCTTCTACCTGCGGATCGAAGATACGGATGACAAGCGCTACGTGGAGGGCGCGGTGGAAACCATCACCTCCTCCCTGGCCTTTTTCGGCATAGGTTTCGATGAGGGCGCCTGCTCAGACGGCGCTTACGGCCCCTACTTCCAGAGCCAGCGGGCGGAGATCTATCAGACCTTCGTCAAGGATCTGGTCCGCCGCGGCCTGGCCTACCCCTGCTTCCTGACGGAAGAGGACCTGGCCCGGATCCGGGCCGAGCAGGAAGCCAACAAGGAAACCACCGGCATTTACGGCCGATACGCGGAAAAGAGCCGCAGCCTCACCCTGGAGGAAATCGAAGACAACCTGCGCCAGGGCAAGTCCTATGTGATCCGCCTGCGCTCATCGGGCAACACGGAGCCCGACGGCAGCGTCCGGTACATCCATGTGAAGGATGCCATCCGCGGCGACGTGTCCATGCCCGCCAACGATCAGGACGTGGTCATCCTCAAGGCGACGGGCATCCCCACCTATCACTTCGCCCATGTGGTGGACGACTATCTGATGCGGACCACCCACGTGGTCCGGGGCGAGGAGTGGCTCATGTCCCTGCCCATCCATATCGAGCTCTTCGAGAAGCTGGGCCTGGAGCCGCCGGTCTACTGCCACACGGCCGTGCTGATGAAGCTGGATGAAGAGACGGGCAACAAGCGCAAGCTGAGCAAGAGAAAGGATCCGGAGCTCTCCCTAGACTACTACCGCAGCGAGGGCTACCATCCCCAGGCGGTCAAGGAATACCTGATGACCATCCTCAACTCCGACTTCGAGGAGTGGCGGGCGGCGAATCCGGAGACCCCTCTGGAGGACTTCCCCTTCTCCACGGAAAAAATGAACAGCGCCGGCGCGCTGTTCGATCTGAATAAACTGAACGATATTTCCAAGGACGTTCTCCTGGGCATCCCCGCCCGGGAACTGGCCGGCTTCCTCACCGACTGGGCCGCCCTGGCCCGGCCGGAGCTGGTGCCCCTCTTCACCGATGCGGACACCGGATACGGGCCGGACTATCTGACGAAGATCCTGGACCTGGGCCGCAGCGGGAACAAGCCCCGCAAGGACCTGATCTACGGGCGCCAGATCTTCGACTTCATCGGCTACTTCTTCGACGAGTACTTCCGCGTCGAAGAAACTATTCCGGAAAACGTCTCCGACGAGGACGCCCGGGAGATCCTGCGCCGGTACCTGGACACCTACGATCACAGCGACGACCAGGGCCAGTGGTTCGACAAGATCCGGGCCATCGCCGTGGACATGGGCTACGCCGCCAAGCCGAAGGACTATAAAAAACACCCGGAGGACTACAAGGGGCATGTGGGCCACGTGTCAACCGTTATCCGGCTGGCCGTTATGGGCCGCACCCAGTCTCCGGATGTCTGGGAAATCCAGCAGATCCTCGGGGAGGATCGGACAAAGGCAAGGCTCAGGGCCCTGCTCGTCTGATCTGAGATCGATCCTTATTTCATCTGATCAGCCGCTTCTTCGGAGGCGGCTTTTTTTCCGGCCTCTTCTCCGTCGGCCTCTTCTCCGCCGGCTTCCTCTTCATCCTGCCAGTCGGAGTCGCCGTCTTCCTCTTCATCCTCCCTGTCTTCGAAGACGATGGTCGGACGGTGGCCCATATCCCTGGCCCGCTCCTCCGCGTGGCTGCGTTTGCGCACCATGTGGCTCACCATGATCTCTTCCACGATGCCGGATACGCCGGCAGCCAGCATGCCGAAGCCGATGATCATGAACAGCATCTCTCCGCTCTCCAGGGGGAACAGCATGATAAACAGGCCGAAGGCCATGATGATCAGCCCCACGATCAGGGTCGGGCGCATGTTATAGCCCCGCCGCCGGATGTGAAGGGATGTCTGCAGCACGAAGAGGCCCCGGATCAGAACCATGACGCCGAAGAGGAAGGGAACCAGCGTGATGATCAGGTCCTGCTTGACCACGATGAAGATGGCCAGAAAGATCATCAGCACCCCGATGGCGAATCCGTTGCCGCGCCTCTCTCCGTTCTCCGCGGCAGGCATGATGATATAACCGAAGACGTACAGCAGCCCAAGCACCGCCACGGCGATGGCCAGGATGTAGCACAGCACGCTCTCCACACCATCGGGACGGACGATAAAGAGCAGTCCCACCGCGATGTAGATCAGCGCAACCAATATAAAGGTCCACTTTTGCTTTTGCATATTCACACTCCTCCTTCCGGAACCGGGCCCCGCGGGTCCGCGGCGCCGGCAGCGATCAGTTCACGTCGGTCCGGGCCAGGATCTCCGCCGGTGTCTTGCGGATGGTCCGCCAGACCGGCATCAGGCCGAAGACGATGTTCAGTCCAAAGATAACGATCAGGCAGATCAGCAGCACGCCGGAATTGATCAGGAACATATCCCTGAGATAGGAGACATGTATCAGGCGGCTGATGATAAAGGCCATGAACAGGAATCCGGGCAGACTGGCCAGTATGGAGATGGCCAGAATCTCTCCGGAGAACATTTTGTAGATGTCGCGCTTCTTCACGCCGATAGCCCGGTAGACGCCCACTTCCTTGATTCTGGACAGGAAGGACGCGCGGATCATCAGGAAGATCTCGATGAAGGATATGCCCAGGATGACGCCGGCGAGCACCAGGATCGACAGCATGGAGCTGCGCTTTTCCTGCAGGTACTTGTTCTTGTTCTGGGTGTACACATCCCTGACGTTGACCCCGTTCTCCTTCAGCGTGCGCAGGGTGGCCGACTTGTCCTTCGGGCAGAGGGTCATGTTCTTCTTGTCCTTGATCAGCTTGTACTTGATCATGGTCTCATTGACCAGCAGGTAGTCGCTGTCCTTGGGGTCGGAATAGTATCCGGTGATGGTCAGCTTTTTGTCGTTGATTTTGGTGCTGACCTGGCGTCCGATCTTGTAGGCCGGGTCGTCCTTGTTCTTGTCGTTGACCAGGACCTGATATTTGTCCTTGGGCCATTCCCCCTTCTTCAGGGTGACCTCGGACTTCATCAGCTCGTAGTCGATCAGGGAACCGCCCACCGCCGAACTGTCGTCGGTGACCGCCTCCATCACTTCGATGTCGGCATCGTCCACGCCCTCGCCCACGGCATTGGCGATCAGATTGATGAACACCGCCGGGTCCGTATAGATGCAGGGGGTCTCCTTGTTGGTGATGCCCACGATGGTGAACTCACCCATGTGGGGGATCTTCGCCCGCTGACCCAGGAAACTCTTCGTGGTGCCCAGCCCCAGCTCCTTGGTGTACTGGTCCTCGATGGTGCTCTTGACCACCATCCGGTCCACCACGATTTCGTGGTCGTTCTGCGGCAGCCTGCCCGCGATGATATCCTGGCGGGTCACCCGGTCCTTGCTGGACAGGGAGCCGTTCAGGGACACCATGGCATCCTTGGTCTGGTAGTACTGGTCCATGGCCAGGGGCAGACTGATCTTCGAGTCTCCGGGCATGACGTACTCCAGGGTGCCGTCGCTCTGGTAATCCACGTAGGTGTCCACGCTGATGTTCTTGCCCACCAGGGTCAGGTAATCCTTATCCTCCGTGGTGAACTGGGAATCGGTGATGTGCAGCGTGCCGAAGGTCATACAGATGGCGTAGGTGATGAAGCCCGCGGAAATGCAGAAGCCCAGCAGCAGGACCTTCTTCAGGGTCGGGTAGTTGGATACGGTCTTGAAGCCCCGCTTCATCAGCGTGACCGGATTGAGGATGGAGGTGTACTTCCTCTTGGACAGGGTATCCAGCACCTTCGTGCTGAAGCTGTCCTCCTCCTCTCCGTGGGCCATCTTCCTGTAGTGGTCATCGATCAGCTCCACCGCCGAATGATCATCCACCACCTCGATGGAATCCATATCGTTCTTTGCCTGTATATAAATGTTGCCGCCTCTGACGACGATGTTCAGATCGACCCGTCCGCCTTCACTGTAGAAGTCGACGTTGTACTTGTCGGTCTTCACTCTCTTGTGGTCCTGGATGTCCTTCAGGTAGATCTTGTTGTCGATCCGGTAATCCAGGCCTTCGTTATGGGTATTGATCTCATCGGATTCGATCTTGCCGTCCTTGATCCGGATGATCCGGTCGGCATAGAACTCCGCCAGCTTCTCCTCGTGGGTGACCAGGATGACCAGCTTTTCCCGGGAGATGGCCTTGATGATGTTCATGACCTCCAGGGTGTTCTTGCTGTCCAGGTTTCCCGTAGGCTCGTCGGCGATGACGATGGTGGGGTTCTTCACCAGGGCCCGGGCGATGCCGACCCGCTGGCGCTCGCCGCCGGACAGCATGTCCGCGTACCGGTTGCGGTAACGGTACATGCCCACCTTCTCCAGAACGTAGTTGACCTTCTCCTTGATCTCCGCCTTGTTCTTGATGCCGATCATCCGCAGGGCGATGGCCACGTTGTCGAAAACCGTCATGTTCTCCACAAGGTTGTAGTTCTGGAAAATGTATCCGATGCTCAGGGTCCGGATCCGGTCAACCGTGCCGGACATCCTGCGGGAGATCCGCTGCCCGTTGACGTAGATGGCTCCCTTGTTGACCTTATCCAGCCCGCCGATGGCGTTCAGCAGGGTGGTCTTGCCGCAGCCCGAGGGGCCCAGCAGAGCGACCAGTCCCCGGTCTTCCGTCTCCAGGGAGGTGTCGTTGATGGCGTGGATCTCGTTCCTTCTCCGCCGGAAAAAGTATTTGTGCACATGATCCAGTCTTACCATGATCACACCTCCTCTCTGAATGATCCCATGGCCGTCTTCTTGAACAGACGCCTGGAGAACCATCCGGAAATCAGGAATGCCATGAAGCCGGTGAGGACGTACAGGATGATGTAGTCCCGTACGGTCATGTAGTCAACCAGCGTTTTCAGGTAGGGTATTTTCAGGTACCCCTGCTGCACCACGTAGACGGTGGCCAGAAAAATGGCAAAGGCAATGTTCATGACCAGCAGGATCTCCACGTCGAGGATCCTGCGGATGTCCCTGCGGGCCATGCCCAGCATCCGCAGTATGCTGAAGTAGGTCGTCCGGGACCGCAGGATCAGCCCCGCCACCAGATAGGCGATGCAGAAGATGGCCAGGATGATCAGGATGGTGATGGGCACCCGGATCATATCCTGCACGTCCTGCCCCTCCACCACGATGGTGTCCTTCAGGGGCAGGGTCTTGTATCCCAGCGCCCGGATCGCCGCATTGGTCTCGTCCAGTTTCTTGGGTTCCTTGATGTAGACGGAGCACTGGTAGTTGCCCTTGGCAAAGAGCTGGTCGAAGTCCGCCTGGCTGATGAAGATGGCGCCGGCGTAGGTGTCGAAGTCGTCCCTTCCCGTCAGTTTGCTGAAAGTCTTGTCGTCGTAGGTGTCGGCGATCTTCAGGTTGAGGCCGTCCTCGTAGAACATGTTCTTGACCTTGACGCTGATGTCGTGGCCCTTGGCCTTGATCTCCTTCTCGCTGTTGGGATCCACGTAGAAGTTGTCCACCTCCTCCGAAAGGACGGCGTTGCCTTTGGCCACCTTGTCGGAAGGCATGAGCCGGTACAGGGGATCGCCCTGGGTGTACTCCACTTCCTTGCCGTTGATGGTGGTCGTCACGTTGCTGCCGTAACTGTAGGTCATGGTCAGGAGCTTGCGGATCATGTTGTCCGACATGAACAGGTTGCCGGAGTAGTTGGCCGTATTCAGGTCATTGTCGAAACTGACGCCGACGACCCTGACCATGACTTCCCCGTCCTCGCCCACGTAGATCTTGAACTCCTGGTCCAGGACAACATCCATCATGTCCTCGGAGAAGGAGTACTCATCGCTCTCGCCGCTGATCACCACTTCGTTGTCCGCCTCAGGCAGGCGTCCCGCCGTCAGCTCGCCCCTGAACTCCCGGATATCCCGGGGGTAGGTCTCGTAGGAGAACAGTTCGTTTTCGATGTAGAGGCTGGTGTCCAGGAGAACGTCGTTCATGATCACGGACTGGACATTATCCAGATTGATCAGGGCCTTGTAATCCTCGTCGCCGAACTCGGCCTTCTCCTGTTTGGTCAGGACGATCCGCTTGTCGGAGTAGTTGGCGAAGTAGGAATTGTAGCCCAGGGAATCGCTTTCGTAGCGTTCATTGATGAAAGTGGTGTACTGGGACGCCACCGCAAAGACCAGGAACAGGAAAACGATCAGCAAAAGCAGGAACTTATAGAAGATGTTGAAGGTGTTGCGGATGCCCAGGCGCAGCTTGCTGAAGGCGGAGATCCTTCCCGCTTTCTGCAGGCCCCAGGTGGTATCCAATTGCTCTCTGATCCGCAGGTCCACATTCTCGATGACCTTGCCGTCGTGCATCTTGACCCGGCGGGTAGCGTAGTTGGCGAACTGGTCGTAGTTGTGGGTGACCACGATGACCAGCTTGTCCCGGGAGATCTCGCTGAGCAGCTGGCAGATGCCCTCCGCCGATTCGCTGTCCAGGTTGCCCGTGGGCTCGTCGGCTACGATGATGTCCGTGTCCTTGGCCAGGGCCCGGGCGATGGACACCCGCTGCCGCTGTCCGCCGGAAAGCTTGGACACCTTGGTATTGCGGAACTCGCTCAGGCCCACCCGGTCGATGATCTCCCTGACCCGGCTGCGGATCTCCTTGCCTTTGTAGCCGTTCACCAGCAGAATGAGTTCCACATTCTGATAGACCGTATAACTGTTGATCAGATTGAAATGCTGAAAGATGTTTCCGATGTACTTCTTCCGGTACTCCTCGAAGTCGGCGGCCAGGTAGTGGCTGGTCTCCTGCCCGTCGATGTACATCTCTCCTTCTTCATAGGAATCCAGGCCGGAAATCACGTTCAGCAGAGTGGTTTTGCCGCTTCCGGATTCTCCCGTAATAACGACAAACTCTCCAAGGTCAAACTCGAGGTTGACCTTGGAGATTCCGCTCGCAATTAATCCTTTGCTGTAATAGTATTTCGAGACGTTACGTAACTGAATCATGCTGTTTTCTTTTGGATGGTCCTCCCTGAATGGTTTCTGCCTTCCCGCGGTGTCTGTCCTCTACAGGGACGCCAGGATTTCATCCAGATCCGCCGGAGTCATGGGATTGATCGAATCCCCGCCTTCCGTCAGTCTGGTGTATTCGTTGTTGTAGTCGCTGGCGGAAACCGTCGCTCCGTTGATGGAGAAATTGACCAGTTCCTCTCTCGCCGGCGTATCGTTCTCTCCGTTGGTGGAGGCCTTCAGGCTCTCCGTGGAAGCCGCGCCGTCAACAATGGTTACCGCGGAAACGTTCTCATCCACCCACTCATCGCTGGAGTTGAACAGGACCACCGTGGTCGGGCTGATGCTCTCGTTGATGATGACCTCGTAGGCGGTATCCGTCTGTCCGTACTGGATGCCGCATTTGCCGCTGAACACGCTCTCCGCCTTGTCACCCTTGACCACGTAAATCTCCGTCGTCATGTCGTGGATGACGATCAGTTCCTTGTTGCCGTCGCCGTCCAGGTCCATGGCTCTGGCATAGGTTACGCCCTTGCCGTTGGCCTCTCCCCTGCCGTACTGGTCGATCAGGCCCTGCAGCGTTTTCTTCAGCACGCTGTCCGGCTTCGGCGCTTCCGTAGTGGTCGCCTCCGTGGTGGTCGCCTCCGTCGTCGGTTCCGTCGGTTCCGGATCGTCGGATCCGCAGGCGGTCACCGCCATGACCATGCCCAGCGCGAGCACGATTACCGCGCCAATGTACAGTACCCCGTTTTTTTTCATCTCTTTTATCCTCCCGTTGTCTGAACTGCCCGGGCCAGACCGCCCGGCATGTCTTCCGGTCTGTTTGCCTTCCGCGCGGCCGTGCCGCGCCTCTCTGTTTTTCACCGCGGGGACATCCCGCGCCTGTTACTGGCAATATTATACAATAAAATGGAAGGGATTGCCAATAGAAAATCCAATTCTTCACCAAGTCTTCATATAAAAAGAAACGGCCGCGCCGGCGCGGCCGTTTCCTGATTATCGCTTTCCCTGGGGAGATTCTTATTCGTAGTGCTCCTTGAGGGACAGGCTCTTGTCCTTCTTGGCGTTCTTCTTGAACTTGATCTTCGCCGGATTCTTGGCCTCGCGAACGGCATTGCCGTCCTTGTCGCGGACCTTCCACTTGATCTCTCCCGGAGTGATGCACTCCTGTACCGGACAGACGTTCAGGCACAGGTGGCAGCCGACGCAGTTGTCGTTCAGTTCCGGACGGCGCTTCTTCTCGTTCCAGTCGATAGCCTGGTGCGCGGCGTCGTAGCAGGAGACGTAGCATCTTCCGCAGCCGATGCATTTCTTGTCATCGAACTTGGGCAGTACCTTGTACTCTCTGTTCAGCTCTTCCGCCGGAATCAGCTTCGGCAGAGCGCAGCCGATGAACTCATCCAGGCTGTTGTAGCCTCTCTCGTCCATGAAGTACTGCATGCCGGAGATCATATCCTCGACAATTCTGTAGCCGTACTGCATGATGGCCGTGGTGACCTGAATGTTTCTGCAGCCGACGGCCAGGAATTCCGCACAGTCTCTCCACGTCTCGATACCGCCGATACCGGACATCTCGTGACCATAGCCGAAGTCATACTTGCCGCCCTTGACCATCTTCTGCAGCTCTTCGCACTGGTTGACCTGTGTGCAGAACCGCAGGGCGATGGGCTTGACCGCCGCGCCGGAGTAACCGGAGATGGAGGACTTGCCGTCGACCACCGGCATACCGGTCAGGTTCTCAAAGTCCACATTGGTGATGGACTTGATGGTGTTGATGGCGGAGACAGCCGCCGCGCCGCCTCTGATGGCCGCCATGGCGTGCTCTTCCATGTTCTTGCAGTTCGGTGTCATCTTCGCGATGAACGGAATGTCCGTAGTCTCGGCAACCGCTCTCGAATAGGACTCGACCAGCTCGTTGTTGGTACCGACATCGGAACCCATGTCATGAGAGGTCATCTGCGGGCAGGAGAAGTTTCCTTCGATCAGCTTGACGCCCGCTTCATCACACATCTTGGCCAGCTGCTTCCATTCTGAAACGCTGGAGCCCATGATGGACGCTACCGTAATGTGTTCCGGATAATCTCTGACCAGTCTGTAGATGTACTCGAAGTTCACTTCCGTCGGTTTGTCGGAGATCTGCTCCATGTTCTTGAAGCCGACCCAGGGAAGACCTTCCTTGTTGGTCTGGTCAAATCTGGGGGAGCACTCGTCCGCGACGAAGATGCCGACGGTCTTGAAGAAGCAGCCGCCCCATCCTGTCTCGTAGCACTTGGCTACCATGTCGTAATTCCCGCCTACCGGTGAAGAAGAAAGGAAGAACGGATTCAGGCAATCAACACCCAGATATTTAATGGATAAATCTTTCTTTGCCATTCTATTTCACTCCTTTCTTTTCAAGATAATCGATCATGGCAGCAGCGGCTTCCTTGCCCTCGGCAACCGCTTCAACAACGGTCTTGCCGCCGTTGACGATGTCGCCGCCGGCGAAGAACTTGTCGCCAGCCTTGCCTTTGCTTACCTTGATCAGGCCCTTCTTCGGATCCAGCTTGACCGGAGCGATCTTGCTCATATCCTCGGGCTGCTGTCCCGTTGCGAACACCAGGGTATCAGCGCTGAATTCCGCGCTTGCCGCCTTGTCATAGAAGCCCTTCGCCTTGACCGCTTTGAGCCTTGTCTTGGTGCCTTCCGCGGCTACCGGATAAAGACCCGTGGTGATGCCGATGCCCAGGGACAGGGCATACTGGAATTCGTTGATGTTGGCCGGCGCCTCTTCGATGGTCCTTCTGTAGAGGATCCGGACATCTTCAGCGCCCAGCAGCTTCGCGGTGACCGCACTGTCAACGGCAACGTCGCCGCCGCCGATAACGATGACCCTCTTGCCGGGATCGAAATCCTTTTTCTTCGTTCTGGCTTCCTTCAGGAAGTCGATAGCGGTGTAGACACCCTTCAGGTGGGCACCCTTGAATCCGTGGTTGGACAGGGAGGGTTTCCAGAGACCGGCCCCGATGAATACGGCGTCGAAGTCCTCCAGATCCGCAGCTTTAACTTCCTTGTTGTAGACGAACTTGACGCCCAGGCCTCTCACCTGCGCGATGTCGTGGTCTACGACCGCCTGAGGCAGTCTGGCCGGAGTGATGCCATAGGTCAGAACGCCGCCCGCCTTGGCTTCACGCTCGAAGATGGTTACGCGGTAACCGGCCTTGGCCAGCTCGGCCGCGCAGGCCAGGGACGCAGGACCGGCGCCTACGCAGGCAACCTTGCCCGGCTTCTTGGTCTTCGGCGCCTGCAGGGTCTTCATCTTGAAGAGCTTTTCCTGCTCGATGGCGTATCTCTGCAGCTTGCCGATCTCGATGGGACGGTCGATGCCGCATCTGCTGCATGCTTCCTCGCAGAGATTGTCATAGGGACATACTCTGGCGCAGCTTCCGCCGAGAACGTTGTTCTCTCTGATGGTCTCCGCGGCGCCCTTGACGTTTCTGAAACGGATGGACCGGATGAATTTTCCCGGGTCCGTTCCCGCCGGACAGCCCTGGCTGCAGGGGGCGTCATGACACAGCAGGCATCTTGCCGCTTCTTCCATAGCAGTTCTGTGCGTGAATCCTGCTACGGCGTCTGCAGTGTACTTTCCTTTCACGATTTTACTCAATTTCATTCCTCCTTTTTTATCGTCCGCGATAACTCTCATTCATTATCGTAATCTGAGAGAAAAACCGGCGGAGCGGGTAACCGCCCCGTCGGTCTGTAGGCACTTGCTCAGATCGGATTAAAACTCATCGGACGCGTCGCACTTCAGCACCGCGTTCAGCGTCGCCGTAGCAGCCGCCGTGCAGTCCTCGTCGGAGACGTGCTCCGGCTCGCAGTGGGACAGGCCGTCCTTGGTCCGTGAGAAGATCATGGTCGTCGGGATCATGTACGCGCAGAACTGTGCGTCGTGGCCGGCTCCGGACAGGATTCTCTGCCACTTGGCGCCCATCTCATCCATGGATTCCTCAACAAACTTGATCAGTCTGGCATCGAACGGTACCGGATCTCTCTTCCACTGTTCCTCGATGTCGCAGGTGCACTGCTGATACATCTCGCCAGCCATCTCCTTCAGGATCTCCATGCACTTGTCAAGGACGAACTGATCAGGATGTCTTACATCCAGGGAGAATTCCGCTTCGTCCGGAATGCAGGTGTGGATGCAGGGGTGGACATAGATCTCGCCGGTGGTGAATACGAATTCGTACTCGCTCTGGCCGCTCTCCAGCAGCTCCTTGTTGTAAGCGTCATATCTCTCATGCAGCTTGCAGAGGAAGTCCGCCGCAGCATGCAGAGCGTCGTGTCTCTTCGCCATCGGGAATGTGCCCGCGTGAGCCGTGAATCCGTGGAATCTGACTCTGTAGTTGAACATACCCATAACCTTCTGTACAGCGCCGATCTCGTTGCCGTTGTCCTCGAGGATCGGGCCCTGCTCCAGGTGGGTCTCAAACATGGCGCAGTACTTGTCCGGGCTGATTCTGTTGGCCTTGTCGCCTTTGTACTTGGAAGCCGCCAGAGCCTCGCCGAAGTTCGCGAACTCGGACTTGTCCATGGGCTTGGAAGCCATCATGTTCTCATACTTGAAGTTCGGCTTCAGGTAATCGGGCAGATAGTCATAGCAGATGATGCCGGAGACCATCATTGCCGGCGGATACAGGGAACCTTCTTCGTTGGTCCAGATCATCGCCGTCAGAGGATGCTTGTGGGGGATGTTCTCCGCCGCAACCGTCTCCAGTACTTCCATACCGGTCATTACGCCTTCAATACCGTCGTAGTTTCCGCCGTTCTTTACGGAGTCACAGTGGGAACCCATAACGATTCTCTTCGCGTTGGGATCGGAACCTTCCAGGGTAGCATACAGGCATGCGCAGTCGTCGCACTCGATCTTGGCGCCGATGGCCTCCATTCTTCTGACGAACTCATCTCTCGCCATATGCGCTTCCTTGGACAGAGAATATCTCGTGATTCCGCCATGTCCGGCATCTCCGAACTTCGCGAAGGTTCTGATCTTGTCAGACATTCTCTCTAAACTGCATTTGTACATAACAATGTCCTCCTTTATCATTTGATTCATCAAATTCGTAATGGCTGTGAAACCAGTTACATACTACAACAACATTATATTCTGATTTCTGATTATTTCAAGTGGTTTTGGACAAATTTCTGCCGTTTTTCGTGCAAAGGCAACGAAAAGGGCGGTAAATACCGCCCTTTTTTAGTCCACTAAACCGCAAGATTGTTTTTTTGTCCGCAAGTTCGGCTTGTTATTCTCCCGGATGCAGGCCGAAGGGATCCTCGCTGGCCGCGGTGATCTTCGCGTCGGGAATGGCCTGGGTCTGGGCGGGCTGCCCGCTCTGGGCTCCCGCCGAAGCCGTAGCCGCCTCCATGACCTTCTGGCGCAGCTCGTCCTCCAGACGGCGCAGCTCGCCCTCCGCCTCCCGGCGCTGGGCCCTGCCCTCGTTCTGGATCTTCAGCACCTCGTCGATGGTGGTGATCAGGCTGGCCTGGGTCTTCTTCAGGGTATCCATGTCCACAATGCCTCTCTCGTATTCCTTTGCCGAGGTGATGGTGGCGTCCTTCAGGGTCTCCGCGTTCTGGATCAGCATCTGGTTCGTGGCGTCGGTGACCATCTGCTGCGCCTTGGCCGCCTCCTGGGAGTGGGCCAGGCCCAGGGCCAGAAGCATCTGGCTCTTCCACAGGGGCAGAGAATTGACCAGGGTCGACTGGATCTTCTCGGACATCAGGGTATCGTTGTTCTGCACCATCCGGATCTGGGGCGCCATCTGCAGGGAGACGGTCCTGGTCAGCTCCAGGTCGTGGATCTTCTTTTCGAACCGCTCGCACTTGTTGTTGAGATCATCCAGGGCCTGCACATCCTCGGGCAGCTTGCTCTCCTCCGCCTTTTTCCGCAGCTCGGCCAGCTCGCCTTCACGGACCTGCTGGAGCTTGATCTTGCCGGCCTCGATGTACATGGACAGCTCCTTGAAGTAGATGTGGTTCTTCTCATAGAGCTTGTCCAGCAGGGCGATGTCCTTCATCAGGATCACCTGATGGTCCTGCAGGGCGTCGGCGATCTTGTCCACGTTCTTTTCGCTCTCCGCGTACTGGGCCTTCTTGTGCTCCAGCTTTTTCTCCGCGTTCTGGAACAGGCCGAAGATGCCCTTCTTCTCCTCGCCCGACGTCTTGATCTCCGTCACCAGGTCCGCCAGCAGATCGCCGACCTCACCCAGTTCCTTCGTCTTGACGGATGCCAGGGCGGTCTCGGAAAACTCCGCCAGCTTCTGCTGGGTACCTACGCCGTACTGGAGCACTGTTCCCGTATCCTTCAGGTCGATGGTCTCCGCGTACTGGGCGATCTTTTCCCTTTCTTCGGGAGTGAACGCGTCGTTCGTCTCCTGCACCGCCTGCTGGGCCTGAGCCTGCAGCGGAGCCGCCGGTGTTTCCATGGTTTCCAGTTCTTCCGTCATTACCTTTTCTTCATCCATTTGTTGTTCCCTCCCTGCCGCTTTGGGCGGCTAATTGTTTTCTATTCCTTCGGCAGGTCCGAGTCCAGGAGCCCGTCCTGCTTCAGCATCATTTTCAGCACGGTGATGTCCGTCGACGCGTCGACGATACCGTCCTCGTACAGCCTGGTCAGCAGATTGCCGCAGGCCTCGTTCACCAGCTTAAGCCCGCTGATCACTTCCTCCTTCAGGTCATCCATATCCTCGCCGTCGATGTTCTTCTTCGTGTAGGACTGGTAGGATTCCGCCGAGTTGATGATCATGGGCAGATAGCGGTCCGTCAGCCGCTTGATTTCCGTCTCCGTTCCGGGCGCTTCCTCCACCCGGGCGAAGATCTGCTCGATCAGGGGGATCAGCTCCTCCAGGCCGGCGCGGATCTCCTCATCATCCGTCGCCTCCTTCAGCTCACCCAGCCGGCGCAGGTATTCCTCCCGCTTCTCCCGCAGAAGGTCCGCCGTGCTCACCTGGAACTGGGGCGAGTTCTTCTTTTTCTTCCTCTTTTTAGGCAGCCGTCGCTCCTTTTCCTGGGTCGCCATCACCTTCCCCGGGATCCAGTCCGTCTTGTAGGTCACCGTTTCCGGCAGGACCTTCAGGGAGCTGAAATAGATCTCCTTCGTGAAGAAGGCCAGCTGGCCCACCTCGCCGGACCTGATGCCGTTGGCCCCCGTCTTCGCCGTTACCGTCTCCGTCAGCACGCCGTCCTTGTAGATCTCCAGCTGCACGCGAAGCTCCCGCAGGTCCGCCTCCGTCCGGTTGCGGAGCTGCAGGTAATAGTCGCGGCTTCGGGTTTTGCCGCCCCGGTTCAGCAGGCGGTAGTCACCGGTCTCAAAGGATTCCCTGAGCCAGGCGATCACCATCCGCCGGATTGCCTTTTCCCGTTCCTGTTCCGGGTTTGTCTGCTCGCTCATCTTCCTGCTCCATTCTGTCTTTTCTTCATTATATCTCAGCCGTCCCCTCCTGAAAAGCGGTTTTCTCCGGCGCCATTTTTCAGTTGCAACCGCTGGGAAAACAGGCTAAACTGTAACAGTAATCGTATATTGCCATATTTAAAGGAGGAAAAGCAAGTATGAAACGTGAACCCTTAGATCTGAAAGACCTGACTCAGAAATACGATAATTTTGCCGGAAAGATGAACAAGGAGAACGAGGGCATCCGTGCGAAAATCGCGGCAAGGATCGAAAACGGTCAGATGGATCCTGCGGAGATCCAGAAGATCTTTGAAGAGCATCCCGGCTTTGAGACGCTCTACCCCGAGCTGGCCGCTATCGACAAGATGTCGGCCGAGGAATACTCCGAACTGTATAAGAAGATGGCAGAGGGCATCAAGACCGATCCGGTCAGTTACCAGGCCCTCATCGAAGCCAGTGCCATGAGCCCGGAAAAACTGGCCGAACTCTTCGACCAGATCGCCGGCGTGACCAAGGCCTATCCGGAGATCGCGGAAAGCAAGGAGACCGCCCAGCTGCTTCACCCGAAGAATCTGTCCATGCTGGCCAGAGCGCTGAAGGAAGACGCCGCTGAGGCATTCCGCTTCAACAAATAACCGATCAGCCGGGAAATCCATATGACCATCGAGAATCGAGCTGCCCAGCACATCCGTGTCGGCGAGATCCTGCCGATCCTGGAGAGCATCAGTGACGCTGTCTTCATCGACAGCAGCGAAGGAACCTGCCTCTGGTGCAACAGCACCTGCGAGGAACTTTATGATATCTCCAGCGAGGATATCGCGGGGCGGACCGTAGAGGAGCTGGAACAGGAGGGGATCTTTTCCCCTTCCGTCACCCGGCGCGTTCTCGACGAGAAACGGGAGCTGACCATCATCCATGAAAACAAGAAAGGCGTCCGCCTGCTGACCACCGGCACGCCGATCTTCGGGGATGACGGCCAGCTTCTTATGGTTATCACCACCTCCCGGGACATCACCCGGATCACCCAGCGCCAGGGCGAGCACGCCCAGGCCGACCCGGACGACGTGGACAACATGGACGATTTCGCCGGCGCGGACTTCGTCCACCACGGCATCGTGGCCCGCAGCAAGCCCATGCGCAACGTCATGGCCCTGACCCGGCGACTGGCCTCCGTCAACTCCACCGTGCTGATCACCGGCGAATCCGGCGTGGGCAAGGGCCTGATCGCCCGCACCCTCCACGAGGAGGGTCCCCGCTGGAAAGCTCCCCTGGTCACGGTCAACTGTGGCGCCATCCCCGAAAACCTCATCGAATCCGAGCTCTTCGGCTACGTGGCCGGCGCCTTCACCGGCTCCCGGTCCGGCGGCAAGCGGGGCTACTTCGAGGCGGCCCAGGGCGGCACCATCTTTCTTGACGAGATCTCCGAACTGCCCCTGAACCTGCAGGTCAAACTCCTCCAGGTCATCCAGGAGCGGCAGATCACGCCGGTGGGCGCCGTGAAGGCGATCCCCATCGATGTGCGGATCATTTCCGCCACCAACCGGGACCTGGCGACCCTGGTGCAGAGCGGGAAGTTCCGGGAAGACCTCTACTACCGGCTCAACGTCGTTCCCATCGAGGTCCCCCCTCTCCGCGAACGGCCCGAGGACATCGTCCCCCTGATCCGGATGAACCTGGAAAAGTGCAACCGGGACCTCCACGAACACAAGTCCATCAGCGCCGAGGCCATCTCCACCCTGCTCCAGTATCCCTGGCCGGGCAACATCCGGGAGCTGCAGAACATCGTGGAGCGCCTGGTCATCACCACATCGGGCTCCGTCATCACCGACGAGGACATCTTCATCTTCATTAAGGAGGCCGCCGGCAAGAACACCCGCGCCGTCTCCGACTCCTCCCTGACCGCCGCCCTCCAGCGGGCGGAAAAGGAGATCCTGGAGGAGGCCCTTTCCCGTTACGGCTCTACGCGGGCCATGGCCAGGGTCCTGCAGGTCAGCCAGCCCACCGTGGTGCGCAAACTGCAGAAATACGGGCTGAACCGCCCCTCTTCCGACTGATTCATTTCTGTATCAGCGATTCATTATTGTATCACCCATCCCCTGTTCCGCATATTTCAACCGGTCCGCCGATTGTCTTTTTTTTGACTTGTGATTCCGATTCATTTCTGTATCGCCCTATGGAGCCCGGCTTCGGCCACCGCCGCCTTTTCCCGGAGGTTTTCCGTTGCCTTTGCAAAGGCAATCCCGGCATGTTCCCCCCGCCGGCGTTGATTTTCCGCGGTTTCCTTCGTATTGCTTAATGCCAATACGTTTTTCCCCTTCCCGGATCCCCTTATCTGCCCCTTTTGGCACGGTTGATGCTTACAATAGTGTGCGGAAGGGAATCGGGCCTTTGGGTCCGGCTCATCCAATCCAAACAGTTCACAATTATTTTTTTAAGATTTAAGGAGGTCTTAAACATGGCATCTACACCTGAAGAAAGAGCTGCTCGCAGAGAAGAAGCAGCAAAGTACATCGCTGGACTGGTCGAAAAGGCAAAGGCTGCCCAGGCTGTCGCGGAGAACTTCACGCAGGAAGACGTTGATCTGATCACTGCTGCGGTTACCTACAACCTGACCAAGCCCGAGAAGGCCAAGATGTTCGCGGAAATGCTGGTCGAAGAGTCCGGCATGGGTATTGCTGAGGACAAGGTCGGCAAGATCTACGGCAAGGTCTGGGGTTCCTACATCAAGATGAAGGACAAGAAGTCGGTCGGACAGGTTGACGACGCTCCCTCCGGCGGCCCCGGAATCACCGCGTATGCGAAGCCCATGGGCGTTATCGCCGGCATCATGCCTGTAACCAACGGCGAAGCTACCCCCATCGTAAAATCCAACATGGCACTGAAGACGAGAAACGCCATCATCCTGGCTCCCCACCCGAAGTGCAAGAAGCTGAACGTCGTCATCGTTGACGAGATCAGAGCCACCCTGAAGAAGCTGGGTTATCCCGAAGATCTGGTACAGACCTGCGATGCTGAGCACGTCAACCTGGAAACCTCCCAGGAGCTGATGAAGCAGGCTGACTTCATCCTGGCCACCGGCGGCGAAGCGCTGGTCGAGACGGCATACTCCTCCGGAACTCCGGCTATCGGCGTTGGCGTCGGCAACTGCTGCTCCATCGTAACGGGCAAGACCCCGATGGATAAGGTTGCGGATATGATCGTCACCTCCAAGAAGTATGACAACGCGACTTCCTGCTCCACCGAGAACAACATCATCGTTTACGAAGACTGCTTCGATGAGTTCGTCAAGGAAATGGAAGCTCACGGCGCTTACATGTGCACCGCGGAAGAAGGCGACAAGCTGAAGAAGTGCATGTGGCCGAACACCCCCAACGATCACGTTCTGAACAGAGCTATCGTTGCCCAGAATGCGGAGAAGATCGCGCAGCTGGCTGACATCAAGGTTCCCGCCGGCACCACCGTGCTGATGGCGATGGAAGAAGGCGCTGGCCTGGATCACCCCTTCGCGGGCGAGAAGCTGTCCCCGGTCTCCGGCGTACAGAAGGTCAAGAATCTGGAAGAAGCCATCGCGCTCATCCAGGACATCCTGAACTATCAGGGCAAGGGCCACAGTGCCGGTATCCACACCAACGATCCTGCTGACGTCAAGGCCATCGCAGAGGTTCTGCCGGTCACCAAGATCGCGGTCAACCAGCCTCAGTGCCTGACCAACTCCGGCGGCTGGAACACCGGATTCCCGGTATCCATGACTCTGGGCTGCGGAACCTGGGGCGGCAACAGCGTATCCCACAACGCAACCTACAAGGATCTGCTGAACTACACCTACGTTTCCGAGGCGATTCCGAACTGGAAGCCGGAGAAGGTCGAAGACTTCATCGACGCTGCCGTCATCGCCAAGGTCGACGCGTAATCGGTATTTCATAGCGAGATAATCAAAGGAGATTCAATATGTCAGTTATTCAGGAAAAAGACAAGAAATATAACATCCACTCCTGGTCCGCGCAGGGCGCTCTGAACCCGATCGTGGTCACCAAGGCAGAAGGAATCTACTTCTGGGATGAGGATGGCAAGAAGTATGCCGACATGTCCGCTCAGCTGGTCAACTCCAACCTGGGCCACGGC
This sequence comes from Bacillota bacterium, assembly GCA_017433375.1. Lineage (GTDB taxonomy): Bacteria > Bacillota > Clostridia > Peptostreptococcales > Anaerovoracaceae > Lentihominibacter. Next base: position 28,524 of record JAFRHG010000036.1, read on the forward strand.
AACAAGGCCATCATCGACGCCATCTGCGAGCAGGCGAACAAGATTCCCTTCATGGGACCCGCCTTCGCGATGGATTGCAGATCCGACGCCGCGGAAGCGGTTGTCAAGATCTCCGGATTCCCCGAGGGATCCAAGGTCTTCTTCACCAACGCCGGTGCGGAAGCTAACGAAAACGCCATCAAGATCGCTCGCCAGTATACCGGCAAGCAGAAGATCTTCTCCCAGTACAGATGCTATCACGGCTCCTCCGCCGGTGCTGGCATGCTGACCGGTGAGCCGAGACACTTCTTCAACGAGCCGGGCGGCCCGGGATACGTCAAGTATGACGGCCCCTACGAGTACAGAGCTCCCAAGGCCTGCAAGTTCGAGAGCGAAGACGATGTCGCTGATTTCTATCTGGAACTGCTGGAAAACCAGATCCTGTACGAGGGTCCGGAGCAGATCGCGGCGATCTGGCTCGAGTCCGTCGTCGGATCCAACGGCGTTCTGGTCGCTCCGGTCAAGTGGTACCAGGGCGTAAGAGCTCTCTGCGACAAGTACGACATTCTGATGGTCGCTGACGAAGTCATGGCCGGATGGTTCAGAACGGGCAAGGCGTTCGCTTACATGAACTTCGGTTATCAGCCGGATATGATCACCTTCGCGAAGGGCGTCACCTGCGGATACATTCCCCTCGGCGGCGTTGTGGTCACTCCGGCCATCGCCAAGTTCTTCGACGACACCACCCTGGGCTGCGGCCTGACCTACTCCGCTCATCCCATGGGCTGCGCGGCTGCGGTTGCCACCATCAAGGAGTACCTGGACAGGAACATCGAAGAGACCATGAAGGCTCCGGCCAAGGTTCTGGCGGACACTCTGGACAGCTTTGTTGACAAGCACGCCTGCGTCGGTCAGGTCAGACACATCGGCCTGTTCTCCGCTGTCGAGCTGGTCAAAGACAAGAAGACCAGAGAACCCATCGTTCCCTTCGGCAAGGATCCGGAAGGCATCATGAAGAAGATCATCGGCATGCTGGTAGCAGACGGCTTCTGGACATACTCTCACGAGAACATGTTCGTGATCTGCCCGCCGCTGACGATCACCGCGGAAGAAATGAAGGAACAGCTCGCCATCGTCGACAAGGTTCTGGATTCCGTAGACAAGATGATCTAAGTCCAAAAGCAACCATTGCTTTTGCAGACAACACCAAGGACCGCTGCGCACCCGCGCGGCGGTCTTTTTCATGCCCCGCGTTCCGAAAAAGAAGTATTGGCAGTTTTCTCCATTTGTGGTATGATGAGCCAAAAGGAGTATAAGGAGCGTGAAGTCATGAAAAAACAACTGATCTGCGCACTGATCATTGCGGTATTCTGCGTGACCGCCCTCGCCGTTGTGCCCAACCTGGACCCGGCCTTCGCGGCAAAGCCCACTAAGTGGACGAACCTGCAGAAGAAGTATCAGAAGGATCCCAAGGTGAAGGAACTGGTCTTCGTGAAATACAACGGCCGCAACAAGACATATCTGTACATGTACAAGAAGAATAAGAAGAATCAGTGGAAGAAGGTGCTTTCCTGCAAGGCCTACGTCGGCCAGTACGGCATCAACAAGGTCCGCGAGGGAGACCGCCGGACGCCCACTGGAGACTTCCCCCTGGAGCAGCCCTTCGGCATTCTGAAGAATCCGGGCAGCATCATGCCCTATACCCAGGTCAACCAGTATCTCTACTGGTGCGGCGACCGGTCCCACTACAACAAGATGGTCGACATCCGCACCTATCCCCATAAGTGCCGGGGCGAACATCTCAAGGACTATCCCAAGCAGTACGCCTATGCCATGAACATCGGCTACAATCCCAAGGGAGAATGGGGCAAAGGTTCCGCCATCTTCCTTCACTGCTTCGGCTACGCCAGATACACCCTGGGCTGCGTCGCCGTATCCCAGAAGAATATGAAAAAGATCCTGAAAACCGTAGAACCGGGATCCAGGATCTGCATCTACAAGAAATAGCAACGGCAACGCCGCCGCAGACACCCGCGGCGGTCAGCCGGCCGATCAGATGTATTCTTTCTCCACGTACTCGCTGGTGGCCAGCCGCAGCACCGCGCCGTAGTCCAGCGTGAACCGGACGGTGTCGCCTATGGCGTACTTCTTATCGGACTTCGTTACATCAAGAATCAGGTGGTCGGAGCTGGCACCCAGCACGTCCACTTTTTCGTCCAGGGGATGCATGCCGTCCCTGTCCGTATCCTGCTGGCCGATCGCCAGAATGGCCCGGTCGATCCGGCCCCGGTCCTCATAGAACGGCTTCTGCCCGAAGGCGTCCACGCCCACCTCTCCGATGGGGAGGGAGGGCTTGTTTTTTAATTCGACGATCTGGGCCTCGCAGAGCAGGCCGTCATTCACCGTTCCCTCCAGCCGGCTGCCGTAGGCGGTATCGTTGCCCAAAAGGAAGCTCTCGCCCAGGCGGAGGTTGTTGATCTTTTCCGGAAGCTCGCCCTTCCCCACCAGGTAGATGGAGCTGGAGTTTCCGCCGGAGATCATGGACAGCTTTATGCCCAGCCGATCCTCCACCAGGGAAGCGATCCGGCACAGCTGGGACAGGTTGTCGTTCTTCGGAATGATGGCGCCGTAGCAGGTCAGGTTCGTTCCCATCCCGTAGAGTTCCACGTTATCCATGGCATGGATCTTCTCCGCCGTCTGAAGGATCTCTTCTTCATTCTCAAAGAAGATCCCTTCCCGCAGGTCACCCAGGTCCACCATGAGAACCACCTTGTGCGTCTTTCCCTGTTTCGCTGCCTCCGCGTTCAGCGCCTCGATGGTCCTCATCTCGGAGTTGAAGCTGATATCCGCGCAGCGGACCACATCCTCGATCTCGGACAGCATGGGCAGGCGCAGCAGCACGCTCTGCTTGCCGTTCGCCTCCACCAGATCCTGATACTTCATGATATTCTTTATCCGGGAGTCGGCCAGATAGTCCACCCGGGGATGGGCGGTGATCAGCTCCGCCACCCGGCGGTCCGCGCACAGGCACTTGGTGACGATCATCATGCTGCACCCTCCGTCGTCTTTGGTAATCTTCGCCACCGCGTCGATGTTGGCGTTGAGTTTCTTCAGGTCAATCAGCAGTTTCGGGTACATGTCATTCCTCCTTAGTTTTGACTAATGTTCAGTTCTCCCCTTTTCCGGTCGGACGGTGAAGGTCTGTCCAAGGGATGTGTAGACCAGTTCTTTAGGTTCTTCCTCTTCCTCCGCTTCCAGAAGGGCCTCCGCCTCCCTGGCGCGCCGCCGGTTTTCCCGCCGGACGAACCAGACGACCAGGGCGATCAGGACGAGGAGGATCAGCCCCGCGGTGACCATCGCCCGGAAGCTGGCGTAGTCGGCCCACGTCGCCTTCAGGACCAGATCCGCCGCAAAGGCAACGGCCGTCCCGATGAGGATCCACTTGATGGAGTGTCTGTTCAGTATTTTCCGCAAAGGAAGATCCGGGAACAGGGCCTTGGCCGTAACCGTGAATGCCGCGGCGATGACCAGAGCCATAAGAAGAAAACTCAGGATGAGGTGCAGTACCGGAGACAGGGCGGTAAAGAGCAGATGTCCGCCGATCACGATCAGGGAACCCACTGCCCAGAGGGGCACCACAACCAGGGCGCGCACGGCCATGGGCAGTCCCAGGATCCATTCCCGGAATACCCCGCCGCCGGCCTTCGCCTGGGTCTTTGCCTTGTCTTCATCCTGCACAGCGGAATCCGGAGCCTGCCCGTCGTCCCCGATGTCCTGCACCTTGGGGTCCGGGGCGTTGGTCTGCAGAATATCCGCCGGGTTGTCAAAGGACGCCTCTACGGCTGTCCCGGACGCGGAGATCACCGCCGCCACAGCGGCGGCCGCTGCTTTCTTGTTATCCAATCTCTTTCCTCCATTCTATCGCCCGCAGGCGCGAAACGGTTTCTTCCCATACCCGACTATATTATATCGCAGATCGGGGATTCGCTCAAATCTTTCTGTTTCCCTTGAATGATTCGGAAAATTGTTGTATTATACAAATGTTACAAATGTTGGAAATTACCGAAACGGGAGAAGACCAATGAAAAAATCGATTATCGCCATTTTCGTCGCGCTGACCTGCGTCATCGCTGCCGGTGTAGGCGTAGTCCTGATGACCGCCTGCTCCGATGACAGCGCCAAGCAGCCGGCCGCGGCCGAACCCGAGCCGGTCATCAACCCGCTGACCGGAGCCACGGTTGATCAGGGATTCGATGAGAGTGCCCTTACCCGCCGTGTGGTTGCCTTTGTCGTAGAGAACACCCCGGACGCCAGACCCCAGTGGGGCATGGACGATCCGGAATACTCCCCGGACATCATTCTGGAGGGTGAAGTGGAAGGTGGCATTACCAGGACCCTCTGGCTCTATGCCGATATGAACAAACTGCCCAAGCAGATCGGGCCCATGCGGAGCGCGCGTCCGCCCTTCATCCGCTTCTCTGAATTCTGGGATGCCATCTTCATTCACTGGGGACAGAGCCATTCCAAGGGTGAGTATGTGGGAGCCAACGAAGTCTTCAAGACCGACATCGTCGACCACATCAACCAGATGCACTTCGAGGACAAGAGCGGCATGTACGGCAGAGACCGCAGCCGCGGCGTATCCAGCGAGCACACCGGCGTCGTCTACGGTGCCAAGGTGCCTGCCGCCATCGACGAATACGGCTGCCGGAAAAAGCCCAAAGAGTATACCAAGCTCGAGTTCAACGAGAAGGTCGAGCCCATGAGCGACAAGCGTGCCGATGAAGTCAGCGTGAACTTCTCCAAGCGCACCGACTGGGAGACCACCAAGTGGACCTATGATTCGGAAGACGGCCTCTATCACACGGACGCCTTCAAGAACAACCTGACCAGAGAGAACCTGCTGATCCTCTACGATGACACCGAGTACATCACCAAGGAAAACTACGAGGGTCCCGGCGGAGCTTCCAGTGTCACCTACTGTGACTACGCCCTCGGCGGCGGCAAAGGCAAGCTCATCAGCGACGGCACCGTCAAGGATATCACCTGGAAGAAAAAGAACGGCAAGCTCGTCCTGATCGATACGGCGGCCACCGAAGCCGAGCAGGCGAAGGTCGACGCGGAGAACGAGGGCAAGGATCCTGAGGACCAGGTCAAGGCCAAGCCCGTCATCGCCAAGCTGAACCCAGGCAAGACCTGGATCGGCTGGATCTCCAACAACAACGGCGGCACCCTGGACATCGTCGCCAACGAACCGGAAGAGACCGGCTCCGATGAGGGCGGCGACTCCGGTGACTCCAGCGAGTCCGGCGATTCATCCGAATCCGACGAGTAAACCAGCGAAGCGGTCCGCAGGAGCGCGCGGTCGCCAGCGCAGCGATCATAGAGCATAGAAAAACCCCGGAGACTGTCTGAGCCGAAAGGCGAGATTCTCCGGGGTCCTGTTATCTGTGAGCAGGCTACCAGCTTCCGCCGCCGCCTCCGCCGGAGAAGGATCCCCCTCCCCCGCGTCCTCTGCCGGAGGGCGCGGAGGACATGGTGCGGCTCACACTGGACATCATGCTGTCCATGCTGCCCGTTACGGACGCGGCGTTGAAGACGGAACCCGTCATGATGGCCGGGGAATCGTACCAGTCAGGCGCCTTGGTCGCCATGGACGCGAAGCGCTTGGCGTACACCGCGGTAACGCCCAGGGCGAAGGCGAAGGCCAGGTTCCTGTAAAAATAGTCCGGATCCTTTTCCGCCAGCATCTCCATCCGGTCCTTTTCCGCCACCTTCAGGAAGTTCTTGTATCCCCGGATCTTTCCCAGAAGCGCCGAGTATTCTTCCGACCTCTTTTCACAGAGGGCGGCCATCAGGTTCAGCAGGAACACCGCCGCCATACCGATCAGATAGGGAACGATCTGATCATACATGCAGGTATCATAGAGCACCGCTATCCCGAAGCCGGCCCCGATCAGCAGGCCATTGCCGATGAGTCCGCCGATCAGGGATGTCACCTTCTTTTTCGGCGAGTTGATCCAGTTGGACAGACCCCAGAATCCGGCGATGGGCAAGGCGATCTCCATAACATAGAACGCCAGATAGATCAGCGTATCCCCGTTGCCCACGATGAAGGGGCTGCCATTGAGCGCCTTGGAAATGATGAACAGGGCGATCATACCCAGGATTCCCAGCATGCGGAGAATGAGGGAAACCGTATTTGCCCTGTCGTCGTAGAGCCTTCCCTCGAACCGGCTTTGGATCCGGGTCTGGATATCATCCAGCGTCTCATAGAAGCTGTTTTTCAGCTCCTCCTCCTTCACGACGCCCGTGCTCTCCTCATCGAAGAGGCCTTCCATGAATAACCGTTCATCCTCCGAATCGCCGTCGTATTCCTTCAGCCGAACGATTTCATACTCGGTTTTCGTCTTGTTCTTCCGCAGTCCCTGGACCGTCACCTTCTCGACGATCTTCAAGTACCCCTTGTCCGCCAGGGTCAGCAGGAGGCTGGCGATCTGGCCCCTTGTCACCACTCCCTCATCGAGGTAGGCCACCTCGGCCGGGGACAGGCCCTCCGGCGGATAGAACTCCTCCGTCTCCACGATCTGGGGATCCCGGCCGTATTTGCGCCAGAGCACAGCGCCGAATCCCGTCATCGCCAGAAGCACCGCGGCCAGAAGATAGAACAGAAGATGCGTTCCGGACGCCTGTTTGGTGAAGTATCCCTCCGGCAGCACAGCCCGGATCGTCAGGCCGCCCAGGACGTTCTCCGTCGTCTCGCCGGTGATCACCCGCTTGCCGTCGGACTGGAAGGGCACGGGGACATCGTATCCGGTCTTGATGCCCACCCGGTCCATGTCGATGTCCTTGGGGAAGGCGATCCGGAAGGTCACATGCTCGATGGAGGGCGTCTCCCAGGAGGTTCCCACCATGTTGTAGTAGACCTCGTCAGCCCCCTTCAGGTGATCCCCGCCCATGTCGAAGATGTAGGAATACTGGTAGATCGTATCCTCCGCCTCATACCGGTCGGGATCGCCGATCTTGAAGTACCAGCCGTCCTCGCCCTTTGTCTCGTCCACGGGCTGGCCGGAGAGCATCTTAAAGTCTTTGACCTTCCCGTAGAAATAGGATTTCTGATCGTCCCGGAGCAGGACGGTCCGGGTGGGAATCACCCGGTAGATGCCGTGGCTGGGCGCCGTGAAATGGACATCCACCGTCTCCGTGATCTGGTAGGTATCATCCTCGTTGATCTGCATCTGGATGTCGTAGTCTTTGATGATGAAATCGCTGGCCGCATGGGCCGGCTGTCCCGCGAGCGCCCACCCCGCGATGACCATGACCGCGATGCAAAACGCCCGCTGCACTGCCCGGACGGCAGTGTTGTATGCTTGTCTTTTTACCATTTGGTATTACCCTCTGGACCGAAGATCATTTTACTCTGACCTTGACGGTGACCGTCTTGGATCCCTGGTCATAGTTGGCGTCACCGGCGGCCGCCACGTTGATCTTCACCTTGTAAGTTCCCTTCTTTGTCTTTTTCTTGATGGTGATGTTGCCGGTGTTGGGGTCGACCTTGAATCTCTTGGCGTACTTCTTCTTGCTTACGCTGACCTTGGTGTAGGTGACCGCTCCCACCGGACTGCTGACCTTCATGGCCTTCGTTCCCTTGATGGTCCGGGCCTTCTTCTTCAGCTTGCTCCGCTTGACCTTCACGGTCTTGCCCTTGGCAATGATCTATTTGTTTCACCGTTATTGCTATCATTGTTGTCGATTTAACCTCCATCATTTTACCACAGCCTGCCGAAACTGTCGAACCGTTCCCGCCGCCCGCTCGCCCGGCAAGCCGCTTATTTCACGAGCTTTCACGAACTGGTGAATGACCGGCCCGTCCCCTTCATCCCATACACCAGAGGGGCGGATTTTCCCCCTGAACAATGCCTCTCCGGGCGCTCCCGTGAATAAAAAGGCAACTCCGCCGGAGCCATACACCACTTTCGGGAAAACTGGTGTATGGATTGCCTTTCATGTTCGTTTTATTCACAAATTGGCAATATATGTCATTTTTTAAGCGCCTGATCGGGATTCTGGTGAATAACCCAGACCGCCAACGCGGTTTCATACACCAGTGCCGGCTCACCCGCCCTCCCCGGTTGCCCGGAACGCACAATTGCATTATAATGAGGGCGGTTTGGCCAACGAGTTTGACGAAGAACAAATAAACGGAGCAAGAAGATGAGAACCGATCCCGCATCCTTTGATTTTGCCAAGTGGAAAAAATGCATGACCGAGGTGCTGAATGAAACGCCGAAGCTCCTCCTTTCGGAGGCGGACCGGCAGGGAGAGCCGGCTCTGCGGACGCAGATCGCCGAATACCTCTACCAGTCCAGGGGCGTTGTCTGCGACCCGAAGCAGGTCGTCGTCAGCGCGGGCACCCAGCAGCTGGTCAATCATCTGGCGCGGATCCTCCGCCGCATGGACATCGAGCATGTCTGCACGGAGAACCCGGGGTATACACCGGTCCGGAGCATCTTCCGGGACTGGGGGTTCAGCATCAGCAGCATCCCGGTCAAAAGCAACGGCATCGAGATCGAAAAGCTGCCCACCAACATCCGGGCGGCGGCCTATGTCTGTCCCCAGAACCAGTTCCCCACCGGCGCGGAAATGCCCGCGGAACGCAAGCGCCTTCTGCTGGATTGGGCAGAGGCCAACGACAGCCTGATCATCGAGGATGATTACAACAGCGAACTGCGCTACGCCGGCGATCCCATCCCCGCCCTGCAGGGCCTGGACAAAGGACGCCGCGTCGTCTACATCGGCACATTCACGCCCACCCTCTTCCCCGCCGTGCGCATCAGCTATATGGTGCTGCCTCCGGCTATGGCGGAGATCTTCGACGCCTTCAAGGGGAAGTATGACCAGACCTGTTCCAAAACCGAGCAGCTGACCCTGGCCCGCTTCATGGCGGAGGGCTGGTACCAGGATAACCTGCGGCGCGTCCGGGACCTGTACGGAAACAAGATCCGGGAGGCGCTGGCCGCCATTGAGGAGTACGGCAATCCCGGAAGCTTCATGACCGCGGAGACCACCCAGTCCGGCATCAGCATCATCCTGAAAATCGACACCCACGCCCGCACCCTCAGCGAGGGCACCACCGGCGGCAAGCGGACCGACGAGATCCGCCAGGAAATGACCGGCCGGATGATCGAGGCCGCCGAAGCCCTGGGCATCAAGGTCAGGGGCATTTCCCAGCTGAGTCATGACGGGCAGATCTTCCTGATCTTCTACTACGATCAGATCCCCCTGGGGGAGATCCGGGACGCGGTCCGGGATGTGATCGCCGACTTCAAATCGGTGGTCATGAAGGGCGGCCTGAACATGCCCTCCGTCTACGAGGTCATCCGGCTGACCGGAGGCAGGCCCCAGTTCCTGCCCGAGCATATCCAGCGCCTGGAGAACTCCCTGGGCAGCATCGGCATGGCCATCCCCTTCACCCGGGAGAAGCTGGAGGAAAGTATCCGCGAGCTGGCCGAGGAAGGCGGCGTCTCCGACCACAACCTGAAGCTGGAGGTAGATGTCAGCGGACATTCCCTCCTCTACCTGAACCCGACCCACTATCCTTCGGCGGAGCAGTACGCCAGGGGGGTGAAAACGGAACTCTTCCGGGGCGAGCGGAAAAACCCGAACATCAAGATGATGGACCAGGCCCTGCGGGACGCGACCGACGCGGCCATCCGGCAGCACAATCTCTATGAGGTCATCCTCGTCGACCGGGATGGCTGCATCACCGAGGGCAGCCGGTCCAACGTTTTCTTCATCAAAAAAGGAGAGGTCTGGACCTCTCCCCTTCATCAGGTTCTGCCCGGCGTTACCCGGGGCAAGATCATCGACATCATCCGCGAGCGGGGCATCGTCCTCCACGAGGATCCCCTCCCCGCCTCGGACATCGGCACCTTCGACGCCGCCTTCATCAGCGGCACCTCACCGAAGGTCCTTCCCATCGCCTCCGTCGACGACGTCAGCTACGACGTGAACGATCCGCTCCTGCGGAACATCATGAGCTGGTACGACGAGGCCTTCACCGCCGACGCCAGGGGCTGACTTCGATCAGCGCGTCCGCGGCCAGAGGCTGACCCCGATCAGCGCGTCCGCGGCGATGGGCTGACCTCGATCAGCGTATCCTTGGCGATGGGCTCGTAGAACCGCCGCTGGATCTCCTCCCAGGAAAGGCTCCGGTCGGCCAGGATCCACATCAGCTTGGCCACGGCGGACTCCAGCGTCATATCCCGTGCCTCCAGAATGGAGAATGATCCGGCAAGCCGCCGCCCGACCTCATAGGTCTCCAGGTGGCTTCCCTCGTAGGTGACCTGTGTTGTCATGGCGAGGATCTTTTCTTCCGGCCGGTATCCGGAAAGCACTTCCGTCAGCGTCCCTTCCATCGACGCGGGGATCCCTCCCGCTCCGAAACTTTCGATCACCACCGCATCGTTCACCCGAAAGATCTCCGGCAGAAGTTCCGGCGACATGCTGGGCGTCAGCTTGAGCAGAAACACTTTGGGATCGATCTGGTCACTGAAGAGAGCCGTTGCCTTTGCATCCGACTCCCCCCGGCAGAAAGCCGGATCCGTCAGATACCGGATGATCCGCCCGTTGTTGATCTCCGCGATCTCCGGCAGGTTGATGCTGGCGAAGGCCGAAAAGCTCATGGACCGGACTTTGCGCGCCCGGGTGCCGGCGATGACCTTGCCCGCGAAGACGATCTGCACGCCCCTGGACCGGGGATCCGCCGCATAGAGAATGCTGTCCTGCAGGTTGGATTTCGCGTCGGTGATCTCGAAACCGATGGGCCGCTGGGCGCCGGTAAGGACGATGGGCTTGTCCGAATCCCGGATCATGTAGGAGAGCACCGCCGCCGTGTAGGCCATGGTGTCGGTCCCGTGGCAGACCACGAACCCGTCGTAGTCGTCGTAGCTTTCCCGGATCGCCCGGACGATGGCGACCCAGTGGTCCGCCGTCATATCGGTGCTGTCCATCTGGAACAGTTCCCGGATATCGATGGCGATCCGGGCGCCGATCTGGGGCAGATGGCCGCGCAGCTGTTCGCTGCTCATTCCCGGCACGAGCCCGTCGGGCGACTGGACGGAGGCGATGGTCCCCCCGGTGGTCAGTATCAGAATCTTTTTCATGTTTAAGCTCCTCTTCGATCTTCGACCATTATACCGCCCCTCTCCCCCATGTCAACCGAGTGAAGCCCTTCGGCGCAGACCGCCGGGATCGGCCCGTGCCGCGGAAGAAGAAACTTCCCTCTTCCATCTTGAAAAGGCAACCCTCCCCGGGGTAGAATAAACCATCGACCACAGGAGGAGACTCATGAAAATTTTTGACATGCACGCAGACACCATGATGGATATCGCCAACCGGATGGGCACCGGCCAGACCGATGTGCTGTCCCGCTATCACCTTCCCCAGTACCGCAGGGGTGAGGTCGGGGCCATGATCTACGCCCTCTGGATGACGGAGGAATTCCATGTGCTGGCGGAGTACTTTACCGAGCCGCCGGGCACCGGCCAGGAGACCCTGGTCCGTGTGCTGGGCAGATCCTTCCGGGAGTTCCGGGACACGGACGCCGTCCGGATCGCCCGCTGCGCCGATGACATCGAACGCATACAGGATGAGGGCCGGGTCGCCGTGCTTCTTGGCCTGGAGGGCTTTTACGGATTCAACGGGGAGATCGGCATGATCGACGTGCTCTATGAACTGGGTTTCCGCCACGGCATGCTGACCTGGAACGACGACAACGCCTTCGCCTCCGGCGTGGAGTTCACCGGGGAGGACCGGGGCCTGAGCCCGCTGGGCATCGAGGCCGTCCGCCGCATGGAGGAACTGCACATGCTCATCGACGTCTCCCATGCCAGCGAAAAAACCTTCTGGGACATTCTGGAGCATACTTCCTGTCCCGTCATCGCGTCCCACTCCAACGCCCGCGCCCTCTGCGCCGCGCCCCGCAACCTGAGCGACGAGCAGATCCGCGCCATCGCGGACCGGGGCGGCGTCATCGGGATGAACACCTGGAAGGGGTTCCTGCGGGACGATATGGAAAAGGCAACCGTAGCCGATCTCGCCCGGCACGCCCGCCACATGGCGGACCTGGTCGGGCCGGAGCATATCGCCTGCGGATTCGATTTCTGCGATTACTTCGACGAAAGCGACGGCACGCCGGGCATCATGAACGCCGGCGAATCCCAGAACTTCATCGGGGCGCTGGAAGAAGAAGGCTTCACCGCGAAGGAACAGGAAGCCATCGCCTGGGACAACGCCATGCGGGTCATCCGCGCCGTGCTGGGTTAAGTATAGGAGAACACCACCCATGGCTGAACAAAAGCCGGCAGCAGCAGTATATGTGCGGAGGATAATCGCCGCGGCGGCCCTGGCCGGATTCGCGGTGATCCTGATCTGCGTAGCGACGGGCCATACCGCCGGTTTTGACGACCCCGTGCGGAACTGGTTCTACAGCCTGCGCAGCGAGTCCCTGACCAAGGTAGTCATCGTGATCACGAACCTGGCCAGCAAATGGGTGATCATCGGCCTGTGCATTCTGCTCCTCATCATTCCCCGGACGAGGATCCCCTTCGGGCTCCCCCTTTCCGCCGGCGCCCTGGGGATGATCCTGCTGAACAGCCTGATCAAACACCTGGTGCAGCGTCCCCGTCCGGATGTCCCCCACCTGGCGGAGGAGGTCGGGTATTCCTTCCCCAGCGGCCACTCCATCACCAGCATGTTCTTTTACGGCCTGGCCATTTTCCTGGTCTGGCAGAACAGCAAAAACCGCCGGCTCAATATCGTGCTGACGGTTCTTCTCGCAATTCCTATGATACTGATCGGACCCACCCGGATCTATCTGGGGGTCCATTTCCCGACGGATGTGCTGGGCGCCTGGTGCCTCGCCATTGCGGGCATCGTCCTGGCCGTCGAGATCCTCGAGGCCCGCAGCCGGGCCGTCCAGGCCAGGCTCTCCGAACCTCCCCGCCGGTCCTAAAACCGGAAATCCCGGTTGCCCTTCTCGATCTCCTCCAGATGCCGGCGGCAGATCTCCCGCACTTTTTCATTGGGGATCATCCCCAGCCGTTCCTCGATGAGGGCGTTGCCTTTGCTTCTCGTCTCTTCGGAGGCGTAGTCGATGAGGAACTCCTTCAGGGTCATCAGGGCGTTGGGCTGACAGATGTTGGCGATCTGGCCCGCCTTCAGCAGGCTCATGAACCGGTCGCCGGTCCGCCCCTCCCGGTAGCAGGCCGTGCAGAAGCTGGGCACGTAGCCCATGTCGATGAGCCAGTCCACCACTTCGGCCAGGGTCCGCCGGTCTTCCACGTCGAACTGGGCCGTATCCTCGGAGTCGAATCCGCCTTCCTCGTCCAGCTCGTCACCGTAGCCGCCCACGCTGGTCCGGCTGCCGCCGCTGATCTGGGTGATGCCGATCTCCAGGCACTCCCGGCGGGTCTTCGCGCTCTCCCGGGTGGACATGATCATGCCCGTGTAGGGCACGGCGATCCGCAGCACCGCCACGATCCGCTTGAAGATGTCGTCGGGCACGCCGTTGCCCACGGCCTCCGGATCGATGTCGTCCGCCGGCCGCACCCGGGGCACGCTGATGGTGTGGGGGCCGCAGCCGTAGGTCTTCTCCAGATGATGGGCGTGCATCAGCATCCCCACCAGCTCGTACCGGTAACTGTCCAGACCGAAGAGCACGCCGCAGCCCACATCGTCGATGCCGGCCTCCATGGCCCGGTCCATGGCCTCCGTGTGCCAGGCGTAATCGCTTTTGGGTCCGGAGGGATGAAGCTGCTCGTAGGCTTCTTTATTGTAGGTCTCCTGGAACAGGATGTAGGTTCCGATCCCCGCCTCCTTCAGCTTCCGGTAGTTCTCCACCGTGGTCGCCGCGATGTTCACGTTGACCCGGCGGATGGCGCCGTTCTTGTGCCTGATGCTGTAGATGGTCCGGATACTGTCCAGGATGTACTCGATGGGATTCTCCTTCGGATGCTCGCCGGCTTCGATGGCCAGACGCTTGTGGCCCATGTCCTGAAGGGCGATGACCTCCGCCCGGATCTCCTCCTGGGACAGCTTCTTGCGGGGGATGGTTTTGTTCTGCCCGTGATATGGACAGTAGACGCAGCCGTTGACGCAGTAGTTGGACAGATACAGGGGGGCGAACATGACGATGCGGTTGCCGTAAAAATGCTCCTTGATCTCCTTCCCCAGATCAAAGATCTGCCGGATGATCTCCGGATCCTCGCACTCCAGCAGAGTGGCGGCCTCCGTGTAGGACAGGCCGCCGTATTCTCTGCCTTTGTTCAGAATCTCCCGCATCAGATCCAGGTCGTCCTTATGGGCCTGTGCAAAGGCAAGGGTTTCCCTGATCTTCCCGTCGTGGATGAATTCTTCTGCTTTAGTTGACGTGCTGTTATACTCCGCCATGTGTATCCTCACCGTCCTGCGCTATACACGCTCCACCACGTCAGGCATGTAGATGAACTGCTCCGCGTAATGGGTGTGCAGGTATTTGTGGGAAATCGGGCTGTTGGGCTCTTTGAAGAACTCCTTGTACAGCATCTTGATCTCCTCGTTTTCATGAGACTTCCGGTGGGGCAGCCGCTTGTCCTCGCTGTAGAGGGCCTTGGCCCGCTCGGCCCGGACGATCTTCTCCATCCGTTCCTTGGCGGAAACGTGGGGCTGGCCGCCGCCGTGGACGCAGCCGCCGGGGCATGCCATGACCTCCAGGAAGTGGATCTGCAGCTCGCCCGCGGCGATGGCGTTGAGCACCTTCTCCGCCGCCGCAATACTGCTGACCACGCCCACTTTGACTTCCACATCCTTGCCGCCGATGGGCAGGGTCACGGAAGCCTGCTTGAAGTTTTCAATGCCTCTGACCGCTTTGTAATCCACGTCCTTCAGGTCCTTTCCGGTCAGCACGTCCGCCACCGTACGCAGGGCCGCCTCCATGACGCCGCCCGTTGCGCCGAAGATGACACCGGCGCCGGTGTACTCGCCCATGATGGGATCGGGCTCCGCTTCGGGCAGCCGGTCAAAGATGATTCTCGCCTCGTTGATCATCTTCGCCAGTTCCCTGGTGGTCAGGACATAGTCCACGTCCCGGTTGCCGTCCACCTGCATTTCCGGACGGGCGCACTCGGCCTTCTTCGCCGTGCAGGGCATGACGGAAACGCAGACCACATCCTTCGGGCTGATGCCTTCCTTTTTCGCGTAATAGGACTTGGCCACCGCGCCGAACATCTGCTGGGGAGACTTGCAGGTCGACAGGTTGTCGATGAACTCCGGATAGAACACTTCGCAGTACCGGATCCAGCCCGGTGAGCAGGAGGTGATCATGGGCAGGGTGCCGTTGTTTTTGACCCGGTTGATGAACTCGTAGCCCTCTTCCATGATGGTCAGGTCCGCCGAGAAGTTGGTGTCGAAGACCTTGTCAAAGCCCAGCCGCTTCAGCGCGGAGACCATCTTGCCGGTGACCGCCTTGCCCATGGGCACGCCGAACTCTTCGCCGAGAGCCGCCCGTACCGCGGGAGCCGTCTGCACCACCACGTGCTTTTCCGGATCCTGGATGGCGCTCCAGACCTGCTTGATGTGCTCCTTCTCCTTGATCGCCGCCACGGGGCAGACGTTGATGCACTGACCGCAGTAGATGCAGTCCGTATCCTTGATGCTGTAGCCGAACCCCGGCGCCACCTTGGTGTTGACGCCCCGGTTGACGAATTCCAGAACGGAGATGTTCTGCAGCTTCGCGCAGGCGCTGACGCACCGTCCGCAGAGCACGCACTTGGTGGAATCCCGGATGATGGACGGGGACAGATCGTCGTAGCAGACGCTTCTGGTCTCGCCGTCGAACCGCTCCATGTCGATGCCCATCTCGTAGCACAGCTTCTGCAGTTCACAGGTCTGGTTCCTCGTGCAGGTGAGGCACTCCCGGTTATGGTTGGCCAGGATCAGCTCCAGATTCATCTTCACGGACTTGCGCACGCGCTCAGTGTCCGTGCGGACGATCATGCCATCCTCCACCTTGAGGACGCACGCCGTGGGCAGATTCCGCATGGGCCGGCCGTTTACCTCGGCCTCGCACACGCAGAGCCGGCAGGCGGCTACTTCGTTGATATCTTTCAGATAGCACAGAGTAGGAATGTCAATCCCGGCTTCTCTGGCAGCCAGCAGTACGGTGTAGTCTTCGGGGACCTGCACCTGTACGCCGTTGATGGTAACGTTTACTTTATTCTTCGCAGCCATTGTCGATCACTCCTTTCCCTAGTACTTGATGATGGATCCGAACTTGCAGACCGTCAGGCAGGTACCGCACTTGGTACACTTCTCCTGATCGATGACGTGGACCTGCTTGGTCTCGCCGGTGATGGCCCTGACCGGACACATCCGGGAGCACAGGGTGCAGCCCCGGCAGTCGTCCTTGATCTCGAAGGTCAGCAGCGGTTTGCAGACCAGCGCCGGGCACTTCTTCTCCGTCACGTGGGCTTCGTACTCGTCGTGGAAATGCTTCAGGGTGGACAGCACCGGGTTGGGCGCCGTCTGGCCCAGGCCGCAGAGGGACGTGGCCTTGATGTTCTCTGCCAGATCCTCCAGCCTCTGCAGATCCTCCGGCTCACCCTCGCCTTCAGTGATCCTGTCCAGCACCTCATGGAGCCGCTTGGTGCCCTCCCGGCAGGGAACGCACTTGCCGCAGGACTCGTCCACGGTGAAGTCCAGGAAGAAGCGGGCGATGTCGACCATGCAGTTGTCCTCGTCCATGACGATCATTCCGCCGGAACCCATCATGGAGCCGATGGCGACCAGGTTATCGAAGTCGATGGGGATCTCCAGGTTCTCCTCGGTGATGCATCCGCCGGAAGGTCCGCCGGTCTGTACCGCCTTGAAGGCCTTGCCGTCGGGGATGCCTTCGCCGATATCGTAGATGACCTCACGCAGGGTGATGCCCATGGGCACCTCCACCAGGCCGGTCTGATTGATCTTGCCGCCCAGGGCGAAGACCTTGGTGCCCGGGGACTTGTCCGTGCCGAAGCCCCGGAACCAGTCCGCCCCGTTGAGGATAATCTGGGGGATGTTGGCCAGGGTCTCCACGTTGTTGATGCAGGTCGGTTTGCCCCACAGGCCCTCTTTGGCCGGGAAGGGCGGCTTGTTTCTGGACATGCCCCGCTTGCCTTCGATGGAGGCGATCAGCGCCGTCTCCTCACCGCAGACGAAGGCGCCGGCGCCCAGACGGATATCGATGTCGAAACTGAACTTCGATCCCAGGATGTTGTCACCCAGAAGGCCCAGTTCCCTGGCCTGGTGGATGGCGGTCTGCAGCCGCTGAACGGCTACGGGATACTCGGCCCGGACGTAAATGAAGCCCTTGCTGGCCCCGATGGCATAGCCGCCGATGGCCATGGCCTCCAGGATCGCGTGGGGGTCTCCCTCCAGAACGGAACGGTCCATGAAGGCGCCCGGGTCACCCTCGTCGGCGTTGCAGATGATGTACTTCTGGTCCGCCTTGTTGGGCGCCGCGAAGCTCCACTTGACGCCGGTGGGGAATCCGCCGCCGCCGCGGCCCCGCAGGCCGGAATCCTTCATGATCTCGATCACGTCTTCCGGCTTCAGTTCCAGCACGGCCTTGGCCAGTCCCTGGTAACCGTCCCGGGAAATGTATTCGTTAATGTCTTCCGGATTGATCTCGCCGCAGTTCTTCAGCACGACCCGCTTCTGCTTCTGGTAGAAGTTCTGCTCGTTGAGGGTCTTGAACTCGCCGTTGATGGTGTATTTGACCACCGGGTCGCCGCCGAAAATATGCTTGTACATGATCTCCGAGGCCTTCTCCGGCGTAACATGCACGTAGGTCACCCTCTTCTTTCCCGGCTCCACCACTTCCACGATGGGCTCGTAGGTGCACATGCCCGCGCATCCGCAGGGGATGATCTGCACGTTCTCCACGTCCGATTTCTCGGCCAGCTCGGCCTCCAGGGCAGCCATGACTTCCCTGGCGCCGGCGGAGATCCCGCAGGTTCCCATGCCGACCAGGATCCGGATGTTGTTTTCTTTTTCCTGCTGTGCCAGGACATCCGCCTGAATGGACTTCAGCGTATCCAGCGTCATCTTAGCCTTTGCCTTTGCCATTACGCATCCACCTCGCTTTCCATTTCATGTTCCAGCTCCGACTCCAGATAGTACTTATCCAGAATCTCGGGAATCTGCTTCGTGTCATAGAGCTTCGCGTAGACATCGTCGTCGATCATCATGACCGGCGCCAGGGAACAGCATCCCAGGCAGCGGGTCGCTTCCAAAGAGAACATCTCGTCCTCGCTGATGCCGCCGACTTCAATGTCCAGATGCTGCTGCAGCGCTTCCACGATGGCCTGCGCGCCCTTGACGTAACAGGCGGTTCCCAGGCAGACGGAAATCTTGTGTTTGCCCTGCTTGGTCAGGTTGAACTGACTGTAGAAAGTACTGATCCCGTACAGTTCTCCCACGGATACGTCATCCAGCTCCAGCGAGATCCACTTCTGAACCTCCAGCGGGACATATCCGAACAGTCTCTGTGCCTCCTGCAGCACCATAATGTTGATGCCCTGCTGATCGCGGACGGAGTCAATGTATGCCTTGAGCTCTTTGTAGCGGGGGTCGTCCGGCCTGATGCAGCTTTCATTTCTGTTGTTGCATTCATTCGCCATACTTGTGCGCCTCTCCTTTCGTCAGTTAACGTAGTGACTGAGTACATTTTTTATGGAAGCATCATATTATATCTTTGCCCTCGGGGCAATATTATTTGCACTTGAATTTTGTATGCAAAGGCAATTCTTTTCAAGTCGGCAACATTGTTCCCTTTCCTCTGTCTGCAACCGGTTTCAAGTCGTTGGGAAAATAACTAGTTTGCGGAGGGTTAGTACTATCTTACTGTCCTCTCCTGTGACCGCGCCGCCGCCCGGATGAATTCCCGGAACAGGGGGTGGGCCTTGTTGGGCCGGCTTTTGAATTCGGGATGGTACTGCACGCCGACGAAAAAGTCGTTCCCCGGTATCGTCACCGACTCCACCAGCCGTCCGTCGGGGGATGTTCCGGCGATGACCATGCCCGCCTCTTCGAAGCTCTCCCTGTAGTCGTTGTTGAACTCGTAGCGGTGCCTGTGCCGCTCGGAGATCTCCCGCTGTCCGTAGATCTGCTCCAGCAGGCTGCCCTCCCGGATCACGCAGGGGTAAGCGCCCAGCCGCATGGTTCCTCCCTTGGGGATGTCCCCGTACTGGTCGGGCATGAAGTCGATGATCTTGTGGGGGCAGGCCTCACTGAACTCCCCGGAGTCCGCGTCGGCGATACCCAGGACGTTCCGCGCAAAGTCAATGGCGGCAACCTGCATCCCCAGGCAGATCCCCAGATAGGGGATGTTGTGGGCCCTGGCATAGCCCGCCGCCCGGATCTTCCCTTCGATGCCCCGGTCGCCGAATCCGCCGGGCACCAGGATCCCGTCCACTCCGCCCAGGATCTCCTCTTCCGTCTCCGGGGTGATGTCCTCGGCTTCGATCCATTTGATCTCGATCTTCCGTCCGTTTTCATAGCCGCCGTGGCGCAGGGCCTCGGCCACGGACAGATAGGCGTCGTGCAGCTTGATGTACTTGCCCACCAGGGCGATCCGCACCGTCTCGCCCTCGGCCCGGATCCGTTCCACCATCTCCTTCCATTCCTCCATATCGCAGGGCCCCGCGTCGATCCCCAGCTCCCGGCAGGCGATCCAGGAGAACCTGGCTTCCTCCAGCATCAGGGGCGCCTCGTAGAGGATGGGCAGGGTGATGTTCTCGATGACGCAGTCCCGCTTCACGTTGCAGAACATGGCGATCTTGTCGTAGATGCTTTCGTCGATATGTTCGTCGGAGCGCATGATGATCATGTTCGGGGAAATGCCCATGTTGCGCAGTTCTCTGACGGAGTGCTGGGTGGGCTTGGACTTGTGTTCTCCCGAGCTGCTGATGTATGGGACCAGGGTTACATGAATATACAGGCAGTTCTCTTTCCCCTGCTCCAGGCCGACCTGCCGGATCGCCTCCAGGAAGGGCTGGCTTTCGATGTCGCCCACCGTGCCGCCGATCTCCGTGATGATCACGTCGCAGTCATCCTCCCGGCCCACGCTGTAGATAAAGTCCTTGATCTCGTCGGTGATGTGGGGGATCACCTGCACGGTGCTGCCCAGATACTCCCCCTTCCTCTCCTTGTTGAGGACATTCCAGTATACCTTTCCCGTGGTCAGGTTGGAGAACCGGTTCAGGTTCACGTCGATGAACCGCTCATAGTGGCCCAGGTCCAGATCCGTCTCCGCCCCGTCCTCCGTCACGTAGACCTCTCCGTGCTGATAGGGGCTCATGGTCCCCGGATCCACGTTGATATAGGGGTCCAGCTTCTGGGCGATCACCTTCAGCCCCCGGGCCTTCAGCAGCCGCCCCAGGGACGCCGCGGTTATTCCTTTCCCCAGTCCGGACACCACGCCGCCGGTCACAAAGATATACTTCTTCTCCATCTCGATTCACCTCCAAACAAAAAGCACAAACACAGGATTCCCGGAACATCTCCAAAAAAGAAAAAGAATAAGGTTCCCGGCGAATGGAGTGAGAATCAAACCTCCGACCCCATATTCATGCCGTCTTCCTTATTTTCCTGTCTTTGTGCACAAATTTTTTACTTGAATATTATACATCGCCGCGCATGCTTTTTCAAGGAAAATATGCGCGGCGACATGTATTATTTCTTCTTATCCTTTTTTATTCCTGTGAGGGATCCTCGATTCCCAGCTCGCTGCAGGCAAACATAAGTACCAGTTCGTTTGGTTCACACGAATGATCCGGCTTCTTGTACGTAACATCTCCCTTATACTCCAGATACTTAAACACCGCCTCAGCGACTGCCGGTGATCTGGACATTCCAGCGCCGCAGTGAACGATTATTTCTTCGGCATCAGCGCTGATATCGTCTATGAATTTTCTCAGTCCGTTGAAGTCACTTTGCTGAGGGCCATCGTTCTTTGATTCATACTCATCATTGAATTTCATCCGGTGTACTCCCAGAAGGTTTTCATTTGATGAGAATGGAACGTCCCCTTCGCCTTTGTCTGTTATCGAAATCACGGCTATCTTTTTCGAGCTTGCTGCAACTTCTTCTTCGACAGTATCCCTTGTCATTACTTTAATAATCATAGCTCCTCCTTACTGTGCTATTCCATCTCCACCGTTCCCGGGGGCTTGGACGTCAGGTCGTAGAAGACCCGGTTGACGTGATCCACTTCGTTTACAATGCGGGTCATGACCCGCTGCAGAACATCCCAGGGGATCTCGGCCGCCTCGGCGGTCATGAAGTCGCTGGTGATCACCGCCCGCAGGGCGATGGCGTAGTCATAGGTCCGGAAGTCCCCCATGACACCCACGGTCTGCATATTGGTCAGGGCGGCGAAGTACTGGCTGATGGAGCCGGCCAGGCCGGCCACCGCGATCTCCTCCCGGTAGATGGCGTCCGCATCCTGCACGACGCGCACCTTCTCCTCCGTCACCTCGCCGATGATCCGCACGCCCAGGCCCGGTCCCGGGAAGGGCTGGCGGCTGACGATCTCTTCCGGCAGGCCCAGTTCCCTGCCCAGCTGGCGGACCTCATCCTTGAAAAGCATCCGCAGGGGTTCCAGGATCTCCCGGAACTCCACGTGCTCCGGCAGCCCGCCCACATTGTGGTGGGACTTGATCACCGCCGAGCTGCCCAGGCCGCTTTCGATGAGATCCGGATAGATGGTTCCCTGAGCCAGATAGTCCACGGCGCCGATCTTTTTGGCTTCCTCCTCGAAGATCCGGATGAATTCCTCACCGATGACCTTGCGCTTGGCTTCCGGCTCCGTCACCCCGGCCAGCTTTTTATAGTACCGCTGCGCCGCGTCCACCATGACGAAACGCAGATCGAAGTGGCCACCTTCGCCGAAGACGGAGGCTACCTGGGCCGCTTCATCCTTTCTCAGCAGACCATGGTCAACGAACACGCAGGTAAGCTGGGGGCCGATGGCCTTCGCCAGGAGGGCGGCCACCACCGAGGAATCCACGCCGCCGGAAAGGGCCAGCAGAACCCGGCCGTTCCCTACCTTCTCCCGGATCTCCTCGATCTGGGTTCGGGCGAAAGACTCCATGTGCCAGTCCGGCGCGCAGCCGCAGATCTCCAGGACGAAGCGTTTCAGAAAGGCAAATCCGTTGGCGGTATGATTGACCTCCGGATGAAACTGTACCGCGTAGAATCCACGCTCCCGGTTTTCTATGCCCGCCACCGGACAGTCCGCCGTGCGGGCCGTAATGACGAAGCCTTCCGGGGGCCGGCTGATGTAGTCCGTATGGCTCATCCAGCAGACGTTCACGTCATCCGCCCCGACCAGAAGGCCGGTCTTGTCCGTCACGGTCACCTCCGTGCGGCCGTACTCGCTGGTGGGCGCGGAGGAGATCTCCCCGCCCAGCATATGAGCCATCAGCTGGGCACCGTAGCAGATTCCCAGGATGGGCACGCCCAGATCGAACACGCCTTTATCGATGGACGGCGCTCCCTCTCCGTAGGCGCTCTGGGGGCCGCCGGTGAAAATGATCCCCTTCGGATCAAACTGCCGGATGTCCTCCAGCGTCATCATTTCATATCCGCGGACCTCCGAGTACACGCCGCATTCCCGCACACGGCGGGCGATCAGCTGATTGTACTGTCCGCCAAAATCCAGTATCAGGATCCGGTTCTCTGCCATGATCATCACTCCCCTGGTTCCGTTGCCTTTGCAATGAAATACCTCACCTATTATAAAACCACTGTCTCCCCTCCGCAACCGTTCATTCCGTGAACAATCTTGTCATCACGGACCTTTTCCTGTAATATAGTATGTGAGTTTTTACGAACAAAGGAGACCTTGATATGAATACCCCTTTGGCACAGAAGGACCAGAAGGTCGGAGGCATTACTGCGAATCGCCTTGCGATACCGATCATCATCACCATCGCCATCCTTCTCCTTCTGATCGTCTTCCTGTTTATCTCCATCAGCAGAAGCAGCCAGCAGCTGTCCGCTGTCATGGAGAAGTACGGGGAATACACCGCCGATGTGAACGGTTTGGTGGCAGGATCCAGCAAGCTGTCCGAAACGGCGACCACATTCATTCTCATGCCCGTCGCCGAAAACGGTGAAGTCAATTCGGGCTCCCTCTTCGGCTACGCGGAAGAACTGAAGACCGACCGGCGCGGCCCCCAGGTGCTGAAGCGGTTTGAGGAATACGATGTCAGTAAGGAAGACCGGACCTACGTCGCCGAGGCGGCGAAGGCGGCGGACAATATGCTGACCTCCCAGCTTCATGCCCTGGCGCTGATGAACTCCGTCTATTCCTTCACCAACACGCCCGCTCTGAAGGCGATCCCTCTGCCGGAACTCACCCCGGCGGAAAAGAAATACTCCAAGGAACGTAAGGAAACCGTAGCCCGGCAGCTGGTGCTGGGAACGGAATACGCCCTGAATAAACAGACGGTTTCCGTGGATGCGAACGCCTGCACGACCAACCTGCAGAAAGAGCGGACTGAGAAGATCGGGATCGCTCTGGGAACCGTCGAGAAATACCGGCTCATTATCTCCATCGTCACCATTCTGCTCATCCTTGTCCTGGCGCTCACCTTCGTGCTTATCTATCAGCAGGTGCTGATTCCCCTGCGTCGGATCACGCAGCAGATCCGCACCGATCAGCCTTTGGGCAGGATACAGGGACTGTGGGAGGTTCGTGAGATGGCCATTGCCTACAACAACCTTCTCCACCGCCGGAACACCCTGGACAGCATCCTTCGTTCCGCCGCGGAGACCGATACCCTGACCAAGCTGCCCAACCGGTACGCCTTCCAGCAGTATCTGGTGGAATCCAACGAACAGGGCTTCTCCCTGGGCGTGTTGCTCTTTGACGTGAACTATCTGAAGAAAACCAACGATACCCACGGACACGCCGCCGGCGATGAACTGCTCAGGCAGTCCGCCGACTGCATCTCCTCATGCTTCGGTTCCGCCGGAGAGAGCAACTGCTTCCGTCTGGGCGGCGACGAGTTTGCCGTCGTGATCAAGAACCCGACCATGGAAGTGGTCAACCACGAAGTGCAGATGTTCATGATGGAACAGCAGCGCAGGCAGATCAGCATTTCCTGCGGCTATGCCCTGGCCAGCGAGCTGTCCAATCCCTCACTCAACGAACTGATCGATACGGCCGACAAGCGCATGTACGCCCAGAAGCGGGCCATGCATGAGGGTGAGGCCGACGATTCCCGGCTGTAAGCGGGGCCGTGTTGTCAATTTTCTTTTTCTTTTCGATTTCAGTTTGATTGTTCCCTCTGGCCGGCGTCTCCGACCGCTGAAACTCAACTGCTTTCCCTCGTTACGAGGATATTTACAACACTTTTCATGAAAAGTGTTGTAAAACTGATCCTAGTTCAGAAAAAGAGTTGAATTCGACCCTGAAAACAGGGCTGATGATCGGTCTTTGTTGTTTATTTTCGAAGAAGAGTCGGTTTTAGTTGATCAACTTTGGGCCAGGCTGTTCGACAAAAATAAAAGGGGCTGTCGCATCAGGGAAACAATCTGATGTGACAAGCTCCCTTTTTCATATATATGGATAAGCCTTGGTATTACTGGATTCCTGTTTTTCATTTCGTTGTCTGTCAGCATACTAAAA
>JAFRHG010000037.1 GCA_017433375.1 Bacillota bacterium
CGGAACCATCGGTCACGTCGACCATGGCAAGACCACGCTGACCGCAGCGATCACCCTGACCCTGCAGAGAAAGTACGGACTGGGCGAAGAGGTCGCATTCGATGAGATCGATAAGGCACCGGAAGAGAAAGAAAGAGGAATCACGATTTCCACAGCGCACGTAGAATATGAGACCCCGAACAGACACTATGCGCACGTTGACTGCCCGGGACACGCGGACTACGTCAAGAACATGATCACGGGAGCAGCGCAGATGGACGGCGCGATCCTGGTGGTAGCGGCGACGGACGGCCCGATGCCCCAGACCAGAGAGCACATCCTGTTGTCCAGACAGGTCGGCGTACCGTACATCATCGTGTTCCTGAACAAGTGCGACATGGTGGATGACGAGGAGCTGCTGGACCTGGTCGAGATGGAAGTCAGAGAGCTGCTGGACGAGTATGAGTTCCCGGGAGACGACACCCCGATCATCAGAGGATCCGCGCTGATGGCGCTGGAAGATCCGGATGGCCCCTGGGCGGACAAGATCGTTGAGCTGATGGAGGCTGTTGACAGCTACATTCCGGAACCGGAAAGAGATACGGAGAAGCCGTTCCTGATGCCGGTAGAAGACGTATTCTCCATCACCGGCCGCGGAACCGTTGCAACGGGCAGAGTCGAGAGAGGAACGCTGAAGGTCGGCGAGGAAGTCGAGATCGTCGGACTGACGGAAGAGAAGAGAAAGGTCGTCGTCACGGGCGTCGAGATGTTCCGGAAGCTGCTTGACCAGGCGCAGACGGGCGACAACATCGGCGCGCTGCTGAGAGGCGTACAGAGGACCGAGATCGAGAGAGGCCAGGTACTGGCTCATCCGGGAACGATCCATCCCCACACCCAGTTCAAGGGCGAGGTATACGTACTGAAGAAGGAAGAAGGCGGCCGCCACACCCCGTTCTTCAACGGCTACAGACCGCAGTTCTACTTCAGAACGACGGACGTCACGGGCGACCTGACGCTGCCGGAAGGCACGGAGATGTGCATGCCTGGTGACAACATCACCATGGAGATCAAGCTGATCACCCCGATCGCGATCGAGGAAGGCCTGCGCTTCGCTATCCGTGAAGGCGGCAGAACGGTCGGCTCCGGCGTCGTTACCGAGATCATCGAGTAATCGACCGAGGGGAAGATAGGAACAAACAAAAGAGGCTGTTGCTGCAGCCTCTTTTTTCATGGTGCGCCGCCCGGCCCGTTGTCATGTCCGCTCCGCACCCGGACCGCGCCCGGCAAAAAATGTCAAAAAATACCAAATTAGCCTTTGCAGAGGACGGCATGATATGGTAGAATGAACATGCTCCGCGGGAGTGCGGGGACAATCAACGAAAGGCAGCAGGGACGAAACTTCCATGAAGGAGAGATACATATCGGATTTCAGAGTCAGTGAGGACATCACCACATATCTTCTGGTGAAGAACATCGCCATCAAGGTAGGCTCCAACCGGAAGGCCTATCTGGATCTTCTGCTGGGTGACTGCACCGGCGAGATCAATGGCAAGAAGTGGGATATCGCCGATGAGGAGGCGGCCGGTCTGCAGCGGATCACGCCGGGTTGCGTGATCAAGGTCCGGGCGCTGGTTACGGAATGGAACGGGATGAAGCAGCTGCGAATCTCCCGGATCCGAATGACGGGGGCGGAAGACGCCATCGACATGAGTGATTACGTCAAGGCGGCTCCCGAAGATCCCCAGAGTATGTACAATTATATATGGGAGAGGGCCGAAGGCTTTGCCGACCGGGATCTGCGTTGCCTTTGCACGGAAGTGCTCAGCCAGAGAAAGGATAAGCTCATGTATTATCCGGCGGCCCAGAAAAACCACCATGCGGAGATGGCTGGACTGCTTTACCATGTGAAGCGGATGCTGATGACCGCGGAGAGGGTCTGCGAGGTGTACACCAATCTGGACCGGGAACTGCTCATGGCCGGCGTCATCCTTCACGATATGGAGAAGATCGACGAGATCGAGTCCAACGAGCTGGGCGTTTCCCCGGGGTATTCCTTTGAGGGAAAGATGCTGGGACACCTGGTTCTTGGCGTTCGGGAGATCGAGAAGACGGCGGAGAAGCTGGGGATCCCCCGGGAGAAGACCGTCATGCTGGAACACATGATGCTGTCCCATCACTACGAACCGGAGTTCGGCAGCCCGAAGAAGCCCCTGTTCCCCGAAGCGGAGATGCTCCACTACCTGGACATGATCGACGCCAAGATGTACGACATGCAGGAAGTGCTGGAGCAGACGGAACCGGGGAAATTCAGCGAGAAGGTATGGACACTGAACAACCGCACACTGTACAGGAGAGAAGAGAAAGACAATGATTAAGCGCCCCAAGGAAGTCAATCAGATCATCAATAAACTGACCGATGCCGGATATGACGTGTATTGCGCCGGCCAGTGCGTCACCGCCGGGGAGATCGGCGAGGAACCCCAGGACTGGGATATGTACACGGACTGCCCCCAGGAGGAATTCCGGAAGATGTTCCCCGAGGGCGAGGCTCTGGGCAGCCGGACGACCCGGCTGGACTATACGGTATTCGTGGAGTCCGACGACGTCAACGTGGCGGATACTTTCGAGGGGATCATCGCCGACGTGGTGACCCTGAAAGGATCCATGGAAGACCAGCTGAAGATCTACGATTTCACCTGCGAGGCCATTGCCGAGCATCCTTACAAGGCGACGCTGGACCCCCATGGCGGGCTGAACGATATCCGCAAGAAACTGCTCCGGCCGGCAGGGGATATCGAAGAGGCCTTTCAGAAGTCGCCCATCAAGATGCTCCGGGCCCTTCGCTATGTTGGCCTGTACGGCTTCGACCTGACGAAGGAGCTGTCCCAGATCATCGCCAGGAACGCGGAAGGCCTGCGGTGGGCGGATAAAGAGGAGGTCCTCTACGAGTTCAGCCTGATCATCAACGGCAACTACGCGGGCAAATTCCTGAAGATGCTCCGCGGCCTGGGCCTGCTGCCCGGGATCATCGGCCCGGATAGTCAGACCTCCAACGCGCGGGAAAAGAAGGATTACGAGATCCTTTCGGACAACATCGACAAGACCAAGCACATCCCTCTGCGGAGGATGGGCCTGTTCTATATCTGCTTCGACCGGCACTACAAGAAGGCGGTCCAGTATCTGCCCCACGAGGAGCTGGATATGGAGTATCTGCTGGACGCGAAGAAGTACCTGCCGAAGATGTATTTCGCCGGGGACGAAGTCGCCCTGAAGCGGTTCATCTACAAGTGCGGCGACTGGGACAAGTACAACTACATGGACAAACTGGCCAAGGCCCAGATCATCGTCTACGGATACAACGACCAGCGGGCCGTCGGCCGGGACGAGGTCCTGAAGAAGGTGCTGAAGGAAAGGCAACCCATCTTCGCGGAAGATCTGCGCATTGATGCCGATGACATCATTGAAGCGGGAATCACCGACGATCCGGAGCGGGCGGACGAGCTGTGGCACATGCTGCCCGATGTGGTGCACGAGAACCCGGCCCTGAACGAACGGGAGAAGCTGCTGAAGTACGCGAAGCGGTTCCACCGCAGCAAATTCAGTGCGGCCTTCCGGGACGTCAAGTGGCTGAGATAATCGGGGGACAGGACAGAGACGATGTTGGAAGAGCATACCGGAGTACTCCGGGAAATGATTTTTCATAATAACGAAAACGGCTATACAGTGGCCGTTTTTGAAACGGAAACCGAAGCCTTTACCATTGTGGGCAACATCCCCCGGGCGGCTGTGGGCAGGAGTTACCTGCTCCAGGGCGAATTCGTCGAGCATCCCAATTACGGGGAACAGTTCAAGGTCCGGACCTTTGAGGAGCAGATGCCGTCTACGAAGGAAGGGATCCGGGAGTTCCTGTCTTCGGGGGCGATGAAGGGCATCGGCCGGAAGACGGCGGCGGCCATCGTGGCCGCCTTCGGGGAGGACACTTTCCGTATCATCGAGGAGGAGCCGGAGCGGCTGACCGAGGTGTCCGGCGTGGGACAGAAGACAGCGGAGAAGATCGCCGGCGCCTTCGCCGACCAGCGTGAATTCGCCGCTCTTACCCTGCAGCTGCAGCAGTACGGCATCAGCGCCGCCTACGCCCTGAAACTCTATCAGGAATACGGCGGGGAGACCATGGCCGTTCTGGAGGAGAACCCCTATCAGCTGATCGACGATGTCTACGGGATCGGCTTCGTGAAGGCGGACCGGATCGCCGAAAAGATCGGCCTGGAAAAGGATGAACCCTTCCGGATCCGCAGCGGAATCAGCTATACGCTGAACCACTTTGCGGGAGAGGGGAACACCTATCTGCCCGAGGAGGAACTCTGCGAGCAGGCAGCCTCCCTGCTGAAGCTGCCCATGGAGATGATCCGCGCGCAGATCGAGGAGATGGCCTTCACGGGAGACATCCGCATCGACAGCCTGGACGGGCAGCGGGCGGTCTATCTCATGCCCTTTTACATGGCGGAGCAGAACGTGAGCAAATGCCTCCGCCTTCTGCGGGATGCCCGGCTGAAGCCCATCGCGGACAACGTGAGCGGCCTGATCCGGCGGACGGAAGCGGCCACGGGGATCGAACTCAGCGAGAACCAGAAACAGGCCGTGGAGACATCCCTGTCCATGGGTGTTTCCGTGATCACCGGCGGACCGGGAACGGGCAAAACCACCATCATCAATTCCATCATCGAGATCCTGGAGGACAGTGAACTGAAGACGGCCATCGCCGCGCCCACGGGCCGGGCGGCCAAGCGGATCACGGAGACCTCCGGCCATCCGGCGTCCACCATTCACCGGCTGCTGGAGTACGCCTACTCCGAGGGAGAGGATCGGATGCGCTTCTGCCGGACGGCGGAGAATCCCCTGGAATACGACGCGGTCATCGTGGACGAAGCCTCCATGATCGACCTGCTGCTGATGGACGCCCTGGTCAGCGCGATACGGCCGGGCACCCGTCTGATCATCGTGGGCGACGACGACCAGCTGCCTTCCGTGGGGGCGGGGAACGTCCTGCGGGACATCATCGCCAGCGAATACATCTACTGCACGAAGCTGACGGAGATCTTCCGCCAGGCCCGGGAGAGCATGATCGTGGTCAACGCCCACCGGATCAACCACGGGGAGTACCCGGACTGTAACGCCCGGGATAAGGACTTCTTCCTCCTCCGGCGAAACAGCGAGCCCGAGATGCTCCAGACCATCCGGGAACTCTGCGTGAAGCGGCTGCCGGCCTACTACGAAGGCATCTCGCCCATCCGGGACATCCAGGTGCTGACGCCGGTCCGCAAAGGCAATCTCGGCTGCATCAACCTCAACGTCCAGCTGCAGCAGATCCTCAATCCGCTGGATCCGGACAAGGAGGAAAAAACCTTCGGAGACAGGACCTTCCGGGAGGGGGACAAGGTCATGCAGATCCGCAATAACTACGAAATGGCCTGGAAGGACATCGAGGAATTCACCGAGGGCGAAGGGGTGTTCAACGGTGACGTGGGCTTCGTTCAGCGGATCGACAACGAGTTCAACGAGATGACCGTCGTCTTCGACGAGACGAAATATACGACCTATCACTTCAGCCAGCTGGACGAGCTGGAGCTGGCCTACGCGGTCACCGTCCACAAGAGCCAGGGCAGCGAGTTTCCCATCGTGATCATGCCCGTCAGCTGGTTCCCGCCGGTGCTGGCGACCCGGAATCTTCTCTACACAGGGGTAACGAGAGGCAAGTCCGTCGTCGTTCTGGTGGGATCAGAAAACAAGCTGCACGCCATGGTGGACAACAACCGGATCAGCCAGCGGAACTCCGGGCTGGAATACCGGCTGCGGGAGCTGCTGCGGATGGAGAACGAACTGTTCGCGTGAGATAATACAGGGGGTAAATTGGGATGAACATCATACAGGGGATCCGCACCCTTCTCCACGAAGTGGATGAAGCGGTGTTTCCTTCGAATATCTATTGCCTTTGCTGTGGAAGCCTGATCGACGAATCGAGGCTCTACAGCATTTGTGATTTTTGCATGGAGCGGATGCACTGGATCACCGGTCCGACCTGCGCCCGCTGCGGCAAGGCCCTGCGGCCGCGGACCGGCGGGGAGGAGGACGGGTCTGCTGCGGCTGCGGACGGAGCTGCCGGGTCTGCGGTGGCGGCGGACGGGTCCCCCGGGGCCGGCGGGCGGCTCTGCTACGACTGCCTGCGAAGCGAACACCTCTTTCTCCGGGGTTTTTCCTGCGTGACCTACGGGCTCCATGAGCGGGAGATCATGATGGACCTGAAGTACGGCGGGATGGGGTACATCGCCGCCAAGTGCGGAGACATGATGTTCGACCGCATGGAGGGGGAGATTCGCTTCGGCCTGCTTTCGCCGGGCCGGCATCCCGTCGATCTGGTGGTGCCCGTACCCGTCAGCGAAGAGCGGCTGCGCCGGCGGGGCTACAACCAGTCGGCCTGGATGGCCCGGCAGCTGGTCCGCCGGTGGCAGGCCTTTGCCCGGGAGGAGGGGGAAGAGCTCCCCTCGCCGGCTGAGCGGAGTACCGGCGGATGTGGCAGAACCGGCGCGGGTAAAGACACGCGCTGTCACGCGCCGGTGCTCCTCGATGCCTTGGAGCGTGCAAAGGCAACGAAGATGCTCCGCAGCCTCAGCCCGGCGGAGAGGGCGCTGGAACTGCGGGATGCCTTCCGGGTGAAAGCTTCTTTCCGGGGCAGACTGGCGGGAAAGGGAATATTGTTAATTGACGATATATACACCACAGGGGCCACCGCCGACGCCTGTAGCCGGGCGCTCCTCGAAGGGGGAGCCTCAGAGGTGATCCTGCTGGCCTGGGCCTCCGGCGGCAACCGCAGGCCGACCGAATAGAAAAAAACAAGGCGCGCCGACCATAACCATGTATTTTTCCGACAAGAAATGGCGAACCGTATAGCGGAGAAGCAGAGAGGAGGGCAACGGGAAGGAACAGGGAACAGCGAAGAGGAAGGGGGGATGATCGAGAAGGATTTTGGGCGAAGAATACCTCGAAATCAGTGATTCATCAGACAAACCTGACGCGGAAACCCCCACCTCTCCAGGTGGCGGGATGAGCGTCCCTGACGGGCCCGCGCCTCTCCTCCTTTCAACTCCAGCTTTAACGATTTTTCTTTACGTTCTCTTCGATCTCGGCTCGGCTC
>JAFRHG010000038.1 GCA_017433375.1 Bacillota bacterium
GACATCCAGGAGGTCAACACCGTCAACGGCTGGGTGGCCATGGAGCTGGATCATCTGCCCCGGCGGGACGACCGGTTCGAGACCGAGCTGGGCGGCAAGTACCTGAAGGTGCGGGTCACCAAGGCGGACGACCGGAAGGCCATCGAGATCAATCTGGTCTGCGAGGATATTGAAGAGGACGAGGAACGCAAAGACAACGCCGCTCAGGCGGACAGCATAAACGGAAAGGAACAGAACCAATGAGCTTTATGGAAAAAATCTTTGGCGACCTGAATGAAAAGGAAGTCAAAAAAGTAGAGAAGATCGCCGACAAGGTCATGGCCCTCAATGACGAAATGGAAGCCATGTCCGATGAGGACCTCCGGGCGAAGACCCAGGAGTTCAAGGACCGGCTGGAGGCCGGGGAAACCCTGGACGACATCCTGCCCGAGGCTTTCGCCGTGTGCCGGGAGGGCGCCTGGCGGTCTCTGGGCATGAAGCACTTCCGGGTGCAGGTCATCGGCGGAATCGTCCTCCATCAGGGCCGGATCTCCGAGATGAAGACCGGTGAAGGTAAGACTCTGGTGGCGACGCTGCCGGCCTACCTCAACGCCCTGGAAGGAAAGGGCGTCCACGTGGTCACCGTCAACGACTACCTGGCCAAGCGTGACATGGAGTGGATGGGCAAGCTCTACACCTTCCTGGGACTGACCGTGGGCTGCGTCATTCACGGCATCAGCGAAGAGGAACGGCGGGCGGCCTATCTGGCGGACATCACCTACGGCACCAACAACGAATACGGTTTTGACTACCTGCGGGACAACATGGTGGTCTATAAAGAGGAAATGATGCAGCGGGAACTGAACTACGCCATCATCGACGAGGTGGACTCCATCCTCATCGACGAAGCGAGAACGCCGCTGATCATTTCGGGCAAGGGCGACAAGTCCACGGGTATGTACAAGACGGCGGACAACTTCGTCCGGAAGCTGCACCGGGATGAGGACTTCACCGTGGAGGAAAAGGACAACCAGATTTCCCTGACCGAAGTCGGTGTGGAGAAGTGCGAGCAGTTCTTTGGCGTGGAGAACTTCTCCGATCCGGAGAACATGGAGATCAACCACCACGTCCTCCAGGCCCTGAAGGCCCGGAACATGATGAAGCGGGACGTGGACTACGTGGTCCGGGACGGCGAGATCATCATCGTCGACGAGTTCACCGGACGTCTCATGTTCGGCCGGCGCTACAGCGACGGCCTGCATCAGGCCATTGAAGCGAAAGAAAACGTGCTGGTCCAGTCCGAGTCTAAGACCCTGGCGACCATCACCCTCCAGAACTACTTCCGGATGTACCAGAAGCTGGCGGGCATGACCGGTACGGCCAAGACGGAAGAGGGCGAGTTCACCGACATCTACAACATGGACGTCGTGGTGATCCCCACCAACAAGCCCGTCGTCCGTAACGATATGCAGGACGCGGTCTACGCCACGGAGCACGGAAAATACAAAGCCATCGCCGACCGGGTGCAGGAGGCCCACAGCACGGGACAGCCGGTGCTGGTCGGTACCATCTCCATCGAGAAATCCGAGATCATCGCCGATATGCTGCGCAAGCGGGGCATCAAGGACTTCAACGTCCTGAACGCCAAGCACCATGAGAAGGAAGCGCAGATCATCGCCGAGGCCGGACGGCTGGGGGCCATCACCATCGCCACCAACATGGCCGGCCGTGGTACGGACATCATCCTGGGCGGCAACCCGGAGTT
The DNA here is from genome assembly GCA_017433375.1 of Bacillota bacterium. Classification (GTDB taxonomy): domain Bacteria; phylum Bacillota; class Clostridia; order Peptostreptococcales; family Anaerovoracaceae; genus Lentihominibacter. The sequence continues at coordinate 1,745 of JAFRHG010000038.1, forward strand.
CGAGGCCAAAAAGAAAATGGTCGAACAGGGATACGACGAAGAGCAGATTGCCTTTGCCACCAGCTTCACCAAGAGCGAAGACCCGGAACTGCTGGCCATCCGGCAGGAGTTCCAGGATTACCTGAAGGAGTTCGCCGAGGAGCGGAGGCCGGAGCAGGAGAAAGTCATCGAGCTGGGCGGGCTTTGCATCATCGGTACGGAGCGGCACGAGTCACGGCGTATCGATAACCAGCTGCGGGGCCGGTCCGGACGTCAGGGAGACCCGGGACAGACCCAGTTCTGCATCTCCATGGAGGACGAACTGATGCGGCTCTTCGGCGGCGAGCGGATGCAGAACATCGTCCGCAAACTGGGCGTCGAAGAGGACGAGGCCATCGAGTCGGGCATGATCACCAAGCAGATCGAGAACGCCCAGAAGAAGGTGGAAGGCCGGAACTTCGGCATCCGGAAATACGTGCTGCAGTACGACAACGTCATGAACAAGCAGCGGGAAATCATCTACAGCGAGCGGAAGAGGGTGCTCTTCGGCGAGGACCTGCGGGAGGACGTGTCCAACATGACCCGCAAGCTCATCGACGAGGTGGTGGACCCGGTGGTGATCGCCTCCAAGTATCCGGAGGAGTGGGACTTCGAGACCATCAACAAGGGCCTGTCCAAGATCACCGACCGCTTCGAGCCCCTGGAGTTTGACCTGGAGGATCCGGAGACCCTGGCGGATCTGCAGAATATGGACGAGCAGTCCCTGAAGGAAGGCCTCTATCAGGACTTCGAGGATCTCTACGAGCAGAAGGAACAGGAGATCGGCAAGGAACAGCTTCGTGATGTTGAGCGGATGATCCTGCTGCGGGTCGTCGACAATAAGTGGATGGACCACATCGATGCCATGGATCAGCTGAAGAGCGGGATCGGCCTGCGGGGACTGGGCGGCCAGGACCCGGCGGCGGCCTACGCCCACGAGGGCTTCGCCATGTTCGAGCTGATGATCGCCTCCATCCAGGAGGAGTTCGTCAAGTTCTGCTACAACGTCACGGTCCGGACCTCTTCCGAGAGAAAGAACGTCACCGGCCGGGGCGAGAGCCACAAGGACGAATTCGACGACAGCGAAATGAGAGCGGAGGCCATGCGCCGGCAGGCGGAAGGCGCTTCGGCGGATATGGGCGCGCCGGCCGCGGCCGCGGTGCCCGACCGGGAGAGAAAGCAGGAGACCGTCCGGCGGGATGCGCCCAAGGTGGGACGCAACGATCCCTGTCCCTGCGGCAGCGGGAAGAAATACAAACATTGCTGCGGAAGGAATGCGTAAATGATACAGACTGAACAACTGAGAGGAGAACTGCCGGCGCTGAAAAAGATGCTCAGCGAGGCGGAGGACGCGCTGGATACCGGCCGCCTTCAGGAGGACCTGGCGAAGATCGACGAGAAGGTCAACGCGCCCGACTTCTGGGACGATCCGGAGTCGGCACAGAAGGTCATGAAGGAAAAGAAGTCCATCGAGGACAACCTGAAGACCCTGAAGGATATGTCCGACCGGATGGAGGATCTGGAGGCCATGCTGGAGATGGCCGATGAAGCGGAGAGCGGCGGCGACAGCGAGTCGGCGGAAATGATGGCCGAGGAGGCCGCCGAGTCGAAGGCGGCTCTGGAGAAGGATCTGGAGAGCCTGAAGCTGCGCACCCTCCTGGACGGCAAGTATGACAAAAACAACGCCATCATCTCTGTCCACGCGGGAAGCGGCGGCACGGAGGCCATGGACTGGGCGGCCATGCTCTTTCGTATGTACACACGGTGGTGCGAGAAGAGGGGCTACAAGTATCGGCTCATGGATATGAACGACGACACGGAGGCGGGCATCAAGAGCGCCACCCTTCTGGTGGAAGGGGACTACGCCTACGGTTATCTGAAGAACGAAAAGGGCGTGCACCGGCTGGTCCGGATCTCCCCCTTTGACGCCTCCGGGCGGAGGCATACCTCCTTCGCGTCCCTGGACGTGACGCCGGAGATCGAGTTCGACAACACGGTGGAAATCAACCCCGACGACCTGCGGATCGACACCTACCGGTCCAGCGGCGCCGGCGGGCAGCACGTCAACATGACCGACTCGGCCGTGCGGATCACCCACCTGCCCACCAACATCGTGGTTACCTGCCAGAATGAGCGGTCCCAGATGCAGAACCGGGAATACGCCATGAAGATGCTGGTTTCCAAGCTGATCGAGCTGAAGGAACAGGAGGAAAAGGAGTCCCTCAACGAGCTGAAGGGGGATTACAACCAGATCACCTGGGGAAGCCAGATCCGCTCCTACGTGTTCCAGCCCTATACCATGGTCAAGGATCACCGAACCGGCGCCGAAGTAGGCAACGTTCAGGCGGTCATGGACGGGGATATCGACCTGTTCATCAACGAGAAGCTCAAGGCCAGGGACTAGGGCGGCAGCCCGGCCCCAGGGCCTCGCGGACGGCTCTGTATACAGTATTTAACGAGAATCCGTCTTGTTTTGATTTTTTCATTGTGCTACTATTGTCTCGGTGATGCATAGGCATCACTGTATCATTGTGTTTTAACAGGAGAGAAAAGATAAGAAATGGATGCCATTAGTCAGACATTAGTAACGTTCTGGGAGTCGACGGGTATTTCCAACTTCCACTATCAGAACGGAATCATGATCCTGGCGGCGCTGTTCTTCCTGTATCTGGCCATCAGACACGGGTTTGAGCCGCTGCTGCTTGTTCCGATTGCTTTCGGAATGCTGTTGTCCAATCTTCCGATGACGATGATCTTCATTAACGACGTTGTTCATGAAGGTGTGACCAACTCCAACCAGTTATCGGACGCAGGCATATTCTCGATATTCTACCTGCTGAAACCGGTGCTGCCATCGCTGATCTTCCTGGGGGTAGGCGCTATGACGGACTTTGGTCCGCTGATCGCCAACCCGAAGTCACTTCTGATGGGCGCAGCGGCACAGCTGGGTATCTTCTTCGCCTTCTTCTCGGCAATTGCTCTGGGCTTCACGGCGCAGGAAGCCGGCTCCATCGGCATCATCGGCGGAGCGGACGGCCCGACGGCCATCTACCTGACCGGCAAGCTGGCCGACCACCTGCTCGGCCCCATCGCGGTTGCAGCCTACTCCTACATGGCTCTGGTACCGGTCATTCAGCCGCCGATCATGAAGCTGCTGACGACCAAGCACGAGAGAGAGATCCGGATGGAACAGCTGCGTGTGGTTACCCAGAGAGAGAAGATCCTGTTCCCCATCGCGGTCACCATCGTTATCGCGCTGCTTCTGCCCTCCGTTGCTCCGCTGATCGGCATGCTGATGCTGGGCAACCTGTTCAGAGAGTGCGGACGGACGGCGAGACTTTCCGATACTTCTTCCAATGCTCTGGCCAACATCCTGGTCATCCTGCTGGGCACCTGCGTTGGTGCCTCCGCAACGGGTGAGACCTTCATCGCCTGGGCGACGATCAAGATCGTCATCCTCGGCGTCCTGGCCTTCTGCTTCGGCACGGCCGGCGGTCTGTGCATCGCGAAGATCATGAACGTGGTATCCAAGAGCCCGATCAATCCGCTGATCGGATCGGCGGGTGTATCCGCCGTACCCATGGCGGCCCGGGTATCCCAGGTGGAGGGGCAAAAGGCCAATCCCAGCAACTTCCTCCTCATGCATGCCATGGGGCCCAACGTCGCGGGCGTTATCGGTTCCGGCGTTGCGGCCGGCGTCATGCTCTGCATGTTCGGAGGATATTGATCCCGAAATTCTCTAAAATCATTTTTATACACAGGAAAGCCCCCCGGTCGGTCAGAGCCGGGGGGCTTTCCTGCAGTATGACAGGATCGGTGATTCTATCTGGCCGTCCTCACTTCATGGGGAAGGACTCGATGTCATCCTCCCAGGTGAGGCCGTAGAGCCAGTCGCCGATGTAGATGCAGCGGCTCAGTTCCTCCTTCGAGGGGATGTCCCTGAGGATCTTGATCTTGCCGCCCTTGGCGGAGATCATCAGGATGCCGGGATTGCCTTTGGTGCCGGAATCGGACACTTCCGGGCTGCGGTCGGTATCTGCGCTATCCGTGCCGGAGCCATCCGCCACGTCCGTGCCGGAGCCATCCGCCACGTCCGTGTCGTCCCCGTCGGTCGGCAGCTCTTCCGCGTCGTCGAAGATGGTCACCGGATCATCCCCGCCGCCTGCAGTGTAGGTCAGGCTGTAGGGGATCGCGTAAAAGTCAGCGTCCGGTCCCACCAGCAGCGCCCGGTGATCGTTCTGGATCTCGCTTTGGATGCCGGCCCGCTCCCAGGAATCGGCGACCTTCGGATTCATGGGATCGCTGACATCGAAGAGGGCCAGCTTCAGTCCGTTGGTGTATTCGCCGAACTCGCCCGTCTCCGTGGAGAAGCCGAAGCCGAGGACGTGATCCTTGTCCACGGGCACCAGCAGCGTGGAGTAGCCGCTGATCTTCACGTGGCCCTGAATCGTGGGGTTGGCCGGATCGCTCAGGTCGACGATGAACAGGGGGTCGGTCTGCCGGTAGGTGATCACGTAGGCCTGGCTGCCCATGTAGCGCACCGCTTTGATGTGCTCGTCGGCGGCAAAGCCGTGGAGGCTGCCCGTCTCTTTCATCTTCTCATCGAGGACGTACAGGTTGTTCACATCCTCCCCGTTCTTTGCGGAGGTGGTGGCGACCCGGAAATAGCCCTTGTACTCGTCCATGGAAAACTGGTTGTTGATCCAGCCGCTGACCACACCGGTGGCGCGGTACTTGACCTTGCCTTTGGACAGGGAGACGCGGAGGATGCGGGTGTTCTGGGAGTCGGGCTGGGACGTGCGCCCGGTCAGAAGGTTCTTCTTCGCCTTCTCCGCCGCGTTGCCGGTCACGTAGAGGTTCGGCCCGCTGCAGTAGATTTCCTGGGAGCCGCCCAGAACCGCGCTGGTGGTGATGGAGTCGGCGGAGAGCTTTTCGCCCCTGGGATCGACCAGGCCGATGACCGTATAGGCTGCGGTCACCGCGTCGGGGAAGCAGCGGATGTTTTTCAGTTCGATGGGCGAGAGCTCCTCGCCGCAGGAGACCATGGGGATATTGTCCGAAGCCGTGTTGTAGATCGGATCGTCGGTCACCAGGCAGATGCGCCCGTCGACCAGGCGGGAAGACAGCAGGTTTCCGGTCTGGATGTACTGGCCGGTCTTCTCCGGTTTGGCCGGATCGGTGACGTCATAAACGGTCACGACGGTGGAGGACCGCCAGCTGCTGCCCGCCGAACGCAGGATCTCGCTGTCGGCCTGTCCGATGACGATGAGCTGTCCGCCGCGGATATAAAGGTTCTCCGTGGAGGTGTTTCCGTGGTTGGCTACGGCGGCGACACGCTTCGTCCTGCCGTCTTTGGCCCGGGCGATGATGACCTGGTTCTCCACGCGGGAAACGTAGTAGATGTAGTTGCCGTCGGTCTTGACGATGTCGGCTTCATCCACATCCTCCACCTGGGTGTAGGTGGTGGAATGGTCCGGGGTCCCCGCGGCGCTCTGGGTCTTTCCCTGGGTGCCTTGGGAGGGGCCCGCCGTGTCCTGGGCGTAATTCTCGGCGCTGTCACCGGCGGTTCCGCTCATTTCGTTATCCGGTGCCTCCGCCAGGTCCTCTCTGCCGGTCAGGTTTTCGAGGATCGTGACATCGGAGGTGGGGTACTGGTTCTCGACCAGTCCGGCCACCGCGCGGTCAAGCTGCCGCTGGCTGGAGAAGGTGAGCAGTCCGCTGTCGTCGGCGCTGGACGCGCTGGGCAGTCCGGGGGACAAGGCCCGGTTGACCGGGATCAGGGCCAGGGCCAGGCAGGCGCAGGCTGCAAAGGCAATCAATGGCCTCCGCCAGGGATGCTTGGGTGAAAAGGCTGGCCGCGGATCGGCGTTGGCCGGACGCTTCGCCGGATGCTGGGGCTGTTCCGCGAGCCGGGCACGGATGGCGTCGGGAGAAAGGCTCTCCGGCGGTTCCAACCCGTCCTGTTCAAATCTATCTTTGATGAAATCGTAATCCTTCATGATGGTATCTCCATTTGCTCTTCCAGGAATGCGCGAAGCTTCTTCAGGTTCCGTGACAGGCGCGACCGGACGGATCCGGCGGTCAGCCCGGTCATCGACGCGATCTCCCGGCTTTTGAATCCGGCGACGATGGACAGCAGAACGATGTTCCGGTCTTCCTCCGGCAGGGTGGCGAGGGCATCCCGCAGGAGCAGGGAATCCTCGGTGCCGGGGATGTCTCCCGTGGCAGTAGCCTGGGTGCCGGTGGGCCGGGTGCCAACGAAGCTTCCGGCGCCGGCGGCCTGGGCCCCCGTATCCGGTTCCAGCGGATCTTCCTTTCGCCGGTCGATCTGCTGGCGGATCAGTTTTGCGCAGCAGCCGGAAAGGATGCGGAAGATCCAGGCCGGGAAAGCCTTCGGGTCGCGCAGCGACCCGATTTGCTGCCAGGCAGAAAGAACGCAGTCGGAAACCGCGTCTTCAGCATCCCCCTCGTTGCCCAGCCGGTAAAAGGCATACCGGTAAAGCCGGTGCCGATACTGGCCGTACAGCTGGCAGAACGCGTCCTGATCGCCCTGTCTTGCCTTTTGGATGATGTCGTGTTCGTTCATGCTCATCTCGTTTACTGTTCTCCGAAGCCGCAGTGATTGCTTTTGCGAAGGCCTTCACTTATCAGGTGTCGATTGTCGATCAAAGTGTTGCAGAAAACGAAAACTTTTTTCTACAGTAATTGTATCATAACCAGAGGATTGCGCCGCCGGTGAAAACCAAGTACAATGGGACGCGAAGAACGCTTCGGCATCGCGAAAGCCGAAAGCGGAGGGGAGGAAAGGATCGGCAATGAAAACACTGCTCCTGGATTTTGACGGGACGATCATGGACACCAACGACATCATCATCGATTCCTGGCAGCACACATTCCGGACGCTGCGCGGGGAGGAAGGGGACCGGCGTGCCATCCTCGATACTTTTGGCGAGCCCCTGGAGATGAGCATGCGGAATATGTTCCCGGACGTGCCGGAGGAGGAGCCTCTGCACATTTACCGGACCTTCCAGCGGGACAACTTCGTCTCCCGTATTCATATGTTCCCGGGCATCCGGGAGATGCTGGACGAACTGCAGGCGAGGGACTGCCCCATGGCCCTGGTGACCTCCCGGCTGAAGTTCACCACGGACCAGGCTCTGGACGCCTTCGATCTGCGGAAGTATTTCCCCGTGGTCGTCACGGCGGATGAGGTGACCCGGCACAAGCCAGACCCCCAGTCGGCAAAGATCGCCATGGATAAGCTGGGGGCCGCGCCGGAGGAGACCATCATGGTCGGCGACACCCTCCACGATATCCTCTGCGCGAAGAACGCCGGCGTGCGCGCCGCCCTCGTATCCTGGTCCCTGACCCTCTCGGGCAAAGGCAAGTCCGACTTTGCCCCCGGCCAGGCGCCCGACATCCTGATCGACACCCCGGCACAGCTGCTCGAGCTGATCTGAGGCGGTATTGGAACGGATCCGCAGTGGAACGGGGTACCATTCTCTGGTCCGGCACCGCATGTACCGGATCAGGCGCCGCGACCCCACCGCGACCCCACCGTGGACCAATGATTGTTGTAAAAAACTATCGTCGAAAGAATTTCAGTTCGATTTTCCTCTCTGGACAGCGGCTTCGACCGTCGGAACTCAACTGCTTTCCCTCGTTACGCGGAGTTTTACAACAGATTTGACCAAAAGTGTTGTAAAACAACTCCTGTTTCTAAATGACAGTTGCATTTGCCGCTTCGGAGACCTGTCTCATTCCTGATTTGTTAACTATTTCCCGGCGGCGGATTGATTTTAACAACACGATTCATTAGCCGGAACGAAGAGAGGCTGGTGCACTTATGAAAAGTGCGCCAGCCTCGGGTTTTTCATATGGATTATTTTTCGGGGCCCTTAATTGATTGCCTTTCCATTGACGTAAAGCTTGTGGCCGTTGAAGTCGATGTTGCCGTAGGAAGAGTCCGCGTCCTCCAGTGCGGTGACGTAGGTGTCGCCGGTCAGTTTGATGGAGGAGGTCTTGTCCAGCTTCAGGGTGACGGACTTCGCCGAGTTGTCCCCGTTGATGGTTCCCGTGTAGGTGGAACCGTCGGAGATGTTCATGGTCAGGGAAGAGATGTCATCCAGCTGAATGTCTCCTTTCAGCGTCTGCTCCGCGGCATTCAGGGTGACCGTCCCGCCGTTGGATCCTTCGTTGCCCCACTCGGACGTGCCCTTGGCGCTAAGCAGGACGCCGCTGCCAAAGCTCAGATCGGTGTCCGTCAGGTCGATGACCGCGTCGGTGTTGGTGACGAAGAACATGGGCGCCGTCTTATAGTAACTGGAGTCCTTGCTGACGGACAGGTCCGCGTCCTCTGCGGTGAAGTTGCCTGTGCCCTCGCTGGCGTCTCCCGACATGGACTGGTAGACCATCACGCCGGCGATGTCCACATCGCCCCGGTTGCCCGCCGCGCTGCAGGTCACCTGGGAATTCTTTATCGTGGCGGAGTTCTTGCCTTCCACGACGGCGATCTGCGCGCCGTTGGCCGTTCCTTCGGAATCGGTCAGGGTGATGTCTCCCGTGGAGTAGATGACCGGTGAGCCCGCGCCGTTGGTTTCCAGGGTCGACTTAGTCGCGGTGACCGTTCCCTCGCCCCGGTCGGTGGCCATAGCCGCACAGGATCCGCCCTGGGTCGTGATCTTCATGTTGCTGGCTTTGATGGTGCCGCCATAGGTGGCATCCAGCCCCCGGGAAGAGGCTTCGCCTGTGGTCGTAATGGTGGAGTCGCTGATGGTTATGGTTGACTTTTCACCGGTGGCAAAGACGCCGTTGGCGCCCTTCGCGCTGGTTTTGATGGTGGCGTTCTTAACGGTAGCCGTGGAGTTGTCTTTGACCAGGAGCGCCGCATTGACGCCGGAGAAATCGGAACTCTCCGTGTTGCTGCTGTCGCCGCTCTTCTTGTCGATGGTGGCTCCGTCGGAAGTCAGGGTGCCGCCGCCGGTAACGAGGACGGCGTTCTCATCCGCTTCCGTTGAAGTGTAGCTGTCGTTGAGAGTTTCCTCCGTGCCGTCGATGGTGGTCGCGCCGGTCGCTTCGGCGCTGCTTTCCTGGTCTCCGCCGGGCAGCTGCATCTGCTGCTGGCCCAGGTTCTGGGCACCGAGATACCTGGACACGCCGGCCTCGGCCTGGGTCAGGCATCCTCCGGCGAGGAGCGCCGCCAGGACAAAGATCAGAACCTTATCCCGACTGCGGAATGTCTCGCGGAAAGTTTTGCGGTTCATGCCCGACATGATCAGGTAGAGGACGATCAATGCAAAGGCAAGGGCTTCCGCGCCGAAGAGGGCGAGGAACTTGCCGTCCAGGAACCCGCCCGGCTTCATGTTGCCGTTGGGGAAATTGGCCATCTGCGGGGGCTGGCCGCTCTGACCGCCGCTTTGTTCGCCGTTCTGATCCGGCATCTGCGGGGGCTGGCCGCTCTGACCGCCGCTTTGTCCGCCGTTCTGATCCGGCATTTGCGGGGGCTGGCCGCTCTTTTGACTATCGCTGTTCTGGTCGTTGCTGTGCTGGTCGCTGTTCTGATCATCGCCGCTCTGGCCCGGCATCTGCTGACCCTGCGTCGGCGATCCCGACAGCTGGGAGAAATCCGGCTGACTCTTCGCGGCAAAGCTGACCGTGAAAATCATACTGGCACAGAGCAACAGGGCGAGCACGATCATGATGATATTCTTTGCTCTTCTGCTCATGGTGATTCCTTTCTCGTAAAATAAAACATAGGGAGTATTGCGTTTGCATGCCGGCCTTCTGCAGTAAAGCCGGCGGGGCAGAACAAATCCGCCCACGTTTTTCATTATACGAGGGAATGTGAATAAAATGTGTCGAGTATGGGAAGATTAGACGGAAGGTGCCGCGTCGCCGCCCGCACCGGCATCACCCTTGCCCTTCGGCGCGAAGGGGGAGGGGATCCTTGACGCCACGAAGGCGGAGACCAGCAGGGGGAGAATGTAGGTGACGGGGAAGCAAAGCAGGAGCACCGCGACGACGGTGACCGGCTTGCGCATAATGTAGGCGTAGAGGGAGGCGGTCAGGATCGCCACCGCGAAGGCGCCGTCCATGCCCGTCAGCAGGGCGAAGGAGTAGCCCAGGAGGGCGGCGCTGTAGATGATGGGAAAGATGTTGCCGCCTTTCCAGCCGAAGCTGATGCAGGCGTTGATCAGAAACAGTTTGACCGCGGCGGACAGCACCATCACGGGAATGGTCATGTTCTCCCATCCGTAGATCAGAGTCTCCAGCTGGTGCTCCCCGGAGAACATGCTCAGGGGAACGAGGTACCCGCAGACCGCCACCACCGCGCCGGCGATGAGGCAGCTGATGATGGGACGGTCTCCCAGCTTTCCGCGGAGGAACCGGGTGAACCGGGCGATGACCTGATAGTACAGGGCAGCGACGATCCCCAAAGCGAGCAGGGGGATGAACCACATCCACTGCTTCAGGCCGATGGCGTGCTCGAAACCGAAACGGGGCAGCCCGCCGGAGCCGCCCAGGCTGCTGTTCAGGAGTGCAAAGGCAACCATAGCGCCGAGGACGCCGCAGCAGTAAATGATGATCCGCGTCTTTTTGCTGACCAGCTTCTGCCGGTAGTGCTCCTCCCGGTTGTCCGGCTCCAGCTGATGGACGATGCCGAAAAGGGGCGCGTGGAAGATCACGCCCAGGGTCGCCGCGAAGCCGGCCTCCGTGAGGGCGGCAACCTGGTCGCCTTTGTATTTGAGCCGGTCGCCGATGCAGCAGCAGAGCCCGGCCACCAGACCGGTCAGCCCGGCCTCGGGGCCCAGGGCGCCGCCGAAGATCAGGGGCAGGATCGCCGCGACGGCGATGATATGCAGACGGTTATAGGGGTAGGTGCCGTTGGCTTTGATCTTTCCGATGACCTCCTCCATGTTGTCGGGAAGGAGCCCGAATTGCCTTTGCCAGAGGCCGATCAGCAGTCCGCCCAGCAGGCAGACGGCGAGAAAGTAGGGCAGGGAATGGCCGATGCCCATGGCCTGGGGCAGGTAAGTCCAGAGGGCGTCGGTGCCCAGGTTGATCAGGTGCAGCACAAACCAGACTGCGGATCCGGCGATGAATCCGAGGATGGTGGTCAGTATGCAGAAAAGAAAAATGCTGGCGGTTTTATTCATGGATCCCCCGGTTCATCTGTTGGCTGAAGTCATGGACTTTATCCTCGATCTCCTGCAGCTCCTTCGGGCTCAGCTGGGTCAGGTGCTCCAGCCGGTCCAGAAACTGTGTGGCGGTCAGCTTTTCCCGCCGGTGGATCACCTCGATGTAGTGGCTGACGATGACGCCGGCGAGGAGGGCCACCAAAATGATTTCATAGATGGTGATGAATACGGTCATCGTCCGGCCGATAAAAGTCTGGGCGGCGAAATCGCCGAAGCCGATGGAGGTGCATGCCGCGAAGGTATACCAGGCGGCGTCGCCGTAACGGTCGATGCTGGGCTCAACGGCGAGAATAACCGCGGCCACTAAAAAGAAACAGATCAGAAATCCGATCAGAAAGGACTCGAAATGGCATCGCCGGACGATGGTCCAGAACAGCCGGACGCTTCTCATGGCAACCTCCTTTGCGCCGCCGGCAGAGCGGGCCGGCCGATGCGCCGCCGCCCCGTAAGCGGTCGCTAACAGTATAACATTGTTCCCGCCTTTGTGGTAATATATATGAAGAAAAGGAAAGGACGGACATTCCATGGACAGATTCGAGCAACTGGCAAAGGAGTACGACGCGCTGCAGAAAAAGGCCGATCGGTTTATGGGGAACTCCCCCGATGAATTCGAGTTTTATATTGAGACGGCACTGCTGCGGATCTGGGCCGGCAACGGCCGTTACTCGGACGACTATGCAAAGGCAATCCACGCCATCAGCGGCAAGACCCGTTCCGCCGAAGAGATCCTCCGGGCCATGATGGCCTGCGTGGATCAGGAGGCCCTGAACGTCATCCCGGAATTCTTCGACCGGATGGCGGCGGAGGATTTTGAGAAGGGGACCAAAAGGACGAAGGCCTTCGTCGATGACCTGCGGTCCTTCCTGGTGGGCGGTGCCTTCATCAACGGCGACTTCACCATTGCGGAGTCGGCGGCGGTGAGTAAGGAGATCCGCGGGCTGATGGCCCACGCCCTGCGCCGGGGAGTGAAGATCGATTATGCCATCGGGCGGGTCAGGGAAAAGACAACGCCCCTCAATGAAGAAAGCTACCGGCGGGATGAGCCGGCCGGACCGAGCGTGCTGGACGGACTGGAGATCTTCAGTGCGCCGGGAGTCGCGGGCGGAATAGGCGGCGCGGGCCCGGAAGGCGGCGCGGGGACACCGGACATGCCGGGAGCGCCGGGAGCATCGAGCGGAATGGGCGGCGCGGGCCAGCCGGGCTCTGCCCAGGACGCGGTGGCCCAGAGCGCGGCCCAGGCCGTGGAGGCGGTGGAAGACACCCGCACCATGGAGGAACTGATGGAGGAGCTGGACGACCTGGTGGGTCTGGACAGCATCAAAAAAGACATCCACAGCCTGATGAACTTCATCACCATCACCAAGCTCCGTGAGGAGCGGGGGCTCAGCGTGCCCACCGTTTCCTACCATCTGGTCTTCACGGGCAACCCGGGAACGGGCAAGACGACGGTGGCCCGGCTGGTGGCCGGACTCTACCGTCAGATCGGCATCCTGCCCAAGGGTCAGCTTGTGGAAGTGGACCGGGGCCAGCTGGTGGCCGGCTACACGGGCCAGACGGCCATCAAAACCATGGCGGTCATCAAGAAGGCCCTGGGCGGCGTGCTGTTCATCGACGAGGCCTACGCCCTGGTCAACGACGAGCAGGACAGCTTCGGCAAGGAGGCGGTGGAGACCATCCTCAAAGCCATGGAGGATCACCGGGATGAGCTGGTGGTCATCGTCGCCGGCTACACGGAGCTGATGCACAAGTTTATCGATTCTAATCCGGGATTCAAATCCCGGTTCAGCAAGTTTTTCGAATTCCCCGACTACACCGGTGATGAGTTGCTGCAGATCTTCAAGCGGTTCTGCGACAGCAACGGATACCGGATTTCCGAGGAGGCGGAGACGCTCCTGCGGGAAAAGCTGGAGGAGATGTATCAGCAGCGGAGCCGCCACTTCGGCAACGGGCGTACGGTGCGGAACATCTTTGAAAAGGCAATCCACGAGCAGGCCAACCGTCTGTCCGGGGAAGAAGGCGTGTCCGACGAAGCGCTGCAGGAGCTGTCCCTGGAGGACGTCCGGGCGGCGGTGGAAGCGGAGAGCGGTAAGTTCCGGGAACTGGAGGTATAATCATGATTCTGTTTTTTTCAGGAACGGGAAACAGCGAATACGTCGCCCGGCGGATCGGGCAGATCACCGGCGATGAGGTGCTGAACCTGCTGGAGCGGATCAGAAAAAACGATCTGTCGGAGCTGCATTCGGAGAAACCCTGGGTGATCGTCGCCCCGACCTATGCCTGGCAGCTGCCCCGCATTGTGCGGGATTGGCTGGAGGAAGCGCTGCTTACCGGCAGCGACAGGATTGCCTTTGTGCTGACCTGCGGCGACAGCATTGCCGGGGCCGGGGCCTACGCGGAGAAGCTGGCCCGGGACAAAGGCATGTTTTATCTGGGCACCGCCGCGGTGAAGATGCCGGAGAACTACATCGCCCTGTTCAACACGCCGGACCGGGAGGAGGCCCTGCGGATCGTCGACGAGGCGGAAGATGTCATCGACGGGATCGGCAAAACCCTTCAGTCGGGCGGTCTGCTGGACGACACCGGCGGGGGCAAACTGAAAAGCGCTCTGCTGAACTGGGGGCTCTACCGCTTCGGCATCTCCGATAAGAAGTTTGAGACCAACGGGAAGTGCACCTCCTGCGGGCACTGCGCCAGGATGTGCCCCCTGGAAAACATCGCCCTGGAGGACGGCATCCCCGTGTGGAACGGTTCCTGCACCCACTGCATGGCCTGCATCAACCTCTGCCCCTTCCAGGCTATCGAGTACGGAACCGGGACGCGGGAAAAGGAGCGCTACCGCTGCCCGAAGGAGCTGTAGGTTTCCGGCGCGACGGATCTGCCGAAAGCGCCGCCGGGCCGCGACCTGTTTTCCCCGAATCGTGGTAGAATGGGAAATGTATTGAATAGTCAAAAAACCTGAAAGGAAGGCAAAGAATATGAAAGTCGGAATCGTAGGATACGGAAATCTGGGCCGCGGTGTAGAGGCGGCTGTGCAGAATGCGCCGGATATGGAGCTGGCGGCGGTGTTTACCCGGAGAGATCCGGGGGCGGTGAAGATCGCTTCGGACGCGCCGGTGGTCGGCATGGAAGCGCTGGAAGAAAAGGCGAAGGAGATCGATGTGCTGATCCTTTGCGGCGGAAGCGCTACGGATCTGCCGGAGATGACACCGAAGATCGCTGCCATGTGTAACGTGGTGGACAGTTTTGATACTCACGCCAACATTCCCCAGCATCTGGCGGCGGTGGACAAGGCGGCGAAAGCGGCGGGAACCATCGGCATTATTTCCGTCGGCTGGGATCCGGGCCTGTTCTCCGTGGCGCGGCTTTATGCCAATGCGGCGCTGCCGGATGGCGATGACTATACCTTCTGGGGAAGGGGTGTCAGTCAGGGACATTCCGATGCCATCCGCCGGATCGACGGCGTGCTCGATGCCAGGCAGTACACTGTGCCGGTGCCGAAGGCCGTGGAAAGAGTCCGGGCCGGAGAGCATCCCACACTGAGCACGCGGGACAAGCATACCAGAGAGTGCTTCGTGGTGGCGGAGGATGGCGCCGACAAGCAGGCCATCGAGGAAGCCATCGTGACCATGCCCAATTACTTTGCGGATTACGATACGACGGTGATCTTCATCAGTCAGGAAGAGATGGAACGGGAGCACCGGGGACTGCCTCACGGCGGAAGCGTCCTGCGCAGCGGGATGACCGGCGTGGACGGACAGTTCAACAATACGGTGGAATTCAAGCTGGATCTGGAGTCCAATCCCTTCTTCACCGGAAGTGTGCTGACGGCGGTAGCCCGGGCAGCGGTCCGGATGAATCAGGAGGGAGTCAGCGGCGGAAGGACCATCTTTGATATCCCGCCCTGCTATCTCTCGGAGACGCCGCGGGAAGAGCTGATCGCCCACATGCTGTAGGGCGCCGCGCGCTGAAGAAATGCCTGGCCCCGGCTTAGTCCTCGCCCGGGGAACCGGCTATGGGGAAGCGAAGGCGCGTGAGTTGCCTTTTCACGGCCTCCACGGTCAGCGGCTTCATCATGAATCCGCACGCGCCCGTTTTCCAGGCGTCAAAAGAGTATTCCATATAGGCAGTCAGAAAGACCACGTTGGTGCGGTGGTTGACGTCCAGAAGTTTCTGGCATAGATCCAGTCCGCTGATCCGGCCCATTTCGATATCGAGAAAGGCCAGGGCGACGTGGTTTTCTTTTGCAAAGGCAACGGCGTCCGAGGGTTTGGAGAATCCGACGATGGTCGCGCCGGGAAGGGCCTCTTCCAGAACGGAGAGGCCGCCGGAGAGAATGACCTTTTCGTCATCCACCATGATGACGATGGGGGTTTCGGCGGAGCTTTCCGCCGCGCCCAGAAGGATGCCCACGTCGACGCCGAGGGCTTCCGAGATCCGGTAGATCAGAACGACGTCCGGCACCCGCCGTCCCGTTTCCCATCCGGCGATGGTGGAACGGTCCACAAAAAGCTGCCCTGCCAGCTGCTGCTGGGAGAGTCCTTTTTCGGCGCGGAGCTGCCGAAGTGTTTCCGCGAAAATCATGCTCATATGGTCAGGTCCCTTTCCGTACTTCTGTCGCTCGACCTATTATACCACAGAAAATCGTTGCAATCACCGGGCGATGGTCGTATAATGAGGACGTCGCCGACCGGGGACGGAACGTTTCCGGGACAGGCGGCCGCAAAACGATGACGGGAAGAGTAGGACGCATACCCTGCGTACAGAGAGGAGCCGCCGCTGAGAGTGCTCCCGCAGGCGCGGTCTGAAGACCAACCCCGAGTGGCACCAATCCTGCCCGCCTGGCCGCGTGAACAGCCGAATCGAGTGCCGGTTGATCCAGAGCAGAGAACCGGAAGTTGGGTGGAACCGCGTAATGACATTGCGTCCCTTCGTACAGTAAGTACGGAGGGTTTTGTTTTAGGAGGACACTATGATCATCACACTGAAAGACGGAAGCAAGAAAGAGTACGACCAGGCCATGTCGGTCTATGACATCGCCCGGGACATCAGCGACGGGCTGGCCCGCGCCGCCTGCATGGGCGAGGTGGACGGCAAGACCGTGGACCTGCGGACCGTGGTGGACCGGGACGCGGAGGTCAACATCCTGACCTTTGATTCCGACGAGGGAAAGAAGGCCTACCGCCACACCTGCTCCCACGTCCTGGCGGAAGCGGTGAAGAATCTTTACCCGGAGGCAAAGCTGGCCATCGGACCGTCCATCGACAACGGATTCTACTATGACTTCGATCTGCCGCCCCTCAGCCGGGAGGATCTGGACAAAATTGAAGCGGAGATGAAAAAGATCATCAAGAAGGGCGACCGGCTGGAGCGTTTCTCCATGTCCCGGGACGAGGCCATCGCCATGTACAAGGAAAAGGGCGAACCCTATAAGGTGGAGCTGATCGAGGATCTGCCCGAGGGCGAGGAGATCTCCTTCTATCAGCAGGGCGACTTCGTGGAACTCTGCGCGGGACCCCACCTGATGAGCACCCGGCCCCTGAAGGCTTTCAAGCTGACCTCTTCCTCCGGCGCCTACTGGAGAGGCGACGAGAAAAACAAAATGCTGACCCGGATCTACGGCACGGCCTACACGAAGAAGGACGAGCTGAAGGAGTATCTGGAATACCTGGCGGACATCCGCAACCGTGACCACAACAAGCTGGGCCGGGAGATGGAGCTGTTCACCACCGTGGATGTGGTCGGGCAGGGATTGCCTTTGTTCATGCCCAAGGGCACGAAGATCATCCAGAAGATGCAGCGCTGGATCGAGGACCTGGAGGACTACGAGTGGGGCTATGTGCGGACGCGGACGCCGCTGATGGCAAAGTCAACCCTCTATAAGATTTCCGACCACTGGTACCACTACCGGGACGGCATGTTCCTGCTGGGCTACGATAATATGGAAGACATCCTGGCGGCGGAGGACCGCTCCGATGAGGTGCGTGGCGTGCAGGACCTGGGACTGGTCCAGAACGATGCGGACGCCAACGTCTACGCCCTGCGGCCCATGACCTGCCCCTTCCAGTACTACGTCTACAAGGCGAAGCAGCACAGTTACCGTGACCTGCCTTACCGGATGGGCGAGACGTCCACCCTGTTCCGCAATGAGGAATCCGGGGAGATGCACGGCCTGACCCGGGTGCGGCAGTTCACCATCAGCGAAGGCCATCTGGTGTGCACGCCGGAGCAGGTCGACGAGGAATTCAAGAACTGCGTGAAGCTGGCCAAGCACTGCCTGACCGTGCTGGGCCTGGAGGACGACGTGACCTACCGGTTCTCCAAGTGGGATCCCAACGACGCCGGCAAGTATCTTGGCACAGCCGAGGACTGGGACCGTGTGCAGGATGCCATGCGGGTGATTCTGGATGAGATCGGCCTGGAGTATACAGAGGCTGACGGTGAAGCGGCCTTCTACGGGCCGAAGCTGGACATCCAGGCGAAGAACGTCTACGGCAAGGAAGACACCATGATCACCATCCAGCTGGATATGTTCCTGGCGGAGCGCTACGACATGTACTACGTGGACAAGGACGGAGAGCGGAAGCGTCCCTACATCATTCACCGTACGTCCATGGGCTGCTACGAGCGGACCCTGGCCTGGCTCATCGAAAAGCACGCGGGCAAGTTCCCCACCTGGCTCTGTCCGGAGCAGGTCCGGGTACTGCCGGTCTCCGAAAAGTTCGAGGAGTACGCCCAGAACGTATTCAGGGAACTGCGCAGAAACGGCGTGGACGTTACCGTGGACAGCAGCTCGGAGCGGATCGGCTACAAGATCCGCGCGGCGCAGATGGAGAAGATCCCCTACATGCTGGTGGTCGGCGGCAAGGAAGCCGAGGACGGCACCGTTTCGGTCCGCTCCCGCTTCGCCGGCGATGAAGGCGTGAAGCCGCTGAACGAATTTGTCCAGGCGATCTGCGAGGAGATCCGGACGAAGGAATTCCGCAAGGAGGAGAAGAAGGAAGATTAGACGCGGAACCGGAACTCCGCAGCTGGACGGAACCGGAACTCCGTTCTGTCTGCAAAAGCAACGAAAAAACCGCTGCCGGCGCGATACCGTGCAGCGGTTTTCTGCTGTTCTGGTTTTTAGTCCTCTTTGGTCAGTACCGGATCAAAGTACTCTTTGCCGACACCGCACTCGGGGCAGATCCAGTTTTCCGGCAGATCTTCAAATTCCACTCCCGGAGCAACGCCGCCCTCGCGGTCGCCCTTCTGAGGATTATACACATAGTCACAAGCTCTGCAGCAATATTTCTTTGCCATAATCATACCTCCTTGTTTGATTTTAGTTCGCTAAAGAGAGTATACTCTGCCGGAGGGGAAAAGTCCAGCGGGATTTAGCGCAGCCGGCGCGGATGTTCCTCCCGGCGTTCGCGTCCTAGCGGAAGCTCAGCAGCTCGTCCACGTCCTTGCGCTTCGGCGCATCGGGACTGACCGCGGGATAACCCAGGGCGATCAGGCAGGAGACGATCTGGCCTTCGGGAAGATTCAGCGCCTTCGCCACTTCCTCCTCATCGTAGATGCCCATCATCACCGTACCCAGGCCGGCGTCGCAGGCGGCCAGGCAGAATGTCTGGGCGCAGATCCCGGCATCGAAAACCTCCCAACGGTCTTCCTTGCTGGTGGAAAAACTGCCGTCCTTTTCGAAGCCGGCCCGGCCGTGCTGCGTGGTCAGGACCATCAGCACGGACGCGCCGTTGATGATCCGGGTGTTGCCTTCGTAGCCCATGGTGCAGCCGGCGATCCGGGCTTTCAGTTCCGGGTCGGTGACCGCGATGTAACGGACCGTCTGGGTGTTTTTCCAGGTGGGGGCGTAGCGGGCCGTCTCCACGAGGGAGCGGATCAGTTCCGGTTCCACCGGCCGGTCCTCGAATTTTCGGATGCTTCTTCTGGCTTTGATGCAGTCGATAGCGTTCATAGATTCCTCCTTCGGTTTATCGCCGGCAGCGGCTGGCTGCCGGGATGTGTGTCTATGTTTTCCGTTGCCTTTGCAACGGGATCAGACTTTCTTGGGGTTCTTGGGATCGATGTCCGTCAGGGCGTAGGCGATGTTCTCCGCGTGGTCGCCGATACGCTCCAGATCCGTGACCAGATTGGTGAAGATGATGCCGGCGAAGGGTTCACATCCGGCGCGCATAAGGCGCTCTACGTGATGGTTCACCAGCTGGGCTTTCTTCAGGTCGATGCCTGCCTCGATCTTATCCAGCAGAGGCAGGATGGAATAGTTTTCGTTGGCGAAGATGTCCAGGGCGACGTGGACGATCTTCTCCGCGTCGGCTGCCATATCCTTGAGTTCCTCCAAAGCATCGGGGGACAGATGGCTCTTCTTGTCGTGCATCTCCTCGGCGAATTCCACGATGTTCTCGGCGTGATCGGAGATCCGTTCAATGTCGGTGACTGCGATGGACAGCTGGGATACGCGGCCCACAGCCTCATCGGTGAGGGGCAGGGTGCGCAGCTCCAGCATGGCCGTGTCGATGGCCTTGTTCAGGATGTTGACGCTTTCCTCTCTCGCCTTGACGGAGATGACCTTGTTGATGTCGTAGTCAAAGAAGCAGTCCAGGGCCCGGCGCAGATTCTTTTCGGCGATGGTGCCCATCCGGACGACTTCCCGGTGAGCGTTGGCCAGAGCCATCTGGGACGGCATGTTTTTCATGTTGATCATGTACTGCAGTTTCCGGTCTTCCAGCTGCTCGTTCTCTTCGGGAAGAACGGGGATGATCTTCTCGGCGAGGCGGATGATCAGCCCGGTGATGGGCAGTTCCAGCCCGACGGCGATGATGGCGAAGATCGTATGGGTGTTGGCCACCTGGCGGGCGATGGAATCCGGAGACAGGCTCTGGATCCAGTCGAGAATGCCGGGGAACACGTTGATCAGGATAATCAGGATCGCGGCGCGGATCAGGTTGAACAGCAGGTTCAGGATGGCGGTCCGCTTGCCGTTGCGGTTGGTGGTCAGGGAGGCGATCAGGTTCGGGGTGACCGAGCCGATGGCCGCGCCGATCAGCAGATAAACCGCGGTGTGGTAGCCCAGAAGTCCCTGGAAAGCGAAGGTCTGGAAGATGACCGTCGATGAAGAGGAACTCTGGAGCAGGGCGGTAAAGGCAATTCCGAAGATGACGGCCGCAGCCGGGTTGTCCAGCCCGGAGAGGAGATTCAGGAACTCCTCGCTTTTGGCCATGGGCGCGATAGCGGATTTCATCATGGAGATGCCGACGAACAGCATGCCGAATCCCAGGAGAAACTCGCCGATGTATTTGATCGTCGCCTTCTTGACGAAGAGGAACATGACCGCGCCGACGAAAAGAATGAGGGGCGCGTAGGCGGAGATATTGAATGCCGTGATCTGCGCCGTGACCGTCGTGCCGATGTTGGCGCCCATGATGACGCCGATGGCCTGGCTCAGGGACATCATCCCTGAATTGACAAAACCGATGACCATAATATCGGTAGCGGAAGAACTCTGTACGAGTATCGTTACCGCGAAACCGACGAGAACAGCCATCAGTTTATTTGACGTCGCTTTTTCCAGGATCGTTTGGAGATTGTCGCCGCAGGCGTTGCGCAGGCCGGCTGACATTACCGACATGCCGAAGAGGAACAAGCCCACTCCGCCCAGCAGCTTAAAGATCAATTCAAGCGTCATCTCTTCCTCCGCAAATCCTTTCTGCGCTAACCAAAACGATCCGTAATTCAGTATAACACAGATCGCGGGGGATGAGTAGAAGATTCACGAGGAAAAGGGAAGACGTCACGGGATCAGCCCCGGGGCAGGGGAGATCCGTCGAGGACGGCGTCGGTCAGGTGATCGCCGGAGTAGCAGAGCTTCAGAGAGAAGAAGGGCCGCTCTTCCCGGAGGAGCCGCAGAAATACCCGGTCACCCTCCCACAGGGAAAGGGAATCCACCTGCGACCAGGGGATCCAGGCCAGCTCGCCCTCGCTGCAGTCAGGAACCGGCCACGCCTCCGGTGTCTGCCCGGCAAAGCCGGGATGTTCAGCGACGGGAAGGGCACCGGCGCCGCCCGCCGGCACGAGGAAATCGCCGGCGGTGAACAGGCACATATACTCCGTCTCCACCCCCTCCTGCAGGAAGGTGATGAAGCCGCGGAACCGCCAGCCGGTCAGCTTAAAGCCCGTCTCCTCCCGGACCTCCCGCAGCAGGCACTCCTCCGGGCTTTCCCGGTCCAGGAACTTCCCGCCCACACCGATCCATTTGCCCTCGTTGATGTCGTGGGCCTTCTTTGTCCGGTGGAGAAGGAGAAGATGGTCTTCGTGTTCGATATAGCAAAGGGTAGTGATCAGCATGGGTGTCCTCCCGATTCACGTCCGCCGGTATCCGGCAGGACCGCGACTGCGGTAACCGTTGCCTTTATTCTATCAGAAAAGCATTGCTTTTTGCGTATGGAATACTATAATGAACTTTGCGGTCTGAAAATGAGCGCGTATATATAAATGATATTTTTTCGGAGGAGAAGGTTCATGGAAAGAGAACATTTAGGAAGTAGATTGGGATTCATTCTGATCAGCGCAGGGTGCGCGATCGGATGCGGGAACGTATGGAAGTTCCCCTGGATGTGCGGACAGAACGGTGGGGGCGGGTTCGTCCTGATCTACGTTATCTGCTTGCTGATACTGGGCCTGCCGGTCATGGTTATGGAGTTTTCCCTGGGACGGGCCTCCCAGGCCAGCATCGTTCGCATGTATCATAAGCTGGAAAAGCCCGGTCAGAAGTGGCACATCCACGGATACTTTGCCCTGCTGGGCAACATCGCTCTGATGGCCTTCTATACGGTGGTCGCCGGCTGGATCATCTACTATTTCGTTCAGTTCCTGCTCGGTCACGGACAGAATCTGGGATTCGTGGGGATGATCAGCAATCCCAGTGTCAATGTGATCTATATGGCCATCGTCGTGATCATAGGATTCGGCATCCTGAGTTTCAACCTTCAGGGAGGCCTGGAGCGGACGACCAAGTTCATGATGATCGCACTGCTCTTCCTGTTGGTCCTTATGGCTGTGCGCAGCATGCTGCTGCCCGGCGGCGGGGAGGGCCTGAAGTTCTATCTCGTTCCGGACTTCAGCAAGATCACACCGTCGGTCATCGTGGCGGCAATGAATCAGGCGTTTTTCACCCTGTCCCTGGGTATCGGATCCATGGCCATCTTCGGCAGCTACATCGGCAAGGAGCGGAGCCTCATGGGAGAGTCCGTGAGCGTCATCTGCCTGGACACCTTCGTGGCGCTGGTCGCCGGCCTGATCATCTTCCCGGCCTGCTTCTCCTATGATCTGGAGGTGGGGGCCGGCCCGGGTCTGCTCTTCGATACCATGATGACCGTGTTCAACAACATGGCGGGCGGACGGTTCTGGGGAACCCTGTTCTTCCTGTTCATGACCTTCGCGGCCATGTCCACGGTTCTGGCCGTATTCGAAAACATCCTGGCGGCAGTTCGGGAAATGACCGGATGGACGAGAGGCAAAGGCGCCATCTTTTGCGGCATCGGAATGTTCATCCTCGCCCTGACCACGGCCCTGGGCTACAGCGTCCTCCACTTCCAGCCCTTCGCGGAGGGAAGCGCATGGCTCGACTTCTGGGATTTTATCGTCAGCACGAACCTGCTGCCCCTGGGCTCCCTGATCTTTGCCCTCTTCTGCTGCAGCGACCGTTTCGGCTGGGGATGGGAAAACTTCAAGGCGGAAGCCAACGCCGGCAAGGGCATGAAAGTCCAGGATTGGATGAAGCCCGTTTTCAAGTACGTGGTGCCCCTCGTGGTCGCCTTCCTGTACATCATCGGCCTGGTGAACTTCCCCTGGAGCTGATCTTCGGCCCGCACCGGGCAAAGGCAATTCTGCAAAGGCAACAAATCAACCGGCCGCGGCCTCCCCGAAAGGGATGCCCGGCCGGTTTTTTCATTCCGCTTACCACTCGTCGCCGAACAGATCGTGTCATCATGATCGGCTGCGGAAGAAAAAACGAACGCTTCCAGTATGTTATTGATTTTCGCAAATTCAACCATTATAATAGGTTAAAAGATGTGTGATAGAGACAAAAACCCCCAACAGAAGGAGGAGAAGGCTATGACGAGGTGGACGAGAAGAGGCTTGATCATCGGCCTGGCGGTGACGGTCTGCATGGTCATCGGCGGAGCACAGGTCTTTGCCGACAACACGGTTACCGTAACCGTGACCGGCATGCATCAGCAGACGGAAGCCCGGACCATGTTGGACATGGTCAATGATTTTCGAACGGGAAAATCCATTGACGGAGGACAGACGGCCGTCTGGGCCAGAGCGGAGAACGGCAGCATTGATACGGCGAGTTATACCAATCTGGGGACCTTGCAGTACGACTATGAGCTGGAGAAGGTGGCCATGGAGAGGGCCATGGATCTGATCCTCCAGTTTGATCATGAGCGGCCCAATACGACGCCCGATTCCGGTGTGCGGTCCTGGAGCACACTGTATCCAAATGATTACGAGACCAAAGGTGAAAACATCTATATGTCATACGGAGGCCGCGGGTCGGCCCAGAACGCCTTTGACAGCTGGTGCGAAACCACCGAGCCGTATTCAGGCCAGGGCCACCGGCGCAATATGCTTGGCCGCGGGTATAACCGCATCGGCGTCGCCTGCGTCAAAGTGCACTGGGAAGGAGAACTGACCGAAGGAGACATTCCGTACGACTACTCGACAGACGTTTATTTCTGGGTCCAGGAATTCGGCAGCCGGAGCGACAGTTTCGGTCTGACGCCGACTCCGGCCAACGATTCGGAAGGTACCCAGGATATCGATGTGCTGAAATCCAATATCAAGTCGGCGGGGATCGAGGCGACGGCGGAGTCCGTCTCCTGCCCGGCAGGGGGTGAAAAAGAGTTCACCGAGGCCACATCGACGCTTATCCTGAACAAAACGCGCCCGGAAAGCTTCAATCTGACATGGAGCGGCCCCGGCTACGATGGCAAAACATCAAAAGGCCCCTACTACGTCCCCGTATCCGGCGCCTTCACCCTGTCCTCAGGTGACACCCAGATCGCTACCGCAGAGGGAAACCGGATCACGGGCCACAAGGCGGGAGAGACCACGCTGACGGTGACGTCTCAGCTGGATCCCACCAAGAGCGTGCAGATTCCGCTGACGGTGGAGGGGATCTCTTTATCCGGCGCGGAGGTAAATGTCAGCCCCTCGTCCCTGGAATACACCGGGCAGGCCTTGATTCCGGCGGTAACGGTCACCCTGAACGGCCAGCCCCTGAATGGGGATACGGATTACACCGTTGCGTATAAGGATAACATCAGTGCGGGCACGGCAACGGTCACGGTGACGGGCAAAGGCGACTACAGTGGCGAGGTGACGGGAAGCTTCACCATAACGCCCATGTCCATTTTCGGCGCGGAGGTAAATGTCAGCCCCTCGTCCCTGGAATACACCGGGCAGGCCCTGACGCCAAAGCCTGAGGTCACGCTGAACGGCCAGTCCCTGACGGCAGACACCGACTACACCGTCTCCTACAGCAACAACGAAAGAGTGGGCACGGCAATGGTCACCGTGAAGGGCGAAGGCAACTACACCGGCGAGGTGATGGCCAACTTCACCATAACGCAAAAGGCGCTGACGACGGACAATGTTACTCTGGATCCGGCAACGGCAACCTATATCCCCTCTTGCGAGAGCAAAATACACAAACATCGCAGGGGTACAGAGTCCCAAAACCACAATAATGATCTATCCTCCCTTGTGCATGTGCATCAGGGCTGTGCAGAAACCCTCGACGAGACCGTCCGGCGTCACGTCTGTCATACCTGCAGTCTTCCAGTCGAAGTC
>JAFRHG010000006.1 GCA_017433375.1 Bacillota bacterium
GCCCGGGCCGCTGTCAGCCGGCCCCGATGTGACGGCAGCTGCTTCGGCAGTACCAAACGTGGGAGGCGGAAACGCCGTTTACCACGGGCCAGTCACAAGCTCCCACCTCAGGGCCTCAGCCCAGGTGGTGAGTAGTTGACACTATCCTCCTGCTCACGAGCTTAATTATATCACTTCACTGCAGCAAGGGGCAAAAGAAACTGTCAGAAATATCTGTGCGGCGGTTCCGAATTGTGATACTCTGAAAGCGAAAGAATCT
Source organism: Bacillota bacterium (assembly GCA_017433375.1). Lineage (GTDB taxonomy): Bacteria > Bacillota > Clostridia > Peptostreptococcales > Anaerovoracaceae > Lentihominibacter. The sequence goes on from JAFRHG010000006.1 coordinate 260, forward strand.
GGCATGGCTTCGTACAGCAAGGAACGACCAATGGATCAGCGAGATGTGGTGATCATCGGCGCGGGCGGCGTGGGATGCGCCGTCGCGCGGGAACTGTCGCGATACCAGCTGCGTATCACGGTTCTCGAGAAAGAATGTGACGTTGCCGGCGGGATCAGCGGGAGGAATTCCGCTGTCGTCCACGCCGGATTCAACAATGCGCCGGGGAGCCTCATGGCGAAGCTCTGCGTGGAGGGAAACCGGGGATTCGAAGGCCTCTGCCGGCAGCTGGACGTGCCTTACCGGAAGACGGGCAAACTGCTGGTTGCCTTTGATGAGCAGGACATGGAGGCCCTGGGCGCCATTCTCCGCCAGGGAGAGGAGAACGGCTGCGAAGGGCTCCGCCTGGTGGACCGGGAGGAACTGAAGCGCCTCGCCCCCGGCATCGAAGGGATCGGCGGGATGTACTCTCCGCAGACGGCCGTCTTCGACCCCTTCGCCTACTGCATCGCCCTCGCCGAAAACGCCCTGGCAAACGGCGTGGACTTCCGCTTCGGCAGCAAGGTGGTCGGCATCGAGCGGGGCGGCGGCTTCCTGGTGACGACCGCGGGCGGCGACCGGTTCGCCTGCCGCCTGCTCATCAACTGCGCGGGCCTTTCCAGCGGGCGGATCTCCCAAATGGCCGGCGGTCCCCCTTACCGGATCTATCCCTGCCGGGGAGAGTACTTCATCCTCGACCGGATCGCGGACCAGCTTCTGCCCATGCCGGTCTACCCGGCGCCCCGGAAGGGAATCGGCGGACTGGGCGTCCACCTCACCCCCACCTCCGCGGGCAACATCCTCATTGGACCCAGCGCGGAGTACATCTCCCAGTCCGACGACCTGTCCTGCACCCGTCCCGTCATGGAGGGTCTTTTCGATCAGGCAAAGGCAATCCTTCCCGCTCTCAGCCGGAAGCATATCATCGGCAGCTACGCCGGCATCCGTCCCAAACTGGCTCCGCCGGAAGAAGGCGGCTACCGGGATTTTGTGATCCGCGAAGAGGAAGACTGTCCCGGCCTCATCAACCTGATCGGCATCGAATCGCCGGGACTGACGGCATCCATGCCCATCGCCCGGATGGTCCGGGAGATTGCCGGAGAGGCGTTGCCTTTGCAGGAGAAAGAGGACTTCATCGCGGAAAGGACGGCCCCCATCCGGTTCCGGGACCTCACGGAAGATGCCCAGGCGGCCCTGATCCGGGAGGATCCCGAGTACGGCGAGATCATCTGCCGGTGCCAGAAGGTGACGAAGCGGGAGATCCGCAACGCCATCGAAAACCCCTTCGGCGCCAGGAGCATTTCCGCCATCAAATACCGGGCCTGGGCGACGACGGGCCGGTGCAACGGCGGCTACTGCCTGACGAGGATCGTGGATATGCTGGTGAAGGAATACGGCATGAAGCCGGAGGAGATCTCCTACAGAAGTCCCGGCTCCGAACTGTTTGCGGGGGAGGTGAAGTGATGGACAGGTGCGACATCCTCATCGTAGGCGCGGGTCCTGGCGGCCTGGCCGCAGCGAAAGGCGCCCGTGAGGCGGGAGCGGAGCGCGTCTTTCTGCTGGAGCGGGACGACCGGGCCGGCGGCATCCTGAACCAGTGCATCCACGACGGCTTCGGCATCATCCGCTACCGGCAGCAGCTGACCGGACCGGAGTACGCCCTGCGGGCGGAAGCGGAGATGGAACATTCCGGCATCCGGCTGCTGACCGGCTGCCACGTGCTGCGTATCGACCGGGCGGAGGATGCGCGGGCGACTGCCGGCGGTTTACGGGCGGCTGCCTCGCCCCACCTGGTGACGGCGGTCTCGGCGGAGGGCCTGATGTACATTCAGGCCGGTGCGGTGATCCTGGCCACCGGCTGCCGGGAGCGGACCCGCGGCGCCATCGCCATTCCGGGGTCCCGGCCGGCGGGCGTATTCACCGCGGGCGTGACCCAGAGCCTGGTCAACATCCGCAACATCATGCCCGGCCGGCGTGTGGTCATCCTCGGCTCCGGCGATGTGGGCATGATCATGGCCCGCCGCCTCACTCTGGAAGGGGCGGAGGTTTGCGCGGTGATCGAGGTCCTTCCCGAACCGGCCGGCCTGTCGAGAAACGTCAGCCAGTGTCTCTACGACTACGGCATCCCCATCCTCTGCAGCCACACGGTCTCCCGGATCGTCGGCAAAAAGAGGCTGGAGGCGGTGGAGATCTCTGCGCTGGATGGATCCATGGCTCCCGTCCCGGGAACGGAGCAGATCATCCCCTGCGACACTCTGGTTCTGTCCGTCGGCCTCATCCCGGAAAACGAGGTCGCCCAGACAGCTGGTGTGGCTCTGGATGCCGCAACCGGCGGAACGCTTACGGATCAGTATCTGCAGACCAGCGTGCCCGGCATCTTCGCCTGCGGCAACGCCCGCCGCGTCATGGACCTGGCGGACTTCGTGTCGGAACAGGGAGAGCTGGCCGGCCGGAATGCCGTCCTCCTTCTGCGGGGAGAAGAGATGGTCGGCTGGGATGAGGCGCGGACATCCTCCATGGCGAAGGGCTTTCCGGAGGATGGCGTCGTCACCTGCACCCTCTGCCCCACGGGCTGCCAGGTCAGATACGATGAAGCCTCCGGCACCTATGAAGGGAACCGCTGTCCCCGCGGCGCTGAATTCGCCGAGCAGGAGCGGACAGCTCCCAAGAGGATCCTGACCACCACCGTGAAACTGGCCGGCGGCCCTGGCGGAGCATCCGTCTCCCCCCTTCTTCCCGTCCGCAGCAGAGAGCCCGTCAGCAGGGAGCGGCTCCCCCGTCTCATCCAAAAGCTGCGCGGTATCACTGCCGCACCGCCGGTCCGCTGTGGTGATGTGATTCTGGAGATTCAGGATGCCGGGCAGACCATTGCCATCGTTGCCGCGGCAGAGGCATAAGCGCCTACACGAAGAAGAAGGCTGTACCGATGATGACGTAGACGGTCACCAGCTGCAGGCCCTCCAGCCAGTTGGATTCCCCGTCGGAGGCGACCCGGTTGGCGATGAGCACGGAGCCCGCGACGGCCACCAGTTCAAAGGGTGTGAACACGATGCTCATGGGCGTGAAGAAGAGGCTGAGCAGAACCAGCACCGGGACGACGAACAGGATGATCTGAAGGCTGGAGCCGAGAGCGATCTCCACCGCCGCGTTCATCTTGTTTTTTAATGCCATGATGACCGCGGAGGAGTGTTCGGCGGCGTTGCCGATGATGGGGACCAGGATGATGCCCACGAAGGCTGTGGACAGGCCGGCGCTTTCCGCCATGGGCTCGACGGTTCCCACGAAGATCTCGGAGAGCACGGCGATGCAGATGGTGGAAGCCACCAGAAGGCCGATGGCCGGGGCCAGCTTCATGGTCGGCTTCTCCTCGTCGTCCGAGGTAATGGTTTCCTCGTAGAGCTGCCGGTGGGTGCCGAAGGAAAAGACGAACTGCATGGCGTAGATCAGAAGCATCAGGACCGCGGTGATGACGCTGAGTCCCTCGAACTGTGTGGTCAGGCTGCTCTCAGGCATGGTGTGGGTAAAGAAAGCCGGAATGAACAGGCCGAGCACGGCGAAGAGCAGCATGCTGGCCGTGATGTTGATGGAATTCCGGTTAAAGGTCTGGGTCTTGTACTTCAGCCCGCCGGCCAGCATGGACATGCCGAGGACCAGCAGGATATTGCCGATCACCGAGCCGGCCAAAGAGGCCTTGACCACGTCGAAGAGGCCCTCCTTCATGGCGACAAAGGCAATGATCAGCTCCGTCGCGTTGCCGAAGGTGGCGTTCAGCAGGCCGCCGATCTTCTGCCCGCAGTAGCAGGAAATCACATCGGTGCTCTTGCCCATGAGGCCGGCCAGGGGAATGATGGCCAGGGAACTGAACACAAAGAGCATAGGGTCAGACATGCCCATCAGTTTTCCGATCACGGTGACCGGAAGAAATACCAGCATAATGTACAGAAACTTCATTGGCGTATTCCTTTATTTCTCCGTGTGTTCAGCGGTCACCCGCTGTCCCGCGTATTCGATCGCCACGTGCCGCGTGGAAAAGCAATACAGCAGGGGCATATAGTACAGGCTGAAATCGATCCGGTCTCCCGGCTTCCAGTGCCTGCCGCTGTCCGTCACATCCAGGACGGTATGGTCGCTGCTTCCGCCCACCACGACCACATCCCGGTCTTTGGGCACCAGCTGCAGGGCGTTGCCGTTTTCCCTGTCTTCCGGCAGCCTCCCTCGTGGTAAGCCCGGGAGACGGCCAGGTCGCCGTCGGAGAACTTGATCACGCCGGCCACGTCGATTCCCTTATCTTTGCAAAAGCGGCACATGACTGCCGCGTTTTCCCTGACCGCGTCAAGGTCGACGCGCAGGACAGGATATCGCCTGTTTTCCGTCATTGGCCGCTCCTTTCCCGGGCCGAACGCCCGGCTTGTTTCGCTGTTCCGACGACTCTTTGATCACCAGGGGCAGGCTTACCGTAAAGGTGCTCCCCCTTCCCTTCTCGCTGCAGACCTGGATCTCTCCTCCCATCATGTCCACCAGCCGCTTCGTGATCGCCATGCCCAGTCCGCTTCCGCCGTACCGGTTGGTGTTGGTATCATCCTCCTGGCTGAAGGGATCGAAGAGATGGGGCAGAAAGGCGCTGTCCAGGCCGACTCCCGTATCCTTCATGACAAAGGCAACCCACTGCCGGTCTTCCTCCGGCTCTTTGGCCTCCACCCTGAGGCTGATACCTCCCTGCTCCGTGAACTTCACTCCATTGCCGAGGATGTTGATCAGCACCTGCTTGATCTTGAGATAATCGCCGGCATAGGTTTCCGCCGCGGGGCCTTCCACATGACACTCGTAGTCCAGTCCCTTGTCCTCGCACTGGCTGGAGATGATGCCGTTGACCTGGTTCAGCAGACCGGACAGCAGGAAGGGATCTTCCCGCAGCTTGACGCTCCCCGATTCGATCCGGCTCATATCCAGGATATCGTTGATCAGATCCAGCATGTGATGGGCGCTGCTGTCGATCTTCTCCAACTGCTTTCGGGATTCCTCCGGCAGATCCGGATTCTTCATGGCCAGCTCGTTCATGCCCAAGATGGCGTTCATGGGCGTGCGGATCTCATGGCTCATATGGGAAAGGAACCGGGTCTTCGCCTGGTTGCTTTCCTCCGTGGCCCTGAGCTGGGCCTCCAGGCGCTCGCTCTCCTCAACACGGCTGGTGATGCTTTTCAGCACCGCCAGAATGACCGTAACGTAGACGCTGCCGAAGAAGAGGATGCCGGACATGATGATATCCGGTTTCCCCGCGACGCCCACCATGATGTATCCCGCGAGAAAGCCGATCAGCAGAATCAGCGGGAAATAAAGCATTCCCCGCCTGTCGTCCCAGTAACCTTTCGCCAGGATGCGGCGCATGTACCGGATAAACGTAATAATGTTGTAGACCATCAGGGCACTGCCCGCGAAGACCATGCCGTAAATCAAAACAGCCATATGAACACCTTTTCTGTTTTCACATTTACCCGGCTATATCATACCACAATACGCCGCCCACTAGCGAAAAAAAGCGCCCGAAGACTCCTCCGGGCGCCTTCCGGCGGTGTCATTCCGACACGCTCAGCAGGCTTTCTTCGGTTTCGCTGTCGAAAAGATGGATCCTCCTCGGTCGGAACCCGATATTCAGGCGGGCGCCGATGGAAACGTCATCGTATTCCACCTCCGAGGTCTGCACCACGGCGATGATGTCATTGCCGCCGGCTCGCATGTGCAGGTGCATCTCGCTGCCCATCATCTCCGCTACGTCCACCTGGGCCTCGATCTCTCCGATCCGCCCGCCGGAGGCCGATTCGGAGCCTACATGGATGTTGGCGGGCCGCACGCCCACGATCACGTCCCTGTCGGTGATCTGCTTGTCATCCAGGATCCGGTTCTGCTCCTCCGTCAGAGGGAAGGTCCTGCCCAGCACCTCGACGCTGAAACCGTCATCGCCCCGGGTCAGCCGGCAGTCCCGGAAAAAGTTCATCTGGGGCACGCCGATAAAGCCCGCCACGAACAGGTTGGCCGGATGGTTGAAGACCTCCTGAGGCGTGCCGATCTGCTGGATGTATCCGTCACGCATGACGACGATCCGGTCGCCCAGGGTCATGGCCTCGATCTGGTCGTGGGTAACGTAAATGAAGGTGGTGTCGATCTTCTGGCGCAGCTTGATGATCTCCGCCCGCATCTGGTTCCGCAGCTTGGCGTCCAGGTTGGAGAGAGGTTCGTCCATAAGGAAGACCTTGGGGTCGCGGACGAAGGCGCGGCCGATGGCCACCCGCTGCCGCTGTCCTCCCGAAAGGGCCTTGGGCCGGCGGTCCAGCAGGTTCTCGATATCCAGGGTCTTCGCCGCTTCACGGACGTGGCGATCGATCTCCTCCTTGTTCATCTTGCGCAGTTTCAGGGAAAAGGCCATATTCTCGTAGACGGTCATGTGGGGGTACAGGGCGTAGTTCTGGAACACCATGGCGATGTCCCGGTTCTTGGACGCCACCTTGTTCATCCGCTCCCCGTCGATATACAGGTCCCCGTCGGTGATCTCCTCCAGCCCGGCGATCATGCGCAGGGTCGTGGATTTTCCGCAGCCTGACGGCCCGACGAGCACGACGAATTCCCGGTCGGCGATGTGCAGGTTGAAGTCCTGCACGGCCACTACCCCTTCCTCGGTGATCTGCAGGTTGCTCTTTTTCTCCTCACCCTCCTGCTTCTTCGCCTTTTTCTTTTTCTCGTCCCTGTCCGCGTGGGGATAGACCTTGCGGACGTTCTTCAGAATGACCTCTGCCATTACTGTTCCTCCCTGTTCTTCTCGTAGATTTCCACCGCCTCATCGCCGGGCACGAAGGATGATCCAGCGCCGCTGACGAGGGAGGTGAAGCCGTCCAGGACCGAATCCCGGTCGTGGGTCACCTTCTGTTTCCGCATCATGGCGTCCGGCATGAGCACCTTCCGGTCAAGACCGGCGGTATCGATGTATTCCTCCATGCCTCCCCTGCCGATGCACCAGGTATTCTCTCCGAAATCGTTGATCATATCCTTCTGCCGGCAGTCACCGTTGAACTCGATGCCCATGGACTCCTGTTCACCCACGAAGAGGTTGCCGCTGACGGTGTTGCCTTTGCTCCGCTGCACCCCCACCTGGGTCCCGTTGTCGATGAAAGTATTGTTGCTGAACACGCACCCTTCCGTAAAGCCAAGATCCCGGTCATAGCCGCCGAAGCAGAGGCCGCACCAGCCCTGGCAGTCCGCCACCACATTGTCATGGACCTTCACGCCCCGGACCCGGAACAGTTCGTTGTCATCGGGGCTGTGCTCCGTGGCCACCTCCAGGCCGATGTCGCAGTTGAACACGAAGTTCCGGTCGATCTCGATGTCCTGGCCCCCGTCCACATAGATGCCGTCGGCGCAAAGGTCATATTCCCCATCCTCCAGATAGGCGGGATTGCCCTGGGCGCTGATGTTGTAGACGATGTTCTCCGTGCAGCGGCCGTTGCGGGCGAAGTCAGCGTCGTAGGGATTCCCGAAATCAGAATCCTTCGAATGCTTCGCCGTCCCTTCGAATCCGATCATATCGATGCCGATGTTGTTGTTGTCGTGGATCACGTTGCCGGAAACGGTGAAGCCGTCGATGTTGCCGTTGAGCACCAGGGACTCGCTGTCGCCGCAAAGGCAATCATACACCTGGCAGTCCTTCACGGACAGATCCTTCACCGGCGCCAGGTCATTGCCCGCGTAGACGGCGATGCCGTGGGCCCCCACCACACCGTGGACGATGCAGTTCTCGATGGTGATGCCCTCCAGGGGTTCCTCACCCTGTTCCGGCGTGCTCTCACAGAGGATGCCGTGGGTGCCGCCTTCGATCTCCATGCCCTGCAGGATCAGACCGGAAACGTTGAGCATATGGACGGCGAAGGCATCCTCCATACCCTCTTCCCCGCTCTGCAGTTTTCCCGTCTTCTGCCTGATCACCGGCTTCTCTCCCTCAGCGGCCCGGATCGTCACCGGCGCTTCCGGAGTCCCCGAAGCCTCCCCGGTGATCTCCACCGGTCCGTAGGTCCCTCCGTGGACGATGATCTCGCTGCCGGGCCCGATGCCGCAGGCGATGGCTCCGCCGATGGTGGCGAAGGGAGCCTCTTCGGTGCCGTCGCCCTGCTCATCGCTTCCCGTCGGCGCCACGTGGAGAGTCTTCGCTTCCATGGTCCTGTCCCCGGTGTCCGCGCTCTCCCCGCTGTCCGAAGATCCGCAGCCCGCCAGGGCAAAAGCCAGGGCGCAGCCGATCAGCAGTCCCGCCGCGATCCGTATCTTTCTCATGGTCTCTCCTTTTTCTCCTGTCCGCACAGTCCGCAGGCCTGCCAGTACTGGTCCAGCACCTGCCGGATCCGGTCGATCACCAGCTCCTGGGGATCGGGATCCAGAACTCCTTCCCGGACTCGTTCATACTGGGCCGGCATGAACTGGCTCAACAGGAACAGCTGAGGCGGGTCATCCCGCAGGTTGCCCATCAGCCGCTTCACCGCTTCCTCCACCGCCGGCTCGTTCATGTAATACCGGCTCCGGTCGCTGAAGCTGTACTTCCGCAGCAGCGCGGCCGCCGGCTCATCCGCTTTGTAATGGTTCCGCCAGTTTGCCGGGTTGTCCCGCATGGCCAGATCAAGCACCTCGGGGAAGCCGGATATCCGGATATCCTCTTCGGGATGCTTCGCCGGAAGGCTGATCCGCTCTATATCCGACAGGGCGAAGAGCGCCTCCCGTGCCGCAAAGGTCAGGGCGGGGCCCACCTTCAGGATCGCGATGCCGTCCCGGACCATGGCCTCAAGGCTCTGGGGCGTCTGGTAGTCCGTGGAATGACCCTCCAGCACGATGCCGGGGACTTCCCTGGCCGCCTCCGCCAGTTCCCTCGCCTCCTCGGGAACGTACTCCCGGATGCTGTCGTTGCCGAACTCCACGCCCGGCTGCACCACGGCGGCAACTACCCGGTCCCAGTCCAGTTCCGCCTCCGTGAATTTCTCCCGGAAGCAGTCCAGCATGGCCCGCAGATCTTCGGGGCGGGTGACCTGCAGATCGTCCTCCTCCCCGCTTCCGCCGGGAGTGGGCACTTCGCTGCCGATGACGTAGACCGGAAGCTCTCCCTTCCGGCCGGCGGTCTCCTCCTCCGCCGCCAGAGCCAGGTGCACCGCCCGGCCGGCGATCTCCTCCGTGGTCAGAGTTTTCTCATCGCCCAGGGGCATGCTGCAGTCCAGATGGATCTTGGTGAAGCCGGCCCGGGCAAAAGCCCTGACCAGTTCCTCCGCCTTTTCCATTGCTCTGTCCGCGGGCTCTCCCTTCCAGGCCACCGGGCCCAGATGGTCCCCGCCGAGGATGACCCTTCCCCGGGGCAGTCCCGCCCTGTCCGCCTTGGCCAGCACCCAGTCCCGGAAATCCGCGGGCTTCATTCCCGTGTATCCGCCGAACTGGTTGACCTGATTGGCGGTGGCTTCGATCAGTACGTCCGTATCCCACCGCGCCGCCTGTGCCAGGGCCGCGTCGATGACGAAGGCGCTGCTGCTGCACACGGAGCAGATGCCGACGGCTTCTCCGGCCTTCTGCCGGCGGACGATTTCCTTTAAGGTGTTTCCCATGATGATATCCTCCCCTGTCTGTTGACGGGTCACTCGTAGATGGTCACGCCATGCACGACCCGGTTGACCTCACCGGTGGGGCAGGGATTGTCGGGGGTGATCCCCAGCTTCAGCGAACAGAGGATGGCCAGGGTCTGGGCGACCGCCATATAGGGCAGGGCCAGCCGGCAGTTGGGCACCGGCTCTCCCGATCCGCTCCCCCATCCGTCCACCGGAATCACCAGATCGCAGTTTGCCCTTACCTCTTCGTCGGCCCGGGAAGCCACGCAGACCACCCGGCTCTTTCCCCTATCCCGGTAGACCTCCCGCAGAAGGTCCATCTCGTACCGGCGGGTCAGGGGATTCTCGGACAGGTATACCACGGTCACCGTGCCGTCGTTGATGACCGACTTGGGTCCGTGACGGAATCCCATGGGCGTGTCGTGGAAGGCCGCGATTCGTCCCGCCGTCAGCTCCAGGATCTTCAGGGCCGACTCCTGGGCGATCCCCTTCAGCACATCGCTGCCGAGATACACAATCCGATCGAAGTCGCTGTCCGCCACAAAGCAATTGACCTCCCCGGCGCCTTCCGATAAAAAGCCGGCGCATGCCCGGATCACATCTTCCCATCCGGCGGCCTTCTCCCCGCCCTGTTCCTCCCGGGGCGACAGGGCCAGAAGGGCTGCCAGGTACATGTTGGTGAAACTGCTGGTCATGGCAAAGCCCCGGTCGTGGGTCTCAGGCGCCAGCAGCAGGGAAAAGCAATCCTCCCTGCCCTCCGCCAGCTTCGCCAGGGCGCCGTCTCTGTTGCAGGTGACGAACAGATGCTTCGTCCTCGGATTGATCCGGTCCGCCGCCTTCACTGCGCCCACGGACTCCGGGCTGTTGCCCGACCGGGCGAAGGACACCAGAAGAAGGGGCCCTTCACCGGGGATAAACGCCTCCGGCGAGGCCACGATATCCGTGGTGCCGATGGAGTGCAGATTCCCCCGGCAGCCGTTCACCAGCGCGGGGAACAGGGCGTTGCCCACGTACTCGCTGGTTCCCGCTCCCGTCAGGATGATCCTGTAGTTCTCTCCCTTTGTCACCTGTTGGATGAATGCCCGCAGGGGCTCATCCTTCTCCTGAAGGAGGGCGATGGTCTTCCGCCAGGTATCCGGCTGCTGCAGGATCTCCTCCGCCGTGCAGAGGCCTTTGTGCGCTTCCCATTCTTCTCTCGTTCGTCCCAGCATAGTGTTTCTCTCTTTCCTTGTTCCGGCGCGGGGGCTTTCCCCGCGTCCGCTCCGCCAGCCGGCGTTGCCTTTGCACCCGCCGCCTGCTTCCGCTCCGGCAGCGTTGCCTTTGCATCCGCCGCTTCTACTTCATGCCCGTCATGGACAGTCCCTTGATGAACTGCTTCTGGAAGATGATGAACACGATGGCCGCCGGGATCATGATCAGGGCCGAGGCCGCCATGGTCGCCGACAGGTCCGTCGAGTGCTGCGTCGAGAAGTAGGACAGAGCCAGGGGCAGCGTCATCTTGTCCGTGGAAGACAGGTAGATCAGGGGGTTCAGGTAGTCGTTCCAGTATTCCATGAAGGTGAAGATCGCCAGTGCGCCGATGGCCGGCTTGATCTGGGGAATGACGATCTTCCAGTAGATGTAGAAGTCCCCCGCCCCGTCGATCCGGGCGCTTTCGATGAGCTCCCGGGGGATCTCCTCGCAGTACTGCTTGCACAGGTAGATCCCGAAGACGTTGAAAAAGGACGGGATGATCAGCGCCCACACCGAATCGTACAGGCCGATGTCATCGATGATGATGAAGGTGGTGATCATGGTTACCTGGGCCGGAACCATCATGGTGAACATGAGCATGGCAAAGAGGAAGTCCTTGCCCCGGAACCGGAACCGGGCGAACACGTAGCCCACCAGGGTGCTGGTGAACAGGATCACGATGGTGTTGGTGCAGGTGATGAAGATCGAATTGCCCAGCCACCGGAAAAAGGGTGAGCCGGTCAGTACCTTGATGTAGCCGTCCAGGGTAAACTCCTGGGGAATCAGGTGCATGGGATCCGTCAGCGTCTCCATGGTCGTCTTGAATGAGTTGGACAGCATCCAGACGTAGGGGATCACGATGATGACGGACGCCGCCAGCAGGATGGCGAACATCAGGGCCCGGCTTTTGAAATCGCTGTTGTATCTGAAGTCTCCCATATCAGTACTCCCAATCCACCTTGTTGATGCGCTGCTGTACCAGGCTGACAATGGTGATCAGCAGGAAGAGGACAACGGAGAGCGCGGCCGCATAGCCCATTTCCTTGTACACAAACGCATTCTCATAGATATAACTTGTAAGTACCAGTCCGCTGTTCTGCGGCCCGTCCCGATAGAGGAGCACGCTGAACTGGGCGAACATCTGGAAGTAGGAGATCAGCGTCATCAGGATGACGAAGGTCGTCGTCCTTCCCAGCAGCGGAAGGGTGATGTTGTACCATTTCTTCCATCCTCCCGCGCCGTCCAGATCCGCCGCCTCATAGACCTCCCCGGGGATGCCGTCGATGCCCGCGGAGAAGAGAATGATGTTGTAGCCCAGATCCGCCCACAGGGTAAAGATGATGACCGAGATCATGACGTAACGGGCATCACCCGTCCAGGCCACGCCCTCTCCGCCGAAGAACTCGATGATCTGATTGACCAGGCCGATCTTCGTGTTCAGAATACTTCTGCCCCAGACGACAGCCGAAGCTACCATGGGCGCCATGCAGGGCAGGAACACGATCATCCGGAAAAAGCTCCTGGTCTTGTTGCTCCTCATCTGACTGATGAGGGTAGCGATGCCCAGGGAGATGACGATGTTCAGTCCTACGGCGACCACCGTGAAGACGATGGTGTTCCGGAAGGCGATGACCGCGTCCGGATCATCCAGCATCTCTTTGTAATTGTCCAGTCCCACGAAATCCGCGGTGTGACTCAGCGGGTTATAGTCCATGAAGGATATCCCGCACGTTCCCAGGATCGGGATCACCAGAAAGATGATGGCCTCGATGAAGATGGGGATCAGCACCAGCAGAAAGAACCTGCGATTGGTGTCTAACAATTTGCTCACCTTCTGATAAAGGGCGGAGTGTGCGCACTCCGCCCTCGTCATTCATTATCTTTATTTGAACAGCGCCTTGTTCAGGGTCTTCTCCAGATCGGCCAGGCACTCATCCGTGCTCTGTCCGCCCTTGCAGTAGGCACTGAAGGCCTCGTTGACCTTCTCCTTGAACACATCCGTGTTGAAGGGGCCGATGTACTGCGCGCCGTCGAGGATGCCTACCAGCGGCTCGGCATAGGGGAACTTCTCCACAAAGGCCGGGTCCTGAGCGACTGACTTCTGGGCCGGGATCAGGCCGCAGGCCACGTCGTGCTGCATGGCCACCGCGTCGGAGTGGAAGTACTGGAGGAAGTCGAAGGCTGCCTGCTGCTTCGCCTCATCCAGCCCGTTGGCTACCGCCAGGGACCAGCCGGTCTCAGCAGCGAACTTCTTCTCCGATCCATAGAAGGGCATTGCGCCATAGGAGTAGTCCTTGCCGTACTCCAGACCGAAGTCATTCGTTCCTTCCGCCAGGCACCAGGGGCCGCGGGGAACCCACATGGCTTCGTTGGTGTACAGTTCCTGATATCCTTCGATGTCGCTTCCGTCATCCAGTCCGGACAGATTGGTCACCGCCTTGTCGCCGGAGGCCAGGCCCGCCAGCTCTTCCCACGCCTTCTTGGCCGCGTCGGAGGTGACGTTGATCTTGCCGTCCTCGGTCAGGTAGTTGTCTCCCTGAGACAGGATCATGGATGTCCACAGGTACATGACGCCGTCCCAGTTGACGAAGTCAAATCCCTTGACGGAGATCTTGTCGCCGTCCTTGACCGTGGCCTTCTCGGCACCGGCAACCAGATCATCCCAGGTCTGGGGTTCTTCCAGGCCGGCATCCTTCATCAGCTTCAGGTTCTCCACCAGGCCGCCGCACTCGATGTTGAATTCCAGGGGCAGTCCGTAGAGCACGTCGTCGGAAACCAGGGAACCGTAGGTGCAGGGATAGGAGTCTTCCATGATTTCCTTCTGCATATCCTCAGGCATTGCAGCCAGTACGCCCGCCGGGGCGAAGTCTACTGCCCAGCCTCCCCAGAGTTCATAGACGTCCGCGCCGCCTTCGTCAGACATGAGCGCGGTCTGGACCTTGGACTCATACTCGTCATAGGGGAAGGCCTCGATGTTGATCTTCACATCGGGATGCTCTTCCATGTAGGCGTTGACGATGTTCTGATAACTCTCATTCCACGTGTTCTCGTCGTTGTGCGTCCAGAACGTCAGGGACACACCGTCGCCGGATCCCTCGTCGCTGCTGCCGCCGCAGCCGGTCATCACCACGGCCATCCCGACAGCAAAGACCGCGCACAACGCGATCAGCAATAACCTCTTCTTCATGATTTCTTCCCTCCTAGATGTTCAATGACTTAAAATAACGTAGATATTCCGCATTTTTATCCAGCATCTCCTGAACCATGTCATGGATCTCCTCCATGCTGCACACGCTCTGTGTCAGAGGATCCTGAAGAACGGCCTGAAATACCAGCTCGGCATCGCCCAGGATGGCTGCCTTGACCGCCATCTCCTCCAGCTTGGCCGAATGGGAAACAAAAGCACACAGGTGATCCGGCAGGGTGTATGTCCCCCTGACCCGGATGCCCTGCCGGTCGACCGTGACGGGAACCTCCACACAGGCTCCCTGATCGATATTGGTCACGTATCCGTTATTGCGCAGATTGGCGTTGAAGGGGAAGGGCGTCCCGTCCCCGTATACCGCGTTGAATATATTGGAAGCGTATTCTTCTCCCCGCTCCAGTTCCTCCGCCGGGATCGGCTTTGCCAGCCAGTCGGCGTATTCCTTCTCCCAGTTGTCCTCCCGCTTCAGGTACTCCTTCAGGATGTAGGCGTGCTCCCCGGGATTCCAGCCGGTCCCGCGGGTGCAGTACTTCTCGATCAGATCCGGCCGCTTGCGGAACCAGGGATTGTATTCGGAATTGTGCCCCGAGGACTCCGTGGGGAAGTAGCGGAGGTATTTGAACATTTCGATGCGCACCGGTTCCTCGGCGGCGACCTCGGGACGCTTGACGGCTTCCCGCAGCGCCGGGTACATGTCCCTGCCCTCGTGCTCCAGGCGCAAATAAAAAGCCTGGTGGTTGATGCCCACGCAGGTATAATCCAGTTCTTCCTTTTTAAGGCCCAGCCATCCGGCCAGCATTTCCGCCGTCCCCTGCACGCTGTGGCACAGCCCCGTCACCTGCACCTTGGTCTGGGCCTGCAGGTAGCTGACCAGCATGGCCATGGGGTTGGTGTAGTTGAGCACGATGGCATCGGGGCAGTACTTCTCCACGTCCCGGATGATGGCCAGCATCTCCGGGGCGGTCCGCAGAAAACGGAAGATGCCCGAGGGTCCCCGGGTGTCGCCGACGCAGATATCCACGCCGTACTTCTTGGGGATCTCGATGTCGTGGCGCCATACCTCGACTCCGCCCTGCAGGATGGTGATCAGCACCCCGTCGGCGCCCTCCAGCGCCTCCCGCCGGTCCATGGTCGACTTCACGGCGGCATGATGTCCCCCGGCGGCCACGATCTTCTCCACACCCTTCCGGGCATAGGACAGCCGCTTCTCGTCGATGTCCATGAGCATGATCTCACAGTCATCAAAAGCCGGGAAGGTCATCAGGTCCCTGACCAGCTCGTTGGTGAACTCCAGAGAGCCCGCGCCAATAAAGGTGAATTTTCTCATTCCCCACTCCTTGTTTACTAAACAATGTGTCGGATTTCTTCTTCTGTTTCTTTGATTATATGATACGATAAAGCATTTTGCAACTAGTAAAATGTGGTATTTTCAATTATTTTTCTCTTCGGCTGCGGTTGACCTTTGGTTGTTCTGGAGGTATAATGTTTACTAAACAGGAGGTCCTGCACTATGGCAACCATTCGGCAGGTGGCAAAGGAGGCCGGCGTATCCATCGCCACTGTCTCCCGCGTCCTTTCCGGGGATCCGAAATTCCACGTGAAAGATGAGACGCGGCGGAAGATCATGATCGCCGTGCGAAAACTGCATTACGAAATTCCCATCCGGGAACCGGACATCCTTCGCTTCGGCTGCGTGCTGGCGGATACCACCGACAAGTATGCCGATCCCTTTTTCATGGAGATCCTGCAGGCGATGGAGGAGGCCTGCCTCACCGCCGGCGCGGTGATCGCCTCCGCCCGTTCCTATCAGGAACTGGAGGACCCCCAGATCCTGCAGCAGTTTCTCGGGGAGGATCTGTCCGGCGTCTTTCTCATGGAGCACGTCTCCCCTTCCGTCATGACCGCCATCCAGGCCCACGTGAAGCACATCGTCTTCATCGACAACGACGAGCCGGAATACCAGTTTAATAATGTAGGCTTTGACCACACCACGGCCAACTGGCAGGTGATGCACCACTTGCTCCACATGGGCTACCGCCGGATCGGCATCATCAGCGGCGGCACACGGCGGGTTCCCTTCGCCGGCACCCTCCGGCTGGTCACCTACCGGGAGATGCTCCGCCGGGCCGGGATCGCCTTTGATGAAGCACTGGTCAAAGACTGCCGGTGGGATCTGGATCTGTGCAAAACCCAGACGGAAGAACTCATGGCCCTGCCCGAACCTCCCGACGCCATCTTTGCAGGAAGCGATTCCCTGGCTTCGGTCGTCCTGGGCACCCTCTACAGCATGGGACGGCGCTGTCCCCGGGATGTGGGGGTGATCGGCTTTAACAACATCGATCTGAGCGAGCACATGGTCCCGCCTTTGACCACCGTGGAAGTTCCCACCGTGGACATCGGCCGGGCGGCCGTGGAGCGCATGCTGCAGATCGTCCGGGGGGAAGACCGGAGCGTCCGGCGGATCCTGTTCCCCACAGAAATCATCGAACGGAAATCACTGCGGAAGCAGGGAGGGAAGAAATGAGTGTGAATGAACGACATGGCGATAGCGAGCACCGCGCGGATATAAAAAAAAGACAGTTCTATCTGGGCGTCGACGGCGGCGGCACCAAAACAAAGTTCACCGTCTGCCGCATCGCGCCGGGAGATGAGTCCCGCGGCACCGCGACACCCCACGCACCTGCAGCTGATGCGACGTGCGATACCGCGGCACCGCCCTGGGGAACCATCGCCGGCGAATACACCTCCACCTGCTGCCACTATCTGCAGATCGGCTTCGACGGTCTGGAGAACCTGATGCGGGAAGGCATCGCCGCGGTCTGCGAACAGGTCCGCCAAAACCCGGATGCCGGCGCGCCGGATTTCTCTCCGGCGGATATCCGCCATGCCTTTTTCGGCCTGGCCGGCTACGCCGACATCATCACCGACGATCCGAAGATCGACGCTGCCGTCCGGCGGGCCGTTGACGGTCTCGCGCCCTTCCCCTACCGCATGGGCAACGACTGCGAGAACGCCCTGGCCGGCGCCCTGGCCGGCGCGCCGGGCATCAACATCATCGCCGGCACGGGATCCGTGGGCTGCGGACGCGACCAGCACGGCGGATACTACCGCTGCGGCGGCTGGAACCATGCCCTGGGCGGAGACGAAGGCAGCGCCTACTGGATCGCCCTGCGTCTTCTGCATAGCTTCCAGCGCCAGAGCGATGGACGCGATGAAAAAACCGCCCTCTATCAGGCGGTTATTGACGCGCTCTCCCTTCCCAGCGATGACGCCATGGTCACCCGCATTGTAGGGGATTGGAATATGGACCGAACCCGGATCGCTTCCCTCTCCCCTATCGTCAGCAAGCTTGCCGCAGCCGGCGATCCTCGCGCGAAGGAAATCCTCGCCGAAGCTGCCCGGGAGCTGACCGACTGCGCCATCGCCATCAAAGCCCGACTGGACTTTTCCGGCGACGTGCCCGTCAGCGGCACCGGCGGGATCTTCCGCATCGGACCGGACCTCATCGATCCCTTTGACCGGATCCTTCACCAGCACGGCATGCACTATGTGCCGCCTCTCTATGAGCCGGACCTCGGCTCCGTCCTGCTGGCCGCCAGGGACTATGAGTGACCCGGGCGGTTACTGATCGTCCCCTCCGTCCTCGGCTCCGTCCGGCCGCTCGGCGAATTCCGCCGGAAGAAGAGTGCAGATATTCGAGAGTTCCACCTTGCCGTTCAGGTCTTCGTAGATCGTCAACACCTGAATGTTCCTGACCGGCTCCTCTGCGGTCGTCTCGTCTTCCACCATAACGGCGTAGTTCGTGCCGGCGACCACCTGGGATCCCAGATAGGCCATGGGCGTGAAATTGCTGCCGTCGATCTGCTGGATCGCCTTTTCATAAACGGCCTTTACCTCTTCCGGGAGTTCTCCCTTCGTGTAATCCTCAGCCACTTCCCATCCGCCGGCAAGGTGCGCCTCGCCGACGTCCGCGCCGCTGTTGTCCGTGTATTTCCCGATATCAAATTCGGTGATGTTCGACACCTCGGCTCTGCCGTCCAGGTCCATGTAGACGACCAGAACCTGCAGGCTCGGCTCGGGATCTGATGTGGTCATCACGCTTTTGCAGAGGATCTGGTAGTTCGTTCCGGCGACCACCTGCTTGCTCATGTAAGCGAGGGGGGTGAACTCGTTTCCGACCAGGTTTTCCGTTGCCTTTTCAAAAGCCGTCTTCACCGGCTCCGGCAGTTCCACCGCGGAGGAATCGGCATAGACCGTCCATCCGCCGCTGAGCTGGCCGTCCTCTTCCGCCGCCGCGGGTTCCTCCGTCTGCGCCTCCTCCGACGAGCCGCCGCATCCTGCAAAGGCAACCACAAGCGCCGTGCTCATCAAAAGCATCAGCAGCATAATCAGAATCTTTTTCATCACCGCTTTCCTCCTTTACTACGGAGCATTATATCATATTCCGCTGTTGTTTCCCTCATTTATTATCAGAACAATCCGGCGCCATTCGGCGCGGGGTCCGAACCCTGATCCGGCAGCGGCATCCGGCGCTCTGTATTTTTGTTGTATTTTCAGTACATAAATACAACAATCAACATGGCCCAAACCTATTGACGGATCGCCGGGACGGGAGTATCGTAGAATCAGCAAGAGGCCACAGAGATGTGGCGGACGGCAAAACAACTAAATACCTTACCATGTGATACGGCGGCAGCGGATGCAGGGCCAGCGAGCGGAACTGGCGAAGAATCGAAGAATTAGCGAAACCCGCAGCAGAGTCAGAAGCCAGCACAGAATCGAAGAATTGGCAAAGCACCGAAGCACGAAGTACATTCTCGGAGGCGCAACCAGCACAGAATTGAAGAATTGGCGGAGCGCCGATGCAGGATCGAAAGTACGGAACCAGCACAGAATCGTAGAATTGGCGAAGCGCACTGCAGGATCGAAAGTACGGAACCAGCACAGAATCGTAGAATTGGCGAAGCACATTGCAGGATCAGAAGTACGGAACCAGCAGAGAATCGTAGAATTGGCGAAGCGCACTGCAGGATCAGGAGTACGGAACCAGCACAGAATCGTAGAATTGGCGAAGCACATTGCAGGATCGGGAAGTACGGAACCAGCAGAGAATCGTAGAATTGGCGAAGCACATTGAGAGACTTGTACGGAGCGCTGGAGTTGCGAGGATTCACGGATGAGGCCCAGCCGGGGGAAATGGAAGCCCGGGAGCACGAATCAGGCCGCAGGAAGAGAGGTAGGAAAGTATGAGGGTACTTCAAGTTGACAGGTAATGGGTTGCGTTGATCGAAGCGTCGGCGCAACCCATTCCAATTTTTTGTGGGTATCCAGAGTTTCTTGGGGTCTGCCCGATATGCGGATGCAGGATGCATTCCAGATGTGAGGCAGTTTGCCGAATTGGTCATCAGACAGCGATTCGGCATAATAGACATCACTTGCCAGTATGTCGAATCGGTAGAAAACGGTAGAAAACGTTGCTTTTGA
>JAFRHG010000007.1 GCA_017433375.1 Bacillota bacterium
ACCACAAAAGAAGAAACTGCAACGGTTTGAAGAATTCAGCCGCTGCAGTTTTTTCGTTGTGCGCCGGCCTGACAGGCCAGTTATTCTGACCCCGCTCCTGTTTCTGTATTTTCCTTCCGACGCTTCGGAAGTTACGGATTCTTCGCAGCCTGAACCCCCGGATATCTCCAGATTTGATGCAAATTCTGAATTTCTGGTCATCATCCTAATATCTGCAGATTAAATTGACTTTTATTCTGCAGAATCATGAAAATAAAAGAATTCTGATGGAAAAGGAGCGTGGGATCGGATTTGAAGGAATTAGAATCTGCGATAAGTGCTCCCATTTGTTCCCATTTTACAGAAAATGGAAACAAATACCAGCCGAGAGGGGCCGTGTGGGTAAAGCGTGGCTGCTTGCCGGCTTACTCCGCCAGCCGTCCCTGCCAGGTGTTCCGCTCCCGCATCCGGGCGTGGATCCCGTTGAGGATGGTCCGCTTCTTCCAGCTCCATTCCGGCGCTATGAGCACGGGCCGGGGAGCGTCCCCGCTGATCCGGTGGATGGTGACCTGGGGCGGGACGTGTTCCAGGAGGCGGATCACCAGGTCCGTGTATTCCTCGATGGAACCGAAGGGGCAGTAGTCCGGGTAGACTTCGGGAAAGCGGGAGTTGCTGACCACGTTGAGCATGTGCAGCTTCAGCCCAAAGGGGGCGCCGCCCTCCGAGGGAGCGTCCCTCGGGGGTCCGGGTTCTCCATGTACGGCTCCCGGCGACCCGCCCTCTGTACTGCCGGAGGACCGGCAGACATACCGGACTCCCTCCAGCATCATGTCCGGCGTTTCCCCGGGAAGGCCCAGGATCAGGTGGGTGACCTGCCGGATGCCCCGCCGGCGCAGCTGTTCGGCTGCCCGGTCGTAGTCCTCCAGGGTGTAGCAGAGGTTCATCCTTTCCATGGTCTCCCGGTGGATGGACTGCAGGCCCAGCTCCACCCAGAGGAAGGTGCTGCGGTTCAGCTCCTCCAGCAGATCCAGCACATCCTCGTCCAGGCAGTCGGGCCGGGTGGCGATGGCGATTCCCCGGACCCGTTCATGGGAAAGGGCGGCGAGGTACTTTTCCCGCAGCTCCGCCGCGGGCCCGTAGGTGTTCGTATGGCTCTGGAAATAGGCCAGATAACCGGCGTCGGGCCACTTGTCCTCCAGCAGTCGGATCTGGGTGTCCAGATCGGCGGCGATTCGGCCGGAGCCGGCAGCCATGTCCCCGGAACCCAGATCGGAGCAGAAGAGGCAGCCGCCGGTGCCCTTGCTTCCGTCCCGGTTGGGGCAGGTGAAGCCGCCGTCGATGGACAGCTTGACGATCTTCTGGTGAAACCGCTTTTTCAGCCAGGAGCCGATCATGTTGATCCGCAGATCCTGCCCGTCGGAGCGGTCAAAGATGATGGGTGATGCCATTCTCGTTTCTCCTCCGGAACGCCTCCGGAAAGTCCTCCGGAAACAGTATATCACATCGGGGAAATGGTGGAAATGCGCCGCCGTTTCATGTATAATAAACTCTGTATTGGTATGTGAGAGGAAAGGGCGATGACAGGATCCGGCAGAGATACAAAAAAAGGCGGAAAACAGGGACTCCCGCTGATCCGCTCGGTGTCGCAGACCGATCCCCTGGGGCGGTTCGGCGCCGGCAGCGGGATCGGGGAGACGGTGCAGAAGCCGGCGTTGCTTTTGCACAGCTGCTGCGGGCCCTGCAGTACATCGGTCATCGAGACCCTGGCGGAGGAATTCGCCATCACCGTTTTCTTCTACAATCCCTGCATCACCGATGAGGAGGAGTACATTCGGCGCAGGCAGACCCAGAAGCAGTTCCTGAAGGCGTACAACGAAGGACATCCCGGGAAGGAGCCCGTCCGGTTCCTGGAAGGGAAGTACCAGCCGGGCGCTTTCCTGAAGCTGGCGGAGGGACTGGAGAATGAGCCGGAGGGGGGAGCCCGCTGCGGCGTCTGTTTCCGGCAGCGGCTGGAGAAGACGGCGGAAACCGCACAGATGACGGGATGCGACTGGTTCGGCACGACGCTGACGGTCAGCCCCCACAAGAGTTACCCCCGGATCTCGGAGATCGGCCGGCAGATCGCCCTGCAGTACGGGCTGACCTTCCTGGACAGGGACTTCAAGAAAAAGGACGGCTTCAAGCGGTCCATCGAATTGTCAAAGGCCTACGGCCTGTATCGGCAGGATTACTGCGGATGCGAATTTTCCAGACGATAAACGGCGGGCCATCCGCCGATAAAAATGGAGGACGAATATGGGACAGTTGATTTTACCCGAAGGGTACACCCCGCAGATCGATTACATGGAGAGTCAGCGGGCGATCAAAAAGATCAAGGATTTCTTTCAGCAGGAGCTGGCCTACGGGCTGAAGCTGCGGAGAGTTTCCGCGCCGCTGTTCGTGGCGCCGGAGACGGGGCTGAACGATAACCTGAACGGCGTGGAGCGGACGGTCAGTTTCACGGTGAAGGACATGGACGAGAAGGAAGTGGAGATCGTCCAGTCCCTGGCCAAGTGGAAGAGGATGGCCCTGGGCCGGTATGGATTCAAGCCGGGAACGGGACTGTACACCGACATGAACGCCATCCGCCGGGATGAGGAGTTGGACAACCTGCACTCCATCTACGTGGACCAGTGGGACTGGGAGAAGGTGATCCGCCGGGAGGACAGAACGACGGAGTATCTTCACGAGACGGTGGTTACCCTGTACAACGCCCTGAAGAACCTGAATGATTTCGTCAACCGCCATTACAACGAACTGCGCACGGACCTGCCCAACGAGATCTTTTTCATCACCTCCCAGGAGCTGGAGGACCTCTACCCGGACCTTGACCCAAAGGCAAGGGAGGACGCGATCACCAAAGAGAAGCGGGCTGTCTTTATCGAGAAGATCGGCGGCGCGCTGAAGTCCGGCAAGAAGCATGACGGACGGGCGCCCGACTACGATGACTGGGAACTGAACGGCGACATCATCCTCTGGAACGACATTCTGGAGAGCGCCTTCGAGATCTCCTCCATGGGCATCCGGGTGGATGAGAAGGCCATGGACCGGCAGCTCGCCATTGCCGGCGCCGATGACCGGAGGGAGATGGACTTCCACCGGATGATCCTGAAGGGGGAACTCCCCTGTACCATCGGCGGCGGGATCGGACAGAGCCGGCTGTGCATGTACTTCCTGCGCAAGGCCCACATCGGCGAAGTGCAGGCGTCCATCTGGCCGGAAGACATGGTCAGAGCCTGTGAGGAGAACGATATCTTCCTTCTGTAAAGGCAATACATGAACTACGCGAACATCATCGTCGACAACCGAAGCGACAGCACGGACACGCCCTTCACCTACCGGATCCCCGAGGGGCAGAGGGTCTCCGTGGGGAGCCGGGTGCATATTCCCTTCGCCCGAAGCAGGAATCTGCGGACGGGCTACGTCCTGTCCCTGCAGGATGAGGTGGAGGAGGGGCTGGCCGCCAGGATCCGGCCCATCGATCATCCCGATGAGGAGATCTCCCTGACGGAAGAGATCATGCGCACGGCGGCGTGGATGAGGGAGCGGTATGTCTGCCGCTACATCGACGCCATCCGCTGCTTCGTTCCGGCGGGGCACCGTCCGGTGCGGAAGATCCAGCCCGATCCCGCGGAGGACGGGGCGGATGAACCGGTGGGCGCGGACCAGCTGACGGAGGAGCAGGAGAGCGTTCTTTCCCAGATCGGGAAGGCCGTCTCCGGCGGCGGACACGCCCGGTTCCTTCTCCGCGGCGTGACGGGAAGCGGGAAGACGGAAGTCTATATCCGGACGGCCCGGCAGGTGATCCGGCAGGGGAGGACGGTGATCGTCCTCGTGCCGGAGATATCCCTGACGCCCCAGATCATCCGGCGCTTCACCGCCGTCTTCGGACAGGAGAGGATCGCGGTGACGCATTCCCGGCTGACTCAGGGCCAGCGCTATGAGCAGTGGAAGCGGATCCGGGACGGGAAGATCGATATCGTCATCGGCGCCCGCTCTGCCGTGTTCGCTCCTTTAGAAAACATCGGCCTGATCGTCATCGACGAGGAGCACGAGGCGACCTATAAATCGGACGCGACGCCGAAATACGATGCGGTGGAAGTGGCCATCAAACGGGCCGCGGACCCGGATCATCAGGCGGTGCTGATCCTGGGAAGCGCCACGCCCTCGGTGGCCAGCTACCGCCGGGGCCAGGAAGGGATCTACCGGATCCTGACCATGGAGAAGCGGTACAACGAGACGCCCCTTCCCCGGGTGGAGATCGCCGACATGCGGGAGGAACTGCGCAGGGGAAACCGGTCGGTGCTGAGCGGCCGGCTGGACCAGGAGATGCGCCGATGCCTGGAGGAGGGAAAGCAGGTCATGCTCTTCCTGAACCGGCGGGGCTATTCCACCTTCGTCTCCTGTCGGGAGTGCGGGCACGTGGTCAGCTGCCCCACCTGCGGGCTGTCCCTGACCTATCACAGCAGCGGCAGGAAACTGTCCTGCCACTACTGCGGCCACGAGGAGGAACTGCCCCGGCAGTGCCCGGAGTGCGGCAGCTCCTATATCCGCTATTTCGGCAGCGGAACGGAAAAGGTGGAGGAAACCATCCGCCAGTGTTTCCCGGAGGCGGAGACGGACCGGATCGATCTGGATTCCATCCGCAAGAAGGGAGAACTGAAGAAGAGGCTTGCGGCCTTCGAGAAGGGGAAGACCCGGATCCTGATCGGCACCCAGATCATCGCCAAGGGACTGGACTTCCGCAATGTGGGCCTGGTGGGCATCATCTCGGCGGACGTTTCCCTGTCCATCCCCGACTACCGCTCGCCGGAGAGGGCGTTCCAGCTGATCACCCAGGCGGCGGGCCGGGCAGGGCGCGGCAGCGAGGTGGGCAGCGTGGTGATCCAGACCTATCAGCCGGACCACTATGCCGTTGCCTTTGCGGCGAAACAGGACTATGAGGGGTTTTACCGGGAGGAAGTCCGGTTCCGGGAGGCCATGCGCTACCCGCCCTTCAGCGATATGATCCAGGTGCTGTTCACAGCAGACGATCCGCAGATCGCCCGGCAGGGAGCGACGCGGTGGTACGACTCCCTGCGCCAGGCCCTCCCCCCGGAGGACAGACGGAACGTCTTTTCCCCCCAGGAGGCCTACATGAGCAGGATCCGCGACACCTACCGGTACTCCCTGGTGATCCGCTGCGACAGGGGAAAGCGGCGGACGGTGACCGGGATCCTGAGGACACTGAAAGAAGAGGATGCCGCCCGGCGCGCCCCCTGGGTCGCCGTGGTGGACATCAATCCATACAGCTTTGCATAAAACACAGGAGAAGAAACAGGAGAAAGAATTATGGCACTGCGAACGATCTTTACCGAGGAGGACCCGATCCTCCGCAAAACATGCCGGCCGGTGGACGAGGTGACCGACCGGATCCGCATGATTCTGGACGATATGGTGGATACCATGCGGGACGCGCAGGGCGTGGGCCTTGCGGCGCCCCAGGTGGGCATCATGCGCCGGATGTTCGTGGCGGAGCCGGAACCGGAGGAAGTCTACTACTTCGTCAATCCGGAGATCATCGCCGAAGAGGGCGAGGTCGAGGGCGAAGAAGCCTGCCTGTCGGTCCCGGAACTGATGGGCAACGTGGTCCGTCCCGCGAAGATCACCATCCGGGGACTGGGCCGGGACGGCAAGGAGCAGGAATACACCTTCGAGGGCTTCCACGCCAGGGTCATGTGTCACGAGAACGACCACCTGAACGGGATCCTCTACTCCGACAAGGCGGAGAAGCTGTTCCGCCCGGCGGAGCAGGAAGAGGAAGAGGCGGAGTAGGAAAAGGAGAGGGATGACCATGCGGATCGTGTATATGGGAACGCCGGATTTCGCCGTTCCCGCCCTGGAGAGCCTGCACCGGTCAGGCCATGAGATCCTGGCCGCGGTGACCCGCCCCGATGCGAAGCGCAACCGGGGGAAGAAGGTCCAGTTCTCTCCCGTCAAGGAGAAGGCGGAGGAACTGGGCATTCCCGTGCTTCAGCCGGAGAGGGTCAAAGGCAACGCCGGCTTTGCCGACGAGCTGCGCGGGCTCGCTCCCGATGTCATCGTGGTGGCGGCCTACGGCATGATCCTGCCTCAGGAAGTGCTGGATATTCCCGGGAAGGGATGCCTGAACATCCACGGTTCCCTGCTTCCCCGGTTCCGGGGAGCGGCGCCCATTCAGGCGGCGATCCTGGCCGGAGACGAGGAGACGGGAATCACCATCATGGAGATGGAGGCGGGCCTGGATACGGGGCCCATGCTCCTCCGGGAAGCCGTTCCCACGGCGGGCAAGACCGGGCAGATGCTGCACGACGAGCTGTCCCTTCTGGGGGCGAAGCTGATCGTGGAGACCCTGGAGAGGCTGGACGAGCTGACGCCCGTGCCCCAGGACGATGCTCTGGCCACCTACGCCCCTATGATCTCCAAGAAGGACGGCCAGGCGGACTTCACCAGGCCGCCGGAGGAACTGGAGCGGATGATGCGGGCCTTCGACCCCTGGCCGGGCACCTATACCGGCCTCAAGGGACAGATGATGAAGCTGTGGCGGGGACAGGCTCTGGAGCAGTCTTCCCCGGCGGCGCCGGGAACGGTTCTCGCCTGTTCGCCGGAGGGGATCGACGTGGCCTGCGGGGGACGGATCCTCCGGATCACCGAGCTGCAGATGCCCGGCAAAAAGAGGGTCGCGGCGGACGAATATTTACGGGGCAATCCCATTGAAACAGGAACGATTTTAGGATAGAATGAGTAGAAAGAGGTGAGACGATGTTTTACGGGTTAGATCCCACGTTTATCCTTCTGATTCCGGCGATCATTTTCACCATTTATGCCCAGAGCAAGGTGAAGAGCGCCTACGCAAAGTATTCCCGCATCCAGGTCAGGAGCGGGATTACCGGAGGAGAGACGGCGAGACGGATCCTGGACAGCAACGGGATGCAGCATGTTCCCATCGAGATCGTTGACGGCCAGCTGACCGACAACTACGATCCGACGAGGGACGTCATGCACCTTTCCCGGGAAGTCTGTAACGGGAACTCCATCGCTTCGGTCAGCATTGCCGCACACGAATCAGGACACGCGATTCAGGATGCCAGGGATTACGGCTTCCTGAAGTTTCGCATTGCCATGGTTCCGGCGGTCAATCTGGTTTCCGGAGCGTCCTGGCCGCTGATCATGATCGGCCTGATTATGGTCGCCCTGGGCGGGGTCCAGATAGCGGGCATCGGCAATTTGCTGCTGAGCATCGGCATCATCATGTTCTGCGTCGTTGTTCTGTTCCACACGGTGACCCTGCCGGTGGAATTCAACGCCAGCAAGAGGGCACTCGTGCAGCTGCAGGAGCTGGGCATCGTCGACGATGAGGAGGTCATGGGCGCGAAGAGTGTTCTTTCCGCCGCGGCAATGACCTACGTGGCCGCACTAGCCGTTTCCGTTATGAACCTGATACGCATGATACTGATAAGAGGGAGTAACAACTGATGGATATCAACAGGAAGACGGCGTATAACACGCTGATGGACGTCGAAGCAAACAAAGCCTATTCCAATCTGGCGCTGAACCACCAGATCAGGATCAGCAAGCCCGGTTCCCCGGCGTTTGTCCGTGAGCTGGTCTACGGTGTACTGGAACGGAAACTGACTCTGGACTACTATCTGGATCAGCTGGTGGACCAGGGCATTGACAGCCTGAAGAAACAGGAACTGACCATTCTCCGGATGGGAATGTACCAGCTGGGATGGATGGATTCCGTGCCGGAATACGCGGCGGTCAACGAGAGCGTCGCCCTGGCGAGGAAATACTGCAAAGGCAAGGCCGGCCTGGTCAACGGCGTTCTGCGGGAGTACCTGAACCGGAGGATCCGCATGCGCCTGCCCGAGCGGGACGAGGATGAGATCCGGTATCTGTCCGTCAAGTATTCCTACGCTCCCTGGATCATTGAGAAGTGGCTGGAATTCTACAAGATGGATTTCGTGGAAAGGCTCCTGGAGGCCGGCAACCAGAAGGCGCCAATGACGATCCGCTACAACTGGCTGAAGATCGTCAAGCAGGATCTGATCGATCAGCTGAGAGAGCGGGGTTATGAGGTGGAGGAAGGAAAGATCTGCAAGAACTCCCTCTACGTCAGGGGCAGCGGCCTGCTGGATACGGAATTCTACCGGATGGGCCTGTTCACCCCTCAGGACGAGAGTTCCACGCTGGTTTCCGAGAAGCTGGATCCCCGCCATGGCGATCTGGTCGTCGACGTCTGCGCGGCGCCCGGCGGCAAGACGACGGCCATTGCGGAGAGAATGAACAACACGGGCAAGATCATCGCCACGGACATCTACCGGCGCCGGCTGGATCAGGTGGACAAGGAAGCCCGCAGGCTGGGCATCGTGAACATCGAGACCAGGGCCTGGGATGCCACGAGGGTGGACTCCTCCCTGGTGGAGAAGGCCGACCGGGTGCTGTGTGACGTGCCCTGCTCAGGCCTGGGCGTCATCCGGAGAAAGCCGGAGATCAAGTACAAGGAGAAGACCAGGGAAATGGACTACCTGCCGCAGAAGCAGCTGGCCATCCTGTCCGCTTCCTCGGAGTACGTCAAGCCCAACGGAACGCTGATCTACAGCACCTGCACGATCAATCCCGAAGAAAATGAGAAGGTGGTCAACGCCTTCCTGAAGAAATACACCTGGTTCAGGAAAGAGGAGCGCACGCTGCTCCTGCCCAACATCAACGGGACGGATGGCTTCTTCATCTGCGTGATGAAGCGGACGGGACTGCTGGATTAGGAGGAAAGGTCTAAAGGTATATGGTACAGATAGGGTTCAAAAGCAACAGAGGCGTTGTCCGGGAAAACAATGAAGACGCGTGCTTCGTCATTCCCGGCAGCGACGTGTATATGGTCGCTGACGGCGTCGGCGGAAACAGTTCCGGAGAAGTGGCGAGCCGGACGGCGGTGGAAAAGATCGCCGGCTTCGTCAACGATAACGACATCCGGGAATGCATGACGGCGGAGGCGATCTTCGGTTTCCTGGGCGACGCCGTGGGCGTAGCCAACCGGGAGATCTACGAGATGGGAAAGGACAATCCCCGTTACCGGGGAATGGCGACGACCGTGGTCATCGCCTACCTGTTCCGGGGCGAGGGATACATCGCCAACGTGGGCGACAGCCGGGCCTACGTCTACCGGGACGGCGCCATGTCCAGGATCACCAAGGATCATACCTATGTCAACGAACTGATCGACAAGGGCGTGATCACGGAGGATGAGGCGGAATCCCACCGGCAGAAGAACGTGATCACCAAGGCGCTGGGCGCCGAGCCGTCCATCGCGCCGGACTTTTATAAACTACCCCTTCACAGCGGGGACATTCTCCTGCTCTGCACCGACGGCCTGTACGGCGAGGTCGGCGAAAAGCGGATCCTCCAGGTTCTGGAGGAGAGAAAGACCATGAACGAGACCTGCTCCGATCTGGTGGAGATGGCCATTCAGGCCGGCGGCCGGGACAACATTACCGTGGTCTGCGTCAGGATATAGGTTAGGGGGGCGGAAATGAGCAAAGTACTGGCTGGAAGATACGAACTTCTGGAAAGGATCGGAGAAGGCGGCATGTCCGTCGTCTACAAGGCGAAGGACAAACTGCTCAATCGTTTTGTCGCCATCAAGATCCTGAAGCCGGAATTCATCAACGACCATAAATTCATCGACAGCTTCCGCAGGGAATCCCAGGCGGCGGCGAGCATGTCGCATCCGAATATCGTCAATATCTACGATGTAGGCAAGGAAGGCAATATCCACTACATCGTCATGGAACTGATCGAGGGCAGAGCCCTGTCCGACGTCATCAAAGAGCAGGGGCCCATGGCCTATCCCAAGGTCATCGCCATCTCGAAGCAGATCGCGGCTGCCCTTGCCTTTGCGCACAAGAACCACATCATTCACCGGGACGTCAAACCCCACAACATCATGATGACGCCCAACGGCACGGCCAAGATCACCGACTTCGGCATCGCCAAGGCGGTGAACGCCGCCACCATCGTGGACAACACCGACGGCATCATCGGCTCCGTGCACTATTTCTCACCGGAGCAGGCCAGGGGCGGATATGTGGATGAAAAATCCGACATCTATTCCCTGGGCATCGTCATGTTCGAGATGCTGACGGGCAACGTTCCCTTCGATGGGGATAACCCGGTCAACATCGCCCTGATGCATATCAACGGGGAAATGCCCCGGCCCTCCCAGATGGTCACCGGCGTGCCTCCCGCTCTGGAGCACATCATCATGAAGTGCACGGACAAGTATCCGGTCAACCGGTACGCCTCCGCCGATGAGCTGATCGAGGCGCTGAACAATCTGGAATTCGTCGGCAGCGTGGTGGGCGGATCCGTGCTCATGGGCGCGGACCAGCCGGGCGACTACGATTACTACGATGATTACGATGACTACGACGGGCCCGTCGCGGAGACGGACTATGACGAGGGAGACGAGTACGAAGACTTCCAGCCGGAGAAACAGAAAAAACCGGTTTCCCAGAAACAGAAAAAGAAAAAGCGGCTGATCATCATTCTGGCCTGCGTGGCCGCGGCCCTGATCGCCGGCCTGGTCGTCTGCTTCGCCCTGGGCGTATTCGGCGGCAAGGAGATCCAGGCGCCGGACGTCACCGGACTGACGGTGTCGGAGGCGGAACAGGTCGCCGCCCAGTATGATCTGAAGATCAAGGAGGGCAGACCGGTCGTCGACGAAAACGTGGAGGTCGGCAAGATCGTCAGCCAGAGCCCGGAAGCCGGCGGTATCATCAAGACCGGCTCCGCGATCACCGTATATGTCAGTGCCGGACCGGGAGACGGCAGCGTTCCCGACGTGGTCGGGATGGAGGAGGACAGCGCCCGGGCGGCCATTGAGGAGGCCGGATTCAAGGTGAATGTATCCTCCCAGGCCAGCGAAGAGGAAAGCGGTACCATCATCAGCCAGGACCCCAAGGGGGGAGAACAGGCGGAGAAGGGAAGCACCGTCAACCTGGTAGCCAGTGACGGCTCCCTGGCCATGGCCAACATGCCCTATCTCATCGGCAAGTCCCTGTCCGACGCCAAGTCCGCCCTGAAGAAGGCCAAGCTGAAGACGGGAGATGTGAACTACGACTTCAGCGACACCTACGCGGAGGGCGAGGTCATGTGGCAGCAGTACGATTCGGGATCACGGCTGGACAAGAACACGTCCGTCCGCCTGACGGTCAGCAAGGGACCGCAGCCGACGACGACCACCACCACAACGACCCAGCCCCCGACGACGCAGGCGCCGACGGAACCGCCTGAACCGGTTGACGGATTCTGATGCGGGGACAGATCATGAAAGGAATCGCCGGGTTTTATTTCGTAAAATCCGGCGAAACAATATACCGGTGCAAGGCCCGTGGCCTGTTCAAGAAGCAGGGGATCAAACCGGCGGTAGGCGATGAGGTGATCATCGAAGCCGCTGAGGGAGAGGACGACAGTCTGATCACGGAGATCCTGCCCAGGAGGAACAGCTTCATCAGGCCTTTTGTCGCTAATGCGGACTGTTTCGTGATCGTGACGGCGCCCGCCCATCCGGCGCCGGTGCTGTCCGTGATCGACAAGCTTCTGGTCATGGCGGAGCAGGCGGGGACGGAGGCGGTGCTCTGCGTCAACAAATGCGACCTGGCCGAAGGGGAGAAGAAGACGGCAGTAAAGGCCCGGCAGACTATGGAAGAACTTCGGCGGATCTATGAGCCCCTCTATCCGGTGATCTGCACACGGATGGATGAGGAAGGGGGCCTGGAGCCGCTGCGGGCGGCCATCCGGGGGAAGACCGTGGCCCTCGCCGGCGCGTCGGGCGTGGGCAAATCCACTCTGCTGAACCGGCTCCTCGACCGGCAGGAGATGGAGACGGGGCAGATCAGCCACAGGTCCCGCAGGGGCCGGCACACCACCCGGCATGCCGAGCTGTTTCCGGCGGACGAGCAGGGAACCATGATCTTCGATACGCCGGGATTCACCTCCTTCGACCTGCCCCAGCTGGAGCCGGAGGAACTGCCCGCCCTGTTTCCCGAGATCGCCGCTTTGAGCGAAGGGTGCCGGTACGACGACTGCACTCACCGGGCGGAGCCCGACTGCGCGGTCAAGGACGCCCTGGAGGAAGGGCGGATCGAAAAAAGCCGATATGAATCCTACCGCGCCTTCCGCCGGGAAGCGGAAGAGCGGAGAAAATACTGACGGAGGAAGGGATATGAAACAACTGGCACCATCCATCCTGTCCGCTGATTTTTCCCGGCTGGGAAAGGACGTGGCGGACATCGAGGCCGGCGGCGCCCATTTCGTCCATGTGGACGTTATGGACGGGCACTTCGTGCCCAACATCAGTTTCGGCGCGGCGGTGATGAAGAGCCTGGAAGGGAAGACAAAGCTGCCCTTTGATGTTCACCTGATGATCGAGGAACCGGACCGGTACCTGGAGGAGTTCGTCACTCCCCAGACCGAGTACATCACCGTCCATCAGGAGGCCTGCGTCCACCTTCACCGGACCGTTCAGCACATCCGGGATACGGGGGTGAAGGCGGGTGTGTCCATCAATCCGGCCACTCCGCTGAACACACTGGAATCCATCCTTCCCGATGTGGACCTGGTGCTGATCATGTCGGTCAACCCCGGGTTCGGCGGGCAGAAGCTGATCCCCTCAGCTTTGGACAAGATCCGCCGCCTGGCGGAGTACCGGGACAGAGCCGGACTTGCCTTTGCCATAGAGATCGACGGGGGCGTGACCCTGGATAACATCCGGATGGTTGCCGACGCGGGAACGGACATCATCGTTGCCGGCTCAGCGGTCTTCGGCGCGGAGAAGATCCGCGGCAGGGTCAGAGAGATGATCAAAGAAATGGAGAAGTGAGGATGAAAATCATACTGGACGGAATGGGCGGAGATTTTGCGCCGGCGGAGATCGTCAAAGGCGCGGTCCAGGCCCTGGAACAGATGGATGAGGAAATCATCATCGTCGGACAGCAGAAGGCGATCCGGCGGGAGCTGAAGAAGAACCACTGCAAGAGCGAGCGGATAACCATCGTCAACGCCGAGGAGACCATCACCATGCACGATTCGCCGGTGAAGGCGATCCGGCAGAAGAAGGATTCTTCCATGGTGGTCGGGCTCAATATGCTCAAGGAGGGGGAGGGCGACCTGCTGATCTCCGCGGGGAACACCGGCGCCCTGATCGTGGGCTCACGGCTGATCCTGGGCCGGATCCGGGGCATCGACCGTCCCGCCCTGGCCAGCATCTACCCCGACATGGTCACTATGCAGCCCTGCCTGCTGGTGGACGCCGGCGCCAGCGCCGAGTCCAAGGCCCAGAACCTTCTGGAGTACGGCCTGATGGGCAGCATCTTCATGGAAAAGGCCTGGGGAAGGGAGAACCCCAGGGTCGGCCTGGTCAATCTGGGCGCGGAGGAATCCAAGGGAACCAGCGTGACCAAGGACGCCTATAATCGGCTGAAGAATTCTCCCCTGAACTTCGTGGGCAACGTGGAGGGCCGGGATGTGCCCAAGGGGGTCTGCGACGTGATCGTCTGCGACGGCTTCGTGGGCAACGTCATCCTGAAACTGACCGAGGGCGTCTCCCTGTCCGTGTTCAAACTGGTGAAGCAGGGCATCATGGAAAACCTGAAGACCAGGATGGGCGGACTGCTCCTGCGGGGCCAGCTGACGAAGATGAAAAGCGATTTTGACTATGAGGAATACGGCGGCGCGCCCGTCCTGGGCGTGAACGGGCCGGTGATGAAGATCCACGGATCCTCTACGGCGACCGCCGTCCGCAACGCCATCATCCGGGGCATCCCCTACGCCAGGGAAAACGTGGTGGACATCATCCGCCAGGAGATGTTCGATCTCGTCGACAGCGAGGAGGACTACGAATGACGCAGGATCTGACGCTGCTGGAGGAACGCCTGGACTACCGGTTCAGCGACCGGCAGCTCCTGGTGACGGCCCTGACCCACAGTTCCTATGTGCGGGAGCATGGCGGCGGAGAACAGGACAACGAGAGGCTGGAGTTTCTCGGCGACGCCTTTTTTGACGCGGTGATCGGCGAGGAACTCTTCCGTATGTTTCCCCGGAAGGAAGAGGGATTTTTGTCCAGGGTCCGGGCGACCATCGTCTGTGAGCGGTCCCTGGCCGACAAGGCCGGCCAGATCGGCCTGGGCGCCTTCCTGCGGCTGGGCCGCGGCGAGGAGAAGACCGGGGGACGGGAACGAAGCTCCGTCCTGGCGGATGCCATGGAGGCGGTCATCGGCGCCGTGTATCTGGACGGCGGATTCGAAGAGGTGAAGAAGATGACTCTGGCCCTCTTCGCTCCGGAGATCGAGGAGACCGCCAGGGGACACTACCAGACCCACGATTACAAGACCCGTCTGCAGGAGGTCCTGCAGGCCAGGGGGATCACGGATATCCGGTACGACGTGCTGAAGGAGGACGGGCCGGATCACGACAAGACCTTTACCACCGGCCTGTATGTCGGCGGTGAACTCTGCTCGGAGGGAACGGGCAAAAGCAAAAAGGAAGCACAGCAGCAGGCAGCAAGAAAACTGCTCGAAAGGGAAAAGGGCAATGTTCTTTAAGAAAATCGAAATGCACGGGTTCAAGTCTTTCGCGGAGCCCGTTACCATAGAGTTTCACGAGGGGATCACCGGAGTCGTCGGGCCCAACGGAAGCGGCAAAAGCAACATCAGTGACGCCATCCGGTGGGTGCTGGGCGAGCAGAGCCCGAAGATGCTCCGGGGCGGGAAGATGGAGGAAGTCATCTTCGCCGGCACATCCAGCCGCAAGTCCAGGGGCATGGCGGAAGTCACCCTGGTGATCGACAACAGCGACGGATCCCTTCCCATCGACTATCAGGAAGTGGCCATTACCCGGCGGATGTTCCGCTCAGGGGAGAGCGAATACCACATCAACGGCAACCAGTGCCGGCTGATGGACATCCGCAACCTCATCGTGGATACGGGAATCGGCGTGGACGGCTATTCCCTCATCGGCCAGGGGAAGATCGCCGACATCATCAGCAACCGGACGGAAGACCGCCGGGAGATCTTTGAGGAGGCCGCGGGCATCGTGGCCTACCGGACCAGAAAGGCCCAGGCGGAGCGAAAGCTGGCGGCGACCACCGTCAACATGGACCGGGTCAAGGATATCATCGGCGAGATCGAAGGCCGGATCGACGGCCTGCGGGAAGAGAGCATCAAGGCGAAGGAATACCTGAAGCTGCGGGACCGCCACCGGGAACTGGAGATCAACATCATCCTGAAGAACGTGGACAACCTGGAGCTGAAGAACGAGTACGCCAAGGATGACCTGGCGGAGCTGGATCTGGGGCTGGACAGTCTGCGGGATGAGCGGGCGGAACTGGACCGTGCCCTCGCGGAGAAGAACGCGGGCCGGGAGAATCTGGCGGAACTGGAGGCGGGAGCCAGAGAGAAGCTCCTGGCCGCCATCGACGCCCTGAACGCCGTCCGCAGCAAGAGCGAGGTGGACAGCGAGCGGCTGTCGGCCATCGGCGAGAACATGGAACGGCTGGCCGAAGAGATCGTCCAGCTGGAGGAGAGAAAGGAACGGGAGGAGAACAACGCCCTGTCCGCCAGACGGGGGCAGAAGAAGCTGGCCGAGGAGGCGGAAGAGGCCACCCGGCAGCTGGAGAGCAGGATCGGTCTGTACGATCAGGCCCTGGCCGAGCTGACTGCCCTGTCGGAAGCGGTGGACGCGGATAAGGACGAGCTGTTCCGCCTGTCCTCGGAGATCACCCGGGCCCGCTCGGAGATTAGCAGCCTGGGCGTCCTGCAGGAAACGCTGGACAAGCGGAAGGAAGCCCTGCTGGAGGAGAAGAACACGGGCGCGGGAACCAGCCGGAAAAACCGGGAGATCCTGGAGGAAGCCCGAAGGAAACAGGAAGAGACCGCCGCGGAGAACGAGAAAAAGAAAGAAAAGCTGGCCCAGATCCAGAAGGATCTGGAGGAGCAGCAGAAGAAGGAAAAATCCCTGTCCCTGGAGACGGAAGAGCTTCGCATCAGCCTGGGACAGCTTGGCGCGCGGAAAAAGACCATCGAGGAGATGGAGCACAATTACGAGGGATACAACCAGGCGGTCCGGCACGTGATGAAGTCGAAGCTGTCTGGCATCCGCGGCGTTGTCGCGGACCTGATCCGTGTCCCTGAAGGATATGAGACCGCCGTGGAGACCGCCCTGGGATCCACCCTGCAGCACATCGTCTGCGAGGACGATGACAGCGCGAAGAAGGCGATCCGGTCCCTGAAGGAGAACCGGGCCGGACGCATGACCTTCCTGCCCATGTCCTCCATCCGGGCGGATGTTCGCCGGGACGAGAAGCTGACCTCCGAACCCGGATTCATCGGTTTCGGCCCGGACTGCGTTGACTTTGATCCCGCCTACCGGGAAGTGGTGGACTACCTGCTGGGCAGGGTCGTGCTGGTGGACAACATGGACCACGCCATCGGGGTGTCCCGCAAGGGGAAGGGGATCCGTGTGGTCACCCTGGAAGGGGAGATCATCAATTCCGCCGGCGCCATTACCGGCGGCCGGTTCAAGCACAAGACGGCGGATATCCTTCAGCGCAAGGCGGAGATCCAGCAGCTGGAGAAAACCATTCAGGAAATGTCCGCCGATCAGGAGGCCAAGACCGAAGCCCTGGACATCTGCCGGAAGGATATGGCCCGCATGGGCGAAGAACGCAGCCTCCTGGAGGGACAGATCCGCGGGGCGGAGCAGGAGCTGCTCATGCAGGAAAGCGAGATCCGGCTGGCGGAGAGTTCCATCAACGACATCCAGTCCAACGAGGAGCGGATGGACCGGGAACTGGACAACATCGCCGCGGAGAAGGAACGCTCCGTCCGGATGATCCAGGAACTGGAACAGTCCATCGGCGAGTTCACGGAGAGAAAGGAAACCGTGGAGAAGGAGAGCGAAGAGCGTCTCCGGCAGCATGAGGAAAAACAGGAAGCCTTTGAGTCGATCAATGAGGAGATCACCAAGGCGAGGATCGCCCAGACCACCTGCGAGGAACGGAAGTCCCACGCGGAGTACGTGGTGTCCGCGGCGGATCAGCTGATCCGGGAGATCGAAGCGGATATCCGCAGCCGGCAGGCCCAGAGGGTATCCCTGGAAGAGGAAAAAGAGGAACTGACTTCAGGACACAGCGATATGGACGCGCTGATCCGGGAGAAGGAAGAGGAACGGCAGCGTGTACAGGATTACCTGGACGAGGTGACCGCCGAGAGGAAGGAACTGGAGGACACCGTCACTGCCCTGAACGAGGACAAGGAAGCCCTGGCGGAGAAGGCGGAAAAGCTGCAGGACCAGAAGGTGGAGACCCAGATCCGCAAGGCGAAGAACGAGACCCAGCTGGAAGGCCTGAAGGCGAAGCTCTGGGAGGACTTCGAGGTGTCCTATGTCCAGGCCATGGAATTCCGGGCCGAATCCTTCGTCATGTCTTCGGCGGTGAAGGAAAACCGGCAGATCAAGAACCGGATGAAGGAGATGGGCGAAGTCAACGTGGGCGCCATCGAGGAATACGAAACCGTCCGGGAGAGATACGAATTCCTGACGGCCCAGCAGGCGGATATCCAGAGCGCCATGGACTCCCTGAACGGCATCATCCGGGATATGGACCGGACGATCCGGGAGCGGTTCCGCGCCAGTTTCGACCAGATCGTGGTCAACTTCGAGGAGACCTTTACGGACCTGTTCGGCGGAGGCCACGCGGAGCTGCGGCTGTCTGACGAGAACGATCCCCTCCAGTCGGACATCGATATCGTCGCCCAGCCGCCGGGCAAGAAACTGCAGAACATCAACCTGCTTTCCGGCGGAGAGAAGACCCTGACGGCCATCGCCCTGATGTTCGCCGTCCTGAAGGCGAAGCCGACGCCCTTCTGCATCCTCGACGAGGTGGAAGCGGCGCTGGACGATGCCAACATCGATCGGTTCATCCACGCCCTGCGGAAGTTCGAGGGGATCCAGTTCACTCTGGTCACCCACCAGAAGGCGACCATGGAGCACGCGGATGTGCTCTACGGCGTCACCATGCCGGAGAAGGGCATTTCTAAGGTTCTGTCCCTGGATATGGCCGACGGATTTGATCCGGCGGATGTGCAGTAGAAATCGGGAGGAGCAGTATGCTGGGAGATAAAAAGAAATCCATTTTCGGCAAGCTGTCACAGCGGGTCAGCGACGCGCTGATGATGCGGCCGACCATAGATGAAGAGTTTTTTGAGGAACTGGAAGAGATCCTGATCACCTCGGATATCGGCATGGAAACCACCGTGAAGATCGTGGAGACCCTGCGGGAAGAGGTGCAGGCCAACAACATGACCAAGCCCTCCGTCATCAAGATCCGCCTGGGGAAGATCATCGCGGACCTGATGGACAAGGGGGAGGCCCAGAAGCTCTCCCAGGACTATCCGCTGATCATCCTGATGATCGGCATCAACGGAGGCGGCAAGACCACCTCCATCGGCAAGCTGGCCTATATGCTGAGACAGCAGGGACGCACCATCATGCTGGCGGCGGCGGACACCTTCCGGGCAGCGGCAGGTGAGCAGCTGGAGATCTGGGGGCAGCGGGTCGGCGTCAACGTGATCCGCCACGGCGAGGGAGCGGATCCCTCCGCCGTCATCTACGACGCCATCCAGTCGGCAAAGGCGAAGAACATCGACGTGCTGATCTGCGATACGGCCGGGCGGCTGCAGAACAAGAAAAACCTCATGGACGAGCTGGCCAAGATGAACAAAGTCATCGGCCGGGAGTTCCCGGAGGCGTCCAGGGAAAACCTTCTGGTGCTGGACGCGACCACGGGCAAGAACGCCGTATCCCAGGTGGCGGAGTTCGGCACCGCGGCGGATATCACCGGCATCGTGCTGACCAAGCTGGACGGCACCGCCAAGGGCGGCATCGTGATCACCATCGCGGATGAGTACGATATGCCGGTCAAGTTCGTCGGCCTGGGAGAGGGGATCGAAGACCTGAAAGAATTTGAACCGTCGGAGTTCGCGGAAGGAATATTTGATGAGTAAACCGCTGGTTGCCGTCGTCGGCAGACCCAACGTGGGCAAGTCTACATTTTTTAATAAGATCGTCGGCAGACGGGTGTCCATCGTGGAGGATACGCCGGGGGTCACCCGCGACCGGATCTACGCGGAGGCGGAGTGGTCCGGCATCCATTTCGGGCTGATCGACACCGGCGGCATCGAGCCGGACAGCCAGGACATCATTCTGTCCCAGATGCGCCAGCAGGCCCAGGTGGCCATGGATATGGCCGACGTCATCCTCTTCATGGTCGACGGCCGGGAGGGGCTGACGGCAGCGGACCGGGAAGTGGGCGCCATGCTCAGGCGCACCGGCCGCAAGGTGGTGCTGGCGGTCAACAAGGTGGACACGAAGGACCTCCCCGAGGACTTCTACGACTTCTATGAGCTGGGTCTGGGAGAACCCATCCCCATTTCTTCCACCAATTTGCTGAATCTTGGCGACCTGCTGGACGAGATCGTGGAGAGCTTCCCGCCGGGGGCGGGGACCGAAGAGGACGAGTCGATCCGCATCGCCATGATCGGCAAGCCCAACGTGGGCAAGTCTTCCCTGATCAACCGGCTTCTGGGTGAGGAGAGGGTCATCGTTTCCCCCATCGCGGGAACGACAAGGGACTCCATCGACACGCCCTTCACCTGGCACGGAGAGGAATACCTGCTCATCGATACGGCGGGAATCCGGCGGAAGAGCAAGGTCAGTGAAAACATCGAACGGTACAGCGTCCTGCGGGCGGTGGCCGCCATCGAGCGGTGCGACGTCTGCGTACTCATGATCGACGGACAGGAAGGCATCACCGAACAGGACAAGAAGATCGCCGGGATCGCCCATGAGGCGGGGAAGGGGATCATCGTCGCCGTCAACAAGTGGGATCTGGTGGAGAAGGAGACCAATACCATGAGCAAGTTCCGCAAGGAGCTGGCCAGGGAACTGGCCTTCATGTCCTACGCCCCGGCGGTGTTCATCTCCGCCCTGACGGGGCAGCGGGTCGACCAAGTGCTGGAGACGGCCCACGCGGTGGCCCAGAACCGGGCCATGCGCATTCCCACCGGCCAGCTGAACACGGTGATCACCGACGCGACCATGATGAAGCAGCCTCCCTCCGATAAGGGCAAGCGGCTGAAGATATACTATGTGGCGCAGGTGGGCGTCAAGCCGCCCCTGTTTTCGTTCAAAATCAACTCCCGGCCCCTGATGCATTTCTCCTATTCCCGTTATCTGGAGAACCGCATCCGGGAAGCCTTTGGTTTTGAAGGGACGCCGCTGAAGTTCGTGTTCCGGGAGAAGGGAGAGAAGGACGATGCTTAACGGGAATCAGATGCTGATCCTGGCGGCGGTGTATCTGGCCGCCTACTTCCTGGGCAACATTTCACCCTCGACGATCCTGGCCAGGGCGCGGGGGATCGATATCAAGAAAGAGGGAAGCGGGAACGCCGGAACGACCAACGCCCTGCGGGTCATGGGCAAGAAGGCGGCCATCATCACTCTGGTGGTGGACATCCTGAAAGGCGTTGTCGCCGTCCTGTTGGGCTGGCTGGCGGCGGGACAGATCGGCGCCATGGGCTGTACGCTGGCCGTCATGCTGGGTCACGTCTGGCCCATCGTATTCCGGTTCAAAGGAGGCAAGGGCGTGGCTACATCTTTTGGCGCGCTGCTGGCCCTGAACCCCCTGATCGCGCTCATCGAACTGCTCATCGTGGCCGTGGCCACCCTGATCAGCAAGCGCATGTCGCTGGGCTCCGTTACTGGCATAATCCTTCTTCCGGCTGTCGCCTTCTGGCGCATGCCGGAGTTCACCGGCATAGCGGTCATCCTGGCCGTCGTCATGCTGATCAAACACCGGGAAAACATCGTTCGCCTGGTGCACGGAGAGGAACCGAAACTGGGATTTCTGGATAAGGACAAAAAGGAGAAAAACGAATGAAGAACGTAGGAATCATCGGCGCAGGCAGCTGGGGTACAGCACTGGCAACAGTACTGGCCGGAAAGGGAATTGACGTCAGGATCTTTGACGTGGATGAAGGACACCTGCGGAGAATGGAACAGAACCGGGAAAACGTGGATTACCTTCCCGGCGTTCCCCTCAACGAACATATCGCCATGGCCTGGTCCAGCGAGGAAGCCCTGAAAGGCGCGGACGCGGTTCTCTTTTCCGCTCCGGCCCAGCATTTCCGCAGCGCGCTGGAATCGGCCCTCCCCTTTATCCCGGAGGAAGCGCTGATCATCAACGTGGCCAAGGGCATCGAACAGGGAACCCATAAGCGGCTGTCGGAGATCGCCTCGGAAAAGATCGATCTGAACCGGTACGTGGTTCTGTCCGGACCCTCCCACGCGGAGGAGGTGGGCAAGGCCATGCCTACGACGGTGGCCACGGCATCGGTCAACCTGCAGGCGGCGGAAGCGATCCAGGATCTGTTCATGACCGACCGGTTCCGGGTCTACACCACGGAGGATGTGGTCGGCGTGGAACTGGGCGGCGCCTTAAAGAACGTCATCGCCCTGGGTGCGGGCATCTCCGACGGCATGGGATTCGGGGACAACGCCAAAGCGGCGCTGATGACCAGGGGACTGGCGGAAATCTCCCGCCTGGGTATCACCCTGGGAGCAAAGTTTGAGACCTTCGCCGGCCTGACGGGGGTGGGTGATCTGATCGTCACCTGCACCAGCATGCATTCCCGGAACCGCCGCTGCGGTATCCTCATGGGACAGGGCATGGATCCGGAGGCCGCAGTGAAGGAAGTGGGCATGGTGGTGGAAGGCATGTACACGGCCGAGGCCGCCTACGAACTGGCGAAGATCGCCGGCGTGGAGATGCCCATCGCCGACGCCATCTATCAGATCACCAAGGGCAATCTGAAGGCGGCGGAAGCCATCGAACTGCTCATGGGCAGAGAACGGAAGCATGAGCAGGCATAAATGAGCGGACTGGCGGGAAAGACATACAACATCATTACCTTCGGGTGCCAGATGAACGAGCACGATTCCGAAACCATGGCCGGCCTGCTTCGGCGAGAAGGCTGCCGTCCGGTGGAGGACCGGGCGGAGG
Organism: Bacillota bacterium; assembly: GCA_017433375.1. Classification (GTDB taxonomy): domain Bacteria; phylum Bacillota; class Clostridia; order Peptostreptococcales; family Anaerovoracaceae; genus Lentihominibacter. Next base: position 22,154 of record JAFRHG010000007.1, read on the forward strand.
CGGACATCGTGATCATCAACACCTGCAGCGTCAGGGAAAACGCGGACAAGCGGTTTTTCGGCACCCTGGGCCAGCTGAAGGAGCAGAAGGCCCTTCGCCCCGGCTTCATCGCCTGCGTGTGCGGCTGCATGATGCAGCAGGAGCATATCGTGACGGCGGTGAAGCGGCGGTATCCCTGGGTGGATATCGTCTTCGGCACCCACAACGTGGATGCCCTGCCGGAGATGCTGAAGGAGCTGGAAGAGCGGCGCAGCCGGCAGGCGGAGCGCGGCGGGGAAGACGCGGCGGTTGGATCTGCCGATGAGTCGGCGGCAGCCGGGACCACAAGCGGGTCCGCGGCGGAGAAGCTGACCGGCCGGGCATATACCCGGGCCAAGCATGAGATCCGCAGCGCGAAGGACAGCCGGATCATCCGCCTTCTCGACGACCGGGAAGAGATGCCGGAGGGGCTTCCGGCGGAGCGCCTGTTCCACCACAAGGCCTTCGTCAACATCATGTACGGCTGCAACAACTTCTGCACCTACTGCATCGTTCCCTATACCCGCGGGCGGGAGAAGAGCCGCCGGCCGGAGGACATCCTCCGGGAAGTGAGGAACCTGGTGGAGAACGGCGTCCGGGAGGTCACCCTCCTGGGCCAGAACGTCAACTCCTACCGGGGAGGAGACTGGGACTTCACCGATCTGATCTACGCCCTGGATGAGATTCCCGGGCTGGACCGTATCCGGTTCATGACCTCCCACCCCAAGGATCTGTCAGACAGGCTCATCGTTGCCTTTGCAGAGTGCGAAAGCCTTTGCCATTACATCCACCTGCCGGTGCAGGCCGGAAGCAGCCGGGTGCTGGAGCGGATGAACCGGCGGTATACCCGTGAGCGGTATCTGGATCTGGTCCGCCGGCTCCGGGACGCCGTTCCGGACATGGCCATCAGCACGGACATCATCGTCGGCTTCCCCGGAGAGACGGAGGAGGATTTCGAGGAGACCCTGTCCCTGGCCGAGGAAGTGCGGTACGACTCCGCCTTTACCTTTCTCTATTCGAAGAGGAAGGGGACGCCGGCAGCGGAATATCCCGACCAGATCCCCGAGGAGGACAAGCACCGCCGGTTTGAGCGGCTGGTCGAGTGCATGAACGGGATCAGCGCGGAGAAGAACGCGGCCTATGTGGGACGGACCGAGCAGGTCCTGGTGGACGGCGTCAGCAAAAAAGATCCCGGTGTCCTGACCGGGAGGACGGACGGATTCAAGCTGGTGGACTTTCCCGGGGACGCGTCACTCATCGGACAGATCGTTCCCGTTCGGATCACCGAAGGCAAGACCTTCAGCCTGAGAGGAGTTCTGGAATGAATATCAAACAGATCGCCAAGGCGGCCGGCGTATCGGTTGCCACGGTCTCCCGGGTGCTCAACCATCCGGAGACGGTAGCGCCGGCGACGAGGGAAAAGATCCAGAAAATCATCGAAGAAGAGGAATACACGCCCAACTGGTTTGCCCAGGGGCTCAATTTTAATCGGACAAAAACCACCGGCGTCATCGTGCCTCACATGATGACGCCCATGTATATGGAACTGGTCAGCGGCATCGAGGAGGTGGCCAGGCCCAAGGGATACATCACCTTCCTCTGCAACGTGGAGCGGGATCCCAAAATGGAGAAGGAGTACGTCGAACAGCTGATGACCCGCAAGGTCGACGGGATCATCCTCATGTCCTCGGCCCTCGAGGAGAAGTACATCACCATGATCCAGAAGGAAAAGATCCCCGTGGTGCTGATCGGCGAAAGCATCGCCGCCAACCGGTTCAATTCGGTCAACGTGGACTGCCGGGCCAGCGCCGTGGAAATGGTGGCCCACCTGGTGGAGGTAGGGCACCGGACCATCGCCCTGCTCAAGGGGCATGATCCCCATCACGAGACCGAGGAGATGAGCCTGGGCTATCAGAACGTGCTCCGGGCCAACGGCATTCCCGTGGACAGGAAGTGGATTATGGACGTGGAGAACACCATTGAGGGCGGCTACATCGGGATGAAGCGGATGCTGGCCGCGGGCGCGCCCGACGCCATTTTCTGCACCAGCGATGAGATCGCCTACGGAGCCATGGAAGCCCTCAAGGACAGCGGAATGTCGATCCCCGAAGATGTGGCGGTAGCCGGTTTCGGCAACAACCGCATGTCCAATCTGATTGAACCCAAGCTGACTACGGTGGAACTGCCTTACCGGAAGATGGGCATCTACGGCGCCCGGATACTTTTTGATCTGATCGAAGGGGAGACGGACAGCCGGGATCCCCGTCACATTCTGCTCCAGTCCAGGCTGCGCATCCGCAGATCCTGCGGACATCAGGAGCGGATCGGAGAGATGTTTTAGGAGGACAGCAAGTATGCTCGCAACAGATTACCTGGGACTGGATCTGAAGAACCCGCTGATCATCGCCGCGGGCCCGTGGAACCGGGACGGAAAAGCGCTGAAGGAATCCATCGCCGCCGGCGCGGGGGCGGTGGTTACCGAGAGCATCGTCAGCGATACGCTGCTGGATGTCCGGCCGCGGATCGCCTGCGATGAGCGGGGCGCGCAGAACATCCGGCTGTACAGCGATATCCAGATCGAAGGATGGGAGCGGGAGATCGAGATCGCCAAATCGGAGGGCGGCGTGGTCATCGCCAGCATTTTCGCCCACACTCCGTCGGAACTGGCCTACATGGCCAGCAAGCTGGAGAAGTTCGGGGCGGATGCCATCGAGCTGTCCGTGTCCAACCCCATGGCCGAGTCTCTGGAGATCCTCGCTTCCCACGCGGATACCATCTTTGACATGACCCAGGCGGTGGTGCAGGCCGTAAGGATCCCGGTGATCGTCAAACTGACCCAGAATACGACCAACATATCCAAGGTGGCCAAGGCAGCCAAGGCGGCCGGCGCCTCCGGCGTCAGCGCCATCAATACGGTGAGGGGGATCCTGGGCATCGATCTGGAAACGGCCAAGCCGACCCTGTCCACCTACGGCGGTATTTCCGGCGACTATATCCGGCCCCTGGGGCTGGCTTCCGTGGCGACCATCCTGCAGACCGTGGATGTCCCCGTATCGGGAATCGGCGGGATCAGCCGGGGCAACCACGCCCTGGAGTACATCATGCTGGGAGCCTCCACGGTGCAGGTGGGAACGGCCGTCATGCTGAGCGGCAAGGAGATCATCCCCGTCATTCTCGGGGAGATGACGGATTGGCTGAAGGAGCACGGTTTCCGGAACATCGGCCAGATCCGCGGCCAGGCGCTGAAGAACATGAAGTCCTTCGATGAGATGCGCTTTGAGCCGGCGGTGAGTACGGTGACCGGCGTCGCCTGCAAAGAAAACTGCAGCCGCTGTATCAACGGCTGCATGTATGGCGCGATTTCCCGGCGCAGCGGGACGGTCAACGTGGACCGGCAAAAATGTATGGGCTGCGGGCTGTGCACCAGCATCTGCCCGGCGGGGAAACTCTCCCTGGGCCTGTAGCCGGCTGCACTGACTGCCCGGCAGCTACGGCAAATCGGGTTTGGGTCCGCCTCGCTGGCCGATCAGCGGTCGATGGCCGGCGTCCAGTAGGTCTGCCCGTAGATGTCGGTGAACTTGTAGTAGATTTTGACGGCACCGCTGCCCACATCGGTGTTGGTGATGCGGATGGCATTGGGATCCTGCACGACCATCGTCTTCCCCAGCTGGTAGTTCAGGCTGGAGTCGCCTTTGTATGAATAGTGATCGCACATGAACCTGATCTCGTCTCCCTCCTGTAGGCCGGTCAGGTTTTTCGCTTCCGTGGAGGTGGTCCCCTCGCTGTAGTCCATGCTGACGCCGGCGATGTATCCCTGCTCATTGTTCTGGTCGAAGACCAGGATCAGGCGGGCCAGCTCCCCGTTGTACTTCACGGGAACGTAACCGGTGATCCGGTACTTCTCGCCGGATTCCACGGTCTCCGTGTGGTAGTAGGCGACCGGCTGGCCGTCGATGGACAGCCAGGTGCGGCTCAGGTTGGGCAGGAGGTTGCCGTCATCGTCGAAGTCGAAGATGTTGTCCAGCCCCAGCTCGACATAGCCGTCGCCGTCATCATAGTACATGTTCAGATCCGCGTCCTGAATGATCTCCCACTGGTCCTCGGTAAGGATGATGGCCTGTTTCCCATCCTTATTCTTCTGCCACTTCAGGTCGGCGGAAGCGATGTGGTTATCGGCGATGTAGTCGGCCACTTCCTTGGCATCCAGAGGATCCTCCCGCATGTAAGCGGTGTTGGATTCATCCAGTCCGGCGATGGGCAGATTCCGTCCGCTGAAGTTGCCGGACAGGAGGGTGCCGATCAGCTGCTGCATGGCCTGGGTGGTCAGATCCTGAGAACCGGAGCCGCTGCCGGTCAGCGTGCCGAAGGGTGAAGTGGTCCCGCCGGCCGCCGTCTGGCCGCAGGTCTCCATCTGGGCGAACTTCTGGATGCAGGACGTATAGTCGTCATCCATGCCGATCTGCCGGTAGGTGTTGGTCATGCTGTCCACTTTGTTCAGCGACCGGAGGGGGAAGTAGATGGAAAGCCCGTAGGCGTTGGCTGTACCCGAGGAGGTGACGTTGTACTTGATGGCCTCCTGGAGGGTGTCCGCCAGCTTTTTGCTCTCCGATGTGTTCAGCAGCTTGGCGAAGTGCACCAGGTCGACCTGGTCGATGCCGGTGCTCCGGGCGAACTCCTTGCTGCTGGAGCGGGCCACAGCAACATCCTTGTACTCGCCGCCGCTGATCTTCTTCTCCGCCTCCGCGGCGAAAGCGTTCAGCTTTTCGGGCAGGGTCTGGGAGAGCTCCGCCAGGTCGACCATGGACAGGGTGGTGGACTGGCCGCGGCAGCGCTTGTTGCACTGTGCGGTAAAGTCATCGGCGATGGTCTTGCCGATCTGCAGGGTGGCCAGGGAAGGATCCCGGGACAGGTTGGTCAGCCAGTTGGTGTAGTACCAGCCGATGCCCGGCTCGGTCTCCTCGCTGCCGATCATATAGTCGGCGTAGTTGCCCAGCATCAGGGCCGTCTCCGAGGTGGCCATGAGGCAGGCGTCAAAGCCGATAAAGTCATATTTGATGCCCGCTTCCTTCAGGGCGCTGTTGATCCCGCTCAGGGTCATGGACCCGCTGCGGGGATATTTTTCATCGTAGCCGTATCCGCTGATGGAGCCGCCGCCGTGATCCCAGAAGATCAGGCTGACCCGGTTGGCCGGATACCGCTTGACCGCCCACTGGATAAAGGAAGACAGGGTGGAGGGCTTGGTCATGGAGTCATTTCCCGCGTTGTCGACCAGGCAGCTGATGTTTCCGTTTTTGATCTGCCAGATCTGGTTGCGGGTACTGCTGACGGCGCTGTTGCGCCACCGCTTGCATCCGCCCGTATAGACGATCAGGTTGACGTTGTCGCCGATGTCGGCGCCGATCATTTCATTCAGGTCGCTGGTTCCCATGGCGCTGCGGGATTCCAGATCCGTTCCGCACATGTAGACCAGGACGGTGGCCTTGTCGGTCCCGTCGCCTTTGATGCGGGTGAACTTCTGCCGGGCGTCGGGTGCGACGCGGGTGTTGAGCACGCCGATGTTGGAGTCATCGGAATACCAGCCGCCGTAGGTGCCGCTGCCCTGCTGGATGGTGTCCTGATAGTCTCCGGAACCGCCGCCGAAGTCACCCATGTTGCCGACCGCCAGACCGCCGCCGCCGAAGAGCAGCACGGCGAGGACGATGAGGATGGGCAGGCATCCGCCCTTGGACCGGCCTGCCGGCACGCCGCCTGCGAATCCGCCGCCCTGACCCGATGAACCGGAGGAAAAGCCGTCGCCCTGACCCGATGAACCGGAGGAAAAGCCGCCGCTGTGGCCCGATGAGCTTCCGCCGGAGCCGCCGCTGAAAAATCCGCCGCCGCCGACCTTGCCGCTGCCGCCGCTTCCGGTCTTATGCACACCGGTACCGCCGCCGGAAGTAAACACCTTTCTTCCTTTAGGTCTGTTCTTATCCATGAGTGCCTCCATTCTGCGGGCAGGAGATCTCCAGAACCTCCTCCACCGCGTGATGCAGCCTGCGGGCCAGCGGCGTATCCGCTGCCCGGTAATACATTTCTTTTCCTTCGCGCCTGGCGGTGATCAGGCCGCCGTCCTTCAGCAGGCGCAGGTGATGGGAGACGGCCGGACTGGACATTTCCGTCATGGCCGCGATGTTGATCACACACTCCTCCACGTGACAGAGAATCCAAAAGATCCGCAGCCGGCTGGGATCGCCCAACTGCTTCATGAGACCGGCCACAGTATCCAGATCCTCCGGACCGGGCATATGTTCCAGAATCTCTTCCGTTCGATTGTCATGCTGGTGGGGCAGCTTCTTCTTCACGGTCAACTCTCCCGTCTTTTTCTCATCCGGCGCGCTTTTCTGCTTTACCGTCCGCGCGCCGCCTGTTTGCCAACATTGTAATCCATATCCGCTGAAAAGGCAACGCCGCCGGGGGTTGACAGACAGGGGGAAGGATGTTACACTTCAATCAAACGATTAAACAATTACTTAATCGTAAGACGGGAGATAATGAATAGACAAGGAGGAAAACAGATATGAAAAAGACGTATAAGATCGATGTTGACTGCGCGAACTGCGCCAATAAGATGGAGGTGGCGGCCAACAAGACGGAGGGTGTCAAGGAGGCGGTCGTCAATTTCATGACCCTGAAGATGAAGGTGGAGTTCGATGAGGACGCCAACCCGGAGGAAGTCATGGAGCAGGTGAGGAAGAACTGCAAGAAGGTGGAATCGGACTGCGAGGTGTTCCTGTAGATCATGACGGCGAAGCAGAGAAATCAGCTCATACGAATCATCACAGCGCTGATCCTTCTGATCGTGCTGCATTTTCTTGACCTGGACCGTCTGGTGATGTTCCCCCTCTATCTGATTCCCTACCTGATCGTGGGCGGGGACATTCTGAAGAAGGCCTGGAAGGGGATCGTGAACCGGCAGCCTCTGGATGAAAACCTGCTGATGGCGGTGGCTACACTGGGCGCCATGGCCCTGGCTGTATTCCGGACCGGAGACTATACCGAAGCGGTGGCCGTCATGCTCTTTTATCAGATCGGGGAGTTCTTCCAGAGCTATGCAGTGGGACGGAGCAGGCGCAACATCGGCGAGCTCATGGATGTCCGTCCGGACTATGCCAACGTGGAAGGGCCGGACGGCGTTCAGCGGGTGGATCCCGACGAGGTGGAGATCGGTTCCCTGATCCTGGTTCAGCCCGGGGAAAAGGTTCCCATCGACGGCGTGATCGAAGAGGGGCAGTCCAGCCTGGATACCAGCGCCCTGACCGGGGAAAGCGTTCCCCGATCCGCGGGGCCGGGGGATGAGGTGCTGAGCGGATGCATCAATACCAGCGGTGTTCTGCGGATCCGGACGACCTGCGAGTTTGAGGAGTCCACCGCGTCGAAGATCCTGGACCTGGTGGAAAACGCCAGCTCACGGAAGGCCCGTTCCGAGCGGTTCATTTCCCGCTTCGCCCGGGTCTATACGCCGGTGGTGGTGTTCAGTGCCCTGGCGCTGGCGGTCATTCCGCCCCTGATCCAGCTGGCCGTTTCCGGGCAGGCTGCCTGGGGAGACTGGGTCTATCGGGCGCTGACCTTCCTGGTCATCAGCTGTCCCTGCGCCCTGGTCATCAGCGTGCCTCTCAGTTTCTTTTCCGGCATCGGCGGTGCAAGCCGGCAGGGTATTCTGATCAAGGGAGCCAACTTCCTGGAGACCCTGGCTGGTGTCAGCACGGTGGTCATGGATAAGACGGGGACCCTGACCAAAGGCGTCTTCGCGGTGACCAGAGTGGAGACGGCGGACGATTCGGAAAAGGGGATGACCGGAGAAGAACTCCTCGCCATGGCGGCAGCGGCGGAAAAGCATTCCTCCCATCCCATCGCGGCAGCGCTGCGGAACGCCGCGCAGAACACCGATGAGACGTATCCGGTGAGTGATGTGGAGGAGATCGCCGGCCATGGGATCCGCGCCCGGGTCGAAGAGCACATCGTCTGTGTCGGCAATCGGAAACTGATGGCGGAGCAGGGGGCTCTCGCCGATGGGGCGGGAACCGATTCGCCGGCCGGCATCAAAGGGGGCCCGGCCGCAAGTGAAAAGGCAACGGCAGCCGGTGCGGAAACCGTCGTGCATGTCGCGGTGGACGGCCGCTATGCCGGCAGCATCCATATCGCCGATCAGCTGAAGGATACCTCCGCCGAGGCGGTGGAGGAGATGAGAAAGAGCGGTATCCGGCGGCTTGTCATGCTGACGGGAGACGGCAGGGCTTCCGCGGAAGCGGTAGCGGCGCAGCTGGGCATCGATCAGGTGTACGCGGAACTGCTCCCGGGGGACAAGGTAGCCAGGGTAGAGGAGCTCATGGGCGCCGGCAGCCAGGGCAATGAGGGCGCCGGCAGCCAGGGCAATGAGGGCGCCGGCAACCAGGGCAATGAGGACGCCGGCGGGGCGGTCCGGAACGGACTCGCTTTTGTGGGAGACGGCATCAACGACGCGCCGGTGCTCTCCCGGGCCGATGTGGGGATCGCCATGGGCGCTTTGGGATCCGATGCCGCCATCGAGGCGGCGGACGTGGTGCTGATGGATGATGATCCCCGGAAGATCGCCGTGTCCGTTCGGATCGCCCGCAAGTGCATGCGCATCGTCAAGGAGAACATCTGGTTCGCCATCGGGATCAAGGTGCTGTGCCTGGTGCTCTGCGCCCTGGGCCTGGTGGGTATGTGGGCGGCCATCTTCGCCGACGTGGGCGTGATGGTTTTGGCCGTGCTGAACGCCATGCGCGCCCTCTCCAGACGGTAGAGACCGGAAGAGGGTGACGCGCTATCCCGGCCGTAGAGACCGGGGGCGTCCCGCCGATAGTGCTCACCGGCGGAGGATGTGATACAATCGGAGCATGAGAAACGGGCAGAAAGTGACAAACGCTGACGGGAGGAGATCCCGTCATGCCATCGACATGCTCCACGGATCCCTCTGGGATAAGATCATCCTGTTCGCGCTGCCTTTCATGGCCAGCAGCGTGCTGCAGCAGCTGTTCAACGCGACGGATACGGCGGTGGTCGGACGGTTCGCTTCCAGCCAGGCCATGGCAGCGGTGGGCAGCAATGCCTCGGTCATCGCCCTGATCATCGGTCTGTTCACGGGAATGGCCATGGGCACCAACGTGGTGGTGGCCCGGCGGATCGGACAGGGAAGGGATCAGGACATCCACGACGCTGCCGTGACTTCCATGGCCCTGGCCATACTGGGCGGATTCTTTCTGATCATCGTCGGAGCGGTGGTTTCCCGGCCGCTGCTCATTCTCATGGGGACCCCCGATGACGTGCTGGAACAGGCGGTGCTCTACCTGCGGCTGTTCATGCTGGGGATGCCCTTTAACATGGTCTACAACTTCGGCTCAGCCGTTCTGCGGAGCAAGGGCGACAGCCGGCGTCCCCTGTACGCCCTGATGGTGTCAGGGATTTTCAATGTAGCGCTGAACCTGCTCTTCGTCATCGTCTTCCGGTGGGGCGTGGCCGGTGTGGCCATCGCCACGGGACTGGCCAACGTGGTCAGCGCGACGATCATACTGATCCTCCTTTCCCGGGAGGAAGAGCGGTTCCGGGTCACCCTGCGGGGACTGTACATCCGGAAGACGCCGCTTTTGGATATCCTCCGCATTGGCATTCCCGCCGGTCTGCAGGGCATGGTCTTTTCCTTTTCCAATATCATTCTCCAGTCGGCCATCAACAGCTTCGGATCCGCGGCGGTGGCCGGATCCGCCGCAGCTCAGAATTTCGAATTCATTTCTTACTTCATCATCAATTCCTTCACCCAGGCGGCGGTGACCTTCACCAGCCAGAACTACGGGGCGGGGGATCTGAAGCGATGCCGGGAGGTGTTCAAATGGGCCATTCTCTTCGGGACGGGCATCAGCATGTGTGCTGACGTTGCCTTTGTGCTGTGCCGGTACCAGCTGATCGGATTCTTTGCCACCGACCCGGAGGTGATCCATTACGCGGTGACCAGAATGACCACGGTGCTGCTCTTCGGCTGGATCGCCAACAGCTACGAGGTGGTCGGCGGCGCCCTGCGGGGTCTGGGGTACTCCATGCTTCCCACGATCCTGGCCATCATCGGGTCCTGCCTCTTCCGGATCGCCTGGGTGTTCACTCTGTTCCGGCAGACGGGAACCTTCGAGAGCCTGATCATCGTCTATCCGGTGACCTGGGCGCTGACGGGAACCATGATGGTGACCGCCTATCTGATCGTCCGCCGCAGGCTGGCGCGCCAGAACGTGACGGGCTCCGGACCGGCAGGGAAAGGCAACGGAAGCGACGGACGCCAAACCGAGCAGTGATAAAACAGCGGCCGGATCCGGCCGGCCGCCGCATACAAATTCCCGCTGGATGGATCGTGTCGGTGATCAGACGTTGACCTCGGCCGCCATGCCCAGGGCATCCCGGTTCTCCTCCAGCACCGGACGGACGGCGGAGGCGAGAAATTCTTCCGTCTGCTGAGGCGCGCGGCCCACGTAGAGTTCGGGCCGGAGCACATTCTGCAGGGCTTCTTCCGTCGTGTGGAACAGGGGATCGCCGGCGATCCGGTGAAGGAGATCGTTGGCCTCTCCTTTTTCTTTGACCTGTTTTCCGGCTTCCATGGAGTGGACCCGGATCCGCTCGTGGAGCTCCTGCCGGTTGCCGCCCGCCTTGACCGCGTCCATCATGATGTTTTCCGTCGCCATGAAGGGCAGCTCCGCCAGCAGATGCTTTTCGATGACCTGGGGGTAGACCACCAGGCCGGAAGCGATGTTCAGGTACAGGGTCAGCACCCCGTCCAGGGCCAGGAAGCCCTCGCTGATGGACACCCGCCGGTTGGCGGAGTCATCCAGGGTCCGCTCGAACCACTGGGTGGAGGCGGTGATCATGGGATTCAGGCAGTCGCTGATGATGTAGTTGGAAATGGCGGCGATGCGCTCGCTGCGCATGGGATTGCGTTTGTACGCCATGGCGGAGGAACCGATCTGTCCCTTTTCGAAGGGCTCCTCCACTTCCTTAAGGTGCTGAAGGAGGCGGATGTCGTTGGAGAACTTGTGGGCGCTCTGGGCGATGCCCGCCAGCACGCTCATCACCCGGCTGTCGATCTTGCGGGAATAGGTCTGGCCGGAGACATCATAGCACCGGTCGAAGCCCAGCTTCGCCGCGATCTTCTGTTCCAGCTGCCGGCATTTTTCATGGTCGCCCTCGAAGAGCTCCAGGAAGCTGGCCTGGGTG
>JAFRHG010000008.1 GCA_017433375.1 Bacillota bacterium
ATCCCCCAAGGGCGTGGCTACGCACGGATGGTTTACCGTTTACGACGAGGACTGAGCCGGGGCACTCCCCACCAGCCCCTCACATAAAAAGGAGGTATCGCTTAATGCGACACCCCCTTTTCTTGATTCTGATTTCTACGCCGACATTGTCTGTCGGTGTTGTCACCTGGCGTTGTCAGCGTCGATGTTTATTCGCCGTCTCCGTCGCCGCCGTTGTCATCACCGGAGTTATCACCGTTGTTGTCACCGCCGTTGTCACCGGAGTTATCACTGTTGTTGTCACCGCCGTTGTCACCGGAGTTATCACTGTTGTTGTCACCGCCGTTGTCACCGGAGTTATCACTGTTGTTGTCACCGCCGTTGTTTCCGCCGGAGTTGTCCGTGTTATCGGCATACCGGTAGACCAGCTGGATGCTCATCAGCTTCATGTCCGTTTTGTCGTAGGTTGCCATTACCTCGTCGCCCTCCTCCGGAACATATCCGCCGGAGATAGCAGCGTCGCTGATATCCAGGGTCAGCGTTCCGCCGCCATCGACCTTGATGGTGCAGGGATTGCCCCATTCGGTGATGGCGCCTTTGACGTTGATGAGAACCTCTTCCGGTTCAGGCTCAGGCGGAGTGGTAGGCTCGGTCGGATCAGTGGCTTCAGTCGGATCGGTAGCCTCAGTCGGCTCAGTGGGCTCGATCGGCTCGGTGGGCTCCGTAGGTTCAGTCGGATCCGTGGGCTCCGTAGGTTCGGTAGGGTCAGTAGGATTCGTCGGCTCGGTAGGATCCGTTGGATTTGTCGGATCCGTCGCCTGAGTTTCCTGCGTCGCCTTGGTTGCCTCGGTCGTCTCGGTCGGCTCAGTGGTTGTCGTCTCCTGCGTCGCCTTGGTAGTAGCCTTGGTCGTCTCCTTCTCCTTCTTCACTGTGCTCTTGGAGCAGTAGATGGAAGCCGCGACCGGATCCTTGTTCAGCTTGCCGACGTAGGTGATGGTCACCCGGTGGCCGGGCGCCATGTACTTCATGTTCTGAATCCGCGTCTCCTTGACGATGGTGAAGGTGTAGGACTTCTTCGCGGTCTTGACCACCAGGGACTTTTTGTGGACCTTGTCGATCACGCCGTCCATGACGTAATAGGTCTGGTTGTCATCCCGGCTGATGGTGATGCTCCTGGCAACCGGATCTTCACCGATCTTGCCCGTATAGACCAGATTCACCTCGTCGCCGACCTTCAGACTGGTGGCGTCGCCATTAATGATCGTGTCTTCCGTAACCTGGAATCGGGCGGCGTCGGCGGAATCCATGCTGACCAGCACGCTCTTGTCCGCGACTTCGGAGACCGTTCCGTGAATACTCTTCAGCGTTTCCTCCGCCTTCTCCTGAATGACCACGATGCTCTTCGCGTGGGGCCGCTCGCTCAGGTTACCCTCATAAGTAATGGTAACGGCGTCACCCACGTTCAGGTTGCCCTCGACCGTAGTCTCGTCATTGTAGGAGAACCCGGCGGTCAGGCTCTCGGACCGTACCGTAATATAATTCTTATCCAGTTCCGTCACCTCGCCGCCAAAGACCAGGGTCTCCTCCTCGTGGACGGTCAGCCTGACCGTATCCGCAAGGAGGGTGCCGTCCGCCTTGTGGTAGGTTATCTCCAGTTCGTCTCCTACACAGATTTCCTTCTCGCCCTGCAGTTCATAAACCGTTCCCGTCGTCGTCACGAAGAGCATGGTCTGCTCAGCGTTCCGGACGACAAGCCGGTTGTTCTGCGCATCAACCAGTTCTCCCACGAAGGTCTCATCCTCAGCTGCCCCCTTCCCGCAGCTGCTCAGTGTGAAGACCATCACCAGAACGGCCAGTATGGCAATGATTTTTCTGATTTTTCCGTTCATCTCAGGCTCCTTTTTTCCGTGATCCGGTATCGACTCCTTTAATCGTTGACGCTTTCAACATCCTTTTCCAGGATTTCTCCCGTATAGGCGTCCAGAGAGTATTCATACTCCATGGTGCCCTGCACGAAGTGCACGTCGTACTCCGTTCTGCCGTCATCCATATCCAGATGGACATGGGGATAGGTGACGTCGGATTCCGCGAATCCGGCATCCTTCAGCGCGATGGCAATGGCCTGTTCTTCACCGATCTCCTGCTGGTCACTCGCCTGTGTGGTCGTTTCCACCTGTGTCGTCGCTTCCGTCGCCTGTGTGGTTTCCTCCGTCGGCGCCGGCTCCTCTGAGGATCCGCATCCGCACATGGCGAAGATCATCACCAGCGCTGACAGTACACCGACAAGAGTCATCATTCTTCTGTTCATCATTAACCTCCATTTGTTTTCATTAGAACAACGATTTGCGTATTACCATTCAATTATACATTATCCTGACAAATAATGTCATACTTTTTCACTCCAATTTACCCTTCAGCACCCGAAATAGTGTATTGCATCCCGGCCCGTTCTACTCTATAATATAACGCAATAAAGCGCTGAAGCAGAAGAGGAGATAACCCGATGAGCAAAACAATTCAACACAGACAGATTCTCTGCCTTGCCGCGGCGCTGATCGTCGCCCTGGGACTGGCCGCATTGATTTCCGCGGAACCTGCCCAAGCCGCGTCAAACAAGGCGCTGAAGACAACGGTAATATTCACGGGAGTCGATCAGAATGCCCTGATCAACGGTACGCTGACCGAAGACCAGATTCAGAAGGCTGCGGAAGACAATATGTACACCCTGTGCACGACCTGCAAAAAGCCGCTCCAGCTGAAGAAGAACATGAAGCTGTCCGGCAAGGTCTATATCCCGAAAGCCCTGCTGAAGAATAACGGAAGCATGGTCAACGTCCTTCCCATACTCATCTGCACGAAGGGCGAAAAGACCCATGAGATCTGGGGAAAAATCGGTCTGGTTCTTTCCAATAAAGCCGGAGCGGTGAAACTGAATCTGTACGATATCACCTCATCTCCGGTGAAGAAATCGGGCGTGGCCAAGCTGAAGAAAACGAAAAAATATTACGTGGTTCAGCTGAACAGCTATCCCCTCAACAACAAGACAAACGACAGGACTCCGGTGGCGGTCCCCACCAAGGGCAAGTATCAGACAACCATTACGTTCTCTGTGGCTGGCTGGGGCACCGCGTGCGAAGCCAATCTCTATGTGGACGACCTGAAACTGGTAGCCAAAAAGACCACAAAGATCAATTTCAACAAGAAGAATTACAGGAAGATTTTCGGTTTCCGCACAGAAAGCGGCATGCCGATCAAGGTCAAGGCGGCTCCCATTAAGTAAGGGTCAGCCCCTGTATTCCAGGCAGAGCATGGTCAGGTCATCGAACTGCTCGTCTTCCCCGACGAACAGGTCGACCGCATCATGAACTCCCTTCAGGACCTGCCTGGGATCGGCATCTGCATCCGCTTCATTGATCGCATCCATCATCCGGTCAGTTCCAAACTGGCCGGATTCTTTTGACTCCGCCTCCGGCACGCCGTCGGTGTAGACAAAGATCTTGTCCCCGGGATTCAGCTGGATCTCTTCGTTCCGGTACTTCATTCCCTCCATACCGCCGATGACGAATCCGTGCTTGCTCTGAAGCAGCTCAGCCTGCCCGCCCCTGGAGATCCGGACGGGATGTTCGTGGCCGGCGTTGGCTGAGGTAAGCCGGCCGGTGGAGATTTCCAGGACCCCCATCCAGACGGTAACAAACATATCCTCCGGATTGTGGGCGCAGATCCGTTCGTTGACCTTTTCCAGCACCTGCGCCGGGGACAGATCCGCCCGGGTCTCCGTTCCCAGCAGGATCTTGGATGCCATCATGAACAGGGACGCCGGGACCCCCTTGCCGGCAACATCGGCGATCACCAGCGCCAGATGGTCATCGTCGATCAGGAAGAAGTCATAGAAATCTCCGCCCACTTCTCTCGCCGGCTCCATGGAGGCGTACACCTCGAATTCCCCCCGGTCCGGGAAGGCCGGGAAGTCCTTCGGCAGCATGCTCGCCTGGATCCGGGTAGCCAGGGACAGTTCCGTGGTTATCCGTTCCCTCTCCGCTGTGATGCGGGTCAGGTCATCCACGTAGTCGTTCAGATCCATCTCCATCTTCTGCATGGTGTGGGCAAGATTCTCGATTTCATCGCCTGTATGGATATCCAAATTCGCGAAGTGGTTGCCGATGCCCTCCTCCTTATGCGCGTCCTCACTGTATTCCTGCGCCGCCCTCGCCAGGCTGTTGATGGGCTTCACCAGATTCTTTCTCATCAGCAGCACGCCGATCAGGGAAGCCAGGATCGTAATGACCAGAAGCAGCAGAACGAATTGGCTCGCGAAGGTCAGGGCAATGGCCTGCAGCCTGTTCAGATCATCATCGACGCAGACCAGGATCGTGAACTCATCCCCCTTTCGCAGCGTCGACGCGCCGACGCAGGTCGAGTCCATGACCACCGCCTGCACGCCCTCCGGTATGCCGTAGCTTTTTTCCATCGGGGTTGGTTCCTTCCCGTTGATCAGCACGTCGGCCATGTCCTTCTCTATCGGCTGCCACCAACCCGGAGGAATAAACAGCTCCTCATCGCTGTCCGAGTCGACGAGGCAGATCATCCTCCCGGTGCTTTTCTCGATGGCGACGATATAGGCGTCGAGGGGCCCGTTCCGCTTTTTCATGCGGAGCATGCAGTTACAGATCTTCTGATACTGTTCATCCGTCACGGAATCAAACTTCGCCAGATAGGCGGGCGAATCCGGATCGCTTTTTTCTTCATCGGACAATCCGGAATAGATCCCCAGGATCTCATCGCACTTGCTCTCCACGTCCACGTCTTCCAGGATCGCCGCCTCCGAATTGGCAGAGTTCCAAGCACTGACGCAGTACTCGTCCATCGAACTGAGTGCATACAGGGACAGACCGAGCACCAGCACGGTCACCCCGATGCCAAGGGTCAGAAGCAAAGTGATCACAAAGGTTCTCACATCGATCGATTTCCACCTGCGCTGAGGATTATTCTTCTCCGCCTCGGATTTTCTTGCCATACGACCTCCTGTTGTTCAACAGTCCCGTCCTCCACGGAACGGGCTTTACTGGATATACGCGATCGCGGTCTTCCGCAGGGCCCGGACGATCCGTATCAGACCGGACCAGGCAAGGCCCGCGGCATAAATCAGCACTGCAACGGCAAAGGACCTGATATGGAGCAGGCACAGCACCGCCAGGATCACGTTGACCATGCCCTCGAAGAGCTGCAGCTTCCATGATCCCGACTTCAGCCTTTTGGCCTCCAGCGCCCGCATCATATCGATGACGCCGGAGAACAGGTGCAGCCCGACCAGATACAGCATCATATAGACCACCGGCACATCCGTCAGGGATGCGGTGAACAGGCCCATGTCGATCATGATGATGGCCCTGTACAGCTCGGATTTGCCCCCTACCATATGATGGCCCATGGTGAGGAAGAATACGATCTTCCTTGCTCCGTCAAAGAGCATCCCCGCACAGAGGAACAGGATGATGGCCCGGTACGTCTCCTGAGGGTCCGAGCAGACCAGTACAATGGCAAAGGCAATCATGATCAGGCCGATCAGGATGTTCAGCGCACGCCGTTTTTTCGTCATGCGTCCTCACCTCCCTGCTCCTCAGCCGCAGCTCCCTCGCCGGAATCGAACTCTTCCGCTTTCAGCCCGCCGGAATCGAACTCTTCCGCTGACCGCTGGTCCAGCAGCCCGTCGGTGATCTCCTCGACCGCGCTGTCCGCTCTGGCCTCCAGGATGCTGGCGAAGTCCGCCATGCCCCCGAATCCCTTTTCGTTGAAATCTATGCTGATGCCCGCCAGGCTGTTTCCGGAGGAATGGATCCTGTTGGTCACCATGCTCTTCTGCGTCAGTGCCGCCAGGAAAAACTTCCCCAGGAAGGTGTTGCCTTTGCTTCCCTTTTCCGCGTCGACATATTCCTTCTGGTAGGCGCCGATGTCGAAATCTCCGATGGTCCGCCCGGACAGTTTCTCGCCGAAGGCCTTCCAGTCGGCGCTGGCATCCAGCTGCCGCCGCCGGAGGATGGCCCAGATTTCCTTCGCGTAAGGACTGACCGCCGCCACGTCGTAGGTGTCCGTCTCAAAGGAGGGATTGTCCCCCCGCAGATACCTCAGGGCGTAGATCATCTGGGTGAAGGCGTGAAGATAGTCTTCGGGATTGTTCTTGATGATCTCCCGGTACTTTCCCCACGCCGGCATATACCGGTAGCGGATGAAGCTGTAGTCCGGCAGATGACCCGCCCTGCCGTGGCCCAGGTTCATGATGTTTTTCTCACTGCTCTGGTAAACGCTGTTGGTATATAACCCCGCTTCCGGATCATCCGGGGCGGAGGCGCTGTGGCGGAACAGGACACGCCGGTCCTTCAGCCCTTCCTCCGTCTCCAGGATCTCGAAGAAGTGGTAATTGGTATTGTTGATCACCAGGGACGGCGTGCCGGCAAAATGCTGATGGGCCCAGGTATCCGCCAGCACGTGCATGGCCACCCCTGCCGCCTGCAGGCTTTTGCCTTTGGCCAGTTCCACCGTATCCCTGACCAGGTCCCCGTTGGGGCCGCAGATCAGGCGGTATTTATCCCGGTAACGCTTCAGGCCTTTGACCTCCGCATGCAGATCCCTGGGCAGGAAATGGAAGGAGGACCATATCCGGGTGATGTCCTGAAGACCGGTCAGGTCAGTCCGGGCGTCCATCAGCTCCAGCTGCAGCTGGGTCGTGGCTGCGGCCTTCGGGCCGCCCAGTTTGCTCAGCAGCGTCCGGGAACACAGGTCCACGAACTGGGCGCTGTAGCAGATCTCCATGCTCTCTTCATGGGAGTAGCCGGCCAGGTATGCGGCGCAGTATGTCGCATAGTAGTGGAAGTCTTCCTGCACGGATCACACCTCCCCTTCGCCGCCGGAGGATTTCGTCCCGCCGGTCGCATCGCTGCTGCCGGGCAGTTCGCCCTTCCCGTTCTTCCCGCGCTTTCTGCGCTGTTTGTCTTGCGCTCTGCTGTCCCAGAGCCCGATCCCCAGCTTTTTCCGCAGGCGCCGCACCTGAATGGAGGCGAACACCATCTCCAGCAGGGCCGCCAGGGAAGTCGCGTCCAGCAGCCGGGAAGCCAGCACCGTATCCAGGTCACTGACGCTGGCCGCCTGGTTCTCCTGGGGAATGAACCCCGTAATGAATTCCGAAGCCAGTGGTACGATCAGGATGCAGGCCAAGATCACATAGAGGACATTCCCCCTTTTCACCCGTCTGCCGTCCAGTACCGCTGAACGTCCCACGTAGACGCGGATCAGCACATCGACGGAAAGAAACGCGAAAAGCACACCAAGGAATATGGTGTCGGCCACGACGTGGGCGCCTCCGGTGCCAATGATCTCTTCCAGCCCCTGTACGTCGCTTTCCGTCTCAAAGGCCGATAAGACATCCACGTTCCCGGTGATGAAATACAGTCCCGACTTGATGATGCTCCACAATCCAAAGGCGATCACCGCCACGCCGCTGACCGTCAGGGTATTCTCATATTTCCGCAGTCTGATCCGATCCGGATCGTTTCTCTCCTGCACCGTCTCCCCTCCAGTATGTACCTTATTATTATACACGCTGAACGGAATAAGAAAACCCTCATTCCCCGGTTTCGCCCCGGCGGGCGTTGCTTTTGCACGGGAGGAGTACTACAATCAGAGTATAGACTTAGGGAACTGACGGGAGGAAAATGCAATGCTGCTCATCTGTCTGCTGGGGGACTACCCCGTATGGATCGTTTCATGGATTCTGATGGCCATCGGCTACTACCTCGTCCTGAAGAGGATGGGGCTGTCGAAGTGGGCCTGTGTGATTCCCTTCCTGGCGGAACGGGAACTGTCCAAGGTGCTGTTCCGAAGGCTCCGGTCATTCTACCGCCCCTTCGTGGTGGCACTGGTGCTGCTGATCTTCGGCCTCTATCTGGGGACCGGCGAGGACCTGGGCTTCGCCTATATGTTCCTTGCTGTTCTCGTCTACGGTATTTTTCAGCTCCGTCTCTACTGGCGTCTCCGCAAAAGCTTCGGACGGGGATTCATATTCTACCTCGCTCTGATCCTGCTGCCGCCCCTCTTCCTGATCATTCTGGGCACGGGGAAAAAGTCTTATGCTCCCCTGCCCCTGAAGCCGATCCGGGACCACGGCAAGCTGGGGAACGCTATCCGAAAGGGCGCCCTGGTGCTCGTCTCCGCCGCGGAGATCCTGGTGCTGGTGGTCGGCGTGGGCTTCTTCGCGATCCAGAGTCTCCCGCCGGAACTTTTGGTCAATTACCAGCTCAGCGACTTCCATGATAAAACGAAGGATATCCAGGGAGACGGCGAAGTGGTTTCCCGCGAGGATGCCATGGGCAAAGCCGCCGGTGCGGTGGCAGCGATGAAGCCCAGCCGGGAACCCTTCTTCCCCGATCACTCCCGTGACCAGAGCGTCGCGGTCCTGACCTACGTGATAGGCTCGAACCTGGAGCACAAGGGCGGCCTGGCTTCCGCCAACATCAAGCAGATGGTCGATGCAACGAAGCAGGGCGATAACCTCACCTTCGTCATGGAAGCCGGCGGCACGAAGCGCTGGTTCACCAGGGGCATCGAAAACAGCTCCTGCGCCCGGTACGAGATCCGCGGCGGCGAGCTGACGAAGAAGGAGGACCTGCCCGATGATCTTTGCATGTCGGAGAGCGAAAGCCTTCTGGACTTCCTGAACTGGGCGAAAAAGAACTACAAGGCTGACCGGTACATGCTGGTGCTGTGGGATCACGGCGGCGGCGTGCCCTACGGATACGGCCGGGATGACCTGAATAAACGGGACTCCGACGAAGACATCAGCACCCTCATGACATCGGAGGTGGTGGACGCCATCGGGAAGTCCGGCATGAAGTTCGATGTGATCGGCTTCGACGCCTGCCTGATGCAGGACATCGAGATCGCCGCGGCCATGGAGCCCTACACCGATTATTACCTGGCCTCGGAGGAGATCGAGGGCGGTTACGGCTGGTTCTACACCTCCTCCTTCGGGAAGCTGGCCCAGGATCCGGGCCTGTCCACGGAGGAATTCGCCGTGGATATGCTCTCCTGCTATGACCAGATGAACACCGTCGTCAAGGATGATGACGGGAAACCGGATACAAAGGCAACCCTGTCCCTGGTGGACACCCGCCTGGCCAAGCCTGCCTATGATGAGCTCGCCGGGCTGATGGGCAAAATGGACGAGGCCATCCGCGAGGATTCCGGAGCCTTCGCCAGCACGGCAGTGGCCGGCGCCAACGCCTACTCCTTCCAGGACGATATGCAGATCGACCTCATCGACTATCTGAAGATCCTGAAGAAGACGGACTATGAGAACGATATCTGTTCCGACAAGGAACTGACCGACCTGATCCGCCGGATCCAGGCCTGCGTCCTCTACCGGAATAAGGATTCAGCGAAGGGCATCTCCGGCATGGCCTTCGCCTTCCCCTACAAGGCGATCGAGATGTACGGCGATACCAGCAAGCAGCTGAAAGCCATGTCCCTCAACACGGAACGCAAAACCTTCGATGACATCTTCAGCATCATCGCCGTGCAGAAGAAGCGGGCCATGGAAGACGAAAACTATGTGGATAATCTGCCGGCAACCGGCGACGAGGAAGCGGATCCCCTGACGACCCTGCTGGAATCCATCGCTCCCACGGATTACACCGACAGCGACTGGTACGTGAAGGGCTTCGAGGATTATGACACCTCCACCGCCCTGGTGGACATCCCCCTGAAGGAGACCCCGGAGGGTTACGCGATCCAGCTGCCGGAGAAGACCTGGAAGATCATCGCCGATTGCCAGACCATGGTCTATCAGGACGTGCCCGGCGGCAATGAGGGCGACTGGGTCTATCTGGGCAAGGATTACCTTGGCGGCGAGGATGACAAAGGACATCCCCTCCTGGCCATGGACGGCAGCTGGATCCATATCAACGGGAATCCGGTCTGCTACGAGGCGGATCCTGTACGGGAGACAGCGGACGGCGACGTCTACTCCGGCAAGGTGCCGGCCCGCCTGAACAACGAGGAGGACGTCATCCTGAATATCGAATGGGATCCCATAAAAGAGGGGGTTGACGCGGTCGAAGGACACGTGACCGGCTACGAAACCACCGACGAGGGAATCCTGTCCGGCGTTCTGGACACCAAGGGGACCCTGAACCTGAAGGCCGGCGATACCATCCAGTTCCTTTTTGAAACCTATGACGCCGAAGGCAATCTGGTCAGCATGGAACCCTCCGGCGACAAGATCCGGGTAACAAAACAAAACCGCCTGAAGGTGGAAGACCTTCCCCTTGGGGAGGAACCCATCCACTTCTGCGGCGTGCTGACGGACGTCTACCAGAGAGTCATGTATACGGAGATGCTTGATCTGGAGTAGTGGGGAGCGTTCGTGCTTCAGTGACACGGAACGGCCCGGGCTCCTCTTCGGAGGGGCCTGGGCCTCAGCGCTCCCGGAGCATGAAGTCCTTATCCTGCTCGATGAGCTGGAGCATGATATGGGCGAAGAGCGGGTCGAACTGCGTGCCGGAGCAGCGTTCCAGTTCCTCCCGGACCGCTTCCTGAGGCAGGGCCCTGCGGTAGCTCCGGTTGGAGGTCATGGCGTCGTAGGCGTCGGCCACGGAAATGATCCGGGCCAGTTCGGGAATCGAATCCCCCTCCAGGCCGTCCGGATAACCGTTGCCTTCGAACCGTTCGTGGTGGTACCGTGCGGCGATGCTGAGATAGGAGTAATCGCTGATCTGGGAAAGGATCTGGGCTCCGATGGCGGGATGTGATTTGATCACATCAAACTCCTCCTGGGACAGTTTCCCTTCTTTATTGATGATCTCATCGGGAATGCCGATCTTGCCCACATCGTGGAGCAGAGCGGCGTAATAGACTTCATTGCATTCCTTTTCACTCTTTCCGCATATGGCGGCGATCCTCCGGGAATACTCCGCGACTCTGGCGGAGTGTCCCTGGGTATAGGCGTCCTTGGCGTCGATGGCGTTAACCAGGGCGACGGCCGTCTGGGAAAAGAGCTTCTGTATGCTTTCCTGTTCCTCCCTCAGCAGCTGCAGTTCCCGCTGCTGCGCACGCTCCAGGCTCCGGTTCGTGTCCGCCAGGGTGAACACGTAGAGCACCACCACCATGCCCACGAGGGACATATCCGTCAGGTAGATGCCGTAGATGAAGAACTGGAAGCCGGACGCGATGAGAGGCACCAAGGTGAACAGCATCATGGTCACCCACATGGTGGGCCGCATCTGCCTGCGATATCCCAGGATGACCGAGAAGAGCAGGAGAATAACCAGAAGCGCAGGAATATAGCTGATCACGAAACCGGGGTTCCGGTGATAGACGTTCATCTCATCGAAAGAATAGTACAGTCCGGTGAACTGGGATACGATGACCAGGATCTCGCCGGCGATGACGATGAACAGGGCGGCCCACAGCCGTTTGGGCACGGGCAGTTTCAGATCCACCCGGAAGATATCCATCAGATACACGGTGAAGGCGAGAATGACCATAAGGGTCGTAAAGAACACGCAGAAGTTGCTGGCCCGGACCATCCAGTATCCTGTGGCCGAAGTGTCCCCGTAAAAGAACTCGCCAAGATTCTCGGCGATAAGCAGGAACATGGCGCTGAGGGCCATCACCACCTGGGCGGCCTTGCGCACCGGGGAGATATATCTGGTGACGCACGCGAAGAGAGCGATCATGCCGCAGATGCCGCTCAGCACATACATCATCTCACTCTGGTAGGTTCTCAGAAACTCCACCATCGGGTCCGACCCTCTCTTTCCCGGTTATCCTGTCCGGACCGATCCTGCCGCGGGGCACACATCAGTCCGTTATACAAAGCAAATCTTATTTTATCAAATTGTTGGATTACTGTCCATGCGGCGCCCTGTCCCGGTCCCCGTTGTACAGCTTGAAGGCATTCAGCCTCAGGGCGTTGGTGACGACGCAGAAGCTGGACAGGGCCATGGCCGCCGCCGCGATCATCGGATTCAGGGTCCATCCGAAGGCGTGAATGAAGGCGCCCGCCGCCAGAGGCATTCCCAAGACGTTATAGAAAAAGGCCCAGAACAGATTCTCATGGATGTTCCGCAGCGTCGCCCGGCTGAGCCGGACCGCCGCAGCCGCATCCGTCAGCCGGCTCTTCATCAGAACCACGTCCGCCGCGTCGATGGCCACATCCGTTCCCGCGCCGATGGCGATGCCGATGTCCGCCCCCGTAAGAGCCGGCGCGTCGTTGATCCCGTCACCCACCATGGCGACGCTTCCCTGCTGCCGCAGCCTGCCGATGATCTCTCCCTTTTCCTCCGGCCGAACGCCTGCCTCCGCTTCATCCACACCGGCCTTCCCGGCAATGGCCTGCGCGGTTCTGGGATTGTCGCCCGTGAGCATCACCACGCGGATGCCCATCTTCTTCAGCTGGCCGATGGCTTCCGGCGAATCCTCCTTGATCACATCGGCAACGGAAAGGATGCCCAGGAACCGGTTTTCCTCCGCGAAGAACACGGGAGTCTGCCCCTGGTCCGCAAGGCTGTCCGCCATGCCGATATACCGGCCCGGGATGTCCGTTTCCTGTTCGATCAGTTCCCGGTTTCCTCCGGTGATCCGCTTCCCGTCCGCCATGGCCGTAAGGCCGTTTCCCGGGAAGGTCCGGAATCCGGTCACCTCCTCCGGTTTCATGCCGGCCTCCGACCCGAAGGCGGTGATTGCCTTTGCAATGGGATGTTCGGACCGGGCTTCCAGGGCCAGGGCAGCGCGGATCAGTTCCTCCTCGCTGACGCCTTCCGCTCCGTGAACTTCGATGACCTCCGGCTCCCCCTTCGTGATGGTGCCGGTCTTGTCCAAAGCCATGATCCGGGTCTTGCCGGCAGCTTCCAGGGATTCCGCCGTCTTGAACAGGATGCCGTTTCTGGCGCCCACCCCGTTGCCGACCATGATCGCCACGGGCGTAGCGAGGCCCAACGCGCAGGGACAGCTGATCACCAGCACCGAGATGGCCCTGGCCAGGGCAAAGCCGACCGTCTGTCCCACAGCGATCCAGATGACGAAGGTGATCAGGGCGATGGCGATGACCGCGGGCACGAAGATGCCCGATACCCGGTCCGCGATCTTCGCGATGGGGGCTTTCGTCGCCGCCGCGTCGGAGACCATGTCAATGATCTGCGCCAGGGCAGTGTCCTTGCCGACGCGGGTCGCTTCGCAGACCAGATAGCCGTTCTCGTTGACGGTGGCCGCCGACACCGGATCGCCGGCTTCCTTGTCCACGGGGATGCTCTCCCCCGTCAGGGCCGACTCGTTTACCGCGCCGTTTCCTTCCACCACGATGCCGTCCACGGGGATGTTCTGTCCCGGCCGGACCACGAACCGGTCGCCCGTCTTCACCTGTTCGACGGGGACTTCCTCTTCCGCGCCGTCACGCAGAAGGACCGCCGTCTTCGGCGACAGCCTCATCAGCTCCTTCAGCGCATCGGTGGTGCGGCCCTTGGAGACCGACTCCAGCAGCTTGCCCACGGTGATGAGGGTGAGGATCATGGCCGCGGATTCGAAGTACAGCCCGCCGGTCGACGCCGCTCCATGGGCTCCGGCCGCAGCCCCTTGTCCGCCTCCAGCTTGTCCCGCCGCCATGGCGATGAGCACGCAAAGGCTGTAGATATAGGACGCCGCCGCGCCCATGGCGACCAGGGTGTCCATGTTGGGCGCCCGGTGAAGGAGTCCCTTCAGGCCGCTGATGAAAAACTTCCGGTTGATCACCATCACCAGTCCCGCCAGAATCATCTCGCAGATCCCTGCTGCGACGGGGCTGTCCGCCAGAAAACCCGGAAGGGGCCATCCCCGCATCCCGCTGCCCATGCCGATATACATCAGCGGCAGCAACAAAACAACCGAGGCAATCAGGCGGTTCCTGATCCTCGGTGTTTCCGTGTCTTCCAGCGCCTCCCCGCCCTGCGGTGGGTCGGCTTCTCTCTCCTCCTGCTCTTCCTCTTCCGCGAGGGCCGCTCCATAACCGGCGTCCTCAACGGCGGCGATCACCGCGGCAGGTTCCGCGTCGCCTTCCACGCCCATGGAATTGGTCAGCAGGCTGACCGCGCAGCTGCTGACTCCGGGTACGGCCGAAACCGCTTTCTCCACCCTCGCCTGGCAGGCCGCGCAGCCCATTCCTGTAACATTGTATCTTCTCATTCTAACTCTCCTTTATGTCCGGGATGTCCGTTTCCGCCATCTCAACCGGCTCGGCGATCTCCGGCGCCATGTCCGCCAGCTCGATATTCTCCGCGGCCATGTCGGCCAGCTCGCCATTCTCCGGCCCATGCCCGATCAGTGCGTTGACTCCCAGGTCGGCGTCAACAGGCCGGCTGCTTTCCGGCGCGGCGTCAACCAGACCAGCGTCTACCGGCCGGCTGTTCTCCAGCGCGGCGTCAACGGGCACATTGTTCTCCGGCGCAGCGTCGACCGGCGCGGCGGCGGCGTTTTCATAGTGCCATTCCGATGCGGCTTCCTTGTCGGCTTTGGCCTTCCGCTTGCCCGGCGGCAGGGGCTGAGGCCCCTCCGGATCCCTGCGCGGCGTGACTTGCCTTTGCAGAAGCTCTCCCGCCCGGCCCTGACGGATGGCCAGGATCAGGCAGATCAGTCCAAGAAGCCCGTCGGAGACCAGCGCGGGAATGGCTCCCTCCACGCCGAAGGGTACACTGTAGACCATGGAGCTGCGCGCGGTGGCCGCGTCCAGCCCGAAGACGGAAGCCTCCGAAACCAGCCCGCTGTTGGGCAGGCCGAAGAGGAAGTTCTGGGTAAAGTTCCAGGCTGTGTGAATGCCCGCGGGGAACCAGATGCTGCCGGTGTACCATTTTGCCAGTGAGAAGGAAACGCCGCACACGGCGATCTCCACGACGGCAAACACGGTCGCCCCGTCATTGAAGCAGTGGAGCATGCCGAAGAAGACACCGTTCACCAGTATGGCCACCCACAGGGGATAGCGCACATTGATCCGTTCATACATGAATCCCCGCGTCCACAGCTCCTCGGAGGAACTCTGGATGAACACGAAGACCAGAGCGATAAAGTAGAACGGGATCTGGTTCAGGGCGAAGTTCAGGAACAGATGGATGTCCCCGTTGATCATCGCGCACACGATGCAGGCGAAGTTCATGATGAATCCCACCAGCAGCCCCGCCAGGAGCATCTTCATCGTCCTGCCCGGCTTGATCGGCAGAAAACTCCGGAAAATGAAGCGGTTGCGCTTCGTCAGTCCGGTATACAGGAACACGATGACAAATGCCGGCAGCGTCATGAGATAGTACTGCACGGCGAAGTTCATGGCATCCGGCATATAGCCGATCTGGTGAACCAGTCCGCTGAAATAGTCGATGTCGGGCCGGGAAAAAAACAGGCCCGGCAAAGAACAGATCAGCAGATACCAGAACGCCGTGACCAGCAAGATCCAGATAATCAGATTATGGTGGTCAAACGGTTCCTTGACTTTTACCTCTTCGATTCTCGGTTCGTTTTCACTCATCATATTCACCCTTTCCGGTGCGGCTCTGTCCGCGCTCATTCGCGTTTTGTCCGCACCATATTATTATACCACCGGAGCGCCGCTGCCACACATACATTTTCTTTGTCTGCCTTCGGCGGATATGTTAGAATACATCCAACTCTAAGAACAAGGAGATACTGTTATGAATACCATCAGAATCGCATTGATCGGATACGGCAACGTGGGACAGGCCTTTGCCCGGATGCTCCGGCGCAGGGATGAATATATCCGGGAAACCTTTGACACCGAAGCAGCCATCACGGCCATCTGCACCCGCCGCCTGGGCGGCGTGACGGATCCGGCGGGTATCGATACGGAACACCTGACGGACGATAGGTTTGACCGGTCGCTGGATGCCCTCACGATCATCCGCGGCGGAGAGTACGACGTCATGGTCGAGCTGACGCCCATCAATATCAAAACGGGGCAGCCGGCTACGGACCATGTCCGCACAGCCCTCTCCCTTAAGAAGCACGTGATCACCGCCAACAAGGGGCCCGTCGCCTGGGCATACCGGGAGCTGCGGGACCTGGCCCGCGAGCAGGGCGTCTGCTTCTGCCACGAGGCCACCGTCATGGACGGCGTGCCCGTCTATAATCTGGCGAAAGAAACCCTCATGGGCTGCCGGATCACGGAGATCCAGGGGATCCTCAACGCTACCACCAACTTCATCCTTACGAAAATGGAACAGGGCATGAGTTTCGATGACGCGGTCGCCGAAGGACGGCGCCAGGGATTCGTCGAGGCCGACCCCTCTATGGATATCGACGGATGGGACGCGGCCGCGAAGCTGACCGCGCTGATGAACGTGCTGATGGATGTGCACATCACGCCCATGGACATCGACCGCACCGGCATCAGCGAAATCACGAAGGCGGACCTTGATGAGGCCGCAGCACGGGGCAAACGAATCAAGTTGCTCTGCCACGGGCGCATGGAGGACAGCAGGCCAGTGGGCACCGTCCGGCCCACCCTGGTCGACGCCGATCACATCGCCGCCATCATGGACACTACCGCTTCCTACGTGACCGTCACCACCGACCTCATGGGCGGCGTCACCGTCATCGAAGAACCCTTCGAGCCGGAAATCGACCATACCGCCTACGGCGTGCTCAGCGATCTTCTTCGGATCCTGACGGAAATCAGAACCCCATCTCCTCGTCGATGAGGACCACTTCCACCTCGTCGATATCGTTCATTTTGCGCAGATAGGTAATGATCCCGTTGCAGATGCGTTCCGGCCGGCGGCAGTCAAAGCACTTCAGTTCGCCGGTCCTCTTGTAGTTGATGACGCAGGGCGTCGGCAGGTCGTACTTGAGGGAATTCTTCGGCGCGGCCACGTTCCTCGCCCTCCAGACCGCCTTCTCCAGGTCCGGCTCGATCTTGTTGGTGCTGACGACGAAGTAGATCTTTTCATGTCCGAAGAGGGACCCCGCCACCCGGTTGCCCGTGCCGTCGATGTTGACCATCTCGCCCGTCTCCGCCATGGCGTTGACCGAGGTCAGATACACCTCCGTCGTCAGGCACTTCGCCGCGATCTCCAGAAACCCGTCGTTATCCACGCTCTGGTTGGGGTCATAGACCGTGTTGTGGGTGGACAGCTTGTCGTAAAGCTTCATATCGATGATGGTGCGGGAATCCCCGAAGCCGACGGTTTTCCCGTCGATCCGGCCGTCCAGGTATTCGGCCGCCTCCTCCGGGGAGGCAAAGCAGGACACCTTGTACAGTTTCTGTTCCAGGGACTCTATGGTTTTATTCAGATCCATTTCTGTTCTCCTCCTCTGTGTCTGTACTCTATCATATTTTCCCCGCCGGGAACAGCCTGCCACAAAGGCAACCTCATCCGTAAAACCCTTGACGGTCGGATGCCGGTAAGGATAGACTATACCTGCCTGAAGAGGAGCGCTTCTGCCCCCGGGGAAAAGGAGAACAACGATGAAAGATTTTTTACTGCGCCACGCGGACAGGAACCCGGCATCCTTTCACATGCCGGGCCACAAGGGAATGGACTTCTTCCGCCGGTACGGCGACGAGGATTTCCTGGACCGCTTTGTGGACTGTGATATTACGGAGATCCCGGGAGCGGACAACCTGTTCCAGCCCGAGGGCATCATCCGGGACGTGATGGACCGGTACGCCCGGCTCTATGACGTAAAGAATTCCTATCTGCTGATCAACGGCACCAGCGGCGGTATCATCGCCTCCATCATGGCCTCCGTCAGGCCCGGCGGGAAACTGATCATGGCACGGAACTGCCACAAGTCGGTGTTCAACGCCCTGGTTCTCGCCGGCGTCCGTCCGGTCTACGCCCGCCCTGAGTTCATCGGTGAATACGGCATCTCCGGAGCGGTCTCCCCCGGGGAGCTCATCCGCTGCATGGAGGAACACCCGGACGCGGAGGCGGTCATCCTGCCCAGTCCCAATTACTACGGCATCTGTTCGGACATCGGGGCCATCGCCGATGCCGTCCACGCCAGGGATAAGGTACTCATCGTCGACCAGGCCCACGGGGCCCATCTGAAATTCTTCCATAAGTATGGCTGCGGCGAGGGCATGCCCCGCTCCGCGGAGGAGTGCGGCGCCGATCTGGTCATCGGCAGCATCCACAAAACCCTGGCCTCCCTGACCCAGAGCGCCGTCCTCAATCACAACACCGACCGGGTGAGCAAATATGTCCTGGAGGACAGGCTCCAGATGATCGAGAGCACCAGCCCCTCCTACATCCTCATGGCCTTTCTGGACATGAACGCGGAGATCCTGGAGAAGCACGGTCCCGAAGTGATGGGAAACTGGAGAAGGAATCTGGACGACTTCTACCTGCGGCTGGGGCGGGTGCCCGGCCTGAAGATCATGAGTGCAGGCAGCATGGACATGACCAAAGTCAACATCGACATGAGCTCCTGCGGACTGGACGGCGCACAGCTGGAGCAGGAACTCATGGCCCGGGATATCTTCCCGGAGCTTTACGCGGGCAACGTGCTGATGCTCATGACCGGGATCGGAAATACCCGGGAGCACTTCGACCGGACGATCGAGGCCCTCACGGATATCGCTTCGACCCATGAGCCGGACCCCTCCGGCGAGACCCTGCCCTCCCCCTTCACCGCGCCGAAGGCAGGCGCCCTGCACCCCGTCCCCGCCTTCTCGGAAATGGTTCCCCTCGACCAGGCAGCCGGCCGTGTCTGCGCCGGTTCCATCATCCCCTACCCGCCGGGCATTCCCTTCGTCTGCCCCGGAGAGGAGATCACCGGGGAAATGATTGCCTTTGTACAGGCCCTGCGGAAGGACGGCGAAAAAGTCATCGGCGTCACGGACAGGGGAGAAGTCGCCGTAGGACGGGACTGATCTGCCGCGACGGGGCTGGACTATTGGCCCCGAAAATGGTAGGATATTCCCAGAGGCGAAGCCTGAACAATCAGACAAAGAAGCGCGGGTGAAAATCCGCCGATGAGGAACCCGGATGATCTACATCGAATCCGCCAGCACGAACCCCTATTACAATCTTGCTCTGGAAGAGTTCGCCTTCGAGCGGATGGACCGGAGCCAGAGCGTGTTCATGCTCTGGCAGAACGACAACACCATCGTTGTCGGGAAGTACCAGAACACCGCCGAGGAGATCAATCAGGAATTCGTGGACGCCCAGGGGATCCGTGTCGTCCGGCGGCTCTCCGGCGGGGGCGCAGTCTATCATGACAAAGGCAATCTCAACTTCACCTTCATCGCGGACCAGAAGCAGTTCGCGGATTTCAACTTCCGGGTTTTCACGAAACCGGTCCTGCAGGCGCTGGAGGAGCTGGGCGTGCACGCCTCCTTCTCCGGACGCAACGACCTGGTGCTGGACGGAAAGAAGTTCTCCGGGAACTCCCAGTATGCCCATGACGGGCGGGTGCTCCATCACGGGTGCATCATGCTGGACTCCAACCTGGACAAAGTGAAGGATGCCCTGCGGGTCAGGGACGCCAAGTTCACCTCAAGGAGCGTCAAATCCGTCCGCAGCCGCGTCACCACCATCAATGAGCATGCCCCCCGGCGGATCTCCATGGAGGAATTCAAAGACGCGCTGAAGAAGCAGGTCTTCGCCGAAAACGACATCACGGAATACACCCTCACTGAAGCCGATCAGGAGGCGGTCCTGACGCTGATGCACGAAAAGTACGAGACCTGGGGCTGGAACTACGGGTTCACCCGGGCCTACTCCCTTCGCCGGGAGCAGAAATTCGACGGCGGCCTGGTCACCGTGGATATGAACGTGGAGCACGGCGTCATCACGGAAATCCGCTTCTCCGGCGACTTCTTCGGCAGCGGTGATCTGAAGGAACTGGAACAGGCCCTGGAGGGCATCCCGCTGGACGGGCGTCTGGCCCGGCGTCTGGAAGAACTGGGAATGGAGCGCTGCATCCACGGCATCTCCGCCGCGGACATCGCTCTTCTACTGATGTAAAACACAGGAGGTACAGAACATGGCAGAGATCCAAACCACGGTAATGAACTGGCGAGACGCGTACAATGAGAAACTGACAACTGCGGAGGAGGCGGTCAAGCTGATCAAATCCCATGACCACGTTATCTTCGGGCACTGCATCTGCGAGCCCGAGGGCCTGATCGACGCCATGGTCGCCAACCACGACGCCTACCGGGGCGTACACATCACCCACATGGTTTCCCTGGGCAAGGGGGAATACACGGACCCGAAGTACAAAGACAACTTCACCTTTGACGGCATCTTCTTCGGCGCCGGCACCAGAAACAGCATCGCCCACGGAAACGGCGACGTCATTCCGGTTTACTTTTCGGAGCTTCCCATCTGGATGCGCAGAGGGATCCTGAACTTCGACGTGTGCCTGGTCATGGTGTCCCCTCCTGACCAGTGGGGATACTGCAACCTGGGCGTGGAGTCCGGATACACCTTCCAGGCGATCCGTTCGGCCAAAACGGTCATCGCTCAGGTCAATAAGAACATGCCCTTCGCCTACGGCGATACCCACGTTCACGTCAGCCAGCTGGACGCCATCGTCGAGATGGACATGCCCCTGATGGAATCCCAGCCACCGAAGGTGGGGGATGTGGAAATGGCCATCGGCGAATACTGCGCCTCCCTGATCGAGGACGGTTCCACCCTGCAGCTGGGCATCGGCGCCATCCCTGACGCGGTGCTGGCATCCCTGAAACACCACAAACACCTGGGCATCCATTCTGAAATGATTGCCGACGGCGTTCTGGATCTGGTGGAGTCCGGCGTCATCGACTGTTCCGAGAAGACGCTGCACAAAGGCCAGATCGTGGTCACCTTCCTCATGGGAACAAAAAGACTTTACGACTTTGCCGACCGCAACCCCATGCTCATGCTGCGGCCGGTGGATTACGTGAATGACCCGACGGTCATCGCGAAGAACAATAAGATGGTTTCCATCAATTCCGCCCTGCAGGTGGACTTCATGGGACAGGTCGTCGCCGCGTCCATCGGTACGAAGCAGTTCTCCGGCGTCGGCGGCCAGGTCGACTTCGTCCGCGGCGCGTCAAGAGCGGAGGACGGCAAGGGCATTTCTATCATCGCCATGCCATCCATCACCGTCAAGCGGGACGGAACGGTCATATCCAAAATCGTCCCCTACATCGACAACGGCGCGGCGGTCACCACTAACCGTTACGATGTGGACTACATCATCACCGAGTATGGTATTGCGAGAATGAAGGGAAAGACTCTCCGGGATCGTGCCCGGGCCCTCATCAGCATCGCCCATCCGTCCGTCGTCGATGAGCTTTCGAAGGCCTTCGAGGAACGGTTCAACACTCCTTACGTGGGGGAGTAGACTTGGGGGCAGGGCCTGAGACGCGAATCTCGTTTCTCTCGCACATGGCGTAGAGTTCTTCCTTCAGCAGCCTCTTCACCCGCGGGGTTTCATAGGTGACGCCGAACACACCGAACTCATACTTCATGCCCTTTTCATCAGAGGAAGTCACGCCGTTGAAGGACACGTTTGTGGCGGTGAACCCGGTTTCCCTGAGGCGGTCATTGATCTCCGGCAGCTCCTGCCGGATGATCTCTTTGACGTGCTTCTCATCCTCCCCGCTGTCAATGAGCAGGGAACTCCTGACATAGGAAATGCCGTCGGACATGTTTTGCATGGCCTTCAGCTCCGCGTTGTTGATGGAGATCACCGTATCGTAGCTCCGGAGCTTGGTCATCCGCACGCCGATGCTCTTGACGATGCCCGAGTTGTTCTCCGCCTGTAATTCATTGTCAGGCTGTCGCTCGTCTTGTTGTTCTCCATTCGAACTCTCCGCCCGGGCCTTTCGCCCGAGACTTTACTGGATGTAGACCATCGTGGTCTTTCGGAATGCCGTGATGATCTTAATGACGCCGGCATAGATCAGGCCGACCGCATAGATCATAACCGCGATTGATGTCACCTTGATGAACACCAGGCATAAAATGGCCAGGAGTATATTGACGATGCCGCTGCCCATGGTCACCTTCCAGTGGGACCCCATCTTTTTGGCCTCCAGCGCCCGCAGGACATCGATGCCTCCGGTGAACATGTGGATCGCGATCAGATACAGCATGACATACATCAGCGGTACCTGTGTCAGGGCGCCGGTAAACAGCCCCAGGTCGATCATGATGACCGCCTGGTACAGCATGGACCTGCCGTCCACCATAAATCTGGCCATGCGGAAGTAGAAAAACAGCAGTTTGATGCCCCGGAAGGTCATTCCCAGGCAGAGCATAGCGGTAAGGAGCGGGTAACACTCGTTAGGCGCGATGCAGAAGATCGCACCGGCGAGAATCATGACCACGCCGAATAGCACATCCTTCACTCGCTGCACTTGCGTCATTACTGCTCACCTCCATCCACCGATTTCGACCGGGTGATGCTGATGCCTGCCAGTTTGTTGCCGGAACTGTAGATGCGATTGGTCACCATGCTCTTGTGGGCAGTAGCCGCCAGAATGAATTTCCCCAGGAAGGTCTCATCCCGCTCCTCATGGGACGCGTTCACGAACTCCTCCTGATACTTGTCCAGGTCGAAGGCCTCGACCTCACATCCGGACATCTTCTCTCCCAGCGCCTTCCAGTCGGGACAGGCATCCAGCTGCCGCTTCACCAGGATCTTCTTGATCTCTTTGACCCATGGCCTCACCGTTTCGGTGTCGTAGGTCTCCTTCTCAAAGGCCGGTATATCTCCCCGGATATACCGGAGGGCGTATACCATCTGGGTGAAGGCATGCAGATAATCCGAGGGATTATCCTTGATGATCTCCTCGTAGTTCCCCCAGGCCGGCATGTACCTCCAGCGCATGAAGCTGTAGTCGGGCAGATGGCCCGCCCGGCCGTGGCCCAGGTTCATAATGGTGTTCTCAACGGTCTGGAATACGGTGTTCGTATACTTGCCCTTTTCCAGATTGTCCGGTGCCGAGGCACTGTGCCGGAAAGTGAGATGGCGCTCCACCATCTTTCCGTTTTCCGGAAGGATCTCGTAAAACTCATAGCCCGTATTATTGATGACCAGGGAGGTCGTCCCCGCGAAGTTGGTATGGGCCCAGGTGTCCGCCAGCACGTGCATGGCAACGCCTGCCGCCTGCAGGCTGCTGCCCCTGGCCAGCTCTACCGTATCCACCACCAGGTCTCCGTTCGGTCCGCAGATCAGGCGGTACTTGTCCTTATACTTCTTCGATGTCCGCCGGGGAGGTTCTGCCTTCAGATCCCGGGGGAGGAAGTGGAATGAGGACCAGATTCTGGTGATATCCTGCAGGCCCGTCTTGTCCGTCCGCGCGTCCATCAGCTCCAGCTGCAGCTGGGTGGTGGCCGCGGTGTTCGGGCCGCCGATCTTCGTCAGCAGCGTGCGGGAACACAGGTCAACGAACTGGGCGCTGTAACAGATATCCATACTCTCCTCGTGAGAGTAGCCCGCAAGGTATGCGGCGCAATAGGTTGCGTAGTAGTGGAAACTTTCTTCCATGCTATTGTTCTCCTGTGATGTCGTCTGGCTGTTCGCTTATTCCGAGAGTTCCCTTACTCCCGTGATCGTGCTCAGTCCATCGCTGAACTCCTTGCCCAGCGCCTCCCGTTCATCTCTTTCCAGAGGAATGTTCAGTTCTTCCAGCAACTCTCTGCTCAGTTCCGTCTTTTCATTCTTGTTCTTTCTTCTTACCGTCTTGATGCCGAGCTTTTTTCTCAGCCTGCGGACCATGATGCCGCAAAAGGCGACTTCAACAAGCACCAGCATAGACGTAATGTCCACGATGATGGAAACACTCGCCGCCTGGTCTCCGCTGGCGGAAGTCTCTTCATAGGCCTCGCCCGGGTTAGAATTGATCGCTTCAATGATGGGCCGGAAAAAGTCATCGACAGTGGAGTAGACGCTGCCGAGCATGGAGATCGCCATGAACCACGCGATGATGATGTAGAGCACGGTTTTCTTCCTTCTCCGGCCGTCTCTGCGGGCGGACAGCCCGACATAGACCCGCAGCAGCAGATCGATGCCCAACACGAGAAAAATGAACCCCGTTATGATCGCGTCCAGATTGTCCGTGATGTACTCCACGCCCCCTTCCTGTCCGAGGGCCATGATTTCCACCAGATCCGCTTCCTCAATGTAGTCCAAAACGTCCAGCGGATTAAGAAAATAGTAAATGGCAGCACGAATAATACTCCACAGGCCGAAGGCAATCACTCCGAACCCGCTGATCACCAGAATGCTCTCATACTTTCTCAGCTTAACCAGCCGGGGATCAGTACCCGTCTGCATCATAGCGGCTCTTCCTCCTTGTCTCCCTTTTCTGCAAGGGCAACAGTCTGCCGTTGATGTTCTAATGCGATTACAAATCTCTGTCAACGATGAGCGGAGGACAGTGCCACGTGCCTGTTGCTGCGGACCCTGTCCTCCGGTATTCTGTCTGTTTGCTGCGTTTATTTATTGACTCTCTGTATAAGTTCCGCGATATCGCTGACCATCTGGACCATGGGCATGGTCTGGATCACGATCTTTCCCGGTCCGGTGACGACCGTGTTGAACAGGCCTTCACCGCCGAAGAGGATATTGGTCGCCCCCTTGATCATTACGATGTCAATGCTGCAGGTTTCATCCATCATGACGAGGTAGCCGGTATCGAGAACCTTCTTCTGTCCCGGCGCCAGTGTATATTCGACGACTCCGCCGTCGATCTCGAGGAGGGCGGTTCCCTGTCCGGAAAGTTTCTGCATGATGAAGCCTTCGCCGCCGAACAGTCCGCTGCCGATCTTCTTCTGGAAGAAGATGTCCAGATCAACACCCTCATCAGCCGCCAGGAAGGCGCCCTTCTGGGCGACGATGCTCTTGCCGGGCTGGATCTCGACCGGGATGATCTGACCCGGTGTGCATGCCGAGAAGGTGATCTCTCCGTCCGCGTCTGCGACAAAACGGTTCAGGAACAGAGTCTCCTTGGACAGCGCACGTCCAACCAGTTTCCCGAGACCGCCGGACTTGGTCTCCATGCGGATGCTGGGATCCATCCATGACATCGCGCCGGCCTCGCACTTGATGGCCTCGCCGGCCTTCATCTTACAGACTGCTGCCGGGAAATTTCCGCCAATGATTTCATAATTCATTCTTTTGCCTCCTTAATTCTTGAATTCTTGCTGAAATGTATGTCGTTACCTTAATATTCTATTCCCATATCTGTTGACTGTCAAAGGCAACGCCTATCTGAAGCCAGCGGCCTACTTGACCTTTACCGTCTTCACCTTCCAGACCGACACGTGCTTGCCCTCGGGGGCGTACCGGAAGGTTCGGACGCGCACCTGGTACTTCGTCTTGGACTGCAGGCCTTTGAGTTTTACAGACTTCTTGGATTTCTTCACGGTCTTGGTCCCCGCGATCGTAGCGAATCCGTCTGTACTGTACTGGACCTCAATGCCCTGAATCTTTTTCTTGGTCTTCTTCTTGATCTTCTTCCATTTTACCGTCGCGGATTTCTTGCCGGCCTTCGGCTTCTTGACCTTTACCGCAGGCAGATCGACGATCTCGACCGGTCCCGCAGCGGCTGTCTCCAGCACGGGAATCGCCTCGACCCTTTCGAATCCGCATGTCGTACATCTATAGGTCTTGACTCCCTGGGATGTCGCCGTCGCTTCTTTGGTCACCCGGCCGTTATCCCACGTATGATTGGCTATTATCACATGGGTCTTGTCATGGGCGCAGACTCTCTGGTGCTGGGTATAATTCAGCTTCGTCCACGAGCCGTAGCTGTGGCCGAGGGCATCGACATCCTCTAGAGTCTTCGTCTGTACGCTGAAGGCCCCGTTGGTGAATGCCTTAGAGGTATAGGTGGTCTTGCCCTTGGCCGTGCAGGTCGGCGGGGTCGTCACTTCCGACGTCACATCAGCCGTTTCGGTCTCATCTTCGTTGCAGCCCGCACGTCCGCACTCCCGCTTGGCCGTGACCTTGCTGTTGTCATCGCTCCAGGTATATGTCGTCTCGCCCCAGCTGTGGCCCTTGGCATTGACATCCTCCAGGGTCTTCGTCTGTGCGCTGAAGGCCTCGTTGGTGAATGCCTTGGAGGTGTAGGTGGTCTTGCCCTTCGCCGTGCAGGTGGGCTGAGTCGTCACTTCCGATGTCACGTCGACCGTTTCGGTCTCTTCTTCGCTGCAGCCCTGGCGTGCGCACTCCCGCTTGGCCGTGACCTTGCTGTTGTCATCGTTCCATGTGTATGTCGCCTCGCCCCAGCTGTGGCCCTTGGCATTGATATCCTCCAGGGTCTTCGTCTGAACTTCGAAGGCCCCGTTGGTGAATGCCTTGGAGGTGTAGGTGGTCTTGCCCTTGGCCGTGCAGGTGGGCTGGGTCGTCACTTCCGATGTCACATCCACTGTCTCGGTCTCTTCTTCATCGCAGCCGTCGCGTCCGCATTTCCGTTTGGCCGTTACCTCGGTGTTATTATCATTCCAGGTGTATTCTGCCTCGCCCCACTCATGACCGAGGGGATTGATTACCCAGATGTTCTCTTCGACCTCACTTGTGCCTTCTGCATCGGAGAAGTAT
Organism: Bacillota bacterium; assembly: GCA_017433375.1. Lineage (GTDB taxonomy): Bacteria > Bacillota > Clostridia > Peptostreptococcales > Anaerovoracaceae > Lentihominibacter. The sequence continues at coordinate 26,554 of JAFRHG010000008.1, forward strand.
TTCCCGCATCTACCGCAGCTCCAGTAGGCGCTGTTCCCGGCGCCTGTACATGTGGCAGCTGATGCCGCATGGGCTGTCAGGTTATGACCCAGGGCATCGATGTTATCCACGGTCTTGGTCTGCACGGCAAATCCCGTGTTCGTAAAGGCCGCAGAGGTATAGGTGGTTTCACCCTTCACGGTGCAGGTCGGCGGGGTCGTCACCTCCGACGTCACGTCCACCGTCTCCGTCTCTTCTTCACTGCAGCCCTCACGTCCGCACTCCCGCTTAGCCGTGACCTTGCTGTTGTCGCCGTTCCAGGTATACGTTGCGCTGCCCCAGGCGTGGCCTGCGGGGGCGACATCCTCCAGGGTCTTCGTCTGTACGCTGAAGGCCGCGTTGGTAAACGCCGCGGAGGTATACGTTGTTTTACCCATGGCCGTACAGGTGGGAGGGGTCGTCACTGCGGATGTCGCATTGGCCGTCTCCGTTTCTTCTTCGCTGCAGCCATCACGTCCGCACGTCCGTCTGGCCGTCACCTGGCTGTTGTCCTCGTTCCAGGTGTACGTCGCGCTGCCCCACTCATGGCCGAGGGGATCGACGTTCTCCAGGGTCTTCGTCTGAGCGGCAAACGCCGTGTTTGTAAACGCCGCGGAGGTATAGGTGGTCTCACCCTTCGCGGTGCAGGTCGCCGCCTTGGTCACCTCGAAGGTCGCGTCAACGGTTTCGGTCTCTTCTTCATTGCAGCCTTCGCGTTTGCATGTATGTTTGGCCGTCACCTTGGTATTGTCATCGTTCCAGGTGTATTCCGCTTCGCCCCAGTCGTGACCCAGTGCCTCGATGTTTTCCACTACCTTGTTCTGCGTTTCGAACGCTTCATTTTCGAAGGTGGCGGTGTATTTCGTCTTGCCCTTGGCCGTACAGGTCGCCGGTGTGCCGACTGCACTGGTCGTGTCTGCGGTCTCCGTTTCAATATGCGCAGGATTATTGCCGCACTGCCTCAGGGCCGTCACCCTGCTGTTATCCCCGTTCCAGGTATAACTAATCTCGCCCCAGCTGTGGGCATTTTCATCAATGGGAATAACGGTATCTGACAGGGCGATTTCTGTTTCGCCGGCCTCATCCGAGAAGTATTTCTCACATCTGTCGCAGCTGTAGTACTTGCTGTTTCCTGCCGCGGAGCAGGTCGCATCCACCGCTGCGTGTTCGGTCATGTTATGGCCCAGCGCGTCGATCTTGGCCCCAATCTTCACATCCTGGCAGCGCGAACATTTCTCGTTTGCTTTTTTACCCTCTTCGGTACAGGTGGGCGCTGCCGCTGTTCCTTCAAGCTCATGATAGTCATGACCCAGGGCTTCGATCGGCTCTGTCTTTGTCGCGCCGCATACCGTACAGGTGTACGTCGTCTCGCCTTCCTCTGTACAGGTGGGCTGTGTCGTCACCGCGCCTTCATTCCAGACATGGTTCTCTTTTTCGATATGTGACTCGTCTCTTGAGCACACTCTCTGATGCTGGTCATCATCCAGCTTTGTCCACGCTCCATAGTCATGTCCCAGAGCGGGAATGACCTGGCTGTCTTTTTTCGCGTCACACTTGCTGCAGTGGATGGACTTGCTTCCGTCTGCATCACATGTGGCTTCCTGATCCACAGTGTAATCATCCATCCAGCTGTGGCCGGTGGGATCGAGGGCTCTGGTTTCTATCGTTTTACATACCGAACACTCGCGCTGCTCACTGCCGCTGCCTTCGCAGGTGCTCGGAGTTACTTCCGTCCACTCCCCGAAACTGTGTCCGGCAGCCGGGATCTCCGTAACAGTTTCCTCATTGATCGCGTCACATACGGAGCAGTGTTTGGACTTGCTGCCCGGCTCCGTACATGTCGGATCGGCATCGACCGTAAATACCTCTTCCCAGTCATGGCCTGTGACAGGGATTGCTTCCGTTCTTGTCTCTCCGCCGACCGAACAGGCGAATGTCCTCACCCCTTCCCCGGTGCAGGTGGGTACCGTCGTTACAACGCCGCCATCCCACACATGATCGACGTACTCGTAGGTATACTTAAATGTAGTGTCTTCTGTTATCGCGGTAGTCGTGTCGGGGATATTGTCCCAGGTGCCCGCTTTGTAGTGGGTGCCGGGGATTCCTCCCACCGCCGGGATCTGATCCTCGCTCAGCCTGAGTTCGGTGCCTGCCGGGCCGGTGAGGGTGACGGTCTTCTCTTCCGCGGTGTCATCGTTCCATTTGCCGTTCTCGACCTGGAAGGTTACGTTACAGCTGATATCAGTCGACACTTCCTCAAACAGATAGATGAGTTGCTCGTCTGCTGCTGAAGATTGACTCTTGATTCTGTATCGATTGTAGTTGGTTCCGGATTTGTAATACAAATAATATGTATTACCACCATCCCTATATGTAAGATACGATCCGTCATATGTCCACGTTATGCCGCTTGGCGGTGTCGATACGAAAGTCAGATAATTATCGCTTGTATGTTCAACATAACCAGCTGTGTTTCCGATATAGTTTACTGCTCCTCCTTCCCCGCCCATCGTAAACACCATCGATGTATCATCGGTATAGATCGTATCTCCATCGATTGTCACTTCAGCGGCCGTGGTACTGCTGCTTGTAAGAACATGGGCTGTGCCGGAGTTTGCACTTGAAATGATGTATTTCTTACCTGCTTTCAATTCGTTAGTAAGAACATACGCCTTCTCGCTGCCTTGTTCTTCATACGTATATGTATATGTAACATTGCCGGTAATCACTGTGGAAGTGTCGAGCGTGGCGTTCCAGCTGCCTTCCTTGTAGCCGCTGTTGGGCTTGCTGCCCACAGCCGGTATCTGGTCCGCGCTCAGCGTGACAGAGCCTTCGGGGCCGGTCACCTGCACCGTCTTGTCGGTGCTGGTATTGTCATCCCACTTACCGTTCGCTACCTTGAAGGTAACGTCGTAACTGACATCAGGCAAAACCTCTTCGAACAGATACACTATGTGCGTTGAAGTCGTACTTGTCGATGAGGTGAAATTGTTGTTGGTGTAATACACATAGTATGTGCTGCTGCTTGATTTATTTGACAATTTGTGAGTGCTGCCATCGTATGACCATGGCCTGCTGCCGCCGGCCGATGTGTTCAACGTCAGTGAGGAACTGCCTCTGAGATAACGGTTCCCGTTGTGGAGATTGTTTATCGTCGTTCCGCTTCCCTGTGCTTCAAATACGATGTTCTCATTATCCGTATAGATGGTATCTCCATCGATGGTTACCGTTGCCTTTGAAACAGTGCCGTTGCTGTTCATCAATGCATTGGCACTGCCCGAGTTGGTGTCCGTGATGATATAGTTCCTTCCTGGGGTCAATGTATTCGTCAGAACGTAGGCCTTCTCGTTGCCCCGTTCCTGATAGGTGTAGGTATAGGTGACATCACCGGTCAGCGTCGTGGTGGTGTCAGGTGTCACGTTCCAGCTGCCTGCCTTGTAGCCGCTGTCGGGTTTTCCGCCTACAGCCGGGATCTGGTCCGCGCTCAAGGTGACGGAGCCTTCGGGGCCGGTCACCTGCACCGTCTTGTCAGCGCTGGTATTGTCATCCCACTTCCCGTTTGCCACCTTGAAGGTAACGTTGTACGTGACGTCGGGCCTGGTTTCCTCGAAGAGATATACTGTATGGGTTGCCGTTGTTTTGGTGTCTGCTCCGAAGGCGTTGTTTTCGTAGAACACATAATAATGCGTGCCTGCTGTTTCGCCGTTCATCTTATAGTTTGTCAGCTTGTGGCTGCTGCTGTCATATTCCCAGGGCCTGGTGGTTCCGGCTACGTCAAGCAATTCCAGTCCGACGCTGTGCGCCTTGAGGTATCGGGTTCCGTTATGGAGATCGTCTACCGTCGTTCCGCTTCCCTGTGCCTTGAACACTATGTCTTCATTATCCGTGTAGATAGTATCTCCATCGATAGTGACTGCTTCCTTCGAAACTGTCCCGTTGTTGTTCATCAGAGCGTAGGCATTCCCCGAGTTCGCGTTTACGATGAGATAGTTCTTTCCGGGAGTCAGGGTATTGGTAAGAACATAGGGAGTCCCGCTTGAAGTGCGCGGAGTGACGTTGACGACCACGCTTGCCGTGAACGTTCCACCCGATATGCTGTCAGCGATCTGGGCCGTGACGATTGCCTGTCCTTCGCCAACGCTGGTGACCTTGCCGCTGTTATCGACGGTTGCAACCGCAGTATTGCTGCTGATCCAGCCCACGGTATTTTCCGTGGCATCAGCCGGCGTTACTGTTGCGTGGAGCTGGAGCTTCTTGCCGGCTTCCACGCTGAGTCCGTCCTGGGCCGCTTCATCAGCCTCGTCAATCGTTATACCTGTCACGGCGACGGGATCCTGTTCGCTATAGGGGCCGCCGTTTTTGGTGACTGTGGTTCCGTCGGCTTTATGATAAGCAAGTGCTATCTGACCCTTGCTGTTAACCGTAGCAACCAGTCCTTTGCCTTCTACCTTGGCACTGCCAGAGTCTTTTTCCGAGTCACACATAGCGCCGGCAGCAGCATAGAGGAACTGGACTACCTTCGTGTGACTGGAAGTGGAATCATACTGAAGGGAATAACCCTTTTGATAGATCGTGTCATAATGAGTGTCAGCGGGGCTGTTCATTGAATGATTGTGGCCCCAGATGAAAACGATCTTCTTATCGTCTGAAGTATCGTTGGGAGTGCCGTTGGTAGCAGCATTGTTGAGCACATCGATGACATCGGATGCCCTGGTGATGGCTCTGCTGTTCGAGCTGGTATTCTGGGCAGTGTAGTGAAGGGGGAAATGGGTAATGATGAAGATCGGCTTGGTGTTATCGACTGCGGCCAGTTTGCTTTGCAGCGTAGTGACCTGATTTGCCGTGTAGGCATTGTTGACATAGCTATAGCTGGTGTCCGCTTCTCCTACTCCCATGCAGTAGATCCGGTAATTGTGATCGTTATCGGAGACCGCCCAGTCGTTCTGTATATACTTTGCCGTGACATCATTCTTGTCAGGAGTGAAATTACTCGAATCGTCGTTGGGGTGGGCATACTCATGGTTGCCGGTGGTGTAATAGGCGGTTACTCCTTTACCATCGACAACGTCCATGGTGCTCTGGGTTTCTCTCCAGAACTTGTCGTCGGCCGAATTATACTGAGCCATATCTCCGCCGAAGGCCATGGCATCGATCTTGCCGTATTGGCTTTTAATGTTGTCGATCCACGTCCCAAGACGGGTCTTCCCCGTATTGTTGTTTTCGTTATTGTGCACATCGGAGGTGAAGGCCAGGACGCTGGTCTCTTCTCCGACTGCCGCATAAACTTCGCCCTGGGGCAGGAACCCGATCTGTGCGACCGCCAAAAGCAACCCGAACAACACAACAATAACTCGCCTGTTCAGCTTAAAGAAACCAACCATTTTCTCAACCTCTATTCTTCCCACGTCAAAACCGACAGTTGCTGCAGTTCAGTTTCAGATGCTATACACCAGGGGGTCAATCGACATGGATTACGCCGGAAAAGCAACCCATGCTTCCGACGTAATCTGTACTGAATCGCTCGATTTAATTATACCACAATTTTCAGAATTATCACTTGTAGTATCCGCATATCTGGCCCGGGTCATCCTTTACCCTGTCCGCCGCGATGCTGGCGCAGACGAAGCGTTTCTCCACGTCCTTTTCCAGGCTGGCATTGGCGTAGACGCCGAAGCGCAAACTCACCTTACCGGCGGATTCCTCATCAGTCAACTACTCACCACCTGGGCTGAGGCCCTGAGGTGGGAGCTTGTGACTGGCCCGTGGTAAACGGCGTTTCCGCCTCCCACGTTTGGTACTGCCGAAGCAGCTGCCGTCACATCGGGGCCGGCTGACAGCGGCCCGG
>JAFRHG010000001.1 GCA_017433375.1 Bacillota bacterium
AGAAAGATACGCCTTCTTCGATATGCCTTTTGATTAGGCTGAGCTTGAACTCTTTAGTAAATTTTCTTCTGGACATAAATATACTCCTCATATGATAGTTTTGGATATTTCCACTGTCTACCATATGGGGAGCATATCATTCCCAAGGCTTTCAAGGGTTTGCCAAATAAGTGTTCGAAAAAAGGTTACTTGTTCATCTGTGCCGCAACCTCAGCTGCGAAGTCCTCTTCCTTCTTCTCGATGCCTTCGCCGACCTCGAATCTGATGACCTTGGTCAGGGACAGGCCCTCGTCGACGCTTTCCAGGTACTGGGCAACGGTCTGCTTGCCGTCTTCCGCTCTGACATAGGTCTGATCCATCAGGCAGATCTCCTTCAGCTGCTTGGAGACACGGCCCTCAACCAGGCCCTTGAAAATCTTGTTCTCCGCGATCTCCGCCTTGATCGCCATGGCAAGGCCCGTCAGTTTCAGCTTGGCGTCCTCCGAAAGGAAGTTGGACAGGTAGTTGAAGTTGAACTTTCTGTCCGCTCTCTTCTCCGCCAGAGTATCCGCATCTTCAGCACTCAATACGCCGTCGGACGCCTTGTCCAGGAGTCCGTTCAGAATCGGCTTGGGCAGGGTGAAGGGATCGTTCAGTGCGCTTTCCAGGGTGATCTTCCTGATGTTTTCCAGCTCCTCATCGGAGATCTCGTCTCTGCTGACGTACTGGGGGTTCATCGCCGCGACCTGCATGGCAATGTTCTTCAGCGCCGCCTTATTGTCCTCGTTGTCCGCTCCGTTGGCGGCAACGATAACGCCGATGTTTCCGCCGCCGTGAATGTAGGAAGCCAGGACTTCACCGGACGCCTTGTCGATTCTTCTCACCGACATATTTTCGCCGATCTTCGCGATGAGGGCGGTCAGCGCTTCCGCAACGGTTGCGCCTTCATAAGGCATCGCCTTGAAGGCTTCGATGTCATTGTCTTTCGCGTCCAGAGCCAGCTTGGCCAGTCCGTCGACGAATCCGATGAACTCATCGTTCTTCGCCACGAAGTCGGTCTCGGAGTTTACTTCGACGATCGCCGCCGTCTTGCCGTCTTCCGAGAAGGCGGTCTTTACCAGACCCATCGCCGCGATTCTTCCGGCCTTCTTCGCCGCCTTGGACAGACCCTTTTCCCGCAGGATCTCAACGGCCTGATCCATATCGCCGTCGGCCTCGACCAGGGCCTTCTTGCAATCCATCATGCCTGCGCCGGTCATGTCGCGCAGTTCTTTTACCATCTGTGCTGTTACAGCCATGTTTTATTCTCCTTAATGAGTTGCCCCAGCGAGCCATGTGAACTGATGGAACTCCTTATGCATTTGCGGCCCGGTAGCGCGTCGCGCCATTGGCTCGCCGCAAGTCGTATATGTATCGATTACTCAGCCGCCGGGGCTTCTTCCGCCGCTTCTTCCGCGGGGGCTTCACCCTCTTCTACCTTGGCTTCTTCCGCCGCTTCCACGGTCTCTTCCGCTGCTGCTTCCTCAGCCTGCAGGTCTTCGCCTTCGTCGAAGCTCTCGCCCTGTCTGGCTTCCAGAACCGCGTCCGCCATGCATCCGGCGATCAGCTTGACCGCTCTGATGGCGTCGTCATTGGACGGAATGATGAAGTCCACATCGTCCGGGTCGCAGTTGGTATCCACGATGCCGACCACGGGGATGTTCAGCTTTCTCGCTTCGTTGACCGCGATTTTTTCCTTCTTCGGGTCGACGACGAAGATCGCGCCGGGCATTCCCTTCATTTCCTTGATGCCGCCGAGGAACTTGTCCAGCTTCTCGTGCTCAAGGCGCAGCTTGCCGACTTCCTTCTTGGACAGCTTCTCAAAGGTGCCGTCCTCTTCCATGGCCTCGATCTCATAGAGACGCTTGATTCTCTGGGAGATGGTCTTGTAGTTGGTGAGCATTCCGCCCAGCCATCTCTGGTTGACATAGAACATGTCGCAGCGGACCGCCTCGTCGTGGATGGCTGCCTGGGCCTGCTTCTTGGTTCCGACGAACAGGATCGGCTTGCCGCTGGCCGCGACTTCCTTCATGAAGGCATAGGCCTCATCGATCTTCTTCACGGTCTTCTGCAGGTCGATGATGTAGATCCCGTTTCTCTCGGTGAAGATGTACGGGGCCATCTTGGGGTTCCATCTGCGCGTCTGATGTCCGAAGTGGACGCCTGCTTCCAGCAGCTGTTTCATTGAAATTACTGACATTCTTTTTTCTCCTTCCGGTTTTTTATTCTTCCACCGCAGCCCTCATGGAAACAGCCTCGTGCACGCTTTCCGCGCGACAGTCGTTTTCTCCTCCGACCGTTAAGGCACCGGCTTCCAGCAGCTGCCGTGTGCAGATTAATACCGGCACCGAAAAATTCGGCGCCGACATACACTATACTATACATCCGATGGCTTGTCTACAAGGAATTTCAGCCTTTTTCCCTCCGTATGAATTTCAGCCTTTTTCCCTCCGGCCGGATCTCAGCCGGGAGGCACGCGGGCGGCCGGTCACCGCTCAGGACCGCCTGCGTCTGTACAGCAGCATGGACAGGAGGCATGCTGCAGCAGCGAAGAGGCCCGCAAAGAGCGGAAGGTTCGCCTTATCTCCGGTTTTCGTCGAATTGCTCCGGCCGCCTGAGGAAGACGAATCCCCATCGCCCGACGAGGACGAACTCCCATCGTCTGACGAAGACGCGTCGCTGTTGGATCCGCTGTCTTCGTTCCCGGAGCTTGGCGTGGTATTTTCCTGTTTTTTCCATACGGCGGTGAAAACGTGGTCTTCGCTGACCAGATACTCCTGACCGGGATAGTGTTCTGACCCCTCCCAATACTGGAAGGTGAAGCCCTCCCGCATCGGCGCCTCATGGATCCTGATCCTGGTGCCCGGCTTGTGGGCCGTCGTGATATCCGCAGTGCTCCCGTTATAGGAGCCGCCGTTCAGCTTGTAGGTGATAACGGCACTTTTGATCGTATTCTTTATCGTACCGCCCTGATAGGACCGATCGGTCATGTAGTCCCACTCCGCGCCGTTTTCGTAGCTGGCTTCGTAGTCCCCGGGAGGCGTCTCCACCACGCACCAGGTAATCAGGTTTCCGCCGGCGTCATAGCCCGGAAGGCCGGTATAGGAATAGTGCCATTTGTTCGGATCCTGGTCATCCTGGGTCCACTGGGGTTTCGGAGGCTCCACACCTTGCGGAAATTCATAGCCGTTGAGGTTGACCAGCTCCAGGGCGAGGGGCTGGCCCTGATTGGCGTCGATGGCCGGGCGCTTGCCGGACGCGTTGCCCAGATCGTCCCAGACCTTGCTGCCCGTGAGCGTCGTCGTGGCTTTGGTGTTCAGCTTCCACTGGGCGTAAAGATCCACATCCTGATCGACGATGGGGACCTCGTCGCCGGGGGCATACCAATCGCTGTCTCCCTCCATGGCGGTGTTCCAGCCGACGAAGTAATGATCACTCCGCGTAATATCGTCTCCGGGGGCCAGTACGACGGCCTTCGTGCCGCTGGTATGGGGATTGCCCGGACAGACCAGTTCGCCCTCTCCCCCGTTGGCGTGATAGAGCACATCGTAGGCTCTGGTATTCGTGACGAGAGCGACAAAGCCCTTCGTATCGGTGGCGGCTACGGTGAATACTCCGTCACTGGAGATCTGCCCCTGGCTTGACGGAGCGGTGATCACGGTCATCGTCCGGGCAGAATAATGCTCGGGCAGAGACACCTCGCGGATACGATACTTTCCCGGCGTCAGTGTGCCGGTCTCCACGCTGCCGTCGCTTTCGCCAAGGACCAGTTCACCGGCATCGCCGGTAACTCCTTCATAGGTTCGGCCCTCGTGCTGAGCGTCCTCCCACTCCCCCTGCTGTTCGTTCCACTTCTCCAGCTTCAGTTTAACGCCCACAATGTCCTGGGACTGGTCGAGAGCATCCACCACATGCACGGTGAGCGTGGACTTATGTCCCGCGCCGAGGGCGTTATCCCGGGTGATGGTGTAACGCGCGCTCCTGGGAGACCTGTCGATGGCCGTGCCCGCGCCGGTAGTTGCGCTGTAATACACCTTGTTATCAAAATCGGTGGTGAAACGCACCTTCGAATGGTCGGTATAGAACCACAGGCGGAAGGCCTGCACCTTGCCGCCTATGCAGTTGTCGTCTCCGTTGATCTCGTTCAGCACGGGATCGAGGGCAAGCTGGTTGGGCCAGAGTTCGGAACACTTCCATCCCGGCCCGTCGGGATCTCCTGGGGATCCCAGGTTGATGAGGATGGAGGTGCTTTTCGTTTCGGGGTCGATGAACACGCCGTATGAAAGGGGCGTTGCCTTTATGCGCTGGAGAAACTGATCATAGTCCTCACCCGCCCCCTGCTGGATCTTCTCGATCAGGCCCGCTGAGATCAGGTCGGTGCTGCCTTTGGGATACACGCGGACGGACCAGTCACCGATGCGCCCCGCCTCTTTGCGGAAGGGCTTGTAGCCGGTGATGGTGCCGTCGTCGTTCTTTATGGGCCAGTAATTCGGCAGGATGGCCTCGATGGCGAGCCGTGTACCCCAGATGGTCCCGGCGACGCCGCCCGGAATGTGCTCCTCTATGATGAGATTGCTGAGGTCATGGGACTTGTCGTTTTCGTTCCCTCCCAGCCGCCTGCCCATGGATCCGTACAGGTTGGTGACGGCGGCTCCGCCGATGGATATGTCGTTCTGCGCATAACTGTTATAGTCGACGCCCCAGACGTTCTTCCAGATGTCGTTATAGTCCATGAACCCCCATGCATTCTGATCGCTGTCTATGACGTTCGCCGTGAATGCGACATCGAAGGTGTTGACTCCGGGTTTAAGGTCGTCGTAGCTGACGCTGAAAATGACGGGCTCGGATTTGGGGAGCTCGCTTGCCTTGTATGCTGCCCGCGTGCCGTCGGCGCGGACCAGCGTAGCCGCGATCACCTGATAAGGATCGGCGGGAACTCCGCTGTCCTCCGGCGTGGCGGTGATCTCTGCCTCATCCCCCTCGTTCAGGGTTATGGTTCCCGTGACGCCGGAAAGGGTTCCATGGCCGGACGACTGGACCTTAAGCTGGCGGGCGGGCGCTGCGATCCTGAAGGTCGCCGTCGCCGCTGCTGCTGCGTCGATGCCCGCGGTCACCGTGTAGTCGGTCGTCACATCCACGTTCCTGGTTTTGAAGTGCCTGAAGCTGTCGAATGTGCCTGTGAAGGTGTGGTACTCCATGTTCTCGGCCGCCTCGGCCACCGTGAACGTCGCCGTGCCGCTGGCGGAATCATAGTTCAGCACGCCCAGCTGATTGCCGCCATGGTCGTTGACGGGCACCGCAAAGGAGCCGTCCGCGACGAACATCTCTGTGAAATTCGTCTTGACGGCGATGGTGTCGCCCTCCTTAAAATACGCGGTCCCACTGGCGGTCAGGGAAAGCTGATAATCAAAGGTGACGCGCACCTCCTGCCGACTGGAAGCAGACGACGGCGAAATGCTCAGATTGCTGACGCTGACTTCAACTTCTTTATCTTCCGCCGAAACATGGACCGGCACAAACCACTGCAGGGAAATGAGGACGGCAACTGCAGCCAGCAGCGCGATCCCCCCTCGGAATACTTTCATCTTCGAAACTGTCACAATACCATCTCCGCTCTATTCTTCTCAAAGACAATCACTGATTATGGCATTATACCATAATTCCTACTGTAATGCTACGTGTTTGTTCGATCAGCACCGGCGATGCAGGCCGCTGGCCCAGAAGATGAGGACGCCGATCACGTTGAAGATGGCGAAGAACAGATAGACGCTCTGCACACCCGTCAGGGAGAGGAGACCGTGGTCCAGAAGCCTTCCCCCGATCAGCTGGCAGACGATGGTGCTGAAGCTGGAGCCCAGGGCGTAGTACACCGCGATGGCCATCCCGTGGAGGCGGGCCGGCACCGTGTCCGCGGCGAAGCGGACGAATTCCACCAGGGTGATTCCGTTGACCAGGCCCTGCAGGGGGAACAAAAGCAATAGCACGCCGCTGGAGGGTCCCATGGCGAAGATCCCGAACCGCAGGATGGAAAAGACCATGGTGATCAGCAGCAGCCGGCCCTGCCCTAACCGCCGGGCCATCCGGTCCGACGCCGCCATGAAGGGTGCCTCGCTTCCGGCCATAAGGAAAAAGGCAACCCCGACGCCGGCCAGGGTGCCGCCGCCCTCCAGATAGAGAAAGCCGAAATAGGTGTTGTTGGCCATATCCGTCCCGTTGATGAAGAAGGCGCAGATGACCAGCAGCACGTAGGGGCGGTTTCGCAGGAGCAGTCCCCAGTCACCGGCGGGCGCCTCCCCGGCAGACCGGTTCCGCTCATCCCCGGCGGGATTGCCTTTGTCCCTCCCGCCGCAGGCCGCCAGACTCAGGGCCGCGATCAGAAGGCAGGCGGTGTAGATGGGAAAGATCACGCTGATCCCCAGCCGGTCCGCCGTCCACGCGGCACCCAGCGCCGCCAGGGCGAAACCCACCGCGCCGAAGGTCCGGAAGCGGCCCAGAGGATAACCGTCATCGATGGTCAGGGAATCGGAAAGGGGCGCGAGGGGTGCCTGCACGAAGTACAGCAGGACGAAGGCCGGAAGAAATCCGGCGAAGAAGCTGATCTCGTGAAGCAGGAGGGAGACCGTCGCGGCGCAGACACAGAGGACCGCCACGAGGAACCGGCGCCGGCCCGGGGCACGCCTGGCCAGATGGGAATAATGCCGTCCCCAGAAAGGCGCAGCGAAAATCGCCGTGCAGGTTCCTGCCGCCGTCACGATGCCGATCTGCTGTCCGGTGAATCCGATGTGATCAAGATAGGGGCCGATCAGCGTGGTCAGCACGCCGATCCCCATGAAGATAAAGGTGTAGAGAAGCCGGTAACCTGCCCTGTTCATCACCGGGCCTGCTGGTCTTTCTGCTGTTTCCACTGCCTTTTGTCGATGTACAGTTTCCGGTCCGCCCGTTCCATGCAGTTCTGGAAGTCCTCTCCCTCCTGCATTTCCTCCCAACCTATGCCCAGCCCGATCAGGTAGGGCGTCTTCTGCTGCCGGCAGGCGTTCTCCGCGTCCCGGCGGATGATGTCCACGCAGCGGATGACATCCCCTTCATCGCGGGCATAGACGATAAGGATGAATTCGTCTCCCCCGTAGCGACCGAGGAAGGCCGGCATGTGGGCCTCGCCGACGGCCTCACGCAGAGCGTCGGAAATCAGGATGAGAGCCCGGTCGCCTTCCGCGTGGCCGTAGGTATCGTTGATGTTTTTGAAATCGTTCACGTCGATCATGATCACGAAGGTCGTCAGCCCCTCCCGCTGCATGTTCTCTTCTTCATTTATATAGCGCTGCAGCTGGCCCCGGTTGTTCAGCTGGGTCAGAGGATCCAGGGATATCAGATTGTTCATGGACCGGATGTAGAAGAACAGCATCATCAGGGTGCAGGCGAAGCAGAGCAGCGGCGCGTTGATCACCACCACCTGAGAGATGCCCACCGCCACGACGATCAGCGGATAGATGCCAAGGAACAGATAGGTCCTGCGCTCGATGGGATCGGATTCCCGCCGGGCTTTCACGATCGAACAGACGCAGGAGACGACCACATAGCATATGGGCGCGGCCAGCATCAGCGGATAATAGAGCATCTGCAGGTTATAGTGTTCATCGATCAGGGAATGGGGAGAGATCAGGTACACCACCACCATCACCAGGGTCATGATGATGATGGGCAGCCGTACGATATTCCTCCCCCGCCTGGTGTTGATGATGGGGATCTTCTCCATGAGGGCCGCATAGAAAAACCAGGTGTAGCCGATGGCCGCCATGAAGATGTAATTGGTCAGATTGAAAAACAGTACCGTGAAAAGAGTCCTGGGAATAACTCCGGCCAGAACGCCGGCCCAGAAGATGTCGGAAATAAAGTAGAGAATATGCGCCATGAGGACATTGTCGAACTTGATCTGCCGGTCGTCACGGTGAGTACGCCAGATCTCGTTGATCAGCAGGATGACAAAAGCAAGAATGCAAAAGATGATTGCTTCGGTATAGAAAAAGAAATAGCCTGTCTGCATCATTTCCTCCCTTCGCGGTGTCCATCTCGATTATACCCCACAGGGCCGTGATTATCAACGTACGTCAGTCAGGGTCTCTTCCTCGTCGAAGGGATAGAAAGTGTATCTGCTGCGGCCTCTCCGCTTGGACTCGTACATAGCCAGATCGGCGTTGCGGAACAGCTCAGCCGGATCCTCCGCCATGCTGCCGTGGGCAATGCCGGCGCTGATTGAGATGGGAGGAATGTATTCGTCTGTGGCGCGGTGGCGGTCCTCTGCCGCGAACCGGCGCAGTTCCCCGTTGATCCGGTCGATCTTCTCCTGGATCAGGCGGGTCATGGACAGATCAGCACGCACCATAAACACGACGAACTCATCGCCGCCGAGCCGGCACACATAATCCTCTACCCTGAACTGCCGCCTTATGGTGTCGGCGACCCGGCGCAAAACCCGGTCGCCTGTTTCATGTCCGTAGGTGTCGTTGACCGATTTGAACCGGTCGATGTCGATCAGGACGATGAAGGTGGACTCCATCTCGATGCCGGAAAGGATCAGGTCATATCCGGATCGGTTGTAGACACCGGTCAGGGCGTCATGGGTCGCTTTGTGGATTTCCTTCTGCAGGGTTCTCTGTTCCGCGGTGTTATCCCGTACGCTGAGGAATGAGCCGGCTTTTCGTCCCCGGTCATCCGTCACCAGGTGCTTTTCCACCACATAACTCTTCTGGGTATCCCCGGTTCCCAGGCTCTTCTGAGAGGACCATTCCTCCTCCCGGTCAATGTCGCCGAAGAGCTGCTTCAGTCTGTCCGGCACATGGTCGTAATTATCGTCCTCAATTCCGGCCAGGGATACCCCGGGCGGATTGGCCCAGATGCACCGATCGCCGGCATCAAAGAAGAAGAGCGCCTCCGGCAGTTCCGACGCGATGCCCGCCAACATCCGGTCAAGCAGACGCAGAGGCCGGTACCGAAGGGAGAAATAGAAGATCAGAAGCCCGAACAGGCCGTACCCGATCATGGATCGGTCGACAGGAGTCCGGGAGAAAATGAAAAAGGTCTGGAACAGGCTGACAAAAACCATGGTCAGCAAAATGACCCAGTACTTCTCCGAATTGATCCTCGAAGAACGGATGGTTTTAACCGCAAAGATGATCAGCACCGAGAAGAAAATGCTGTAATCCACGACCCGGTGGAAAGTCTGTCCGGCCAGGGGGACCAGGCTGTAATAGGGATAGCCGTCCACCATGACCGGCTCCGTGTCAAAGGCCTGTCCGAAGAACGGGTTGCAGAGGAACTGGATGACGTCGAAAGCCAGCACGCAGTACACCAGAATCTGCAGCTTCCGGCTCGGCCAGGAAATGGCGCAGTAGTCAAAGGTGAACCGGAGCAGGGAGAACATGACCAGGTCCATGCCCAGAAAGTAGATGTAGCAGCCGATGTTGGCCACTGTTTCGTTGCCGGAGAGAATGATCAGAAGGTTGCCGATCACCGGCGGAATCAGGGCGAACTGCATGAGCGCCACCGACCTGCCGATGCTCCGCTGCGAGCGCAGGGCCAGCACGGCGCAGATCGCCAGGGCGATGACCAGAAGGATCAGAATGATGGATACGGTCTGTCTCATGAACTCCTTCCCCCGATCAGGCTTCTGAATCCGCAAAGGTATAGGTGTTCCCCTCGCTCTTCTTGCTTTCGTAGACGCAGTTGTCCGCCATTTTATACAGATCGGCGAAGGGCATGACGGTTCCCTTCGGGCAGAAGGCGGCGCCGACACTGACGCAGACCTTCCGGTCGCCCAGTTCGCTGATCTCCGCCTCCGCGATGCTCTCGAAGAGGCGGCTGATGATCTGAACGCCCACCTCTTTCGTAACGACTCCCGGCGCAAAGGCAACGAATTCGTCGCCGCCCAGGCGCATGACCACATCGCTGCTGCGGCAGGTGTTGGCAACGGCATTGGCCAAAGCGATGATGACCTTGTCGCCCACATCGTGGCCGAGGCTGTCGTTGATGCTCTTGAATTTATCCGCGTCGATCATCAGAAGCATTCCGCCGGCGCCGCTCTGGAGCAGCTCGGCGATCTTCCCCTCTCCGGTGGCCCGGTTGTAGACCCCGGTCATCCGGTCGGTCTCCGAGAGGCGCTTCAGGTGATCCCGGTGTTTCTTCTCTTCGTCGATGGACTCGACCATCCACAGGGCGCGGAGGACTTCCCCCTCCTCATTCCGCTCCGCGGCAATAAACCGGCCTCTGCACCAGCGCTTGCTGTCGTCGAGAAATTCCTCGGCGATGGTCTTCGCATTTTCCAGGCGCCGGGACAGAGTGGACAGATCGATGAACAGTTCCATGATCGGTCTGGACATCTCATGGACATTGCGGTCGAGCAGGTCGTTCAGCGCTTCCTGGGCGCCCTCCTGGTTTTCGTCGAGGATATTCTCCGTATCGCCCCCGCTTCCCCGGGATATCTGCCGGACGGTATCCTGGGCAATGTCGATGTCGTAGATGGCCACATACATGTCCGCTACGGCGGCGATCTGCACGTTCCTGTTGGAAATGGCGATGTTCCGGGAAACCAGATTATACAGAACGGCAATGAACACCAGGGCTTCCAGCATGGTGAAGAAGATCAGCAGCGGCAGGAACGTCTGCAGGGACTTGTAGAAAGTCTGGGTATCGATCATGGATATGCTCTTCCATCCACCCTGGATCCCCTCGCTGTAGACCATGTACTTCCTGCCCTGGTAACTCAGCTCGAATTGCCTTTTCTCCCCGTTGAGGACCTCGTCGGCAAGAGCCGAGCCCAAAGTGTCCGATTCCTCCCGGTAGTTTTTGCCCAGTTCCCCGCTGTCGGAGTGGGCGATGACCTGACCCGTCTTGTCCAGGACGACGCTGATGCTGCCCGGGGTGTTCTCGGCGATGTTTTCCGTGATCTCCTGGATGTGCCCCAGGCTGACGTCAAAAGCGAGAACGCTGGTCCCGTCGTTCAGCTTCGTGGCCATAGTGGTCATGACCGCCTTGGTCTGCTCGTCCTGATAGGGTTTAACGTAGGTGATCTCGCTGTCGTCCGCCATGGTTTCCGTATACCACGGACGCTCCGTGGGAACGTAATCCTTGTCGGGGACCCAGCCCTCCCCGTCGCAGTATTCTCCCCTGATCCAACCGTACAGGCCGGTGCAGTTCTTGTCGATGGACACCTTCAGGCTGCCCGACTCGGCGACCAGGTACTCCATGATCTCCTCCGTCGGCTTGTTCTCCGTAAGCATACTGTCCACCACATGGCCGGCAAGGCGGACGGCATTTTCCCTCACGATGAGGTACTGGTCGAATTCCTTGGCGGAACTGGTGGCGTTCAGCTCTCCTTGCAGCAGGATGTCCTTCTTCGCGAAATGATACAGCTGGTATCCGCCGATGCAGGTCGCCGCGACGGCAAGCAAAAAGACAAGAATCGAAGCGATAACGCTCTGGATTCCCATCCGTCTGACGATCTCACGAATACCGAGCCCGCGGTCCATCAGTCGTCCTGCAGCTGGTCAAGATATGCCGCCGCTTCGTCCATGTCCTCTTCGGCGAAGACTTTGAAGCCCGCCTCCCGGAGCATCTCCACCGCCAGTCCCTGTCCGGGGATCTTCGTGTCGGTGAAGGTTCCGTCGTAGATGAACTTGCTCCCACAGGAGGGGCTGTCCTGTTTCATGATGGCGAAGGCCACGTCGTTTTCCCGGGCCAGGCGCACGGCCTCGACGGCCCCCTTGGTGTACTCCTCCGTCACGTCAGGTCCCTCGCTGGACATGACCCTGTCTCCCACTCTCTGGGAGTCGGGCCGGGGCGTGGGCAGTCCGCCGAACACTTCCGGGCAGATGGGGATCAGCCTTCCCTCTTCCTTCCACTTCAGGAAGGTGGGGTGGGTCTCCGGCACTTCACCGCCGTCATACCGCACGACTCTTCCGCCGTACAGGCATTCGCTCACCAGTATCTTACGCATGTTTTCCTCCTTGTTTCGTCCCTGTCTCTGCCAGGGGCGCAGCTACATTATATCCTGTTTTCCCCGCCCTGTCGACCGGTCACGTCTTGAAGAAAAGGAGCCGGTGTATTAGAATTGAATCCGCAGGAGGTATTTACGGCATGACAAAGAAAATGTCCCCGGTAATGATAGCCCATTATTTCAGCCTGGTCTGGCGGTCAGCTCTTTGCGTTATCCTTCTCGTGCTTTGGATCGGCGATCTCATCAACGGAGACAGCACCATAATCTACCGCTTCGGGGAGCACCCCGTCCTGATGGTCGTGCTCTGGCTGCTCTTTGCCGTCGAGATGTTCGCCCGCTTCTTCCCCTCTGCGATCCGCAGCCCCGGCTGCCAGAAACAGTTTGCCCGGAACTACCAGCCCACGGGCAGGACCGGGATCATCATCGCCGACAACCATGCCACGACCTTCGTCCTGCTGGCCTGGATCCTGTTCAACGCCATCTTCGGCGCCCTGCACATCCTCGGCATCCTGAATGACGATTTCATGCTCCTTCTGTGCTCCCTGTTCTCCGTGAGCGACATGATCTGCATTCTGTTTTTCTGCCCCTTCCAGGTTCTCTTTTTCAAGAACCGCTGCTGCGTGACCTGCCGGATCTACAACTGGGACTTCGCCATGATGTTCACGCCCCTCTTCTTCGTTCCGGGGCTGTACACCTGGAGCCTTCTCTTCATAGCCGTCCTGCTCCTGGCCTACTGGGAGATCGCCTTCTTCCTTCATCCGGAACGGTTCTCGGAGAACACCAACGACTTCCTCTCCTGCAAGAACTGCACCGAGCGGCTCTGCCGGCACAAAAAGCAACTCGTCTCACTGTGGAGACGATTTGAATCGGAAACCCGCAGCCGGTAGAGGCTGCTTTTTTCTTTTCACTCTCCCCCGGCGGAATGCCGGGGGATTTTTGTGCCCGGACTTTACGCGAGGCCAAGCTCCTTACGCAGCCAGTCCTTCGTTTCCTCGCTGGTGAAGGCGCCGTTGACGGCGTTTTCCAGAATGGTCTGTTCCTGGGCGGGGGTCAGGCCGACGAGCTGTTCCATATAGCGGAACTCCTCCGCCAGGGTCGTCCCCTCGATGCCCATGTCATCGGTGTTCAGGGTGACCAGCAGTCCCTGCCGGAGATAATCGGGCAGCGGATAGCGGGACATGTCCTCCACCGCGTGGGTCTGCCGGTTGCTGGTCGGGCACATTTCCAGGAAGATTCCCTTTTCCTTCAGCAGGGCGACCACCTCCGGATCCTCACCGCTCCGGACGCCGTGTCCGATCCGTGCCGGGCCGAATTCTGCCGCCGCACGCACGCTGTCCGCGCCGGCAGCCTCTCCGGCGTGAATGGTATAGGGGATCCCCATTTGCCTTGCCTTTGCAAAGAGTTCCCGGTACTTCTCCGTCGGGAACAGGGCCTCGGCTCCGGCAAGGTCCATGGCGACCACCCCGCCGTCCTCCACGAGATACTTTTTCACCAGGGCCAGCGTCTCTTCATTCGCCTCTTCATTTCCTTCCCCCCGCATGCAGCAGAGGATCAGGTTCACCTTCAGATCCGTCTCCCCGATTCCCTTCAGGGCGGCCTGGACAGCGTCCTCCTGGGACATGCCCTTCTCCCCGTGCAGCTGGGGCGCGAAACGGAACTCCGCGTAGATCACCCCCTGGGAGCGGATGTTGTCGGCGATGAGGCGGACCGCTTCAGCCAGACCTTCCCGGGTCTGCATCAGCGACAGAGGCAGCCGGAAGCACCGGAGAAACTCGTTCAGGCTTCCGCAGTCGGCGGGCACGGTCAGCATCTTTTCCAGTTCCCCGTCGTCTTCGGGGAGCCGGATATCCTGGATCCTCGCCAGTTCCCGCGCGATATCCGCGGTCACCGCGCCGTCCAGATGCAGATGAAGTTCGATAAACCGGTTTGCCTTATACATGGTTTTCTCCTACCACAAAACTTTTTTCGTTTTTCCGAAGTACAGGGCCTTGGACAGCTGAAAGCATCCGGCCGCGATGAGTACGCCGTACATCATGAGCGGCGGAGACACGGTCAGAGCCAGGACCAGGGCAGCCACCTTGATGACGATGTCCGGCACGAGCAGTCTCCGGTATGCCCTTGTGGAATCCAGCAGGGTCTGGTTGCCGGCATTGGGCCTTTCCAGCGCCTTGTGGACGGCCCAGTTGCAGATGGTGACCGCGATCACAACGATCCCGTAAAAGGCCTGCGCCAGGCGGTTGTCAAAATTTGTTTCCGGATATCCCGTGCACCAGAGCTGCCCCGCTACTCCTCCGGGGACCAGGCGGGCGGCACCTCATCGATCTGCAGGGTCCCGTCCGCCTTCGTGGCGACCTGGTACTGATCCTCGTACACGATCTCCCCCGGCGTGTTCGTGTACACCAGATAATAGGGGACCTCATACCGGTCGAGAAGCCAGAGGGCCGGCCGGATCATCTTCACCATTTCGTCGGTGTTCTCCGTTTTGAACCAGCACACCACGGGCTCCTGCCGTCTGCACGGGGGCGGCCAGGGAAGTTCTTCGGCGAACCAGTCATTGATCTCCCGGAACAGGTCCGCGTCCTCTTCCTCCATGACATCCTCCCGGATCATCTGCATGAACATGCTGAAAATGCCTTTGGCATGCATGGTGTTCCGGACCAGGACTTTGCCCTGTATCCGCATGTACTTGAATTCCAGTTTGCTCATCGTCCTCTCCTCAGGTATTCCGCCGACACGGGGAACTCAAAGTAGGTATCGGGATAGGGCTCATCACGGAGGGTAAAGTGCCACCACTCACAGTCGAAGGGTTCAAAGCCGCTCCTCTTCATTATTCCCTGCAGGATCATCCGGTTGTCCCGCTGCTCGTCGGTCAGCCCTTCCCCGCAGTAGTCCGGGTGGGAAATCTCGCCGAACAGATCAAAGGGGCTTCCCATATCCACCTCAAGGCCCGTCTCCATTTCCAGCAGGGTCAGGTCGATGGTGCTGCCTCTGCTGTGGCTCGATCTGCGGGCGATGTATCCCCTGGAGAACAGTTCCGTCTTCTCCAGATCCGGGTAGAAATAGGGCTTCATCCGGATATCCGTATCCTCTATCCCCCACATCACGAACTGGCTGACCGCTCCGGCGGGCCGGTAAGCATCGAAGACCTTCAGCCTGTACCCCATGACGTTGGCTTCGTTGCTGGCGGTCTTCAGGGCACGGGCTGCCTCAACGGTCATCAGCGCGCAGGGCGACTCATAGCCGTCGATCCTGTCGCCGATGAAGTTATATGTCGTGTAATACCTGATCTCCTGAATGATCCCGGGAACCAGGTCCGCCAGGACCACGAATCCCGAAGCGTCCATTGTTACTTTTTTTCGGTAATCCACTTCCATCGCAGAGTCCTTTTTATCAAATACCCTATGCGCGGTTCCCTTCCCGCGTACGAGAAAACGGCGCATTCCTGCACCGTTTTCATCCTAATACGTTATTGCGTTATAGTCAATACAGTTACTTCACTCTGACCTTCACCTTCACCGTCTTGCTGCCGGAGATGTACTTCGAAGTTCCCTGAGCGGTTACCTTGACCTTGATCTTGTAGGTTCCCTTCTTGGTTCCCTTCTTCACCGTAACCTTTCCGCTGTCGGCCACTTCGATCATATTGCTGCCCGACACCTTGGTGTAGGAAACGGTGCCCTTGGCCTTCTTCACCCTCACGGCCCGGGAGGCCTTGAAGGATTTTGCTTTCTTGGTCTTTTTGTTCTTCATCTTGGTCTTGCAGACGATGGTCTTGCCTTTGGCCTTGATGGGATTCTTCTTTCCTACCAGCAGCTTCATGGTGTCGACCTGGCCGTAGTAGGGCTTGATGCCGCTGAAGACGACGTTGTAGGTCCCCGCCTTCTTCGGGAAGCTGGTGGAAACCTTGGACGTCTTGGTGTTCACGTAGGTCACAGTGTATTCCTGATTCAGGACCAGGGCCTTGCCCGTCTCGTTGCTCTTGGCGTAGGGCGTCAGCTTCTTCCCGGTCTTGACCTCGTAACGGAACTGGTTCTCATTGAAGTTCTTCTCCGGGAATCCCGCGTCAACGTTGGGGAACACCATGGTTTTGCGGTCCACCAGCCAGAGCCGGCCGGTTCCCGTTCCGGTCTGTCCCGTGTAGCTGCTGCCGCTCTTGGCGACCGCCGTGAGGACATACTGGGCCGTTCCGTCGGTCCGGTTTCCGTTGATGTTCATGGCGCCTTCCGGATCCACGTTCAGGGGGAAGCTGGAATTCTCAAGAACATCTTCCCAGGTCACCTCATCATAGCCCACGACCTTCTGCACCTTCAGGTCATACTCGTCTTCGGGGACCACGTGGCCGTCGCCGTTACCGGCTACCAGCGTGATCTTGCAGGCCTTGCTGTCCCTGTTGACGGGCAGGTCCTTCTGGTCGATGAAGAAGAATATTCCGGTGCTGCCGTTGAACTCGATCTGGTAATCGGACAGATCCTTTGGAAGGGCGTAGAACTGGAAGCAATAGTTCTCCTCGATGACCGTGCCCTCCCTGTCCGTGATGGTGAGAGCCACTTCTGTGTCCCTGTTTGCGTCAGTACGCTTGAAGGTAAAGGTGTCATTTCCGGTTCCCTCTACTTCCTTTCCGGTCACCGGCGTTCCCTTGTCATCCAGAACCTGAACGCCGTCGTTGTCCACGCTCCATCTGTAGTACACCGGAACCGGAGTGATCAGTTCGCCCTTCTTCTTTGTGATCTTCGCATGGATATCCTGGGTCTTGCCCGCGAGCAGGTAATGATCCTCCTCAAAGGATTCTCCCTCATCATCATAATATCTCGTCTGGATCAGTTCCGTGGCAACGAGAAAACCATGGTCATCGGAGGTACCCAGTATCTCTTCACCTCTCATCAGAGCGGCCGACACACTCAGTTCTCCCGACTCCTGGTCTTCACCCGGCTCTTTTGTGATGACCATTGCCGATGTTCCCGGTCTCTCGTCGACCCAGACGTATTTATCCTTATTATAGTTGGTATCTCCCTCGCCGGAGGGCACGATGAGCTTCTCTTTATCTCCCGTCTCCCAGTCGCCAAGATACCATTCGATATGCGTTCCCTCGGGAAGATCAACTTCAGCGCCGTTTTTCTCTACGGTTGCGCTGACATACATGACCTGCCCCTGCACGACATCTTCTACACCGGCGATCTTTACTTCATATTCGTATTCATAGGCGTATGCCTTCTGCGCCGTCATTCCCATCGCGACCGTCAGGGCAAAGGCAATCAGCGCAGCCAGCAGGAACGCCGGGATGTTACGTTTTATCAGTGTCATGATAATCTCCTTTCCAACGTCGTTCTTCCGCTATTTGACATAGACTGTCGTTCTGAGCGGTACGTTGTAGTAAATCCACTCCGCGTTGCCCAGGGACAGGCGGACGCTTCCCTGGCTGTTCTGCGTACGCAGGGAGGTGTCATAGGGCTGTCCGGTTGCCACGTAGTAGAGGCCGCTGTGGATGCCCTTGTCGGATCCCGAGGAGATCTGGGTGTGATACCAGTACCGCACCCGCGTGCCGTTCAGGGTGTAGGCGGCAACCTGTCTCCTGCTCGTTGTGGTGAAGGTCCCCGCAGGTGTCGGGGTCGCCGGCGCGCCGATGCCGCAGGTCATCTTCTTGATCCGGGTCCAGTTGTTCTGGCTTCCCTGATACACCCTGACCTCATACTTGGCACGGTTGACGGTGATCAGCCAGGATGTCCGGCTGTACTTGGACTGAATGGAGAGATCGAAGGAATCTCCCAGCTTCTTGGCCACGCCGGTGTTGCTGTTGAACATGTACCAGACGCCGCGGATCTTTTTCTTGCCGGTGCGGACCCTGCCCTTGCCCAGGCTGTAGCGCTTCGCGCCGTCGGATCCTTTGAACCAACCCTTTTTCTTATATCCCTTGCCGCTCTTCAGGAAGTAGTAGAGCTTCCCGTTGACCTTCACAGCTCCGTTCGTCTTCATGGAACCGTCGTTCTGGAAATAGTAGCGGTTGCCTTTGATCATGGTCAGCCCGGTTCTGGCGGCTCCCCAGGACTCCAGGAAGTACTTCTTTCCATTGTAGGTGAACCAGCCGCCGCCTCTCATGGTGCCGTTGGAGTTGAAGAAGTATCTGGCTCCGTGGATCCTCTGCCAGCCTTTGACCATCTTTCCGTTGGATGTGTTGAAATAGTATTTGGCTCCGCCGATCTGCACCGGGCCTCCCTTGTACATCACGCCGTTGGCCGTGTTGAAGTAGTACCGGTCGCCGCTGATCGTCTGCCAGCCTTTCCTCACGGCTCCGTCGCCGCCGAGGTAATACTTGTTGCTTCCCAGGGTCAGCCATCCGGTCCTCATGGCGCCGTTGGCTCCGAAGTAATAGGTCGCGCCTCCCACGGCAGCAAAACAGTTGACCTGCATCACGCCGTTGGCCGCGAAGTAGTAAGTGCTGCTGCCGATGGTCTTCTTGCCGACGGTCATGATGCCCCTGTTGGCGGGATCGAAGTAGCATCTGCCGCGGGCAGCGTCGATCCAGCCGGTCCTCATGGCGCCGTAGTTCGACACATTGGTGTCGAAGTAACAGTAGCCTAAGCCCGGAACCAGAACCACATCGACCTGCTTTTTGCCCAGATTGTCATAACCGGGGTTGCTGCCCGTGGTGCTGAAGAAGTAGGTCTTGCCGGCAATGGTCTGCAGCCCGGTCTGCATGGCGCCCAGGTTGCTGCCTGCCGCGCCGGGAGCCGTTCCATTGGTGCCGAAGTAGTAATTCGGCTGGACGCTGCCAATTGCCTGCTGTCCGGTCTGCATATGGGTATCTGTCCCGAAATAGTACCATGAATTGCCGATGAGGTTCCAGCCGGTTGCGGCAGCCCCGTTGATCCAGTACTGCCAATAGCTGCCGTCATAATACCATCCGTCGTCTTGCTCCACGGCCTTTTCATTTTCCTGTGGCTCAACGCCGCCCGGAGCCTCTTCATCTCCTGCGGCGTTCTCTTCCGGCAGCGCCTCCTGCAGGTCAACTGCCTGCTGTCCGGCCTCCCCCTCTGATTCCACAGAGACTGTCTGTTCGGTATCCTGCTGGCCGCCTGACACATGCGCGAAAGATATCGCAGGGGTCAGCGTCACCACCATACATACCGAAAGCAGTAACGTAATCAGTTTTTTCATCTCGTTCGTCCTCCTTGTCTCTTCCCAAAGATACCAACGCCATATTATACCATTTATATCCAATGCTGTACAAGTTTCCTGCAAAAAAAAGAAAGACCTCCACGCACAAAAAAGGAGGCCGCCCTCCGATCAGGCGCCTCCCCCGGCCCCGGCGACTTCCTCCAGAAACGCCCGGGCTTCCGCCACGCCGCCGCTGGCGCGGAAGCTTTCGGAAACCCGAATGGCGTTGCCTTTGTACCCGGGATCCGTCAGCACTTCCCTGACGGCAGCCAGAATGTCCTCTTCCTCCATGGAGTTCAGCATCAGCCCGGCGCCCAGTTCCTCCGCTCTCTTCGCCACGGCGCCCTGCTCCGACGTCTGGGGGAACAGGACCAGGGGGACCTGAAAGTACAGCCCCTCGGAAGCGGAATTCATGCCGCAGTGGGTGATGAAGGCGTCGGCGATGGACAGCACCGCCATCTGGTCCACCGATTCATAGACCTGGACGTTCTCCGGGAGATCATCATAGTGTTCGGCATTCGTTCCCATGGAGACGATGACCTGCCAGTCCGTCTGCCCCAGGGCGTGGATGCAGTTCCGGTAAAAGGCTGGATTCTTATTCACCGTTCCCATGGAGACATACACCGTCTTCTCCGCGGTCTTCTCCATCGGCTCGGTGACGGGCCGCACAGAAGGTCCGATAAAATGGTAGCGGTCGGAGAAGGTTTCCGCGCAGGGCTGGAAGAACTTCGACGTATAGACGATGGTATTGGTGTCGTTGTCGTTCTGGATGATCTCCAGCACTCCTTTGAGCGGATACCCCTTCTCCCGCAGGCGTTTGATCTGTTTGTTGATCCGCGGAACGGCGAACACCATCTTCGCCATGTCCCCGGCGGACTGCTGCATATACTTCGCCGAGTGGCGGTTAAAGGCAAATGTGGTCGTCGAGGAGACGTAGGGAATGCCGTGCTTCAGGGCCACCAGCTTTCCCCAGTAGGCGACGGAATCGGAGACGATGATGTCGGGTTTGATCTCCTCGACTTTTTCCGTCGTCATCCCGTCCAGGGCCAGAGTCGAGGAAACGAGCAGCTCCGTCGCGAAGGCCATATCCTTCCCGACCCGGTCGGCATCGTCCTTGTCCTCCATGCCCAGATCGTAACCGTCGCATCCGATGAACACGGCCCCGGCCTGCTCGATCTTCTCCCGGAACATCTCAAAGGAAAAATAGTAGACCTGATGGCCCGCCGCCGTCAGCTCCTTCACCACGCCAAGGGTCGGATTCGTATGTCCGTAGGCCGGGATGCAAAACCAGGCAATCTTCATGTCAGCGATCCTCCCTGTCCTCTTTTTCTTTTTCCTCTGTTGATCGGTAAATATGTTATATTGAGATTATAACATCATAACTATCGCCTGCAATAAGAAACCATCAGCCATCCTCTGGTTTCGGTGAAAGATGAATCCGTCTCCCGATCAGCGCGACCACGACGCACGCGGCGATGTTGACGATGATCGCCATCCAGCTTCCCTCGATGCCAAAGGTCCTGTCATAGAAGAATCCCGACCCCTGCACCGTTGAGCTCATAATGGATACCGCCGCCGGCGTGCCGCTGTCGGGCAGTCCGAAAATAAAAATCTCCATCAATCCCAGAAATGCCGAGGAAGTATTCGGCTCCATGGCAAAACAGATCGCCATGCTTTCAAAGAATATCGAGATGCTGAGAAATGGTTGACAAGATAGAACTCATTTCTCTTCTCTCCTCCCAAACGGCGGCAGGTTTCCCTGCCGCCGTGATGTGGATATACTATTGTCGATAGAGCTTGTGATATGGTTTGCTCACGCAAAGGCAATGCCAGCCCGCGTTATCTGACGGTTACCGTGATTGCCTGGCGCACGCCGTTGGCGGCGAGAACGTACACGGTGCAGGATCCTTTGGAGCGGCCGGTGATGACGCCGGATCCGTCCATGGTCGCGATTCCCTCATCGGAGCTGAAGCAGCGCAGCTTGGCCGCATGGGCCGTGGAGATCAGCTTCTTTCCCTTCTTCAGCTTCTTCACACTCGCCTTGACCTTAACGCTTTGTCCCCTGTTCATGGTGACGGCGCTCTGACTCACCTTCACGCTCTTCGGGTTGGTGTACTTTTTGCTCCATCCGCCGGCATAGCCGTGGACTTCCGGGCTTTCGCTGATGTAGACCTTCTGCCCGTTCTTCATGACGTAGGCTTTGACGCAGACCTTGTAGGCCTTTCCTTTCTTCAGGCCCTTCTTCGTCCACTTGAAGGTTCCGTTGCCGTCGATGCTCTTCGTCAGCCTCGGAAGATGCAGCGTTCCGTTGTGGTTGCACCGGGAGAAGAAGATGTCGTAACCGTTCGCGCCGTCCGCCTTCGCCCAGGTGATCATCATGGCTTTGCTGCCTTTGGTTGTCATCTTCGCCAGGATCAGGCCGCCGGACTTTGATGCGGGCGGGTCCTGCGGCTTCTTGCCCGCCTCGGATATGGTCACCTTAACGCTTGCCGGGGCGGTATCCGTATGGTTCTCGTCACCCTGGACATGGTACCACACATAGTAGGTCCCCGCATTGGTCGCTGCAGGGATGGTTGCGGTATATGCGCTTTCGTCTGCCGGTTCTGTGTTCTCTGTGGTCAGCGCGTACTTCATTATGCCGCCGGCTAATGTGGACTTATCAACGGTAACAAGTTCTTTTTTTGTCCCGTCATATGTTCTGTTGTTGGCAGAGACTGTTGCGGCCACAGAGTCCGCCTTGTTTATCGTTACCGTCACAGCTCTGGTCGCCTTGTTGTAATCCGGAGTCTCGGCAGCCGTTACGGTAACGTAAGCTTCGCCGCCTGCCGGAACCTTCCTGACCGTCAGCAATCCGGTTACGGCATCCACGTCTATATAATCTTCACTTACCTCGTCGACCTCATAGCTGATTGATCCGTCGCCGTCGGTTCTTGCGCGTACTTTCTTATTCGCTTCGCCATAAGTCACGGTCAGGTCATCTGCCGCAATGGTTTGTACGTCCTTATCGTTGATCGTTATTCTGATCGGCACCGGCGTAAGGGTTTCATAATTGTCATCAGACAATACTCTGACAAGAAGTGTAATACTTCCTGTTTTGTTGCCGGATGTCAGAACACTTCCGTTTACGGAGCAGCCCAGGCTGTTACCGTCTATGACGCATTTCACATCGCCTACAGCACCGTGCCTATGGACGTAATCCGCCAGATCAACAGTGTTGCCGCCTCTCTTGACGCATCCCTCTTCATCAACAGTTGCAGGGTTTGCCGCCTTCACAACGGTTACGGCTACCGGCACATTTTCTTTTGTGTTGTAGTTATCCGAATCAGGTATAAAGTATGCCCAAAAGGTATGTGTACCCACGCTTCCAACGCTCTCTCTATCGTCAGCCCAGAATAATTCACCCTTCGTGTTCTCATCAGGGTTGATCAGTTTCACGTCAGCAAGGGTCTGTCCGTAGGTTGCCGTTGCCGTTAGACCGGACACCTTGGGATCAGCCTTCCCGATCTTCACTGTTACATCTCTCGTCGCCTTGTTGTAGGTTGGTGTGGCGGAAGCGGTAACGGTTACGGTTGCCGTACCTGCTTTCTTGAGCGTCAGAGCGCCTGTGGATGGATCCACGTCGATGTAATCTTCGCTTCCGGACCTGACTGCGTAGCTGATCTGACCGTCTCCATCTGTCGTTGCTCTGACCTTTTTGTCCGTGTCTCCATACGTTGCATTCACATTAGAGGCTGTGATGAACTGCGTATCTCTGTCACTCACAGAAACAACGGTTTCCCTGGTCCCTTCTTTATATTTATCATCCGCAGCAACGGTTACCTCCACGGTCACGGTATTTTCGTCATTGCCGGATGTCAGCATGCTGCCGTTAAGGATCCAGCCGTTTTCTGATCCTTTGATCCTGTAACTGACCTCACCTGTTGCGCCATTCAGGTAGACATATTTCGCCAGATCGATCGTGTTTCCACCTATTTTTACTCTTATGTCATCTGCGACCTCTGCCGGGTTATCTGCTTTGCCGATGCTGAAGTTCACGCGGGCCGTCTTCGCTCCGTCATATGCGTTTATCGTAAGGACAGCAGTGTAATCCCCTACTTTTGTGGGCGCTTGGGAATTGTTGTATTCTGCGGTACCGCTTTGATTCACATAGGACACGTTACTTGTTGTCGGAGGGGCGACAAATCTGTTTTCCGTTGTCCAGCCATTGGAAACCGTTACTGTTGGCGTGATCCCTTCGCCATAGACGAAGCTGGTTTTGTTAAGCGAGAGAGTTGCTGTCTGATCTCCCCGGTAGCAATGATCGTTTTCCAGACACCTGGCCGTGATGGTCGCGCCGTCTCCCGTATATTCGAACCGATGATTGTGAGGGCCCTCTGTCTTTACATACTGCTGGGTGTGGTTGTTCGGGAAACTGCTTGTGACATCGGTCGTGGGATTTGGGCTGTCACCGGCATATACTATCACATCCTGGCCTATAGCAACCGAGCATTGTGTTGCGATACTGGGGTCTATATAACCGAGACCGATACCTTCGCCGTTACCGGCGCTAATAGCTGCTGAACTGCCACCGTTGACCGTAACATTGACATTATATCTATTGAATCCTCCGCCAATTCCCGCAGCGTTTCTGCCACCATTTGCTGTTACCGTGCCGCCGTTGATGATGACGCTGACTCCATCGAAGCATGCTTCATTATTACTGGCTCCGCTTCCGATCCCGGCGGCGCAGTTTCCGCCGGTGGCCATCACTCTGCCTCCGTTGATGGTGATCGTGTCGGATTCCTGGGAGTCACCTCCATCATACCAGCTTGTGCCGATTCCAGCGCAATATTCATAGCCTGTAGCCGTCACAATGCCACCGTTGATGGTGATATTCCCATAGCCCCCAAAGTTGCCGCCGATCGCGGCGTAACCGTTTCCTGTAGCCTTCAGCTTGCCCGTCCCCTGATACTGGCCATATATCGTGAGGTTGTTCCCCTTACTAACGTGAATGCCCTGATCTGCGGTAAGTGTTTTCCCATCAGCAAGGATAAGGTGGACATCTCCTTCTATAATCAACCTGTCGGATATCGATACATCGCTGTCGACCACGTACCAGCCGCCTTGCCAGGTATCCCCCGATAAGCCAGCTACTGATCGTGCATCATGCGTCTTCAGGTTTCCGTTATTGTCCAAAAATGGAACTCCGGCCGCGTAGGCAGTCTGCGTCATGGCGAAGATCATGCCGATGGCCATTGCAAGGGTCAGCAACAAGACCACTGCTTTGCTTCTTATGTTTAACGTCTTCTCCTGTTTCAATTCTGATAACACCTCCTCATCAGTGATGCTGTCATGTATATGTTATGTAATTGTCACTTAATAAAAGAACAGCTGCATCCGGGTTTCGGATACGCCATTCTCCCGGATTACCGTTCAGTGTACCAAATCAAACCGTTAAAAAACCGTTAAAATTTTAATTTTTCTGTTTTCGGGATCATTTTTTTCGTCACACGAAAAAGAGGCGTCTATTCGAATCCGTCGTAATAGTTCATCAATCGGTCCGGCTTGCCTTTGCTTCTCCATTTGATCCTCTGGAAACCTCACTTCCAATGTTTCCCATCTGACTGGCAAACGACATCTGCGACCAGCGGCTGGCCTCCAGACTTTTGTGCTGTGCTTCTAGTCTATCCATTGTTGAACTACCTCATCTACCTGCGAGCAAATCTGCGGATCCTCGATTCCGCGGGATCGGTTGCTCTGCCGTGGTCTGATGTTGATCAGCGAATCATACATGTCATCAGTAAGTGGGAAGCGGTCCGCCGACTCCGCGTGTGACCGAACATATCAACGACTATTCAATTCTTTAACGCTGTGATGGGCACGACATATACTCCATCAGACCTTCTGTATGCCGCATTTGACATGCCACAGATAACACAAAGCAAAGAAGGCGGAATGCTGTTCTTCTCTTCAGCAATACTATCTCTTATCGATATCAGTTCTGAAGCAGCTGCATCGATTTGATTGGCTCCCAGTTTGATTTCAAAAGCGCACCATCTTCCGTCATCAAGTTCTATGACCGCATCGATCTCACGGTTTTTGTAATCCTGGTAGTGAAATAATTTTGCATTGAATGATTCCGCATATATTCTCAGGTCTCTTTCACACATTGATTCAAACATAAAGTCGAATGTGTTAAGGTCATTATATAGCCTATCTGGTGTCGCTTTCAGAAGTGCGCAAGCCAGTGCAGGATCACAAAAGTGTCTTTTCTCTCCCTGCTTCACTCTTACTGATGAACGAATATTGCTCGAAAACGGCATTTGATTATCTATCAAGAATAATTTTGAAAACACATCCAGATATTCCGCAATGGTATCCCTGTCTATGCTTTCTTCGTCATACTCCCTGATATCATTCAGCAATTTGCTGTTTGATGCAGTAGTGCATTCGTTTCTCGCAAGGGAACGCAGCAACAGCAGCATCTTATGCTTATCTCGTTTAATACCGTCAATACGTTGTACATCATCATCAAGGATAGCCTCCAGATATGATTCCGGAAGCAGCTGAGCTTCAGATGCCGAAACACTTAAATTGCCGGGCCAGCCTCCTCTCACAACATAATAAATCAAATCTTTCAGTGAAATTTCCCCTGTCATGACAGGTTTCATAACTCCATTGCATAATTCCTGCAAAGATACTGCTCCGGAAGAATTCCCCGATTCATAAAGAGACATCGTTCTCATACGGAGTTTCCCGATTCTTCCTGCCCCACTGTGCAAAACTCCTTTCCTGTTCGGAGTGGATGAACCTGTCAGAATGAATTGAGACTTTTTTCCTCTTCCATCGATTTCATATCTGACTGCATCCCAGATCGATGGCACCTCCTGCCACTCATCAATCAGTCGCGGTGTATCTCCCTCAAGTATCAGCGATGGTGATAGTTCTGCAAGATGTCTGTTCTGAAAACTATTATCAGGATCTCCAATAAGCACTTCACTTTTACTATGAAATGATGATGTCCATGTTTTCCCGCACCATTTTGGTCCCTCTACACAGATGGCGCCAAAATTAGAAAGGTACGTCTCTACCTTTGCATCAACAATTCTTTTTCTGTATAGTTCCTTATTGACTATGCCCACGGCTCTTCCCCCTCGGTATTCCCGATAGCATTATAAGCCAGTCCGCATAATCCGTCAATTTCATCCCGCAATATTTTATATTATTATTCCGCAATATTATGCAAAACTAATCCACAATATGTGCTTGTCAAGTCTGGTGGACACAGGAAACGTTTTCTGTGTTTTTTCATTTATGGAAGTGGTCACGATGGCCGGATGCATTCCAATTACTCACTTCCTTTGTGTCAAGTTCAATATCAAGAAGATCCTCACCAACGAGAAGTACATGGGCGATGCCCTGCTCCAGAAGACCTACACCACGGACTTCCTGACGAAGACGCGGGTGAAGAACCACGGGCTGATGCCGCAGTACTACGTGGAAAACGACCACGAGGCCATCATCCCGAAGGACATCTTCCTGCTGGTGCAGGAGGAGCTTGCCAGAAGGCGCGTGGTGCACACCAGCGCCAACGGTATCAAGCGCACCTACACCGGCAGCCACTACTTCTCCCAGATGGTCAAATGCGGCGAATGCGGGGAGTTCTACCGGCGCGTCCACTGGAACAACCGGGGACTGAGATCCATCGTCTGGCGCTGTGTCAGCCGATTGGAGCCCATAGGGGTCAGCTGCCATTCCCGGACGGTTAACGAAGAGACCCTCCACGATGTTGTCGTTAAGGCGATCAATCAGGTGATGGGCGATCCTGAATCCCTGAAAAGGCAGCTCAAGGAGAACATTGCCGCCGTGGTCAGGAAGTCCGATGCGCTCTCCCCGGAGACCATCGACGAGCGCCTTCTCGAGCTTCAGAAAGAGCTGCTCCAGAAAGCAAATCAGAAGGACGACTACGACGCCATCGCGGACGAGATCCTCCAGCTGCGCGACATGAAGAAGCAGGAAGCCCACAGCGCCGCCAGCCGAGACGAGCAGCTTCGCCGCATCACCGACCTCCAGAAATACATCGAAGAACAGCCTGCCGAACTGGCGGAGTTCGACGAGAAGCTCTTCCGCAGGCTCATCAAGGAGATCGCCGTCCACAAGAAGCACTTCACGGTCGAGTTCAAATCCGGCGTCAGCGTCGATATCGAAGGTTAGAAAAGCTCCTCACCATCTCGGTCGAGGAGCTTTTGCAATTAGACAAACTGGAATCTACAGTGCTAATTCCATCAGCCAGCAATCTACTTTTTCTCCCTCAAACATCTCATGTTTTGGAAGTGATTTAATGATTTTAAACCCGGCTTTCTCGTATGCCCTTATAGCCCTTTTATTATCTTGG
>JAFRHG010000002.1 GCA_017433375.1 Bacillota bacterium
AGCGTGTTTTCCGGAACTTTGGCTTTCTGGGCATCGCTCAGAGCGTCATACGCCGCTCTTGCCGCCTGAACCGCCGCTCTTCCGTCCGCTGACGTCGGATCATTCGGGATCTCCCCGATCAACGTCGCAACTTCGGTTGACTTCTCCACAAGACCTGCGACTGCATCATTCAGCGCCGTCGCCGCTGCCACGATATCTTCTGTAGATGCAGTTTCTATGTTCACTGCCTTCGCTGCTGCCAAGGCTGTAGCCACAGTCTCCCTGGTGGCCTCTGTGTAGGTGTTAGCGTAATCGGCTTCCCCCTGCTTGTTCTCTGCTGCAGAGATCGCTGCGCTAAGGTCTGCCGCCGCTACTCCCGCTTCCGCCTGGGTCACCGCGTTGTTCAATGCGGTTACCGCGTCGCTTACCTGCTGTTCCGTTACGTTGTCGTTGTTTTTCACTCCCTGCGCCGTTTCAATCTCAGAAGAGAGGGTCGATCTGACCAGAGTATATTTGGCAACATCCTCTATGCTGTTATAGTAAGTCGTGGCTGCTGTGATCGCCGTGCCCAGTGCCGTTTTATCCACAGCGCTGATGGTTGCGGTCACGGTTGCCGGCTCGGTATCGCTATGATTGCTGTCGCCGATGGCCTTATAATGGACCGTATACTCGCCAACATTCGTTTTCGAGGGAATCGTTGCGCTCCAGGTCTCGCTGCCATCGATGCTGTACTGCATCGTATAGCCTTC
Source organism: Bacillota bacterium (assembly GCA_017433375.1). GTDB lineage: Bacteria > Bacillota > Clostridia > Peptostreptococcales > Anaerovoracaceae > Lentihominibacter. The sequence goes on from JAFRHG010000002.1 coordinate 729, forward strand.
GGGCAGCTGGCCCGCCGGTGCGTTCACCAGCGCCTGGGGGCTTCCGGTGTAGGTCAGGCCGGTCTTTGCCGTGGGCTTCTGCTCATCCGTCAGTGCCGGCGCGTCCGCTTTATTGACCGTGACCTTCGCCGCGCTGCTCGTCGTTGTCGCTTTCTGGCCGTTATCTGTCCGCGTGGCGGTCACGACGCAGTAATAATACTTCGTCCCGACATTCGTATCCGAGGGGATATCGTAATTTGCGTCTGTCGCGCCGCTGATTGCCGTACCTCCACTGCTGCTGTTTGTGGTGTTGGCATACCACTGATAACTGAACGTATGACCTTCCAGCGCCTCTGCAGCCACGCTGACGCTTTTCGAAGTATCGCCGTACTGCATCGTCAGATCCTGCGGCTGCGAACTGATCGTGGGCGCTGTGGCAGGATATGCAACAGCGTCCGGAATCGTGATGCTGGCATCGCCTGTCGGCGTGCCGGAAACCGTCACGGTCGTGTCATTGGTTCGACTGGCGGTTATACCATTATTGGTGATATCGTCAAAGGGGGCGAAATAATAGCCGCTGTTCACCGTATAGGTGACGGTGGTCATGGCACCGGTCAGCTCGCTCTGAGACACTCCCGACGCCGGATCAGCAGTAGCGTGGCCGCCACCGGTGAGGGTGACGTCGCTGCCGGTCTTTGACTTCATGTACCGTTCCCTGGTGTTGTTATACGTCGTCCAGGTAACATTGTCCGCAGAGACCGACATGTTCACGCCGGTTCCCAGGGTCAGGGTACCGTCAGTTGTACTCGAAGTACTGGCAATACCTAAACCGATTCCTCTGGGGCTCTTATAGCCGGAGCTGGGGGTAGCGTCGCCGCCGATGGCTGTGACCTTGCCGCCGTTGATCGTTACCGTACCGCCATTAGTTCCGAACCCGCCACCGCCGATGCCTGCACCCTGCTGACCGCCGGTTGCGTTGACCTCTCCGCCGGAAATCGTTACCGTACCGCCATTTCCATATGCACCACCGCCGATGCCTGCGCCCTGATCGCCGCCGGTCGCATTGACCACTCCGCCGGAAATGGTTATCGTTCCGCCGCTTCCATTGCGGCCGGAACCACTGCCGATGCCTGCACCCTCCTGACCGCCGGTCGCGTTCACGGTTCCTCCGAGGATCTCTACTGTGCCGTTACTTGTGCTGTATAAATCATAAGAAGAGCTTCTGTAGGATCCGCTGCCGATGCCTGCTCCGTATTTACCACCCTTCGCCGTGACCTCTCCGCCATAGATGGTCACCTTAGTCAAGGTACCCGCAGAGGAGTTTCCGTAGCTTCCGCCAATACCTGCGCCGGTGCCAGTATTGCTGGCGGCATCTGCCGTGACGGTTCCTCCATAGATGGTCACCGTACCGCAATTCGGGGAATTTAAATAACCACCAATTGCCGAGGTATTACTCGAAGTAGAAGCTGAAATTGTGCCGCCATGGATGTTCAATGTCGCGCTACTTGGAACGGAAATGGCTGCCGCATCATAACCATAGTTTCTGGTAATCAGGCTGCCGGTGCCTTCGCTCTGTCCGTAGATGTTCAGCGTAGCCCCTGCGTTAAGCTTAAAAGAAGATGGTTCCAAGGTCTTACCATCACAAAGGATGATGTTGACCTCTCCGCTGACTTTGCAATTGCTGCTTCTGCTCAGATTATTGTTCAGCACATACCAGCCGGCGGTCATTCCATTTAGTGTCCCAGACTCTATTACGGTGTAGCTGTCGCAATTTTTTTCTGTGTACTCAACCTTTTTCGTATCGCTGTTCCAGCTGGCCTCCATGTAAGAGACCGGGTCGGCCGCATAGGCCGGCTGGGTCATCCCCGGCACAAGCATGGCCATTGCGCCCAGCACCATGACCATGGCGGGGATGAGCATCAGGCTCCATAAGTGCTTGCTCTTTTTTCTGTGTTTCATTTGACTCAAACCTCCCAACTGCACTACTGCTTCTCTGCTGCTGCGTCTTTTCTATCGTTTGCCCATGACGAGTATTGTCGACTGGCAAACCCTAAAAACACCTTGGTTATCCTAAACAAAACCGCCGGTCCGGACAAGGTCGTTCCTCACCTTATCCGTTCCGACGGTCGATCGTCTGTGTTACGGTTGCCTTTGCACGCGAAACCGGCGCAGTTAAACAGACAGGCTGTGCCTCTACGTCTGTCTGTCTGTCTGTCTGTCGCAAGTTCAGTGCCATCATTATGCCAATCTTTATCCAGTAAAAATGGTCCCGTGTCCTTTTTCAAATCCTACGTTACGGACACAACATCCTCTTGGGTTGATTTACATTTTACAAAATCAAACCGTTAAAAATCCGCAAATAAATGGAACTTTTTGATCTTTTGGCAATTCTTTTCGTGGCAGCTTTATCCTGATCAAATCACTGGTTGGCCATTGCTTTGATCGGAAAATATCAGGCGGTAAAACAGACGAGGGGCGGCTGTTCTTCGCTGCTCCTCGTCAGATCCGTTGTTCTGTTCAGTTGGCCGCTTTGGCGGGAGTCCGGCACCTCTGAGTGGAACGGGGAGCCGTCCCCCGGTCCATGGCCACGAAACGCCGGCGCTGGTGACGTTACACGGATTCACCCGAATCGGCTGTATCTTCGACTTCGATGTTGAAGTCCTGATACAGCTTGTGCAGGAGATCACGGTCCTTCATGGCCGCCAGAAATTCTTCCGTTCGGCCTTCCTTCTCCATGGCAGCGAAAAGCTGCTGCACGCGGGCTTCACTGCGAGCCTCTCCTCGGGCCTCCGCCTCCGGTACGACTTGATCAAACCAGGAATCGATCGGCATGTTTTTCGCCTCCTTCTCCCCTGCGACAGCGTTGTACTGCTCCCGGAACCGCGGGTCACGGCTGAAGGCGCTCAGCGCATCGAACACCTCATGCGGATGCAGTGCCTCCTTATGCGGCAGCTTATACTTCCCTGTCGTCCTCATCTGGTAGCAATAGTCTGCCAGGATCCAGAAGTCACTGGTGAACAAATCGATGGTCTCCCGTTCAAGGTAGGCGATCTCAAAGACATTGATCCGGTAGTCGCTGACGAATTCCTTCAGTTCAGACGGGATCGAAAAGCAGTCCTTCAGGGATCTCCTGCTGCCCCACCTCTGCCGGTGGCCGAAGTAGAGGATCAGCGTCACCACCGGATACCGCTCCTCCTGCTTGCCTTCGCCCCTGCCCCGGTTCAGCTGATTCCGGTAGGCCGCGCCATCGTAGCCCATGACCCGCAGGGGCATGTCTCTGTCCGGATCCGTCTGGTTCTCCAGTCCGACAAGGGCAATCTGAATGCGCCCGTTCTTCCAGTACTTCGCCACGTCCCGGTCCTGTCCGTACACGATCCTGTCCGCCTTGTACTGGCTGAACGTCGTGGCGTCGGTCAGGTCCTCCGGGCGGACGATATACTTGCCGTGAAAAAGCAGCACATTCAGGATGTCCGCGAAGATGTCATCATACTGTTCCAGCGTCTTCTGAGTATGGTCCTTTTGCTTCATTTGGGACACCTCCATTATATCATTGAGGGATATGGCGTCAATCGCCTCTGGCTTATGTTGAGGGCACCCATTATATTCCATTTTCTGGTAATTATCAATATCTTCCATATAGATTTTTTGTCTGATTACATTAGGGCCGCGCCCGCGATTACCGTCGAAACGAGCAACGAAAACAGCGGAAGAGTCACCACGCGCTGGCGGTCATGCGTCACGCGCTGAAGCGCTGCACATTTCGCAGGAGCCCTGGCCCGATTTCGCTTCGCGAAATCGGGCCAGGGCTTCCAAGTGCTGTGTCTCTCGCGTGTGACCTGCGCGCCGTATCAGAGATACGGGCAGGTCATCAGACAAACCCCACCGATGTCTGAGGGGACGGAAGTCCCCGGGTTTCGGTGGGGTTCTGTTTTCGGTGAGTGAGAAATCAGGTGGAACGGGGAGCCGACCCCTGCCCCGCTACGCGGAGGTGTAGTTGTCGAAGTAGCCCTGGATGAAGACGATGGGCGTGCCCTTGTCGCCGGAGCCGCTGGTCAGATCGCACAGGGATCCGATGAGGTCGGTCAGCTGCCGGGGCGTGGTTCCTTCGGATTCCATCTTGCCCACCAGGCTGCCGTCCTTCTCCCGGATGCGGTCGGAGATGGCCGCCTTCAGCTCATCGCCGCTGAGGCCGGCGAAGTCGTTGTCCGCCAGATACTTCAGCTTCAGTTCATTGGGGGTTCCCTCCAGGCCCTTGGTAAAGGCAACGCCAACGCAGGGATCGGCGAGTTCCCAAATTTTTCCAACAGGGTCCTTGAAGGCGCCGTCGCCGTAGATCATGACTTCCACGTGCTTTCCGGTCCGCTCCAGCAGGTCCTTCTGGATGCCGTCCACCAGGCCCTGGCACTCGTCGGGGAAGAGCTTGACCGTATCCTCCGTGGCCTTGTTGGATCCCAGCAGGCCGAACCGACTGTTGTAGCCGCTTCCGTCCACCGGCTCCCTCAGGATATCGTCCAGTCCCAGCACCGTCTCCGCGCCGGCGGCCTTGAGGATCCTCTTCGTGCGCTGGCGGGTATGGATGTCGCAGGTCAGCACCTTCTTGGTGTAGTTCAGGATCTCCTTCGGCTGGTTGGCAAAGATGATCTCCACCTCGGCGCCCGCCTCCCGGATCAGATCTCCGTAGTACTGGACGTAGTCCACTCCCGTGAAGGGATGGCGGTTTTCCCCGAAGGTGTCCCGGTACTGCTCCAGGATCAGCACATCGCTGTAGGGGTTGATCCCCGCCTCATCGATCCGGTCCAGGCTGACCAGTTCGTTGCCCACCTCATCACTGGGGTAACTGAGCATGAGCACGATCTTCTTCGCGCCCATGGCGATCCCCTTCAGGCAGATGGCGAAGCGGTTTCTCGACAGGATGGGGAAGATGACGCCGATGGTCTCCCCGCCCAGCTTTGTCCTGACGTCCTTGGCGATGGCGTCCGTGCTGGCGTAGTTGCCCTGGGCCCTGGCCACGACGGATTCGGTGACGCAGACGATGTCCCTGTCCCGCAGGGCGAAGCCGTCTGTTTCCGCGGCGGTCAGCAGGCTGTCCACCACGATTTTCCCCAGGTCATCGCCTTCCCGGATGATCGGGCACCGGATGCCCCGAGATACTGTTCCTACGTTTCTCTCCATTGTATTGTCCTCTCTTTATGGTAATGTGTCTGTTTTCATCAATTCTATTGTTTCACGTGAAACATCAGCGCAGGGAGCGGAGCAGATCGATGAGACGCTCCATCTCGTCCCCGTTGTAGAATTCGATCTCGATCCTTCCCTTGGCGCCTTTGCGCTGAAGGGTCACCTTGGTGCCCAGGGCTTCCCGCAGCTCGGCCTCCACCCTCTTCTCATCGGCGCTCTTGGTGGTTCTCCTCTTCTTTCTGGTCTCCCGGTCCCGGGTCTCCTGGGCCAGCCTTTCGATCTGCCGCACAGACAGTCCTTCCTTGACCGCCCGATCCGCCAGTTTCTGCTGCAGCGCCACGTCTTTGATGGCTGCCAGCGCCCGGGCATGTCCCACGGACAGGCTGCCGTCCGCCGTCATGTACCGGATCTTCTCCGGCAGTTTCAGCAGCCGGAGGCTGTTGGTGATATAGGGGCGGCTCTTGCCCACGCCCCGGGAGATCTGCTCCTGGGTCAGCCCGTAGGTGTCGATCATCTGCTTCAGGCCTTCCGCCTCCTCGATGGGATTCAGGTCTTCCCTCTGCATGTTTTCGATGATGGACAGGAGCATGTTCTCCTCATCGGTCAGTTCTTTGACGATGCAAGGGATCTCCTTAAGGCCGACCATCCGGGCGGCGCGCCAGCGGCGTTCGCCGGCAACGATCTCATATCCCTGGTCCGCGCTGCGCAGCACGACGGGCTGGATCAGGCCGTGGCGGTCGATAGACTCCGCCAGTTCCTCCAGCTTGTCTTCGTCAAAGTTCTTCCTCGGCTGCGCCGCATTGGGCTTGATGTCATTGATGTCGATATAACGCAGCTCGTTCTCCGGCGCCGCCGGCTCGGCAGGAGCGGTGTCCGGCGCCCGTTTTCCTTTTTTTCTGGCTGCCTGCTCACGGACGGCGGTGACTTCCACATCGCCGAACAGGGCGTCCAGGCCGCGGCCGAGCCCGGTCGCATTTTTCTTTGCTGCCATCTACTTTCCCTCCTCGTTGCGAAGGAACTCATCGGCGAATTCCATATACGCGATGGCTCCCGTGGATTTGGGGTCATACTGAATAACCGGCATGCCGTGGCTGGGCGCTTCCGCCAGCCGGACATTCCGGGGAATAACTGTTGCGTATACCTTCTCCCGGAAGTATTTCTTCACTTCCTCCACCACCTGGGCGGACAGATTGGTTCTGCCATCGAACATGCTGAGGATGACGCCCTCAATGTCCAGCTCCGGATTCATGTTGGTCCGCACGATGTCGATGGTGCTCATCAGCTGGCTCACGCCCTCCAGCGCGTAGAACTCGCACTGGATGGGGATGAGGACGGAATCCACCGCCGTCAGGGAGTTGATGGTCAGAAAGCCCAGGGAAGGGGGGCAGTCAATGAAGATGTAGTCGTAATCCGGTTTCAGCACATCGATGGCCATTTTCAGCCGCTTCTCCCGGCCGGGCATGTTGATCAGCTGGACCTCCGCGCCGGCTAGCTGCACCGATGCCGGCAGGATAAACAGGTTGTCCAGGCCGGTCGGCAGAACAGCTTCCGCCGGATGATGTCCCTCTTCGATGAGTATTTCATAGGTCGTCAGCTCCAGATCCCGTTTGGAAAACCCCAGTCCGCTGGTCGTGTTTCCCTGGGGATCGATGTCGATGACAAGGACCTTCTTCCCTTTAATTGCAAGGCTTGCGGCCAGATTGATGTTCGTCGTTGTCTTGCCGACACCGCCCTTTTGATTGAAAATTGCTATTGCTTTTCCCACAGTCCAGATCCTCCGTTTCTGCGTTTAATCTCTAAGTCGTGTTCATTATATACCAACTGGTTCTGCTCGTCATCCGTTTTTCTCACATTCATAAAAAAATCGATGTTTCACGTGAAACATCGATTCATACCGACTCTCCGGCCTCCTGCAATTACCATTTTTTGCCAAATGCTCACAGCGGTTTCCTCCCCGGCAGTCCCGCCCTTCGCGGATACTTAGGATCCGTTGGCCGGAGCTTTTCCACCTGGACCAGACAGTGCTCCTCCATGAACCGGCCCTCCGCCGGATAGAGGATCTCTTTCACCTGCCCGCCAAGCAGCTCGATGGCCCGTCCGGCTTCCTCCACTTCACGCTCGCCGCCTTCCCCCTTATAGGCGATGAAGGTTCCGCCAACGCGAAGGAAGGGAAGACAGAGCTCGCACAGGGTGCTCATGTTTGCCACCGCCCGGGAAACGCAGAGGTCGAAACCGTCCCGGAAGTCCTCCTGCCGGGCAAGGTCTTCAGCCCGTCCGTGAACGGCGGTCACGTTGACGATCCCCAGTTCCCGGCACAGCTCATCCACGATCTTCACCCGCTTGTTCAGGGAATCCAGCAGGATAAAGGACTTCTCCGGAAAGGCAACGGCCAGGGGAACACCGGGAAATCCGCCGCCGGTTCCCACATCGATGATCCTGCCGCTTCGGCCGAAGGCCTCCGTACCGGCGCAGGCCAGGGAATCGATGATGTGCTTTTCGATGAACTGCTCCCGGTCGGTGATAGCGGTCAGGTTGACCTGCCGGTTCCGCTCGAGGATCCGGTCCATGTAGGAGAGGAGGGTCTGTTCCTTTTCCTCTGTCCAGGGTATGTTCAGCCTTTCGAAGGCAGTCCGCAGGGCGGAATCACTCATGGGAATCCTCCTCCCGCGCCTTCTGCCGGCGCGTCTTCTCCAGGTAGATGAGCAGCACGTTGATGTCCGCCGGGGAGACGCCGGAGATCCGGGACGCCTGTCCGACGGAGACGGGTTTTCTCTCGTTCAGTTTCTGCCGGGCTTCCAGCCGCAGGCCGTCGATGCTCCCGTAATCCAGGGACTCGCTGAGGGCGCGGCTTTCCAGCCGGTGGAATTTCTCCACCTGCTGGAGTTGCTTTTCGATGTAGCCCGCGTACTTGATCTGCACCTCCAGGGCCTGGGATTCGTGGCGGGAGAGGGCAGGGCGGTCCGGGTCCAGGCAGGCCGTGTCCCCGTAGGAGATCTCCGGCCGGCGCAGGATGTCCGTCAGATGGACCGCCGTCTTCACCGGCGTGCTGCCGAGGGAAGAGAGCAGGGGATTGACCGCTTCCGGCTGCAGAACGATGTCCGCCAGCCGCGCCTTTTCCCGCTCCAGCCGATCCTTCTTTTCCCGGTAGCGCCGGTAGCGCTCCTCGTCCACCAGGCCGACCCGGTAGCCCTTTTCCGTCAGCCGCAGGTCCGCGTTGTCCTGCCGCAAAAGCAACCGGTACTCGGCCCGGCTGGTCATGATCCGGTAAGGCTCATTGGTCCCTTTGGTCACCAGGTCGTCGATGAGCACGCCGATGTAGGCCTCGCTGCGGTCAAGGATCAGCGGGTCGCGGTCGTCCAGTTTGAGGCAGGCGTTGATCCCGGCGATCAGCCCCTGGGCCGCCGCCTCCTCGTAACCGGAGCTTCCGTTGAACTGTCCGGCGCAGTACAGATTCCCTATGGCCCGGTTCTCCAGGGTCGCCTTCAGGGCCAGGGGATCGATGCAGTCGTACTCGATGGCATAAGCCGGACGGACGATCTTCAGATCCTCCAGTCCCTCGATGGTCCGGTAAAAGGCTTCCTGCACATCCTCGGGAAGGCTGGAGGACATTCCCTGGATATAGACTTCGTCCGTGGTGAGGCCCTCCGGTTCGATGAACAGCTGGTGCCGGGCCCGGTCCGGAAAACGATGGATCTTATCCTCGATAGAAGGGCAGTACCGGGGACCGACGCCCTCGATCTGTCCGCCGAAGAGGGCGGAGCGGCCGAAGTTTTCCCGGATCACCTGGTGTGTCTTCTCGTTGGTGTAGGTCAGCCAGCAGTCCACCTGGTCCCGGCTGAGTTCGTCGTTCATGAAAGAGAAGGGGACGATGGTCTCATCGCCCTGCTGGCGGGTCATCTTCTCCCGGTGAAGGCTTTCCCCCAGGGCACGGGCCGGCGTTCCGGTCTTGAAACGGCGCATGGGAAGGCCGTACTCCTTCAGCCTCTCCGCCAGATCCGTGGAAGGGGCCATGCCGTTGGGACCGCTCTCATAGACGCTGTCTCCGATGAAGACCTTTCCGCCCAGGAAGGTTCCCGTGGCCAGAATGATTGCCTTTGCCCGGTATTCGGCGCCCGTGCGCAGCACGACGCCGCAGGCCCGTCCGTCCTCCAGGATCAGGTCCACCGCTTCACCCTGTTTCAGGTCCAGCAGGGGCTCCTCCTCCAGGGTCCGCTTCATCTCCGCGTGGTAGGCGTTCTTGTCCGCCTGGGCGCGCAGGGAGTGCACCGCAGGGCCCTTGGCCGTGTTCAGCATGCGGCTCTGGATGAAGGTCTTGTCGATGTTCAGGCCCATCTGCCCGCCCAGGGCGTCCACCTCCCGGACCAGGTGGCCCTTGCCCGTGCCGCCGATGGAGGGGTTGCAGGCCATCATGGCCACCGCCTCCAGATTGATGGACAGCATCAGGGTCCGTTTGCCCATCCTGGCCGCGGCCAGCCCGGCCTCACATCCCGCGTGGCCGGCGCCGATCACGATTATATCGTATTGTCCCATAGGATAACGATCCATAAACTCTCCTGTATTTCTCTATTTCCCCAGACAGAAGCGGGAGAACACTTCGTCCAGCACGGTGTCGGTAACGGTTTCGCCGATCATTTCGCCCAGGGCGTCGTAGGCGCTGCGGACATCCACCTCGATGAGGTCCAGGGGCTCACGCCGCCGGGCCATGGCCAGGCCCCGCTCCAGATCCTCCGCCGCCTGGCGGAGCAGTTCCCCGTGGCGGACGCTGGTCACCAGCACGCTGTTTTCCTGATGCAGCTGGCCGCCGTAAACCAGTTCCTCGATCCGGTCTTCCACCTCGGTGATCCCGGAGCCCGTCGCCATGGAGGTGGTCAGCACGTCGGCGCCGGGAAGGATCTCTTTCAGATCCTCCGGGCTGATCCGGCCGCCCAGGTCCTCCTTATTGATCAGCACCAGGGACTTCCGGCCGCGGATCTCCGCCAGCAGCTGTTCGTCCTCTTCCTGAAGGGGCTGGCTGCCGTCGAGGACCAGGATGATATAGTCCGCCTGCTCGAAGGCGTCCCGGCTGCGCTGGATGCCCAGCTTCTCCACCCGGTCTTCCGTGTCGTGGATCCCCGCCGTATCGATGAGGTAGACGGGGATGCCGCGGATGTCCATGACCTCCTCGATGGTGTCTCTGGTCGTTCCGGGAACGTCGGTGACGATGGCCCGGCTTTCCCGCAAAAGACCGTTCATCAGGGAGGACTTTCCCACGTTGGGACGGCCGCCGATGACCACCCGGATGCCGTCGCGGATCATCCGGCCGGTTGCGGTTGTAGCCCTTAGTTTTTCAATCATTTCGCCTATTAGCGATATTTGATTTATCAGGTTGTCGTAGGTGATTTCCTCGATGTCCTCATCGGGGTAGTCCAGGTTAACCGTCACGTTGACCAGCAGGTCGAGAAGGGCGGCGCGGATGGTCCGCACCTGACGGGAGAGGGCGCCCTCCAGCTGGGAGAGGGCCGCCTCGTGGCTCTTCTCCGTCTTGGCCCGGACCGTATCGACGACGGCCTCCGCCTGGGACAGATCGATCCGCCCGTTGAGGAAGGCCCTCTTGGTGAACTCCCCCGGCTCCGCCATCCGGGCGCCGCTGCGCAGGATCAGTTCCAGGGTTCTGCGCAGAGAGACCACGCTGCCGTGGCAGTCGATCTCCACCACGTCCTCCGCGGTGTAGGTCCGGGGTCCCTTCATGTACACCGCCAGGCACTCGTCCACGGTCTGCCCCGTCTGCCGGTCGACGATCCTGCCGTAGGTCATCTTCCGGTTCACCGGTTTCTCCCCCTGGGCGAAAGGCTCGAAGATCTCCTCAAGCAAAGGCAACGCCGTCTCTCCGCTGATCCGGATGATGCCGATTCCTCCTTCTCCGTATGCTGTTGCGATGGCCGCAATGGTATCTTCCATAAAGATATTTCCCTCTAACAAGAAAGCCCGCGAAGGGCGGGCTTTGCATTGCTTACTTGTTCTGTTCGATGATGACCCTTCTGTACGGTTCCTCGCCCTCGCTGCGGGTAACCACATCGGGGTGGTTCTGCAGGGTGGCGTGAATGACCTTGCGCTCATAGGGATTCATGGGCTCAAGCCGGACGTACTTGCCGGTCTTGACGACCTTCCCGGCGAGACGGTTGGCCAGCTGCTCCAGCGTCCTCTGTCTCTTCGCTCTGTAGTTTTCCGCGTCGAGGACGACCTTGATGTAATCCTCGTTTTCCTTGTTGACCACCAGGCTGGTCAGGTACTGGACCGCGTCCAGGGTCTGGCCCCGCTTGCCGATGATGGTGCGGGAATCCTCACCGCTCATTTCGATGTAGATCAGGTTCTCTCCGGTGCGGACCTCGAAGTCCAGGGACAATCCCATCTTTTCCGTGACTTCCTTCAGGAAGGTGAGGGCCTCGTGTTCCTCTACCACGGTCAGGCTTTCCTTGTCCAGTCCGTCCAGTGCGATGTTCGGTCCGGCATGGTATTCCTTCTCCGGCGCTGCGGAACGTTTTTCTCTCCGTCCGCCCTGATCCTTCCGGTTATTCTGCTTCCGTCCGGATCTCTTCCGCTCCGGCCGGTCCTGCCGCTCGATAACCTTTTCTTCTTCACTCACCGGCTCCTTGCCGATGGGGCCCGGTTTCTTCGGGGCTTCTTTCTTTTCTTCCTCCGGCGCTTTTTCCGCCTGCTTTTTCTCTATTCTGACCTTGGCCAGTTTGGATCCTATTCCAAAGAATCCACGGGAGGGTTCCTCCAGAACCGTTACGTTGACTTCGTCCGCGGTGGCCTTCATTTCCTTCAGTGCCAGATCAACCGCTTCTTCAACGCTCGCTCCCCATCTTTCCACTGCATCCATGCTGTTTTCTATGCCTCCATTGCTGATACCTTACTGGCTCAGCTTCTTCTCCAGTTTTTCTCTGATTTTCCGTTCTTCCGATTCCCTCTTCATCTTCTTTCTGATCATAGACATATGAATGTTGAAGAAGATCTGAATGATCTGGCTGACTGCCCAGTACAGCGCCAGTCCGGAGGGGAAGGATCTTGCCATCCAAAGGATCATGACCGGGAAGATGTACTGCATCATCTTGGTCATGCCCTGCATCTGGTTGGCTGCTGCCGCGGAATCCTGCAGTGCCCGGTTCATGGTAAAGGCGAAGAATGTCGCCACACCGGCAATGATCGGCAGGATCCAGGGGTCCGGCTGACTGAGATCTTTGATCCACAGGAAGGATTCGTGAAACGCGAAGATCATATTGTCATCCGTCATGTACCGCATGGGGTTACGCAGCAGAGCGAACAGACCCATGATGATCGGCATCTGGATGAGCATAGGAAGACAACCGCCCATGGGGTTGAACTTTTCTTCCTTATAGAACTCCTGCATCTTGATGTTCATCGTCTCGCGGTCATTGGCGTAACGATTCTGTATTTCCTGCATCTTCGGCTGCAGATCCGCCATCCTGGCGGTGGACTTGATCTGCTTGATGTACAGGGGATACAGACACAGTTTGACAATGACGGTGAAGATGATGATGGAGATTCCGTAGTTGTCGACGAATCCATACAGCAGGTTAAGCAGCATCCCCAGTGGTTTTGCAATGATGCCTAAAACTGTATACATAAGTGATTAACCTCCTATTTTAAGGGATCGTATCCGCCGGGATGAAAGGGGTGGCACTTGAGCAGCCGCCTTACTCCCAGATAGGAACCCTTAAAAAAACCGTACTTTTCCAATGCCTGAATGAAATATACCGAGCATGTGGGATAGAACCGGCAGGTCTGGGGAAAGAGGGGAGAGATGAACTTCTGATAGAACCGGATGATCCAGATCAATGGATATTTCATGATATTCATCCTTCCTTTCTATCGAAGCTTTGCCTTCTTCAGGCCTCTTTCCAGGGACTCCTGCACCTGGGCGCAGGATTTTCCCTTAATGGTGTTTCTGGCGATGATGATCAGATCATACCCTGTGGGAACATCCTTTTCCAGCAGCCTCCAGCTTTCCCGCATGAGCCGTTTGGCCCGGTTGCGCTGGACGCTGTTTCCCACTTTCTTACTGGCCAGGAACGCCGTCCGGTTATAGGGAAGCCCGTTGCTGCGGTAAAAAAGAACGATGTACCGCTCCCCAAGGGATCGGCCTTTCCGGTAAACCCGGTTGAAATCTTCTTTTTTTCTCAGTACTTCCCGCTTCAGCATTTCTCATTCAATACAAAAAGACCACATCAGCGGTCTCTATGCTGACAGAACCTTTCTGCCTCTTCTGCGTCTTCTCTTCAGCACATTTCTTCCGTTCTTCGTCTTCATTCTCTTTCTGAAGCCGTGTTCTTTTTTTCTCTGCCGCTTCTTCGGCTGGTAGGTCATTTTCATATTGACACATCCTCCTTTAAACATTAGATAAAGCGCAAATCTCAATTTCAATTTACGCGCATTAACCCGTACATTATATCCTCAAAAAAATCGAGTGTCAATAAAATCCATATCCTTACGAGAAAACCCCAACATGTAGTTGTTGCTGTGTAAACTATGCACAACTTTATCCACTATCTGTGGATAACGCCGCCTTTTTTGAACCCTTCAGCCTCCTTTTTTAACACTTGTTTGTGGATAATGTTTTTGATATGATGGTTCTACTATGAAGGAAACCATTGATCACGCCAAGTGGACGGATGTCCTTTCCGCCATTCGCGGAATGGTATCGGAAGTGAGCTACAAAACCTGGATCGTCACATTGAAACCGCTTTACCGGGATGAGGAAAGCGGTATTTTCGCGTTGGCCAGTACAGACCGTTTCAAAACCAATCTGATCCGGCAGCGCTACATGAACGAACTCCAGACGGCGGTCAATCAGGTCTTTCACCGCAATTACAACATCACCGTCGAACATCTCTCCTCGGAGGAAATCTCCGATATCGTCACCGGAAAAAAGGAAAAGAAAAAGAACCTTCTGGTGCCGAAGAACGAAGAGGCCTTCCGGGAGGAATACTATCTCAATCCCAAATATACCTTTGAAAACTTCGTCGTCGGTTCCAACAACAACTACGCTCACGCCGTTTCTCTGGCCGTGGCGGAGGACCCGGCAAATACCTATAATCCGCTGTTCATCTACGGCGGTTCCGGCCTGGGAAAGACCCATCTGATGCACGCCATCGGTAATTACGTTCAGGAACATAATCCGGAAATGAAGGTCCTCTATGTGGCCTCCGAAATGTTCACCAGCGAACTGATCAACGCCATCAATAATCCGGGCAAAAACAACAGCCGCATGAATGCATTCAAGCAGAAGTACCGGAGTGTGGACATCTTTCTCATCGACGACATCCAATTCATCGAAGGAAAGGAAGCTACCCAGGAGGAGCTGTTCCATACCTTTAATACCCTGTATGAATTCCAGAAGCAGATCGTTATTTCCAGCGACCGCCATCCCAGCAAACTGACCAGGCTGGATGATCGTTTGAAATCCCGTTTTCAGTGGAATATCGTAGCCGATGTCCAGTATCCGGATTTTGAGACCCGGGTAGCCATCCTGCGGAATAAGGCAAAACAGGAAGGCGTGGAAATGGACGATGATTTCCTGCAGGTTCTGGATCTGATCGCAGAAAAGGTGAAATTCAACATCCGTGAACTGGAGAGCGCACTGACCCGCGTCATCAGTTTTTCCGCAGTCGTAGAAGATAAACCCAAAATCAACGTTGCCTTTGCAAAAAAGAATCTGCCGGATATCTTCAACACCAGGGATTCCACCATCAACTGCGAAAAAATCAAAAAAGCGGTCTGCAATAAATACAATATCAAGATGTCCGACATGGAATCCAATAAGAGAAAGAGGGAATTCACCCATCCCCGCCAGGTTGCTATGTATCTGTGCCGGGAAATGACGGATCTTTCTTTGCCTCAGATCGGAGAATCCTTTGGAGGAAGGGATCATACCACCGTCCTCCATGCCTATAAAAAAATAGAAGATGAAATGAAAGTCAGTTCCCTGCTGGCGGAAGAAATCCGCATCATCAAGGAAGATTTGTCCTAATCATTCACAGGATGTTGACAGGATATAATCATCCTTTCAACAGACACTGATGAATATCTTTTTTGAGCATATTAGGGATTCCTGTACTTATCCACAGAATAAACAGGCCCTACTACTATTACTACTATATACTATTTAAAACAAAAGATTTTGCTTCGCCTGATCAGAGGAGGAAATCCATGAAATTCAGATGTAATCAGCAGGTATTGTCCAAAGCGCTGAACACCGTATCCAAGGCGGTTTCCAACAGAACCACACTGCCTGTCCTGAAGGGAATACTGATGACAGCCAGGGAAGGATCACTTCTTCTGACCGCTTCGGATCTGGACATCAGCATCACCAGACAGATCGATGCCGTGGTTGAAGAGGAAGGATCCGTCGTAGTCATGGCCAGACTGTTTGGAGATATCATCCGCAAGCTGCCCAATGAAGAAATCACCATTGAACAGGAAGAGGATAATGTTAAAATCAGCACCATTTCTTCTGAATTCACTGTGATTTCTCTTCCTCCGGAAGAATTTCCGGAAACGGGAAAGAGGGAAGAGAACGATCATACCATTTCCATCGATAAGGAAATCCTTCGCAATATGATCAGAAAAACCGGCTTCGCTGCCAGTATAGAGGAATCCAAGGGAGTGCTTACCGGTATTCTGACGGAAATCAAACCGGAAGAAATGACCATGGTCGCTTTGGATGGATTCCGGCTGGCTCTGGCCAACGAACCCATGAAGAGTGAAAAGGAAGAAAAATTCATCATTTCCGCGAAGATCATGAATGAAATTGGACGGATCATCGGGGAAGAGGATGAAGAAGATGATCTTCTGATTCATCTGGGAAAAAAGAGAGCTGTTGTGCAGACGGGAAAAACCGAAGTGGTCATGCGCATTATGGAAGGTGAATTCATCAGATACAGAGAAATTATTCCCACAGACAGCACAACAAAAATTATTATTGGAAGAGAATTGTTCCAGGGAAGTATGGAGAGAGCATCGCTCCTTTCCCGGGAAGGTAAGAACAATCTGGTCAAGCTGGTCATTAAGGGTGATTTGCTGACCATCACATCCCGTTCGGAAGAAGGAAATGTGAAAGAAGAGATCGCCATCGATAAAGAGGGTGAGGATCTGGAAATCGGATTCAACTCCAAATACATCATGGATGTATTAAAGGAAATCGATGAGGAAAAGATTTCCCTTCACCTGAAAACCAGCGTGACTCCCTGTGTGGTCAGGCCGACGGAAGGAAACCGTTACGAATATCTCATTCTGCCGGTAAGAATTCCGACCATGTAAGGATATTCACTCATCCGATTCTGATTATGATTATCCGGGAAATAGAATTAAAGGATTTCAGAAACTATAAAAATTTACAGGTATCCTTCAGTGAAGATATCAACATTTTTCTGGGTGAAAACGCCCAGGGAAAGACCAATCTGCTGGAGGGTATCTATTTAAATGCCATGGCGAAATCCTTTAAGACCATCCGGGAAAGGGAAATGATCCGTTTCGGTGAAGATTACTGCCGGATAAAAACAAAGGCCAACTATTCCGATGATGATCATCTGATTGAAATAGCCATCAGCAGGGAAGGGGCAAAGGCAATCACCGTTGACGGCGTAAAAATCAGAAGGACCTCCGAGTTGCTGGATAAGGTTCACATCATCATTTTTTCCCCGGAGGACTTAAAGATCGTTAAGGATGAACCGACAAAGAGAAGAAATTTCATCGACCGGGAAATCTGCCAGATCAGGCCCCGCTATGTCAGCGATCTGAACCAGTACCGGCGGGCACTGAAACAGAGAAATGCCTGTCTGAAAGAAGAGACCGTCGATGAAGGAGTTCTGGATATCTGGGACAGAGAGCTGGTGCAGTACGGCAGCCGGGTGGTCCGCATGCGCCGGGAATTCATTCAAAGCATCGGGGAAATCAGCCGGGATATCCATCACCGCATCTCCGGAGGCCGGGAAAACCTGGAACTTCAATATGAGACGGAAATCGATGATGAAGGAAACGAAGAAAACTTTTTCTACGATCTGCTGAAGAAAGAACGGGAAAAAGACAGGCATTACGGATCCACGGGAAAAGGTCCTCACCGGGACGATCTGAAGATATCCGCCGACGGAAGGGACCTGCGCCGGTTCGGTTCCCAGGGGCAGCAGCGGACGGCCGCTCTTTCCCTGAAACTGTCGGAGATCAAAGTCATAGAAGATGAAACAGGGGAAAAGCCGATCCTTCTTCTGGATGATGTCCTGTCGGAGCTGGACAACGAACGGCAGAAATACCTGATCAACTCCCTGGGAGAAAACCAGATGTTCATTACCACGACGGACCTCATCGGTTCCGTCGCCCGGTCCCTTCCCCAGGGAAAGGTCTTCCGGATAAAAAACGGAGAAATCGATATCGAGATATAATCACAAAATATAGTATATATAAAAGGAAGGAAAAAACTGTTAATCGCCTGTGAATTTTCGGGAGAGCACCCCGGAGAAAAACAGGCGATTTTATATGTGAGATTTTAGATATGACGGATTTTTTTACACTACACCGGGTTTTTTAATATTTCGCGCCTTTTTCGTTGTAAATCGACGATTTCCATGCTACAATATCATGTGGTATTTTATCATTTAAATTGCAGGAGAACTGGGTATGACGAAAAACGAGAATCTGCAGAATTACGGCGCGGAACAGATCCAGGTATTAGAGGGTCTGGAAGCGGTCAGAAAACGGCCGGGCATGTACATCGGCAGCACCGGTCCACGGGGCCTTCATCATCTGGTCTACGAGATCGTGGACAACAGTATCGACGAAGCCCTGGCGGGATTCTGCACAACAATCAAGGTAGTGATCCAGAAGGACAATTCCATTCTGGTAGAGGATGACGGACGAGGCATGCCGGTAGACATGCATCCCAAGATGAAAAAACCGGCGGTGGAAGTCATCCATACGGTGCTGCATGCCGGCGGCAAGTTCGGCGGCGGCGGATACAAGGTTTCCGGCGGCCTCCACGGCGTGGGCGCCTCTGTGGTGAACGCCCTTTCCACACGGATGGAAGTGGAGATCCGCAGAGACGGCAAGATCTATGCCCAGGCCTATGAAAAGGGAAAGACGGTCACTCCTCTGGAAGTCATCGGAAACGCCCGGAAGACGGGATCCAAAACCATCTTCTGGCCGGACCCGGAAATCTTCGATGAGGTCGTCTTTGAATACGAGATCCTCCAGAGAAGGCTGCGGGAAATGGCCTTCCTGAACAAGGGCGTGAAGATCACCCTGAAGGACGAAAGGGAAGGACGGAAGAGAGAGGAAGTCTTCCATTATGAGGGCGGCATCAAAAACTATGTGGAATACATGAACAGCAACAAGGATGCCATCCACCGGGACATCATCTACTTCGAGGTCAGCGAAAGCGACAAGGAAGTGGAAGTGGCCATGCAGTATACGGAGAGCTACAGCGAGACGGTGCTCTCCTTCGCCAATAACATCAACACCACGGAGGGCGGCTTCCATCTCCAGGGATTCCGGGCCGCCATGACCAGGATCTTCAATAACTACGCCAGGAACAACAAGTTCCTGAAGGAAAAGGACGAACCCCTTTCCGGCGAGGATGTCCGGGAAGGCCTCACCGCAGTGATCTCCGTGAAGCTGACGGAGCCCCAGTTCGAAGGCCAGACCAAGACCAAGCTGGGCAACAGCGACATGCGGGGATTCGTGGAAACGGCCACGGCGGACTACGTCCTGGCCTTCCTGGAGGAGAACCCCAGCCAGGCCAAGATGATCATGGAGCGGTGCCTGAAATCCTCCCGCGCCCGTCTGGCGGCGCAGAAGGCGAGGAAGCAGGCCCGCCGGGCCAGCTTCCTGGACGGCAATTCCATGCCAGGCAAACTGGCTGACTGTTCCGAAAAGGATCCGGAGATCTCCGAGATCTTCCTGGTGGAGGGTGACTCCGCGGGCGGTTCCGCCAAGGAGGGCAGGGACCGTGCACGCCAGGCGATATTGCCTTTGCGGGGAAAGATCCTCAACGTGGAAAAGGCCAGGCTGGACCGGATATTAAACTCCGACGAGATCAAGAACATGATCACCGCCTTCGGCTGCGGCATCGGTTCCGACTTCGACATGGAGAAGCTGCGATACCACAAGATCATCATCATGACCGATGCGGACGTGGACGGCGCCCATATCCGGACCCTGCTGCTGACCTTCTTCTACCGGTACATGACGCCCCTCATCGAGAACGGCTACGTCTACGCGGCCCAGCCGCCCCTGTTCCGGGTCAAGAAGGGCAAGGACATCTACTATACCTATTCCGACCGGGAGCAGGAGAAGCTGCTGGCGGAGCTGACGAAGGGCAAAGGCAAGAATACCAAGGTGGAGATCCAGCGCTACAAGGGTCTTGGCGAAATGGACGCGGAGCAGCTCTGGGACACCACCATGGACTTCACCAAGCGGACGCTGATCCAGATCACCGTGGAGGACGGCGCCGCGGCGGATGAGATCTTCACCACCCTCATGGGTGACAAGGTTCCGCCGAGAAAGAAGTTTATTGAAGACCACGCGGTTTACGCGACCCTGGATGTATAACGGAGGAATTCATGACCAATCTGCTTGAAGACCAGAAAATGATACAGCATGAGATCCATGACGAGATGAAGAACTCGTACATCGATTACGCCATGAGCGTCATCGTGGGACGGGCCCTTCCCGATGTCAGAGACGGTCTCAAACCGGTACACCGCCGGATCCTCTACGGGATGAACGAGCTGGGCATCACCCCGGACAAACCCCATCGGAAATCCGCCCGTATCGTGGGCGACGTCATGGGTAAATTCCATCCCCACGGAGACAGTTCCATCTACGAGGCCATGGTCAAACTGGCCCAGCCCTTTGCCACCAGATATCCCCTGGTGGACGGCCACGGCAACTTCGGCTCCATCGACGGAGACGGCGCGGCGGCCATGCGGTATACGGAGGCGAGAATGTCTCCCTTCGCCCTGCAGATGCTGCGGGATATCGGCAAGGAGACGGTGGACTTCATCCCCAACTTCGACGAAGAGGAAATGGAGCCGGTGGTCCTGCCCTCCCGGGTGCCCAACCTGCTCATCAACGGCAGCAACGGCATCGCCGTCGGCATGGCCACATCCATACCGCCCCATAACCTGAGCGAGACCATCGACGCCTGCGTGAAGATGATCGACGACGAGGACTGCACCGTCGAGGATCTGATGAAGATCGTCAAGGGGCCGGACTTCCCCACGGGCGCCCAGATCCTGGGACGGAAGGGGATAGAAGAGGCCTACCGGACCGGACAGGGCAAGGTGCAGGTCCGGGCGGTGGCGGAAATCGAAGAGACCAACCGGGGCAAGTCCCAGATCGTGGTCACGGAGATCCCCTATCAGGTAAACAAGGCCCGGATGCTGGAGCGCATCGGCGAACTGGTCCGGGACAAGAAGATAGAAGGCATATCGGCAATACGCGATGAGTCCAACCGCAAGGGGATGCGGGTGGTCATCGAGCTGAAGCGGGATGCCAATCCCAGGGTGACCCTGAACAAACTGTACAAGCAGTCCCAGCTCCAGGAGAACTTCAGCATGATCATGCTGGCCTTGGTGGACGGGCAGCCCAGGATCCTGAATCTCTATCAGATCCTGGAGGAGTACCTGAAGCACCAGAAGAACGTGGTCACCCGGAGAACCCGGTTCGACCTGAAGAAGGCGGAGGATCGGGCCCACATCTTAGAGGGTCTGCGTATCGCCCTGGACAACATCGATGAGATCATCCGGATCATCCGGGCCAGTTACAACGACGCGAAGGAAAAACTCATGGACCGCTTCGGCCTCTCCGAGATCCAGGCCCAGGCCATCCTGGACATGCGGCTTGCCCGGCTGCAGGGTCTGGAGCGGGAAAAGATCGAGGCGGAGTATAAGGAACTCTGTGAGCGCATCGCCTACTACAAGGAACTGCTGGCCGATGAGAAGAAACTCATGGGCGTCATCAAGGACGAGCTGCTGGAGATCCGGAAGAAGTGGGGCGACAAGCGCCGCACCAAGATCACCGGCGACAGCGGCGAAATGGACATCGAGGATCTGATCGAGGAGAAGCAGGTGGCCATCACCCTGACCCACCTGGGTTACCTCAAGAGGATCCCCGCGGACACCTATAAGACCCAGCGGAGGGGAGGCAAGGGCATTACCGGCCTGACCACCCGGGAGAACGACTTCGTCCGGGATCTGATCATGTGCTCCACCCACGACGAGCTCATGTTCTTCACCAACACGGGCAAGGTGCACAAGATCCGGGCCTTCGAGATTCCCGAAGCCACGAGGACGGCCAAGGGAACGCCGGCGGTGAACTTCCTGAACCTGATGCAGCGTGAGCGGGTCACCACGATCATTCCCTTCCGGGATTTCCGGGATGACAAATACCTCATCGCCGTCACCAAGAAGGGAACCATCAAGAAGACCGCCATCTCCCAGTTCGACACCAACCGCAAGACCGGCCTGATCGCCATCACCCTGCGGGACGGCGACGAACTGGTGGGCATCAAGCAGACTTCCGGAACGGACAACGTCATCATCATCACCAGGAACGGCAAATGCATCTGCTTCTCCGAAGAGGATGTGAGGCCCATGGGCCGCATTGCCGGCGGCGTGCGGGCCATCCGGCTGGAGGACGACGACGAGGTCGTCTCCATGCAGCTGGTGCAGCCCGAGGAGCAGCTGATGGTGGTTACCGGCAAGGGCTACGGCAAGCGGACTTCCGTGGACGAATACAAGATCCAGGCCAGAGGCGGCAAGGGCCTGCTGACCTACGACAAGGCCAAGTTCAAGAAGACCGGCAGACTCATCGGCGCCGAGGTGGTGACCGACGAGGACGAGATCATCCTGATCAACTCCAAGGGAACGGTCATCCGGATCGAGGCGAAGGACGTCTCCGTTCTGGGCCGGGCCACCCAGGGAGTGAAGATCATGCGGGCCGGCGAGGACGTGGAGATCATCTCCATGGCCCGGGTGATCAACGAGGAAGAGCACGCCCGGGATGCGGAGCTGGCCGCAAAGGCAAAGAAGGCGAAGAAGAAAGCCGCCGCGAAGGAAGAAAAGGCGAAAGAAAAAGAGAAAGCCGCCAAGGAAGACAACGGATCGGAGCAGACCTCCATGGTCATCAGCATCTACGATCCCGATAAGGACGAATAAAACGGGGGATAAGGAGAAGCAAGACATGAAAAGAGTTTTTTCCGGCGTGCAGCCGACAGGAAATATCCATCTGGGCAATTATCTGGGCGCCCTGAAGCAGTTCGTGGAACTGCAGAAAGACCACGAATGCATCTACTGCATCGTGGATGAACACGCCATCACCGTGCCCCAGGATCCCAAGGAGCTGCAGCAGCACATTCTGGACGTGGCGGCCCTGTACATGGCCGTGGGCGTCGACCCGAAGAAGTCCATCATCTTCGTCCAGTCCTCCGTCAGCGGACACGCGGAGCTGGGCTGGGTGCTCTGCTGCAACAGCTACACGGGAGAGCTGTTCCGCATGACCCAGTTCAAGGCCAAGAGCGGCGGCAAAGAGTCCGTGGGCACGGGCCTGCTGACCTATCCGGTGCTCATGGCAGCGGACATTCTCCTCTACGATACGGACGTGGTGCCGGTGGGCAACGACCAGAAGCAGCACATCGAACTGTGCCGGGACATCGCCATCCGGGTCAACCACAAATACAAGGACACCTTCGTCGTGCCCGACGGCCGGTTCATGAAATCCGGCGCCCGGATCATGGCCCTGGACGATCCCACCCAGAAGATGAGCAAGAGCGCCATCAACGTGCACAGCCGGATCTCCCTTCTGGACGAGGACAATAAGATCAAGAAATCCATCATGCGGGCCACCACCGATTCCGACGGCGAGATCCGCTTCGATCCGGAGAACAAGCCGGGAGTCAGCAACCTGCTGAACATCTACAGCGCCTTTTCCGGGGAGAGCGTGGAGGACATCGCCGCCCGTTTCGCGGGCAAGGGCTACGGCGATCTGAAGAAGGAAGTGGTGGCGGCCACCCAGGATGCCCTGCGCCCCATCAAGGACAACTACGCCCAGATCCGGGAATCCGATGAACTGAAGGCCGTCCTTCGTGACGGCGCGGACCGGGCCAACGCCATCGCGGAGAAGACCATGAAGCGGGTACGGGAGAAGTTCGGTCTGGGAATCTGACGGGAGACAGAGGGCGATGAGCAGAGAATACATTGTGGTCACAGGATATTTCGGCGCGCCCATCGCGGAAGAGGCGGAGAAGCTGGCCGAGGAGAAGGGCTGGCCTCTGGCGGACCTGGACCGGATCGTCGAGGAAAAGGACGGGCGTTCCGTCGCCCGGATCTGCATGATGGCCGGCGAGCACGGCTACCGGAACCGGGAATACGAGGCTCTGGAGGAGCTGACCGGCGCGGACGCCCCGCCGGGACTGGTGATCGCCTGCGGCGACGGCGTCCTCTATGACGACCAGAGCCGGGATCTGATCCGGGACTTTGGCCTGGTCATCGCCGGAGAAGAGATGAGCCGGGATTGCCTTTGGGAAAGAGCCCGGAAAGACGAAAACACCTGGCATGCCTTCATGAAGTTCGGCACCGACGAGGAGAAGCGGGCCGCCTTCGACGAGTACCACCGGAGGCAGCAGAACCTGTTCGCCGCGGCGCGGGAGGAACGAAGGGAGACCGGAGAGAGGAACGACATATGATAGAGAAGAGAAAGGAAACCACGGAGAAGGCCGTTCTCCGGGTCGCGGAGCAGATGCTGACCGCGGCCGTCACCGCGCCCAAGGCCCATGGCGCCGACCACCTGGAGGCCTTTATTCTCACGGGCGAAGATAAGGATCGGCTGGCGGATCACATGCGGGAAATTTACCGTGAGACCGGGGCCGATTTTTTTAACCGGGATGCCGGGAACGTGGACAACAGCGTCTGCGTGCTGATCCTGGCCGCCCGCAACGAGCCGATCCTCCTGGAGCACTGCGGCTACTGCGGATTCAGGGACTGCGCGGAGATGGCGGCAGCCGGAGGAAACTGCGCCTTCAACGTGACGGACCTGGGCATCGCCGTCGGCAGCGCGGTATCGGTGGCGGCGGATAACCGGGTCGACAGCCGGGTGATGTTTTCCGCGGGCCAGGCAGCCCTGCGGATGGATTTCCTGGCGCCATCGGTCAGGGTCTGCTACGGCATTCCCCTTTCCGCGGGAACCAAGAGCATCTATTTCGACCGGGATCCGGGCGCCGTGCTGGTGGAGTGAGTAAGAGATGAAGATCATACCCAACATACCGGGGTTTGCGAAACTGCTGTACTGCCTAAAGTATTTCAACCCCTATAAGAAAACCATCGAAGCGGCGAAAGCCGCCGGGGACGACGAAGAGGAACGGCGGCAGATCCTGGCCGCCACCTCCAGCTTCGGGCCCATGATCATGAAGATGTTCGACTGCAAGCTGACGGTGGAGGGACTGGACAACCTGCCGGAAAAGGGACCGGTGGTGCTGGTGGGAAATCATCAGGGCTACGCGGACATCGCGGCCTACTTTGCCGCCTTCCGGAAGTTCCAGTTCGCCTTCGTCGCCAAGGAAGAGCTGGCCAAAATACCCTTTTACGGTCCCTGGATGGCCAGGATCCGCAGCGTCTTCATCCCCCGGGGCGAAGCCAAAGCTTCCCTGGAGGCTATCCGGGAGGGCGTTGCCCTTCTGGAGAGGGGATTCTCCCTGGTCATCTTTCCCGAGGGAACCCGGTCCCAGTCTTCCGAGCCGGGCCCCTTCATGAAGGGAGCCTTCAAGCTGGCGACCCGGGCGAAGGTGCCCATCGTGCCCGTCTCTCTGGACGGGACCTACAATATGTTTGAGGCCACCGGCGTCATTCAGCCGGCGGATATCCGTATGATCGTCCACGAACCCATCCCCACGGCGGGGCTGTCCCGCCAGGAGGAAAAGGAGCTTCCCGAGCGGGTGGAAAAGATCGTCACCGACGGCGTCCGCCTGCTGGCCGGCAAGGCGGCGGGAGAGGACGCGGCGGAACAGAACGCGGAGACAGATAACAGCAACGATAAAGAGGAGAAAGAAAACAGCAACGACAAGGAGGAGACACTATGACAAAGGAACCAACACTGGTCATTATGGCCGCGGGCATGGGATCCCGCTACGGAGGACTGAAGCAGGTGGAGAAGATGACCGACGCGGGGGAGATCATTCTGGACTTCTCCCTGTACGACGCTATGATGGCCGGCTTCAGCCGGGCGGTCTTCGTCATCCGCAAGGAGCACCGGGAGATCTTCCGGGAGCTGGTGGACGAGCGGGCCGGCCGGTTCATGACCATCGAATACGCCTATCAGGACAGGGAAGACCTGCCGGAAGAGGTGATGAAGAACCTGGATCCCCAGATCCTGGCCGACCGGGAAAAGCCCTGGGGCACGGGACACGCCATCTACGCCTGCCGTGACCTCATCGACGGCCCCTTCGCCGTCATCAACGCGGACGACTACTACGGCCCCGGCGGCTTCGTCAGCATCTACGATTACCTGACCGCCCACGCGGATGACCAGGGAGACGTCATGGCCCTCTGCATGGCCGGCTACATTCTGGGCAACACCATCACCGAAAACGGTCACGTGGCCAGGGGCGTCTGCGAGATGGACGAGAACGGTTTCCTGACCAGCATCCACGAGCGGACGAAGATCATGCGCCGCCCCGAGGGCATCGCCTTCTCCGAGGATGACGGCGAGACCTGGACCGTCCTGCCGGAGGACAGCCTGGTATCCATGAACTTCTGGGGACTGCCCGGAAGCATGATCCAGGCTCTGGCCGACGGGCTGGAGGACTTCTTCCGGGATGTGATCCCGGGCAATCCGCTGAAGGGCGAATACCTTCTGCCCACCATCATCGATGATCTGATCCGAAAGGGAAAGGCAACGGTTCAGGTGCTGCCCTGCCAGGAGAAGTGGTGCGGGGTCACCTACAAGGAAGACCGGGAAGACGTAAAAAATGAGCTCCAGGCCAAGAAGGACAAGGGGCTCTATCCGGAGAAGCTCTGGAAATAGCTATTTCAGCTTTTCCAGCTGGGCGTTGTGGTTGGGACTGATGATGGAGTAGTACCGGGCCATATTCCGGCATACCTTGTTGTCCCAGGTGGAGCTGGCGGCGTAGCGCTTGTTCACATCGGTGATGCGCTTGCCTTTGTACAGGCTCCCGCCGGGGGACAGGTAGTTGTTGGCCAGCGCCCGGGAGACAACGTCTACGCACTCCGACTTGGAGGAGAAGCTGCGGCCGCCGAAGCCGAACATGTTGTTGGGCCGGAAGCACTTGGTGCCGTTGGCGCTCTCCAGGGAGGCGATGGCCATGACGAAGAGACAGTTGACGCCGTAGTCCTGCTCGGCCTTGAGGAAGGCATCCTCGATGCCGACGAAGGCGCCCCGGGAGACCAGTTTCAGGTCAGCCAGGGTCACGCCGCTGGGCTTGCTGACGTCCATGCTCCAGCATTGGTCATAGGAATAGGCGGGAATGGATTCCGCTTTAAGGACCTCGCTGACCGTATCCTCCCGCAGGGGCGTGGCCAGATCCACCGGCTCCGCCTGGGCGGCGTTCTCCCGGATCTGTGCCTTTTCCGCGCTGATCGCCGAGGCCTGCGCCTGCTGGATGCCGGTCTGCAGGGCATAGTACACCGCGAAGACGCAGGCGGCAGCCAGCGCCACGGTGAGGATGGCGATCCACAGATAGGCTTTGCGGGACCGCGGCTGGGGGGAATAGGTTCTGGGTTCTTGCATATCCATGACCACATTATAAAAGAAAAACGGGTGAAACACAACGTATGGCGGGACTGATCAAAACCATAACCGCGATTGTGGTGGCGGTATTTCTGCAGGCGGGCATGAACGGGGCGACGGACGTTTCCCCCGCCCAGGAGGCGGACGCCTTCATGAAGGGCATGACCACCCTGCAGAAGGAAACCGTGGATCTGTACATGGGCAACGACATCGTCAACTTCCTGGTGAATGTGGAAGGGGACGAGAAGGACGTGAAGCGCATGCAGGAAGCCCTGTTCCGCAACTTCACCTATGAGATCGTCGCCGATGAGGAACGGAACGGCCTGGCGGTGGTGAAGATCTCCATCAAAGGCAACGACTTCAGCAAGGTGCTGAAGAAATACGAAAAGGAATCCTACAAGTACGTCACCGAAAACCTCTATGACGAGGACATTACCGACAAGAAGAAGCTCAACAATAAGTGCATGAGCATATACGTGGACCAGATCGAGAAGACCGCCAAAAACGGAAAGCTCAAAGAGGACACCATCTACCTTCCCATGGAGGATGACGGCCACAACCAGTGGAACGTCCTGCTCAACGACGAGGTGATGACCGCCATCATCGGCCACCTGTCCCTGCCGGACGGGGTGGTGGATAGCGGAGAGGACGGCGAGGAGAAGGAAAAGCAATGAAACTGATGCATCTATCCGATCTGCATATCGGCCGGCGTTTCGCCGGGGTGTCGCTGATTGACGATCAGCGGCACATTCTTTCTCAGGCCCTTTCCGCTGCGGAGCGGGAAAAGCCCGATGCCGTCCTGCTGGCCGGGGACATCTACGACAAGCCGGTGCCCTCAGCGGAGGCCGTCAGCCTCCTCGATGATTTCCTGACCCGGCTGTCCGCCCTGTGCCCCCGCGTGTTCGTGATCAGCGGCAACCATGACAGCGCCGAGCGGATCGCCTTCGGGGGACGGCTTCTGGACCGGAGCGGCGTCTACGTCAGCCCGGTCTACGATGGGAAGCTGCGCCGGGAAACGGTGGAGGATGAGTTCGGACCTGTGGAGATCTGGATGCTGCCCTTCATCAAGGCGGCCCATGTGCGTTCCATCGATGAGACGGTGGAGGCCGACGACATCACCGGCGCCGTCCGGAAGGCCCTGGAGATGGCGGAGGATCCGGCGGATCCCTCCGGGAGGACACGCCGGGTGCTGATCGCCCACCAGTATGTGACCGGCGCGGAGCGCAGCGAATCGGAAGAGACGCCCATCGGCGGGCTGGACGGCGTGGAAAGCACGGTCTTTGACGGCTTCGACTACGTGGCCCTGGGCCACCTGCACCGGCGGCAGCGGGCAGGCAGCGACCGCATCCATTACAGTGGTTCGCCCATCGCCTACTCCTTTGCCGAGGCGGGAGACCGCAAGTGCCTGCTCATGGTGGAGATCGACGGCGAGGGGAATGCCCGGGTGAGGGAAGAGCCCCTGTTGCCTTTGCATGAGATGCGGATCCTGCAGGGGTCCTTTGACGAGCTGATGAGCGCGGCTCACGGAGAGGAGGCCCGGCAGCGGGAGGCCTACATCCGGGCGGAACTGTCCGATGAGGAGTACATTCCCGACGGGATCCAGCGGCTGCGGACCGTCTATCCCAACATTCTGGAACTGAGCTATCCCCGGATCGCCGCGGCGGCAGCGGCGGGTCCGGAAGAAGGGGAGGCGGCGGCCTTCTCTTCGCCCATCGAATACGTGGAAGAGTTCTTCCGTACCATGCGGGGAAGGGAGATGACCGGAGCCCAGCGGGAGCTCACCCGGGAAGCCATCCGGCAGATCTGGGAGGAAGAGGCATGAGACCGAAACAGCTGAATCTGACCGCCTTCGGCCCCTATGCCGGAAGGACGGAACTGAATATGGACAGCCTGGGCGAAGCGGGGATCTACCTGATCACCGGTGACACGGGAGCAGGCAAGACCACCATCTTCGACGGCATCACCTATGCCCTGTACGGGGAGACCAGCGGAGGCATCCGCAAGGCCGACATGATGCGCTGCACCTACGCGGAGGAGGACCTGCCCACGGAGGTGGAGCTCGTCTTTGCCTACGGCGGGGAGGAGTACCGGATCCGGCGCAGGCCCGCCTATGAACGGCGGAAGAAGAAGGGCGAGGGGATGACCAAGTCCCCGGCGGTCTGCGAGATGACCCTGCCCGACGGAAAGGTGCTGACCAAAGAGCGGGAAGTCGGCGCCGCGGTCCTGGAACTTCTGGGCGTGAACATGGCCCAGTTTACCCAGATCGCCATGATCGCCCAGGGGGATTTCCGCAAGCTGATCCTGGCCGACACCAAAGAGCGGATCGGCATCTTCCGCCACATCTTCCAGACGGAACGGTATCAGCAGCTGCAGGAGAGGATCCGGGAGGAAGCCCGGCAGCTGGGCCGCCAGCGGGAGGATCGCCGGCAGCGGATCGACACCCTGGTGAAGGGTCTGGAGAGGGAGCCGGCACAGGCCGGCGGAGATTCCGGTGCCGGTGAAGGAACGGCTGCGGAGACCGGCGAAGAGACTCGGTCCGAGGAGTGTGCCGCCGATGACAGCCGGCTGATGGAGCGGATCCAGGTCCTCCTCGATGGGGACCGGCGGAAACAGGAAGAACTGGACGGCCAGCTCGACCGGTTCACCAGGGAAGGGGAGGAGCTGCAAAGGCAACTGACCGAGGGTGAGGCCACCGAAGAAATCCTCGCCCGGAAGGAGGCCTCCCGGAAAGAGCTGGATGAGCTGGCGGAAACCATCAAGACCGCCGAGACCCAGCTGGCCCAGGCCCAGGAGAAACAGCCCGAGGCCGCGGCGCTGCTGGAGGAAGCGGCGGCCATCGAGGGCCGTCTGGCGGAATACGATGAAGCGGAACAGCTGCGTGCCCAGAGGGACCAGCTGAGCAAAGATCTGGCCGGGCAGAAAGAGACTGCCGGCAAGGCCGCCGCCCGGCAGGAGGAACTGCAGCGGACGGTGGACAAAGAGCGGCGAGCCCTGGAGGAGCTGGCAGCAGCCGGCGGGCAGTTGGAGCGGCTGCGGGGAGAGCTGCAGGCGCAAACCGTGAAAAATCAAGGGCTCTCGGCCCTCGCATCGTCTATTGACGATGCAATTTCTTCGGAAAAAGAGTGGGAAAAGGAGAAGGAAAACTACCGCCATCTGGCCGATGCCGCTGAGGCGGCGGAACGGGAACTGCAGGTGCTGCGGCGGGGCTTTCTGGATGCCCAGGCCGGAGTGCTGGCAGCTCAGCTGACCCCCGGCGAGCCCTGTCCCGTCTGCGGATCCACGGAGCATCCCCGGCCGGCGAAGCTGTCCGATGAGGTACCGGACCGGGAAGGGGTGGATCAGGCGGAAGCCTC
This sequence comes from Bacillota bacterium, assembly GCA_017433375.1. Classification (GTDB taxonomy): domain Bacteria; phylum Bacillota; class Clostridia; order Peptostreptococcales; family Anaerovoracaceae; genus Lentihominibacter. The sequence continues at coordinate 31,028 of JAFRHG010000002.1, forward strand.
CGCGAAGACCGCCCGGGAAAAGGCGGAGAAGAAAAGCCGGACCTGCGCCTCCCTGCAGGCGGCCCAGAAGACCCTGCGCCAGGAGATCGGCCGCAGGGCGGGTGAACTGCTGGAGGATGTTCCCGAAGGGGAATCCCTGGAGGCCGTGAAGGAGAAGGCCCAGGAGGCGGCACGGCTGCTCCGGGAAACGCAAGACCGGCTGAAGAAACAGATCCAGACGGAAGAAGACCGTCTCACTGAGAAGGATCGGCTGGAGAAACAGTTGCCTTTGGATAAACAGGCCCTGGAAGAGGCGGACCGGAAACAGCAGGAGGCGGGGAAGACCTGCGCCTCCCTGGAGGCGTCCCTGGAGGAAAAGGAAAAGACCCTGCAGATCCGGCTGGCCCAGCTGACCCATCCTTCCCGGGAAGCGGCGGAGGAAGCGGCGGCGAAACTTCGGGAAAAGAGCAGACAGCTGAACGAGGATCTGGAGAAGGCCACCCGGGAACACAGCCGCTGCCAGCAGGAGAAGGAGCGTCTGACGGAACGCATCCGCGTGGCGGAAGAACAGCTTGCCGGGGCAAAGTCCGCGGATCTTGCCGCCCTGCGGCAGAAGCGGGACGAGGTCCAGAGGCAGGAGAAGGACCTGCGCGCGCAGCGGCAGCGGATCGCCTCCCGGCTTCACACCAATGAGCGAAACGCGGCTCGGATCGGGGAGGAGCTTGCCGCCATGGAGGCGGAGGAGGAGAGCTATACCCAGATCCGCGGACTGGCGGAGACCCTGGGGGGAACTCTTTCGGGCAGCGACCGGATCATGCTGGAGACCTTCGTGCAGATGCAGTACTTTGACCGCATCGTGGAGCGGGCCAACACCCGGCTGCTGGTGATGACCGGAGGGCGCTACCGGATGAAGCGGCGCCGGACGCCGGCGGGACGCAGGGGACAGAGCGGCCTGGAGCTGAACGTCATCGATTACCATAACGGAACGGAGCGGGATATCCGGACCCTGTCCGGCGGGGAATCCTTCCAGGCGTCCCTGGCTTTGGCCCTTGGCCTTTCCGACGAGGTGCAGTCCAGCGCCGGGGGGATCCGGCTGGACACCCTCTTCGTCGATGAGGGATTCGGGTCCCTGGATCCGGAGACCCTGGAGAAGGCCATGGATGCCCTGCGGGGCCTCAGCGAGAACCGCCGCCTGGTGGGCGTGATCTCCCATGTGGAGGAGATGAAGAGCCGGATCGACCGGCAGATCCGGGTGACGAAGAAGGCCGACGGCACCAGCGAGGCGAAGATCGTCTGACCGGCCGCAGGCAGGTGTCCGCGGGCAGAGAAGACCCGGCGGGACGGGCCCGCGGGCCAGCACAATAGAGAACCGTATCGGCGGCCGGGAGCCGCCGCACAATAATAAACAGGAAAGTCGAGGTTGCTATGTTAAGAGAAAACCGAATCTGGATGGGCAACAATGAAGCGGGTGAACCGGTTTATATCGTGCCGAAGATGGTCAACCGCCACGGGCTGGTGGCCGGCGCCACGGGAACCGGCAAGACCGTAACCCTGAAGGTCATGGCCGAAACCCTGAGCGACATGGGTGTTCCGGTATTCATGGCAGACGTCAAAGGAGACATCGCCGGCATGATGGAGCCGGGCGAGGATAACGGAAACATGCAGGAGAGGATCCGCCGGTTCGGTCTGGCGGAACACGGATTCCAGTACCAGGGATATCCGGTCAGCCTCTGGGATATCTACGGCAGCCGGGGCGTCCAGCTGAGGACGACCGTTTCCGAAATGGGACCCCTGCTTCTGGGACGGATCCTGGACCTGAACGATCTGCAGAGCGACATTCTGACCATCGTGTTCAAGATCGCCGATGACCAGAACCTTCTGCTCATCGACACCAAGGACTTGAAGTCCATGCTGGCCTGGGTGGACGAGCACGCGGCGGAGTTCCAGACGGAGTACGGCAAGATCAGCAGCGCATCCATCGGGGTGATCACCCGGGCGGTGGTCGCTTTGGAGAGCGCCGGCGGCGACAGGTTCTTCGGCGAGCCGGCCCTGGCCATCACCGACTGGATGAACCAGGAAAACGGCAAGGGTGTCATCAACATTCTGGACAGCACCAGCCTGATCAACAACGGGAAGCTGTATTCCACCTTCCTTCTCTGGCTCCTGTCGGAACTCTTTGAGACCATGCCGGAAGTGGGGGATCTGGATCAGCCGAAGATGGTCTTCATCTTTGACGAGGCCCACCTCCTGTTCAACGACGCACCGAAAGCTCTTCTGGAGAAGATCGAGCAGGTGGTCAAGCTGATCCGCTCCAAGGGTGTGGGCGTATGGTTCTGCACCCAGAATCCCCGGGACATTCCCGACGGCGTTCTGGCCCAGCTGAACAACCGGATCCAGCATGGCCTGCGGGCGTACACCCCGGCGGAGCAGAAGTCCGTCAAGGCCGCGGCGGAATCCTTCCGGGAGAACCCAGCCTTTGATACCTATGACACGATCCTGAATCTGGGCACCGGGGAAGCAGTGGTTTCCTTCCTGGGCGAGGACGGCATTCCCACCGTGGCGGAGAAGGCCTTCATCCTGCCGCCGAGAAGCCGGATGGGAACCATCAGCGACGAGCAGCGCGACCAGAAGGTGAAGTCCGGACTGCTCTACAGCAAGTACGCGGAAGCGGTGGATCCGGATTCCGCCTACGAAGTGCTCCAGCGAAAGGGCGTGGAGGCCCAGGCTGAAGCGGAGGCCCTGGCGGCCCAGGAGCAGGCGGCCAAAGAGGCGGAAAAGGCGGAGAAGGAAGCGGCCAAGGCTGCGGAGAAGGAAGCAAAAGAGGCCGCCAAGGCAGCGGAGAAGGCCGAGAAGGAAGCGGCCAAAGCTGCCGAAAAAGAGGAGAAAGCCCGCAGACAGGAAATCAAGAAGGTGGGCAACTCCGTCGTCGGCACCGTCGGCCGGGAGGTCGGCAAAACGGTGGGCGGCAAGTTCGGCAAGTTCGGCAAGACCCTGGGCGGAAACCTTGGCTCCCAGCTTGGCCGGGGAATCCTGAGCACACTGATCAAGAAATAGAAGGGCGGTATCCGCCCTGAGAAGGGGAAGAAGGGGAAATCAACCGCAGACACTACAAGGAAAAGCAGCAAAGAGAAGCGTAAACGCGGAGAGGAGAATGCATTATGGCAGAACTGACATTAACCAAAGACAATTTTGAACAGGAAGTCCTGAACTCGGACATCCCCGTACTGGTGGATTTCTGGGCCGTATGGTGCGGACCCTGCCAGATGGTGGGCCCCATCGTCGCCGAACTGGCGGAAGAATATGCCGGCAAGGTAAAGGTCGGCAAAGTGAACGTGGATGAGCAGCCGGAACTGGCCATGAAGTACGGCATCATGAGCATCCCGACCATGATTCTGTTCAAGGGAGGCGAAGTGGACAACCAGATCGTAGGCGCCCTGCCGAAGGAAAGCATCGAGGCGATACTGAAGTAGGCTCTGCTCCCGGCCTGAAGCAGGTCTTGCGCCCGGCCTGAAGCAGGCGCTTTATCCAGCGCGGGCTACTCCGTTCCCGGCGCCCTGGCGACGCCGCTGCGGATGGCCGCTTCGGAAACGGCGGCCGCCACGGTCTCCCCGACCCGGGGATCAAAGGGCTTGGGGATGATGTAGTCCGCGGAGAGCTCTTCCTCGGAGATCAGTCCGGCCAGAGCACGGGCCGCCGCCAGTTTCATCTCGTCATTGATGTCGCTGGCGTGCACATCGAAAGTTCCCCGGAAGATCCCGGGAAAGGCAACCACATTATTGATCTGATTAGGATAGTCGGACCGCCCCGTGGATACCACGGCGGCGCCGGCTTCCTTTGCTTCTTCCGGGAAAATCTCCGGCGTGGGATTGGCGCAGGCGAAGATGATGGGATCCCGGTTCATGGACCGGACCATGTCTCCGGTCAGAAGTCCCGGCGCAGAAACGCCGATGAACACGTCCGCGCCTTTGAGGGCGTCGGCCAGGCTTCCTTTCAGCATTTCCCGGTTGGTCACGGCGGCCATCTCTTCTTTGATCCAGTTCATGCCCGCCCGCCGGCCTTCATAGATGATGCCCCTGCGGTCGGTCATGATGATGTCTTTGAAACCGGCAGAGAGGAGGATCTTCGTGATGGCGACGGCGGCCGCGCCGGCGCCGGAGGTGACGATGCGGATCTGATCCCGCTCCTTGCCGACCACCTTCAGGGCGTTCACCAGCCCGGCCAGGGTGATCACCGCCGTGCCGTGCTGATCGTCGTGAAAGATGGGGATGTCGCAGCGCTCTTTCAGCTTCCGCTCGATCTCAAAGCAGCGGGGCGCACTGATGTCCTCCAGATTGATCCCGCCGAAGGATCCGGAGATCTGATAGACCGTCTCCACGATGGTGTCCACATCCTGGGACTTCACGCAGATGGGAAAGGCGTCTACATCGCCGAAAGCCTTGAAGAGCACGCACTTGCCCTCCATGACCGGCATGCCCGCCTCGGGTCCGATGTTGCCCAGGCCCAGAACGGCGGAACCATCGGTGACCACCGCGCACATGTTGTGCCTTCGGGTCAAAGAATAGCTTTTGGCCGGGTCCTTCTGCACTTCCAGGCAGGGCCGGGCCACGCCCGGGGTATAGGCGATGGACAGGTCTTCTTCGTTGCGCACGGGGACGGTGGAAATGACTTCGATCTTGCCCTTCCATTCTTCGTGCAGTTTCAGTGATTTTTCTCCGTAATCCATAATTCCTCTCGAGTTGTTTTCCTTGCGCCAACGGCGTTACCAATAATGACTCATTATAATTCCCGAGCAGAGCCGAGGGAATTTCAATGTTGTCTACCTTGCGGCGAAGCCGTTACCAATAATGACAACATTATACAACCGGTTGCGTTGCCTTTGCAAACCATGTTAGAATGTTTTCCGCAGGAGGAGAGCAGCCCATGAGTTATCGCGTCCGGCTGAACGTCTTTGAAGGACCTTTTGATCTTCTCGTGTACCTGATCGAGCATGCCCAGATGAGCATTTACGACATCAGGATCGCGGAGATCACCGACCAGTATGTGAAGTATATCAGCGCCATGCAGGAGGCGGACATCAACGTGTCCTCCGAGTTTATGGTGCTTGCGGCGGAGTTGCTGGAGATCAAGTCCAAGATGCTTCTGCCCCGGACGACCATCGACGAAAACGGCACGGAAGTGCTGGACGACCCCCGCACAGAGCTGGTGGAACGGCTGCGGGAATACAAGCTGTTCAAGACCATTTCCGAGATGCTGGAGGAGCGCTTCGAGGAGAACCGGACGAAGCTGGAGCGGCCCCAGGAGGACCTGTCCGCCTTCACCGGCGAGCCGGATGAGTACCTGTCCCTGGACATGGATCAGTTCCGGACGGCCTTCGAGATCTTCCTGCAGCGGAAGAAGAACCTGGAGGAGATCCGGGCCCACCACATCCGGACGGAAAAGCAGCGGATCACCACGGAGGTCCGCATGGAAAACATCCGGGAGTTCTTCCAGTCCCACAAGCTGAAGGAGGCGGACTTCCGCGAGCTGATTCCCAATAAGAAAGACCGCTACGACGTGTCGGTGACCTTCGCTTCGGTTCTGGAGATGATGAAGGAGAACCGGCTGGACGCCAGGCAGAAGAAGCTCTTCGGAGACATTATCGTAAAGGCAACGGACCGGCTGTTCGAACAGCCTCCGGTACAGGAGTAACCATGTCAAGCAGAAAAACCATCAAATCGGCCATCGAATCCATGATGCTTATCTGGGGTGAACCCCTGGCGGCAAAGGACATCGCCGACATTTTCAATATCGAGAAGAAGGAAGCCTACGCCTGCTGCCGGGAGCTGATGGAGGAATACGAGCAGGAGGGCAGGGGCATCGTCATCCGCGAGGTCAACAAGGCCTTTCAGTTTACGACCCGCCCGGAGAACCTGCCCTACATCGAGCGGCTCTGCACGCCGGTGCGCCGGCGGCGGCTGTCCCAGTCCGCCCTGGAGACCCTGGCCATCGTCGCCTACCGCCAGCCGGTAACCAAAGGCGAGATCGAGGCGATCCGCGGGATCCGCTGCGACCGGGTCATGGAAGGCCTGGTGAAGAAGGGTCTGGTCCGGGATGTGGGCCGTTCCGACGCGGTGGGCCGGCCAATCCTCTACGGGACCACCGATGAATTCCTGAAGCAGTTCGGCTTCGAGACCATCCGGGAACTGCCGGACATCCGGGACATCGAAGGACTGCTTGACGAGGAAGGACCGGAAGGGGAGATCGACGGTATTTTGGCGCAGCAGATTTCCCTGGAGGAACTGGCCGGCGCCGGGAAGGCGGAGGATGCGCCCTCATCTGACGGTGAGGAACCGGCAGAAGGCGGCGAAGAATCGGCAGAAGAGGCAGCACCCGAAGAACCGGCATCCGAAGAGGCGCCGGCCGAACCGGCCGAACCTGACGAACCGGCCGAAGAGACTGCCGAACCTACGGCTGAGAATTAAACTCCCCCAGCACATTGGAGGACGACGACAGTAGGGCCCGCTTATCGGCGGGCTTCATTTTTTTAATGGCCGCCTCCCGCCGGAGGGCGGCGCTTTTGTCCGGGAGCAGCTCAAGATAGACGGGCTCCACCGGCAGGCGGCTGCGGGTGTACTTGCCGCCTTTGCCCGACTGGTGGGCCTGCAGGCGGCGTCCGAAGTCGCTGGTCCAGCCGGTGTAGAGGGAACCGTCCCGGCACCGGAGCATATATACACAGGGTCTGTTATTAAACTTGTCTGCCATGGTTCCATTGTACCACAGAATGTCGTGACTCTGACAAACAGGCGGTTTTGACCGAGTTGTCAGAATGATAAAGATCATTACTCTGACAAATCATCGGTTTTGATCAAATTGTCAGAATGACAGAGTTCATTTTTCTGACAAACCATCGATTCTGAGCAGATCGTCAGAATGTCCTGGTGCGGGCCACCGAACAAAGCGTCATCGTCGGAGGAAGATCGGTTCCGGGCCGGCGGGGGAAGATCGGTTCCGATCTCTGTGGAAATCGGAAAACCAGTGTGTTATGATGGAACCGGGCCGGCGCAAAGCCGGACGAGAAAACGGGGGAGAGCAGCGGAATGAGCAAAACAGACTACATACTGACCGGCGGAAGGTTCTACACTTCCGATGAGGCCAGACCGTGGGCGGATACCGTCGCCGTAGGGGACGGCAGATTTCTATTTGTCGGAAAAGAGGAAGATCTGCCGGAAGAGCTGCGGGACAGGGAGGTCATAGACCTTGGCGGCCGTCTCGTGCTGCCGGGGCTGGTGGACGCCCACGCCCATGTGGGGCTCAGCGCCCTGCTGGGAGACGATGACGGACAGATGCCCGCCTATCACTGCAAAAGCAAGGAAGAGGTGCTGGAGACCCTGCGCCGGGAAGTGAAGGCCCATCCCCTGCGGCTGTTTTACGGCATGATCTACGGGCAGGCGGAAGCCATCGGCCCGGAAGGCATTCACCGGAAGGAGCTGGACAAAATCGTCCGCCGGCCGGTGGTTCTTCTGGAAGAGGAATGCCACAGCTGCTTTGTCAATTCGGCCGCGCTGAAGGCCATAGGCGTCAAGGAGGATACCCCGGATCCCGCGCCGGGATACAGTTATTACGACCGGGATGAAGAAGGCCGCCTGACCGGCGGAATCAAGGAGATGGCCATGATGCCCCTGCTGAAGCTGGCGGGGGACTTCCGCAAAGAGAAAATGCGCGCCGGCATGAAGCGGATCCTGGACAACCTGGCGGACCACGGCGTGACTTCCGTCTTTGACGCGGGCAGTTATCTGAAGGAAGAGGGAACCTTCCGGATCCTCAAGGAAATGGACGAGAAGGGGGAGATCCCCATCCGGATCGAAGCCTCCCACATCATTTTCAAGAAGGATCAACTCCCCGGCGCGATCGAAGAATTCAAACGGCTGCGTTCCCTGTATGAAACGGAACACATCCATTTCCATACCATGAAGATGATGCTGGACGGCACCCAGAGGGTCCGCACGGCGAAGATGGTCACTCCCTACGAAGACAGCGATACGACCGGCGGGACCCTCATTTCCGCCGACCAGATGGAGCAGTTCATCCTGGACCTGGAAGAGGAAGGGATCGACTTCCACCTGCATACCGTGGGGGAGGGCGCTGTCCGCATGGTGATGGACGGCGTGCAGAAGGCGAGAGAGACGCTGGGCAGACCCCTGCGCATCCGCGTCACCTGCGCCCACGTGGAGGTGCTGCACCCGGATGACATCGACCGGTTCCGGGAACTGGGAATCATCGCCGACTTCACGCCCAGCTGGCACGGCGGCGCCTGCGCGGCGGAGATCCCGGTCATGGAAAGGCTGCTGGGGGAATACCGGGCCAACCATTCCCTGCAGGCCAAAACGGTCATGGATACCGGGGCGGTGGTGACCTTCTCTTCCGATGAGGTCTCGCTCCACGCCCTGGAGCGGTGGAGTCCCTTCCTGGGGATGGAGATCGGGCATACCCGTCAGGAAATCAATGACGGCGGAAAGGCTGCGCCCGTTTTCCCGCCGGAGGAAGAGCGGCTGACCCTGGAGGAACTCATCAAAGGATATACCGTCAACGGAGCCTTCCAGCTGCGGATGGAAGACCGGATCGGGTCCATGGAAGCCGGCAAGGAGGCGGACATGGTGATCCTGAAAGAGGATCTGTTCACCATGGATCCCTACAGCATCCACGCTATCCGTCCGTCCTTTGTCATCATCCGCGGCGAGTGGCGGTAGAACAGGAGGAAGGATATGGACGTACGCGGAATCGTCAATCTGGTATGCGGCATCGCCGGCGCCCTGGTCGTGCTCTTCGGGATCCTGGTGCTGGCCGGCGTTATTCCGGGAGTGGTTTCCTCCCGGGGGATGGCCCCCGTTTTTCTTGGCGGGATAATTCTGCTATGGTCGCTGATATCGGGCCGGCGGCGCCGGTAGGAAAAAGGCTCGCCAGTGACCGTAAAAAAGCAATAATTGGCGTTGCCGGGAGAGCGGTTTCGGCGTATTCTTATAACGTAGGAAATATCGTTTACGATATTGACGGAGTTTCAAAATAGTCTGCCGCTGACTAAGCAATCGGCGAAGCCGAGCTTTTATAGCAAAGGGAAAGGGAGGATGATCCGCCATGACACTGACCGAACTGTTCAGATATGAAATCGTTCAGACGGAAGATGTGGAGATGCCCGGAACCGGGGCGGGAGACCTGCTCCTTTCGCCTACCAGCGGCGGATGGTTCGAGGGAGAGCGTCTGCGGGGAAAGCTGCTTCCCCTGGGGATGGGAACCTGCTTGACCAGAGGCGAAGAGAACGACATCGAATCCCAGATCCTTCTGCGGACCGATGACGGCGAGAACATCCTGATGACCACCAGCGCCTGGTTCGATGTCCCGCAGGAGATCGAAGACAGACTGATCGCCGGGGAGCCGGTGGATCCCGGCGCCTACTACTACAAAGGAACGGTTGCCTTTCAGACGGGAAGCCCCGCCTACAAATGGCTGGAGCGGAAGGTCTGCGTGTGCGAATGCACGGTGCACGACTATACCCGGCTGACCTTTACCGTTTATATGATCCAGTGATATACAGGAGGATGAACAGATGAGCGCAGACAGGATTTACAGAAACGGACGGTTCTATACGGAGAACCCGTCGGCGCCCTGGGCGGAGGCCGTGGCCATCCGCGGCAGGGAACTGGCTGCCGTAGGAACGGAGGCGGAGTGCATGGCGCTGGCCGATGAGAAGACCCAGGTCGTCGATCTGGGCGGGAAGGTCGTGATCCCGGGACTCATCGACGGGCACACCCATCCCATCACCGTGGCCAGGACCCACTGGCGTGTGCGGATGCCCCTGACCCACGACCGGGAGGAGCTCTTTGCCAACATCCGCAAATACGCGGAGGCCAATCCGAAGGAAACCTGCCCCTATTTCTTCTGTGAAAACTACTTCGCCGAGGTCTTCGGCGACGAGGGTCCGAAGAAGGAGGACCTGGACGCGATCATTCCCGACCGGCCTGCCCGGATCCAGGACTTCACCGATCACGCCTGCTGGTTCAACTCGGCAGCGCTGGATCTCCTGAAGGATGAAACAGGAGAGATCAACATCGAGACCGGCGCCATCCAGCCGGAGTTCGTGAAAGATGAAAAGGGGGAGTACACCGGCTGGGTGCGGGAGCCCTTTGAGGAGATCGATGAGGTGATCTATGAAAAGCTGGGCTGGTACCCGCCTCAGGAAATCACCGACGACATGGTGGATCCCCTGCTGGACTACTTCAAGGCCCATGGCATCACCTGCATGATGGACGCCCTGACCACCGGGGAGGATTCCATGAAGTACTTCTTCGAAAAGGACAGGAAGGGTGAGCTGGGGATGTTCTATGACGCCACCTCCATCCTGGTGTCTGCGGACAGGATCGACGAAGCCATCGAAACGGCCCGGCAGTGGCAGGCGAAGTACGGCGGAGAACATATCCGCGTCAATACGATCAAGTTCTTCATCGACGGGACTAACGAGCTGGGGGACTGCTGCAGTCTTAAGCCCTTTGCCAATGACCCGGAGGGGAAGGATTGCGGCAGCAGCTATGCCACGGAAGACGAAATGGTGGAGGTCATGCTGAAGATAAACGACGCCGGCATGGACTTCCACGTGCATACGATCTGCGACGGCGCTTTCCGGCTCATGTGCAACGCCTATGAACGGGCGAAGGCCCAGCGTCCGGACAACTGGACCATGTACCTGACCCTGGCCCACTGCGAGCTCATCGATCCGGAGGACATGCGCCGGGTGGCGAAGCTGGGGATCTTCATCGACTGGTCCACCCACTGGTCCGGCGGATACTTCGGCGATGCGGCCAAAGACTATGTGGGCGACCGGTGGTATTCCATGTATGACTTCACCACCATCATCAAAGAGGGCGGCATCGTGGGTTACTCCAGCGATGTGTTCACCTATCAGGAAGCGATCCGGGCCAACCCCTTCATCGGGATGCAGACGGCCATGACCAGGGTGGACCTGTTCATGCCCCTGGATCCGGAGAAATACCCGGGCAGCGTGAGGCCGCCGGAATCGGCGAAGCTGCCCCTGGACGAGCTTCTCCGCGGCTATACCCGCAACAACGCCCTGCGGATGCGGCTTCTGGACCGCATGGGAACCATCGAGGCCGGCAAGCTGGCCAACCTGGTGGTGCTGAACAAGGACATCTTCGCCGTCCCGGCGGAAGAAGTGGCCGGAGTGGATGCGGAATTCGTCATCTACGAAGGCGAGGAACGCCGGGTGAAGAGCGAATTGGATATTCAGCGAGGATAAACGCAATCATTATCATTATTTAAGGAGGTTAGTTATGACTGAATTACAGAATCAGGGTGAGTTAAAACGAACCCTGTCGATCCCCCTTCTGATCGGCTTCGGTCTGGCCTATCTGGCCCCGACCGTCGTGTTCAATTACTACGGGATCTGGACGGTGGACACCGGCGGCATGTATCCCCTGTGCCTGCTGATCACCACGGTGCTGATGACGATCACCGCCTACAGCTATACCCGGATGGTCAAGGCCTATCCCCAGGCGGGCTCGGCCTATGTCTACGTCAACAAATCGGTCCAGCCCCACGTCGGTTTTCTGACCGGCTGGGTCATGCTGCTGGACTACCTGCTTCTGCCCATGGTCTGCTATCTGCTGCTGGGCATCTACATCAATGAGTACTTCCCCGCCATCCCGGTTTGGGTGATCGTGGTCACGCTGGCCGCCTTCGGCGCGATAATCAACATCATCGGCGCAAAGACGGCATCCATCGTGGATACCATCATCATCATCGCTCAGATCGCCTTCACCCTGGTGACGATCATTCTCTGCGTCGCCTATGTGGCCGGCGGAAACGGAGCCGGAACCATATTCTCTGGCAAGGCCTTTATCAATGCGGAAGCTTTTGATATCACGTCGATCCTGCGCTGCTCTGCCATTTTGTGCGTATCCTTCGTCGGATTCGACGCGGTCACGACCATGGCAGAGGAAACCAAAGATCCGGAAAAAGCCATGACACCGGCCATCATGGGAACCTGCGTCGGCGCGGGCATCCTGTTCTTCATCACGGCCTACGCCATGAACATCGCATGGCCGGAGGCGGTCGCCCAGATCCAGGATCCCGACACCGGTGTTTTCGAATTCTTCCCGGCCATCAACAAAGCCTTCATGGCGGATGTCTTCTTCGTCGTTGACAACTGCGCGTCCCTGGTCTGCGCCATGGCGGGCATGGGCGCGGTCTCCCGGCTGCTGCTGGGCATGGGCCGCGACAACATCCTGCCCAAGAAGTTCTTCGGCCACATTTCGCCGAAGTTCCATACGCCGGTCTACAACATCCTGCTGGTCTCCGTCATCGGCTGCACCGGCATCTTCTACGCGGACAACCTGATGGGCGCCGCGGAGCTGGTATCCTTCGGCTGCATCCTGGGCTTCATCATGGTCAACATCTCCGTCTACATGCACTTCTATCGTCATGAAGGGCTGCGGGACGGCACAAAGAACAAGATCATGTACCTGGTCCTGCCGCTGCTCGGCGCCATCGTTCTGGCCGTCGCCTTCATCTTTGTCGGCAACGGCGCCAAGATCCTGGGCTGCATCTGGCTGGGCATCGGCCTCGTCTATCTGGCGATCAAGACCAGAGGCTTCAAGGAGCTGCCACCGGAAATGACTTTTGAGGAATAGAAAGGAGAACCCTATATGAATAAACTGATTACCGACACCATCACCTATATCGGGGCCAACGACCATGAGATCGATCTCTTCGAGGGCCAGTACATCGTGCCCAACGGCATGGCCTACAATTCCTACGCCATCGCCGGCGACAAGATCGCCATCATGGACACCATCGACCGGAGGAAAACGGAGGAATGGCTCCAGAACATCGAAGCCGCGCTGAAGTGCAGCCAGCCGGATTACCTGATCGTGCAGCACATGGAGCCGGACCACTCCGCCTCCATCGAGGCTTTCGTGAAGAAGTATCCGGGAGCCACGGTCGTGGGAAACAAGAAGACCTTCACCATGATCGGACAGTTCTTCCCCGAGCTGGAGATCGCCAACAAGCTGGAGGTGAGCAACGGGGATTCCCTGGATCTGGGCGGCCACGTGCTGAACTTTGTATTCGCGCCCATGGTCCACTGGCCGGAGGTCATGATGACCTACGACTCCGTGGACAAAGTGCTCTTCTCCGCCGACGGCTTCGGCAAGTTCGGCGCCCTGGATGTGGAAGAGGACTGGGCCTGTGAAGCCCGCCGCTACTACATCGGCATCGTGGGCAAGTACGGTCCCCAGGTGCAGTCCGTGCTCAAGAAGGCGGCGGCCCTGGACATCCAGACCATCTGCCCCCTCCACGGCCCGGTGCTGACCGAAGATCTGGGCTACTACATCGGCCTCTATGACACCTGGTCCAGCTACGTGGCGGAGACCGACGGCATCTGCATCTGCTACACCTCCGTCTACGGACACACGAAGACGGCGGCGGAGATGCTCCGCGACCGCCTGGTGGAGCTGGGCGTTCCCACGGTGGAGATCAACGATCTGGCCCGGTGCGACATGGCCGAGGCGGTGGAGGATGCCTTCCGTTATGACAAGCTGGTCCTGGCCACGACGACCTACAACGCGGAGATCTTCCCCTTCATGAAGCAGTTCATCGATCACCTGACCGAGCGGAATTTCCAGAAGCGCACCGTTGCCTTTATCGAAAACGGCAGCTGGGCGCCCACGGCCATGAAGATCATGAAGCAGGCCTTCGAGAAGTCAAAGGATATCACCTTCGCCAAGAACAACGTGACCATCCTGTCCGCCCTCAACGAGGAGAGCACGGAGCAGCTGATGGCCCTGGCGGATGAGCTGGCGGCCGACTACATCCGGCCGGAGATCGAGGAAGACAGCAAGATCGACCCGACGGCCCTGTTCAAGATCGGCTACGGCCTCTACGTGATCACCAGCAACGACGGCAAGCGGGACAACGGCATGATCGGCAATACGGTCGCCCAGATCAGCAACGATCCCAGCCGCCTCATCGTCGGCATCAACAAGGCCAACTACTCCTGCGAGATCATCAACAAGACCGGCGTGCTCAACGTCTGCACCCTCAACGAGCAGGCGCCCTTCCAGATCTTCGAGCACTTCGGCTTCCAGTCCGGACGGGATGTGGCCAAGTTCGCCGACTTCGAGCACTTTGACCGGTCCTCCAACGGACTGCCCTACCTGAACAAGTACGCCAACGGCTACATGTCCCTGAAGGTCTTCGATACTGTGGACACGGGCAGCCACCTGATGTTCTTCTGCGACATCACCGAGAGCGCGGTGCTCAACGACGTGGACACCATGACCTACACCTTCTACCAGAAGAACGTCAAGCCCCGTCCTCAGGAAGAGATCAAGGGCTGGGTGTGCGATGTCTGCGGATACGTCTTCGAGGGCGACGACCTTCCGGAAGACTTCATCTGCCCGCTGTGCAAGCACGGCGCCAGCGACTTTACCAGGATGGGCTGAGGAGTATCGGCTGAAGCGTATGTTTATCGGATGTCATCTATCATCGGCGGAGGGGTTTCTCCCTATGGGGAAGGCGGCGCTGTCCATCGGCGCCGACACCTTCGCCTTTTTTACCCGCAATCCCCGGGGCGGCAAGGCAAAGGCAATTGACCCCGGGGATGCGTTGGCTTTGCGGACCCTTCTGCAGGAGAACCACTTCGGGCCCCTGGTTGCCCACGCGCCGTACACCCTGAATCCCTGCTCGGACAAGGAGCGGGTCAGGGAGTTCGCCAGGCTGTGCATGGCGGAGGATATGGAGCGGATGGAGTATCTGCCCGGGAACTACTACAACTTCCATCCCGGCAGCCACGTGGGGCAGGGCAGGGAGAAGGGGATCAGCCAGATCGTCGAGATCCTCAACGAGATCATTTCCCCCAGCCAGTCCACCATCGTTCTGCTGGAGACCATGGCGGGCAAGGGCAGCGAGATCGGCGGATGCTTCGAGGAGCTGCGGGAGATCATCGACGGGGTGAAGTGCCGGGACAGGATCGGCGTCTGCATGGACAGCTGCCACGTCAGCGACGCCGGCTACGATATCATCGGCGATTTGGACGGGGTGCTGGCGGAGTTCGACCGGATCGTGGGGCTTTCCCGGCTCCACGCCCTGCACATCAACGACAGCAAGAACCCGGCCGGCTCCCGCAAGGACCGCCACGCCTGCATCGGCGAGGGCACCATCGGGACGGAGGCCATCGCCGCTTTCATCAACCACCCCAAATTAAAAGGGCTCCCCTGTATTCTGGAGACCCCCAATGAACTGGACGGTTATGCCCGCGAGATCGCTATGCTGCGGGAAACAGAGCGGGCCGCAAAGTAACGGCCCCCGCCCGTCGGAAATAGAATCTACTCCTGTGCCTTGCGAAGCAGCTGACAGAGCTGATCGGCACAGGAGGTTTTTTTGAATCCGCAGGTGTTGCCCTCCAGCTTTTCGCAGATCTGGTCCACGGTCCAGCCGTCCACCAGCATGGAAATGGCTTTCAGGTTGCCGTTGCAGCCGCCGGAAAACTCGATGTTGGTCACGGTGTCGCCGTCCAGATCAAAGGCAACGGAAGTGGGGCAGACGCCCCGGGTGGGATACTGATAACGCATAATAACAATCCTTTCTGAGTCTTATCTTCTAATTGCCGACGGCTTCCTGCAGGACCTTGTTGGCGACGGAGCCGGCAGCGTCGATGCCGTAGCCGCCCTTCTCGATCAGGACCACGAAGGCGTAGGGGTGCTCCGTGTCATCCAGGAAACCGACGAACCAGGAGTTGGGGCTGTCCTGGCCTTCGACCTCCGCCGTTCCCGTTTTGGCGCAGAGGGGCAGGCCGGGGAAGTTGTAGTCCCCGTCGTAGTGTTCTTTCACGTTGTTGGCCATCATCTCTTTCAGCGACTCGGCCGTCTCCGGTTCGATCATCTGTTTTGTGCGGTTGGTGATCTTGGATACCTGCTTGTCCACCAGGGATCGGGGATCCAGGATGTAGGGCATGTGGGCCTCGCCGCCGTTGGCGATGGAACCCACGTAGACCATCATGCCGCAGGGATTGACCATGTCATGGTACTGGCCGATGCCGGTCCAGGCCAGGTTGACTCCGCCTTCGGGGAAGTCAAAGGTGCCTTCCTTCGTGTGGATGCCGTTGATATCGTAGCTGTCCATGAGGCCGGCTTTCTCGGTGTAGTTCTTCATCTGCTCTCCGCCAACTTTTCCGGCCAGCTTGCCGAAGTAGCAGTTGCAGGACACCTCCAGGGCCTTCTTCAGGTCCACGGTGCCGTGGGCCTCCTCGTCGGTGACCTTGTCGCCGTGTCCGTAATCCTCCACGCCGGTGCACTTGTACTCATAGGAGAAGGCGTCGTCCACCGTTTCGATGGCGGCGGCGGAGGTGACCAGCTTGAAGGTGGAGCCCGGCGCGAAGGTGGAACTGGTAAAGTGGTTGATGTAGGTTCCGCTCTCCACCTCCTCGGGAGGATCCAGGGGATCGTAGCTGGGGCCGCTGACCATGCAGAGGATCTCGCCGGTTTGGTAGTTGAAGATGCCCACCGTACCGCTCTGTCCCTCCATGGCGTCATAGGCCGCGGCGCACAGGCCAGCGTCCAGGGTCGAGTAAAGATCTATGCCCGCGTTGTTCAGGGCGTAGATGCCGTTGACGAAATCGTAGCCGATCAGCTTGTCCAGGAAGGCACGGTTGGCGCCGGTGGCAATGTTGCTGCCTTTGTCCCCGGTGATGTGCATGCACCCCGCCCGGACGTCGGAACTTTCGTTGAAGACCATGCCGTCCTTGGTGTTGCGCATGAGCAGCTCGCCGTGGCGGTCGTAGAGGGCGCCCTTGGCCAGCTTGCCGTCGGCATAGACGTCCCGGTTGCCCTGGAAGGTCGCCCAGGAGGTGCCTTCGGACACGTCCCGGTAGATGAAGACACACAGGCCCATCACCAGGACAACGGCCACGAGGAGACACATGATTGCACGCCGTTCAATTTTTTTCATCGGTCATCGCCTCCAAAGATATCCTCCAGAGTCAGAGGACGTTCATCCTCATCATCCAGATAGGTACGTACATTGATTCGCCGGTCGCCTTCCTCGAAGCTGCGGAAGAAGGCATCGTCGTCCACGTTCCGGTAAGAGACGGAGCGGGGCGGCTGTTTCTTCGGCGCTTTCTTCGCCGGCGCCTTCGCCTGCTGTCCACCCCGGGCCGCCGACGTTTCCTGGGAACGGGCAGCGGATCTTGCCGCCGAAGAAGAAGCCGGTCTGGCTGCCTTGGAAGCCTGGCCGGAGGACTTGGCCGCCGGCCTCGCCGCCTGGCTGGCCGGCTTGGGGGAAGCGGATTTTGCCGCCGCCGATTTGGGCGCCGGCTGTTTCGGCGCCGCCTTGCGGGCCGGCTGGGATTGCTTTTTCGCCGAAGACCCCGATCCGGAGGCCTGGCGGGAGGAGCCTGCGGACTTCGACGAGGAAGCCTGCCTGCCGCTGCCGGCACTCTTGCTGGCCGCGGATCTGCCCGATGCCCCGCCGGACTTTCCGCTCGCGGATCTTCCGGCGGAAGAGGACTTGCCGCCCCGTTTGGCGGCCTTCCGGCTCTTCGGCGAGGACTCGTCCCGGATATCCTGCTGCATCTGCTCCCAGTACCGCTGGAACTCCGCGTCGTGTTCCATGCGGTTCGCCAGGGATTCGCCGCTGACGGCCTCCATGCCGTCGATGGCGGTGAAGATATCCTCGGGGTTCTGGAAATCACCTTCGGAAAGGTGGTCTTTGTATTCGCTCTTGCGGTCCAGGCGGATGGCGAAGCTGGCGTTCTGCCGGGTGTCCGCCGCCTTCAGGAAGGCCAGCATGCCCCAGGTGGCGATCATACTGGTGCCGCCGGCGGACACAAAGGGGAAGGTCACGCCGGTCAGGGGAAGCAGGTCCACGGAACCGAAAACGTTAAGCATGGTCTGGAAGACCAGAAGTGTCGATGTGGAGCAGGCGGCGATGCTGTAGTATGTCGACCGGCCCGCCGCGATGGCCCGGAAGGCGAAGATGGCCAGGGTGATGATGCACAGAACGGCCAGGACCGCGATGATCAGGCCCCACTCTTCGCCCAGCATGCCGAAGACCAGGTCGGTGCCGGCGCCGAAGATGCTGCCCAGATTGCCTTCGCCCGCGCCCAGGCCGGGAAGGCCGCCGCTGGCGATGGCGCTCATGGTCTGCACCTGCTGGAAGCCGCCGCCGGTGGGATCCTCCCACACGTGCCCCCAGGTCTCAAACCGGGAGGCGATGTAGGGACGGAACCGGAGGACCATCATGCCCATGAGGCCGGCCGCGCCGAGGATGAGAAAGAGCTTGGTGAAGTCGCCGGACCGGAGGAAGGAGATGATCAGGAATGTGACGAAGAATATGATCGCCGTTCCGAAGTCTCCCATCAGGGCCAGACAGCCCAGGCAGAACACGCTGAAGCCCATGAATTTATACAGGCTCAGCTTTTGCTGCAGTTCGTCCAGGGTCGCCGCGCCCACGTAGATAAAGGCAATCTTGACCAGCTCCGAAGGCTGGAAAGTGAAGCCGCCCAGGGAGATCCAGTTCTGCGCGCCGTTGGCCGTCATGCCGAAGGCCAGGTTGATCAGCAGCAGGACCACGCTGCCGGCCATGAAAAGGTAGGTGACCCGCTGAGTGCGCTTCAGGTCGCGCAGGTACCAGCACAGGAAAAAGAACATGCCCACGCCCAGGCAGATGCAGATGGCCTGCTTGAGCACCCCCGAACCAGAGGAGGCATAGGAATAGGAGGCGGTGATGGCCAGACTCAGGGTGCTGAGGAAAAAGGCGATCACCTCCATCTCAAATCCGTTCCGCCGGAAGACCCGCATGATGATCACATAGGCCCACATGAGGGCGCAGACCAGGGCGAAGCCGGCGGTGATGGAGGACGAATAATTGTCGCCCATGGCCACCTGGAACTGGAGAACGGTCAGCACCTGGAAGATGGTCAGCATGACCAGGGAAGGCCAGGGGGAAACGGGGCGGGAGCGCCGCTTGCGCTTCTCCACGTTGGCCAGCCGTTCTTTCAGGGAGACCGGATAGAGTTCGAAATCCTCGCCGCCGATGGTCAGCTGGTCGCCGCCCTTGAGCTGGGTGGGTTCGGTGACCCGGACGCCGTTGATCAGCGATCCGTTGCGGGAGTTCAGGTCGTGGTAGCGCCAGACCCCGTCGGAATCCCGGATCAGGGTGGCGTGGCTGCGGGATACGCTGGACAGATTCAGGATGATGTCACAGCCCCGGCCCCGGCCGATCAGGTTCTCCCAGTGGGTCAGGGGGACGCTGGATCCGTCAGGGCAGCGCAGGTAGGCCCAGATCTCCGAAGGATTGCGCATCTTCAGCAGGGACATGATCTGGTGCAGGAGGATCAGGGCGGCCAGGCCGACACAGACCCATCGCACACCGGTCGTGTAATATAAGTTGATGAACTCCATGAGTGATGAATTATCCATACAGCGGTTTTCCGTTCCTGTCTACTAAATATGCTGCAGAAGTATGGCATGCAGCGGGATGGTGACGATGCACATGAGCGTCGTCAGCATCACGCCGGTGGATGCAAATTCAACGTCGCCTTTGTACCGTTCGGAGAAGATCACCGACAGCATGGCCACAGGCATGGCCGCCTGCATGACGATGACCGAAGCCAGAAGGCTTCCCGTCCCGATGGTCAGCCGGACGATCCCCAGCGCGATGAGGGGGAAGATGATCAGCTTGACCAGGCAGACCAGCCAGGCGGCGCCGCTGCCGAAAAGATCCCGGATCCGCACGCTCGCCAGATGGGAGCCGACCACGATCATGGCCAGGGGGCTGGTGATGTTGCCGATCCGCTCCACGGGTACGGCGACGATCTCCGGCAGGGTGATGCCGCAGATGTACAGGGTCAGCCCGATCAGCACGCCCACCAGGCAGGGGTTGATCAGGCCCTTCATGGTCTCCCGGATGCTCAGGCGGTGGTCCGAGGCGCCGTTTCGGATCAGGGTGATGCCGATGGTGAACATGAAGATGTCATAGGACGAATCGCAGAGGGCTCCGTAGAAGACCGCCTCCGATCCGAAGAGACCGTTCAGCACCGGCAGACCGATGAATCCGGTGTTGCCGAAGACCATCATAAAGGCAAAGATGCCGGCTCTTTCCGGCGGCAGCTTGACCGCCAGCGTGACCAGTTTGGATACGATCAGCGCGGCGATGACAGCGCCGAAAATGATCAGCACCACGTATTTGCAGTTGTTCAGTACGCGCATGGAGAATTCCATCTGCATGGCGGTGATGACCAGGCAGGGGTAGGTGACGCAGGTGATCAGCGAAGACATGCCCGCCGTGTGCTGCTTGTTCAGGATACCCAGTTTCGCAACGATATATCCCGGCAGAATGATGATAAAGGTTTTGGCAAGGGCAGCGATGATGTCCACTGTTGCCAGCTGTTCCATAACGACACCTCAAAAACCTGTCCGCCAAAATCCCGGCGGATCAGTACATGCACATACATATACAATTATTGCACGAAATCCGGGAAAATGATAGTATTAATGCGTAAAAACCCATTCTGACAAGGAGGAAATGAAATGCTGAAATTTGCTTTTCTGATCAACGTCCCCGGACAGTCACCGGAAACCTTCTCGGGAACCTACGAGAACGGGGAGAGCTTCAATCTGGTCGCCGGCACCGGCGATATGGCCATGGCGAAGGACTTCGTGAAGAAGCTGGTGTCCGAGGGCTACACCCTGCTGAATCTGTGCGGCGATTTCGACGACGAGATCACGGGACAGATGCAGGAAGCGGCCGGCCCGGAGGTGAAGATCCGCCACGCGGACTACCTGCCGGAGGAACTGGCGAAGGTGGAAGCTCTGGAGGAGTTCACAAAATACGGCGCGGTCATCGTCATGAGAGGCGTTGAGGAGCCTGCGGAAGTGGACCTTTCCTGCGAGGGGTTTGAAGCAAAGGCAATCTTTGTCAAGGATCAGGCTCAGGCCAATGAAGCGGCGAAGAAGCTGGCTGAGGAAGGCGTACATGATATTGAGCTGTGCAGCTGGTTTGACCGGGCGAAGACGGAGGAAGTCATTTCCGCCATCGGCGGCGCGGTGCCTGTCGGCTCCTGCGGAGAGCTTTAAGTGAACAGAAGGCCCATTCCTGAAAACCATAAAGACTATTCACAGCCGATCCTGAAGGTGTTTCTCGGATACTTCAGACCGCACTGGA
Organism: Bacillota bacterium; assembly: GCA_017433375.1. Classification (GTDB taxonomy): domain Bacteria; phylum Bacillota; class Clostridia; order Peptostreptococcales; family Anaerovoracaceae; genus Lentihominibacter. The sequence continues at coordinate 52,214 of JAFRHG010000002.1, forward strand.
AACTGTTCGCCCTGGACCTGTCCTGCGCGCTGGCGGCTTCCCTCATCGATCTGGCGTTTCCCCTGGCCGCCCGCCGGGCCATGTACACCATGCTGCCCAACAAGGCCTTTGAAGCGTTCTTCACGATCATGGCTGTGTTTGTTGTTGCCTTTGTACTGAAGGCGGTGCTCCAGTACGTCATCACCTACTGGGGCCACATGTTCGGCGTCCGGGTGGAGGCGGACCTGAGGGAGGACCTCTTCGTCCACATGCAGTCCCTGGACTACGAGTTTTTTGATAAGAACCGGACGGGACAGCTCCTTTCCCGGATGACCGGCGATCTCTTTGAGATCACCGAGTTCGCCCACCACGGGCCGGAGGACGTGTTCATCGCTTCGGTGACCATCATCGGCGCGGTGATCATCATGTTCACCATCCAGTGGAAGCTGGCTCTGCTCATCCTGATCCTGCTTCCCATCGCCCTGTTCATCGTGCTCCTCTGCCGCAGCAGGATGGTACGGACCTCCGGGGAGGTCAAGGTCCGCCTGGCGGAGATCAACGGGGAGATCGAATCGGGGCTGTCGGGGATCCGCACCTCCAAGGCATTCGCCAATGAGGAGACAGATTACACCAAGTTCGCCGAGGCCAACGAGGAATTCAAGACAGCCAAGTGCGAGAACTACCGGGCCTTCGGTCAGTTCGCCTCGTCCCTGGAGTACTTCATGAGCATCATGCCCGTGGCCATCATGGCCTTCGGCGGCTGGCTGATCATGAAGGACAATATGAACTACGTGGACATGATCACCTTCTACCTTTATATCAGCACTTTCATCACGCCCATCCGCAAGCTGGCCAATTTCATGGAGACTTTCATGAACGGCTGGGCGGGCCTGACCCGGTTCATGAACATCATGCGCATGCAGCCCAAGGTGACCGATGCTCCCGACGCGGTGGTACTGACGTCGGTGGAAGGCCGGATCGATATGGAGGATGTCTGGTTCACCTACGATGAGGAAAAGGACGTGCTGCGGGGCGTGGACCTTCACGTCAGCCCCGGGGAGACCGTGGCCATCGTCGGGCCGTCCGGCGGCGGCAAGACCACCCTGTGCCAGCTGATCCCCCGCTTCTACGATGTGGAGGCGGGTGCCATCCGCATCGACGGCACCGATGTGCGGCAGGTCAAGAAGGACTCCCTGCGCAAGGCCATCGGCATCGTGCAGCAGGACGTGTTCCTGTTCCCCGACACCATTCGGGAGAACATCCGCTACGGCCGGCCCGACGCCACCGATGAGGAAGTGAAGGAAGCGGCCATCAAGGCGGAACTCTACGAGGACATCCTGGGCATGCCCAGGCAGTTCGATACGTATACGGGAGAGCGGGGCGTGCGCCTGTCAGGAGGCCAGAAACAGAGGGTCTCCATCGCCCGGATCTTTCTCAAGAATCCCCCCGTCCTGATTCTGGATGAGGCCACTTCGGCCCTGGACACGGTAACGGAGTCCAGGATCCAGGGCGCCTTTGACAAGCTGGCGGAGGGCAGAACGACGATCATCATTGCGCACCGGCTTTCGACCATACGCAATGCGGACCGGATCATCCTCATCGATGAAGGGGAGATCCGGGAAGAAGGTACCCATGAGGAACTCATGGCCCTGGGCGGACAGTACGCGGCCCTGTACCGGTTCAGCGTGCAGTAAGAAGAAGGGGCGGGGACGCCGCCTGCGATGAGTAACAGTATGGGAAACCGTTGAATAGGATTGCTTTTGGAGGAGACAAATGTTATACGGCGAAGAAAACAAAGCGAAACTGAGAAGCATGACCTTCGGCTACGGATCGAAGGAGAAGGGGTCCGTGATCCCCAGATACCGGCTCAATGAGGAGTCCATCGACCCGGATGCGGCCAAGGGGCTGATCATGAACCAGCTTCTGGACGAGGGAAATTCCCGTCTGAACATGGCCACCTTCTGCCAGACCTACATGGAGAAGCAGGCGGTGGAACTGATGGCCGAGACCCTGGACAAGAACGCCATCGACAAATCCGAATACCCCCAGGTGGCGGAGCTGGAAAACCGCTGCGTCAATATTCTCGCCCATCTGTGGAACGCGCCGAAGAAGTCCGACTATCTGGGCACCTCCACCGTGGGCTCCAGCGAAGCCTGTATGCTGGCGGGCATGGCCATGAAGTTCCGTTGGAGAAACCGGGCGCGGGCCTGCGGCCTCGACGTGAACGCGAAGAAGCCCAATCTGATCATGAGCGCCGCCTATCAGGTGTGCTGGGAGAAGTTCTGCGTCTACTGGGATGTGGAGCTGCGCGTCGTTCCGGTGACCAGAAGCAACATGACCCTGGACCTGGATACGGTGATGGACTATGTGGATGAGTACACCATCGGCATCGTGGGGATCATGGGGACGACCTATACCGGAGAGTACGACGACATCAAGGCGCTGAACTTCCTGGTGGACGGATACAACAAGGCCCACGAGGGAGGCCACGAGCTGGTCATCCACATCGACGGCGCCAGCGGCGGCATGTTCGCGCCCTTTACGGAACCGGAACTGGAGTGGGACTTCCGTCTGGAGCACGTGGTGTCCATTTCCACCTCCGGACACAAGTACGGACTGACCTATCCCGGCGTGGGCTGGGTGGTCTGGAGAGGCAAGGAGTACCTGCCCGAGGAGCTGATCTTCCGGGTCAGCTACCTGGGCGGCGAGATGCCCACCATGGCCATCAACTTCTCCCGCAGCGCCAGCCAGATCGTCGGCCAGTACTACAACTTCCTGCGTTTCGGCCGCCAGGGCTACAGCCATATCCATCTGAAGACCCGGGAGATCGCCGGCCTCATCGCCGACCGGATCGAGCACACGGGGCTTTTCGAACTGTATAATACGGGATCCCGGATGCCCATCGTCTGCTACCGGCTGAAGCCTAACGCCCAGTACAGGGACGGCACGAAGGTGGTCTGGAATCTCTACGACCTGTCCGACCGGCTGCGCATGCACGGCTGGCAGGTGCCGGCCTACCCGCTGCCCGACGGGGCGGAGGAGGTCACGGTGCAGCGGATCGTCTGCCGGGCGGACCTGACCTTCAACCTGGCCGAGGCCTTCGTCATGGACTTCCGGGAGTGCCTGGACGACCTGAAGAACGCCCACGTGCTGTGCAATGAGGGCAAGACCGGATCCTACGGATTCACCCACTAGGCCCTTCCGCGTTACTTGACCGACCCCTTCAGCGGTCGCGGTCCAGAAATAGCCATTCCTGATCGGTGACCGCGGAAAAACTATCGCACAGTAAAGTGCCGGCCGCCCCTCAGAGCCGAAAATGCATGTGTTTTCCCCTTAAAACCGGTAGCTTCTCCTGCAAACGGGGTTGTTGATCGATTCATTTCCGCGGTTGAAATCGAAAACGTTGAAAAATCAAAGGGGCCCGCTGAAAGCCTCCGTTTGAGTTGGCATATTTTGAACTAATTGAACGCCTTGTAATCCAGAGATGCGAAATCAAGCTGGTATTTGCCACTACCGACATGCTCGTAGAGATAGCCGTCGCTCGTCAGGTCATTTTTGTATGTCCAGGCACTGACGCCCAGCCCATATGCCTTTGCAGCGTTGTACATAGAATCGGTGAATTCGGTAGTCTTCACAGACACGCCGGTATATCCCCGACTTCTTGCCGTCTCTACTTTTGACATCACATTACTGTTGAAAAGATAATAGGTCTTGGATTTGTTAACACCCAGGGTCTTCTCAGCATATTCCTTGATAAGAGACAGTGAATCAGCGTGGAAACTGGTATAAACGACCACGTTCTGCAAGTCTTTGCTTTCTACCAGCTTCACGATTTTCCGGACTTCCTCTTTCCTGATCGCATAATTATCGAATTTTTTGATCTCGATAACAGGAACCATACCATAGGATTTGCAAATATCGAGATATTCGTCGAGAAAGCACACTTTCGGCAGTCTCTGCCGTATTTCTTCAGCAGACATGTTGTAGACTACAGCGTTGAGGCCCATGGTCCTGCTGAAGGTCTCGTCATGATTGATCACAATGTCATAGCTCTCATACTCGTATACGTTCGCATATGCGTTGAGGAATGTAAGTAACCCATCATCGCCATCGGTCATGAGTTCAGCCCGCACCTCAGACTTCTGCGCATCATTCAGACCATTATACAAGTCGAATGCTCCTTTGATCTCTGCTGCCTTGTCCAGTACGGCGTCTGTATCCAGACCGTTAAGTGACAGCGCGCGGATGGCATCAATGGCAGGATCCACGTTCGGATCCGATGCCGCAGAGACGTTCGGAGAAAGAGCAGACGGAATCGTATCCTCTGGGATCTCTGCAGAGCTCAGCGTCGTTGTCGGCATTGGCGGCAGGACTACGTTGTATGTCGAATGTCTGGTCGCGATTGCATCGCATTCGCAGGCTGGGAACCCGTTATCTCCAGCAGCCCTGAAGGCATTCGCCGTATTCTCTGTGTGCTTGGTATGAAATCCTCTGTGCGCTATCCAAACGACTTCGTCTCGTGTATAGTGATGCACAATGATGGTGCGCGCACCGCGCACGCCTGAGCCGTCCTTTGCCGTCGCGTAGACATTGCATGACCCGTAGCCCTTCGCCGTGACCTTGCCCGATTTATTGACCGTTGCAACAGCCGGATTGTCCGACCGCCAGGTAACGCTCTTGTTGGTCGCGCCCTTGTTGACGGAAGCTTTGAGCGTACTGCTTCGGCCCTTGTTCAGATAGCGGCTTCCACTGACGCTGATGGACGAGACAGGTGTGCCGACTCTGATCTTGATCTTCTTTTTCTTGCTTGGCTTCTTCTTGCAGTAGACGGTGATGTAAGTGGTGCCTTTCTTCTTGGCCTTGATCTTGCCTTTGCTCGATACCGTTGCCACCTTTTTCTTCGAGCTCCTGAATTTGACAGGAGTGCTCTTTTTGACGCCCTTTTTCGTCACAGTAGCCGAAGCCTGTATCTTAAGCGTCGAACCCTTCCTGAGCACGGTGTTCGAATTGATGTTGTTCACACTGATGCTGTAGGTCGCCTTCTTCTTTTTCGATTTTGCCTGAACCTCCTGCGGCACACCGACCATGGTCACGAACATAGCCAGTATCAAAAGCATCGACAGCACCCTGGCCGGCGGAAATCGCAGGCTTCCCTTTTCTTTGTTATCCCGTTTCATATTCTCTTTGTCCGAATTCCTTTCATGATCATTATACAAATACAGCACGGCCCATTCTTGACGCACAAATGACCGGCTCTCACCGTGAGATCTGTCGCTTTATCTTTGACGCGACAGCGTTCAGAGGATGGCGGATGTGATCCATTCGACGCTCAAGGGAAGCGACTTGTTTTTCAAGTTTCCTGACTCGCTGGGAAAGTTCAAGATTCTCCCGGTAGAGGAGGAGATCAGCGGCTGCGGCAGATCTTACGACATCGTTTATCAGCTCAGGATTCATATCTTCTCTCTTAGGCGGACCGGAGTAATCATCACTAAACAACGGCACACCATCACCGATAAAGCGATCCGCGAGAAGTGCGTTTTTCCCTTCGTAACGGGACATGAACTCTCTGCGTTCTTCCTCGGAGAATTCACTGCACGGGTAATACTGTTTCGACACATCAGAACACAGCAGGAGACTCCGGCCGAAGAATTTCTGCTCTGCATTCGTCAGGCTTTGGACTTGATTGATAAGCGTTTTTAAGCGAACCGTGTTCCCGTACAGCCCGGTATTAGTAACGGGGTTCTCTTCAGGTATTCCGCTTGGATCCATGCCGATTATCTGCAGAAAGTCTTGCAGAATGCCCGTTCTGGCGGCATCAGTGTAGCGCCTTACGATAATGTTTTCATCACCGACTACACTGGCGTAATAATCCAGGAGTTCATAGTAATCCAGATAGTCGCTATAGTAATCGATATAGTCTTCTATGGTCATCCTGTGTTCCAGAGTAACCTTGATCGCCTGATTCCAGCGGGATTCAATGAATTGATCCTGACGGCGAAGATAGATGATGAGTTTCAGAGTATAATCGTTCTCTTTACTGTCCTGTGCAACTCTTTCAAGAGTCCCTTTGATTTCGTACATTCTCTTGCAAAGAGCTTCATCAGACAAAACAACGGTATCGTATGTCCGGAAGAGGTCGTGTAACTGGTCCATGCAGTCATGGAACTGTTGATTTTCCAGTGCAAGGTCTCGGTTACCCTCTTCATCCCAGACGGGCCATGATATGAAACATGCGTTGCGCGACCAGGGCTTTTTCGTTCCGTTTTTCTGAACATATCGGTAGGGAGGGATCGGATAAGCGATTCCGTGTTCAGCGAAAAAATCCGTGTGCGAGAAAAAATATTCCTGGACACTTGTGGTGCCGGTCTTGTATGTTCCTATATGAAGATAAAGTGTCTTAGCCATTTGATCAGCCCTCCTCGTTATGAATGAGGACAATATACATGAAGATTATGAAAGGGAAATGAAAAGAAACTTTCATGTTTCTTTAATCTTAAGATTATATAAATTAATAAGTATGTGCGAGGTCTGATATGAGAATTCTGATCGTAGAAGATGAAAAAGATCTGAATCGTCTCCTTGAGAAGCGACTCACCTTCGAAGGATATATTACTGACTGCTGTTATGACGGAGCTGAAGTAATTGAGTACCTGGAGACGGCAGAGTATGATGCCGTGATTTTAGACCTGATGCTTCCCGGAACGGATGGAATGCAGGTGCTGAGAACGGTGAGAAGTATTAATAATCAGGTCCCCGTACTTATCCTGTCTGCCAAAAGCGAGACAAAAGATATTGTCAGTGGCCTTGATGCCGGTGCCGATGACTATATGGTCAAACCTTTCGATTTCAGTGAGCTTCTCGCCCGTCTCCGACTGATCACTCGCAAGAAGGTTGAAACAAGAGAGAACACATACCGGTGCGACGGACTTGAGGTGGATACGAACAACAAGACGGTCAGGAGGAATGGTGTCGTGATCCCCGTCTCTCCAAGAGAGTATGCTATCCTGCTGTATCTGATAAGGAACCAGGGCACAGTATTGACGCGTCAGCAGATAGTAGACAACATCTATAATCTTGATCAGGATATCAATTCTAACGTGATCGATGTTTACATCCGCCTTCTCAGGAAAAAAATTGATGTAGGGTTTGATCATAAGCTCATACATACCATGCGAGGGATAGGGTATGTGTTGAAATGGACAGAGTAAAGAAGAAACCATCGGTCGTAACTTTTATCTTTATATACGCTGCTATATTTTTTATCGTGGCCATAGTTGGCATGTCAGCGCTTACGATGTTCACTACCCGCAAGGCGACAATAGGGGCAACAGAAAACAGACTTGCCAAAGAAGCTATGCGTGCCAGCTACAATCTCGAAATACAGGATGATGGGAATATAGCATTCCTGCCTGGCGCTGTTACGAACAACGGTGGATGCTATGCCTTGATCGTAAAAGAAGATGGATCGGTAATAGCAGGGGAGTATCCGGGGGATATGGCCGCGGCAGCCACTGCGGGAGTAACGACCAAGAGAAGACTGATGCATATCGAGACGGAGGACGGAGTTTGCTGTTATTATGATAAGCCGATCATGAGACGTAGCGGGGAGAAAGCAGACAAAGCAGAATATTATGTAAGAACGATGATAGACTACAGAGAGATCGATACCATCTATCAGGATATCCAGAAGTTCTTGTATATATACGTGATTATCCTGCTATGCATAATGAGTGCAGGAGGCTACTTGCTGTATCGGAAGGTCGTCCATCCGGTAAACGCTATGTGTGAGCGGATCAATTCAATCACAGAGTCTCTGGACCTGTCAGAGAGAATCGAAGATCCCGGAGCGTTCAGAGAGACAGAGGTCATCACGAACGCGAACAACAGGCTCATTGAACAGGCAGAGGAAGTGGTTCTGCAGCAGGAAGAGTTTAATCAGAACATATCTCATGAGCTAAGAACACCGGTATCGCTTATACAGGGAGAGTGCGAGCTCCTGGAAGATATGTACGTAGAAGATCTGCCGGAGGCAATGGCAGAAGCTGTATCCGTGATACATAAACAGAGCGAGCGGATGAACCTCATCATATCAGAGCTTCTGTATCTGGCAAAGATCAATAGCGACGGTTACAAACTCAATAGGGAGAAGGTGGACCTTGTAGATATTGTAGAATCAGCATGCGACGATGCCGAGGACTTCATTGATGGCGGCCGCGAATTTGTTCGCGATTTTGCTGTTGCTGAGGCGGAAGTGGATGTTGGCCTTTTCATGATCGCTGTCAGAAACCTGTTATCTAATGCAATCAAGTACAGTCCCCGTGGAAGCCGGATCTATGTTTCTACGGGTGTAATGTGTTCTGAAGCATACGTGAGTGTACGGGATGAAGGATGCGGCATATCCGAAGAGAATCAGAAGAAAGTATTTGAACCATATTATCAGGTAAACGGTGAGCGCAATTCTGATGGATTCGGCCTTGGGCTTAACCTGGTGAAGAGAATAGCAGAGAAACACGGAGGCAGCGTAAAACTTACATCAGCACTTAACGAGGGCGCCACCTTTGCGATAGTTTTGCCTGCCGTGGAGGACAGTCATGGATCATCTTGATCGTCTTGAAGCAGAAGCCATCTATATCATAAGGGAAGTAGCCGCAGAGAGCGAGAGGCCGGTTATGCTGTATTCGATCGGAAAGGATTCTTCGGTCATGCTCCACCTTGCGCTGAAGGCCTTCTATCCTGAACCTGTTCCTTTTCCGTTTCTTCATGTGAATACGACATGGAAATTCAGAGAGATGATAGAGTTCCGTGACAGGAGAGCCAGGGAACTGGGGATAGAGATGATCGAGTATATCAACGAAGAAGGAATAAAACAGGGGATAAATCCTTTCGACCACGGGGCTGCATATACGGACATTATGAAGACGCAGGCTCTTAAACAGGCACTCGACAAATACGGCTTCACCGCAGCCTTTGGCGGAGGACGCCGTGACGAAGAGAAGAGTCGGGCCAAGGAGCGCATATTCTCATTCAGAAACGCAGAACACGCATGGGATCCGAAGAACCAGCGCCCGGAAATGTGGAAGTGTTACAATACAGAGATTCGCAAGGGGGAAAGCATCAGGGTCTTCCCGATATCGAACTGGACAGAATCGGATATCTGGCAGTATATCAGAAGGGAAGACATCCCTATCGTCCCTCTGTATTATGCGGCGGTGCGCCCTGTTGTTGAACGAGACGGGAACATCATACTCGTTGATGATGACCGCATGAAGCTTCTTCCGGGCGAGGAACCGGTAATGAAGAAGGTCAGGTTCAGAACCCTTGGATGTTACCCTCTGTCGGGAGGCGTGGAATCAGATGCCGATACACTGGACGCTATCATTGAGGAGACGCTGAGCGCGGCAGAATCGGAGCGCACGAGCAGGGTCATCGATAAAGACAGCGGATCAGCAAGTATGGAGAAGCGAAAGAGAGAAGGGTATTTCTAGTCTGCTCTGCAAAAGAAACGGGAAGGATCAATGAAAGAGCTGCTTAAATTCATCACCTGTGGGAGCGTGGATGACGGCAAGTCGACGCTTATTGGGCGCATGCTATACGATGCAAAGCTGCTGTTCGCCGATCAAAAGCAGGCTCTTGTTCTCGACAGCAAAATCGGCAGCCGTGGAGGGGAGATCGACTATTCTCTTCTTCTCGATGGCCTTGCTGCTGAGCGGGAGCAGGGGATAACTATCGATGTGGCATACAGGTATTTTACAACGAAGAGAAGGAGCTTCATCGTCGCGGATACGCCGGGACATGAAGAATATACTCGTAATATGGCGGTCGGGGCCTCCTTTGCTGATCTGGCAGTCATACTTGTTGATTCGTCGAAGGGCATACAGATCCAGACGAGAAGGCATGCGAGGATATGCTCGCTTATGGGCATAAGACACTTCGTCTTTGCGCTGAACAAAATGGATCTTATTGACTATGATGCGGATCGGTTCGGCGAGCTGAAAAGACACATAGATATACTGACAGCTGAGACAGGACTTAGAAATTACAAGGTGATTCCGGTATCGGCTACGGAAGGGGACAATATTACAACAGAATCGAAGAAGCTGCCCTGGTACCACGGTGAGACCCTGCTCGAATGGCTTGAGCAGGTAGACGTTCATATGGAAGAGGAAGAGGGCTTCGTTCTGCCGGTGCAGAGAGTATGCAGACCGGACAGCAGATTCAGGGGCTTTGCCGGACAGGTGGAATCAGGCAGCATAAAAACAGGTGACGAGATCACTGTTCTGCCGGGAGAGGAGCGGGCCCGAGTCAGCAGATTATTCTGGACCGACGAGGAGCGTAGCGAAGTATCTGAAGGAATGCCGGTGACCGTCTGCCTCGATCGGGAGATAGACATATCGAGGGGAAGTGTTCTGGTATCCGGTGCGGAAATGCTGACAGGCAATCTGTTTAGCGCCATGATGCTCTGGATGGATGATAACAGGCTGGTTGAGGGGAAACGTTTTCTGCTGAAGCTCAGCACGCAAAAAGTCCCGGCTACCGTGATGAAGATCGAGTACAAAATCGACGTGAATACAGGAGACCGGGTGCCGGCAAGGGAGATCAGAAAAAACGAGATCGTTCGCTGCGAGATATCACTGACAAGCCCGATAGTATTCGATAGATTTGAGAATCATCGCAGTATGGGGGGATTTATTCTGATCGACCGGGTGACGAATACGACGTCTGCCTGTGGAACAGTCAGTCGCAAACTGGGGCGGTCAGAAAATATAATCCGGCAGGATCTCGATGTGACGAGAGAGATGCGTGCGGCCAGCCTTGATCAGAAGCCTCTGACCATATGGTTCACAGGTCTTTCCGGTGCGGGGAAATCGACTTTGGCTAATGCTGTCGAAAAACAGCTCGCCGCGAGAGGGATGCATACAATGCTTCTGGACGGGGACAATATCAGACTTGGTATCAACAATAATCTCGGGTTCACAGAGGCTGACAGAATAGAAAACATCAGGCGTGTCGGAGAAGTCGCCAAGTTGATGAACGATGCCGGACTTATCACACTCACCGCTCTCATTTCGCCGTACAGAAGCGACAGGAGACGAGTGCGCGAGATCGTTGGGGACGGGAGTTTTGTAGAGGTGTATGTAAGTACTCCGCTGGAAGAATGCGAAAAGAGAGACGCGAAAGGGCTGTATCGCAAAGCCAGAAAAGGAGAGATATCGGAATTCACAGGCATAGGAAGCCCCTATGAGGTGCCGGAGAATCCTGAGATAACGATAGATACAAGCACTTGTTCCATAGATGAAGCAACAGACATTCTGATGCGTGAACTGGAGCAATTTCTCAGATAAAATAAAGAAAGGACCAACTATGAGATCTTACTACTCAAAATCAAAGCATGTGACGTGCCTTGCCTTGGTGATGATCCTTGCTCTTTGTCTGCTCAGCTCATGCGGCGGGGCTTCAGAGGAGGAATCGGACGGCAGCGTCAGGATAACCAACGTATCCTATGATCCGACAAGGGAGTTTTACGCAGCATATAATAAATGGTTTTCCGGTATATATGAAGAAGAGACCGGACAGAAGGTAGAAGTTATTCAGTCCCACGGAGGCTCAGGCAGTCAGGCGAGATCCGTAGTGGAAGGAAGCGACGCGGACGTTGTAACACTTGCCCTCGCTCACGATATCACCCTTATTGAGGAACATGGCATGATCGAGCCGGGATGGATAAATGAGTTTGACAGAGATTCTTCGCCATACACGTCGGCTATAGTGTTTCTCGTGAGGGCGGGAAATGAGAAAAAGATAAAGGACTGGGATGACCTGACCAGAGAAGGCGTGGATATCATTACACCAGACCCGAAGTCAAGTGGTGCGGCGTGCTGGAACTTCCTTGCAGCATGGAATTACGCAGACGGCAAATTCGCAGGAGACGAGTCAAAAATTCGAGATTTCATGTCCGGACTGTACGCGAATGTAGCCGTCATGGACTCCGGCGCGAGAGCTTCCACAACGACATTCGTTGAGAATGGTCAGGGAGATGTTCTCGTGTCGTGGGAGAATGAAGCTATACAGACAGTGTCTGAGTATCCGGGTGAATATGAGATCGTTTCACCAAGCGTAAGTATCCTGGCACAGCCCAGCGTGGCAGTCGTTGACGAGAATGCGAAGAGAAACGGTACGGAGGAAATAGCCACCGCATATCTTAAGCACCTGTATACTGAAGATGCACAGAGGATGATCGGAGAATACGGATACAGGCCCTCAAATGAAGATGTCCTAAAGGAATTCACGGACAAGTTCGATCTCGACATGAAGCTCTGTACGATAGATGACTTCGGCGGATGGGATGCCGCATACCGTGTCTATTTCGCAGATGGCGGAGTATTTGATGAGATTTACCAGAACTAGAAGTTTCAAATTGCGAACGGGACGGCGCGATTACAGTATAATCCCGGGATTCTCTCTTACGATGGGGATAACACTTACGATGCTGTCTCTGTTTATCCTCATTCCGCTGGCATCAATAATGGCCTTCTCTTTTGAATTGGGCCCTAAGGGACTGATCGAGGCCGTATCGGACGAAGTCGTGATAAATGCTCTTAAAACAAGCATCATGTGTGCGGCTTTGGCTGCTGCGGTCAATTGTCTGTTCGGGCTCATTATCGCATGGACGCTTGTCAGGTGCGACTTCCCCGGCAAGAGGATCCTTGATGGTCTGATCGAGCTCCCTTTTGCTCTGCCAACGGCCGTAGCGGGGATCACTCTCAGCAAAATGTATTCGGAGAGCGGACAACCCGGAAGCCTGCTTGCGAAACTTGGGATAACCGTATCCTACACGCAGCTTGGCATCCTCATCGCCATGATATTCATTGGCATACCCTTTGTCGTCAGGACTGTGCAGCCGGTTCTGTCGAAACTGAACCCTGTTTATGAGGAGGCTGCGTACATTCTGGGCGCGGGGAGGTTTATGACCTTCCGCAAGGTCATACTGCCTGAACTCGGGCCGGCCCTTCTGTCGGGATTCGGACTGGCGCTTGCAAGAGGTCTCGGTGAGTACGGAAGTGTCATATATATATCCGGAAACAGCGCCAGAGATCATACCCAGGTGGCATCGTATGTCATCATGCAGAAACTTAATTATATGGACTATGCCGGGGCGACCGCCATAGCCTTGCTGATGCTGATCATATCTTTCATTATGCTCATATTGATAAATGCCCTGTCAGTCTTCCAGTCGAGGCGTGTCAGCAACACCTATGCCGCGGCGCAGGAGCGCAGCGCGAGTTCAGGAAGGGGCGCCAGAATATTGATTGCCCTTTCTGCAACATATGTCCTCGTCATGCTGGTAATGCCTCTGATCTCTGTGATGAAAAACGCCTTTTCCAAAGGAATGCTCTTCTATCTGGCGTCACTTGGCACAGATTATGTCAGGTCGGCCGCCGGTGTTACAGCAATGGCAACGATCATTACCCTCGTGATCAATACGGTCTTCGGATTGGCGGCTGCATGGGCGATCACCAGATTTTCATTCAGGGGCAAACATCTTCTCGGAACTCTGATAGATATCCCGCTCTCGATATCACCGGTCATAGCGGGACTTGCCTATATCATGACATTCGGAAGACTCGGCTGGGCGTGGCCGGCGCTTCAGGCTGTCAATGATGCTCTTGGCACGGATATACAGATCGTTTTCGCCCTGCCGGGGGTGGTGCTTGCCACCGTGTTTGTGACGTTCCCGTTTGTTTCGAGGGAACTGATACCTGTGCTGGATTCTGTGGGAACAAATGAAGAGGAGGCCGCGGCAATGATGGGTGCAGGAGGCCGCCGGATATTCAGGCGCATAACGTTCCCTCATATCAAATGGGCGATGATATACGGCATGATACTGTGTGCGGCAAGAGCGATGGGAGAATTCGGCGCGGTGAATGCTCTTTCCAAGACAAGGGGCGAGACGTTCACGCTTCCGCTGGAGATCGATGCGCTGTATATGGACGGAGGAGCCGACTCTGTGACAGCGGCCTTCGCCGTATCGTCCATTCTCGTTATCACAGCAGTTGCAGTATTGATCATAAGAAGCATATCCGAACACATGGAGAAACGCGATGTATCTTGAACTTAAAGGAATCAGTAAGCGATTTGATGACGCTAAGAGCGGTGAAACAGATGCCGTAAACGGAGTTGATCTCGGAATAGAAAAGGGCGAGCTGATCGCTCTTCTCGGGCCAAGCGGCAGTGGAAAGACAACCATTCTGAGGATGATCGCCGGTCTGGAAGTGCCGACGGAAGGAGATATATACATAGAAGGTGTTCGTGTAAACGATCTGTCTCCTGCCGACAGGAAGATTGGGTTCGTTTTTCAGAACTACGCACTGTTCAGGTATATGACAGTATATGAGAATGTCGCTTTCGGACTTGAGGTCATGAAGAAGAGCGGTACAGAGATAAGAAAACGTGTCATGGAGCTTCTTGAGCTGACAGAGCTGTCGGACCTCAAAGACAGATATCCGAATCAGCTCTCCGGAGGACAGCAGCAAAGAACAGCATTCGCCAGAGCTCTTGCTACGCAACCATCCCTTCTTCTCCTTGATGAGCCTTTTGCTGCTATCGACGCCAAGGTCAGGAAAGAGCTGAGGAGCTGGCTGAGGAACATGATCGGCGAAGTAGGGATCACAAGCATCTTTGTAACACACGATCAGGAAGAAGCGGTCGATATGGCGGACAGAATCGTGATCCTCAGAGAGGGAAGCGTCGTGCAAACAGGAGCCCCGAGGGAGATATATGAGAACCCCGCGACGGTATTCGTCGCCTCGTTCCTGGGAGATCCCGTGATCCTTGACAGCTTTTCAGGATTCAAAGGCTTTGAGGACATCAATGACAGCACTAGTGGGTCCAGAATCGTACTCAGACCGGAACATGTTGAAGCGTTCCGCGATGATAATCCAAAATTCCACGACCTTATTCCGATCTCCGAAAACGGAACCGTAAGGAATATATTGTTCCGCGGGGATTTTCTCGAGCTTGAAATCGAGGTGAATGGGATAAGGCTCAAATGCAGAAGATCCCTCGAAAGGCGAACAGTAGGAGTCGGAGAAAAAATGCGAGTTCTGATATACCGCATCAACGTATTCAGCCCATCTGGAGCAGAGGTGGTCAAAAACAGTTTCCTTCATAACATTAATCCGGAATTCATGTAAAGAACGACCGAGCATCTTCTGGCCGAACATCTCCGGCTCTTCTGGCCGAACATCTCCGGCTCTTCTGGCCGAACATCTCCGGCTGCCGGTTGACGCTGCGCCGCGAAAGCCCATATAATAGACGGACGGAGGAAATCTGGAATGAGTGAGAACATCTTCGACCGGACCGAAATGCTCCTTGGCCAAAAGGCTATGGAAAAACTGGCCGCCTCCCGGGTGGCGGTTTTTGGTGTGGGCGGCGTCGGCGGCTTTGCTGTGGAGGCTCTGGTCCGTTCCGGGATCGGTGCGATCGACCTGATCGACCATGATCGGGTGAGCGAGTCCAACCTCAACCGGCAGATCATCGCCACCAGAAAGACGTTGGGGCAGCACAAGGTGGATGCCGCGGCGGAGCGGATCGCCGACATCAATCCCGACTGCCGGGTCACGGTGCACCGGGAGTTCTATCTGCCGGAGACGAGGGGCCGCTTTGATTTCCGCGACTATGATTACGTGGTGGACGCCATCGATACGGTGGCCGGCAAGCTGGCCCTCATCGAGGCCGCCAGGGACGCGGGCACGCCGATCATCTGCTCCATGGGCGCGGGCAACAAACTGGACCCGGCAGCTTTCCAGGTGGCGGACATCTATGAGACATCCGTCTGCCCTCTGGCGAAAGTCATCCGCCGGGAGTGCCGGAAGCGGGGAATCAAAGCCCTGAAGGTGGTGTACTCCACGGAGGAGCCTCTCCGGCCGGTGCGAGGGGAAGGCTGTGACGGGCCAGCGGCACAGGACATGGATTGCGACGGGCCGCCGGCGAAACGCCCCCCGGGATCCGTTGCCTTTGCACCCTCGGTGGCGGGACTGATCGCGGCAGGCGAGGTCGTGCGGGACCTGGCCTCCGTTGAAAAAGCCCGGGTCCGGTGATATGATTGGAGGACAACAATGATACTGATCAAGGAATTTGAATTCGATGCGGCCCACAACCTGATCCATTATCACGGCAAGTGCGAGCGCCTTCACGGCCACACCTATAAGCTGGTGGTCAAACTGGAGGGCACGCCGGATGCGGAAGACATGATCTATGATTTCACGGAGCTGAAGCGGCTGGTGAAGGAACAGGTGCTGGAGGAGTTCGATCATCACTACATCAACGACTTCATTGAGCAGCCGACGGCGGAGAACATCGCCGTCTACATATGGAACAGGCTGGAGCCCCTGGTGAAGACGGACAACGCCCATCTTTACGAGATCGAGGTCTGGGAGACGAAGACTTCCGGCATTATATACAACGGAGCGTAAGGCAAAGGCAACGCCGGACGCAAAAGCAACGTCGAGCGAGCGAGGAAGAGCAACATGAAAGACGTACAGAACGAAAAAGACAGCCGCAACATCTACCTCCATCAGGTGGGTATCCGCGGACTGAAATATCCGGTGCTGATCCGCGACCGGCGGGGGAAGACCGTTCCCGTGACCGGCGAGGTCAGCCTCTTTGCCGATCTGGAGGGCGATCAGAAGGGGACCCACATGTCCCGCTTCGTGGAGGTGCTGACGAAATATAACCAGATGGACCTGCGGACGATCCGGCACCTTCTGGAGGAGATCCGGGAGCGGCTGGAAGCGGAAAGCAGTTTCTGCCGCATCGATTTCGACTATTATATCTGGAAGAAAGCGCCGGTCACCGGCGGCGGGGCCTACCTGGCCGTCGAGGTGGAATACAACGGCGCCCTGCGGGGGGACGAGATGGATTTTGAGATGACCGTGCGCACGCCGGTGACGACTCTCTGTCCCTGCTCCAAAGAGATCTCCGATTATTCGGCCCACAACCAGCGGGCCATTGTGTCCATCACCCTGCGGACCGACCGGTACATCTGGATCGAGGATGTGTGCAAGATCGCCGAGGAGGCATCCTCCTGCCCGGTCTACTCTCTGCTGAAGCGGCCCGACGAAAAGTACGTGACGGAGAAGGCCTACGACAACCCCCGGTTCGTGGAAGACGTGGCCCGGGAAGTAAAGATGCAGGTCGACGGGCTGGAGGGTGTGAAGAGTTACATCATCGAAGTGGAGAGCATGGAGAGCATCCACAACCATTCGGCCTACGCCAAGGTGGAAGGCGCGCGGTAGCGCTTATTCAGGGGAAGAGACGGGATTTGGATAATGAATGAAAAGGCAATCAAACGGGAACTTCGGCGGGTCCGCAGTCGGGAAGCCGATATCCTGACCAAAAGAAAATACGGCAGGGTGATCAACCTGGAAAGCCTGCTGAACAAATATATTCCCGACACGCTGGAGGAGACTCTGGACGCGGCGTTCCGGGAAGCCTTTAAGATGATCTTCGCCAAGGGCACGCCCCTCATCGGGAAGACCTTTAACGAGAAGAAGCTGCGCCAGTCCAAAGGAACCGACGCCGAGGCGCAGATGCTTTGGGCCAAGGACATGCTGCTGACCGGTGTGGAAGGAACCGGCCTGGGTCTGGTGGGCGTCGGCCTGCCGGACATTCCGGTGTTCACCGGTATGCTTCTGCGGACGGTCTATCAGACGGCCCTGTCCTATCAGTTCGAGTACAAAACCAAGACGGAGCAGTACTTCATCCTCCATCTGATCGAAGCGGCCCTGGCCCGGGGGAAGAAAGCGGAGACCCTCAGCAAGGATCTGGACGAACTGATGCTCCGGATCGATGAGGAGGGCTTCACCTACTACGGCAGCATCAACGATCAGATCGCGAAAACCTCCAAGGCCATGTCCGACGAGATGCTCTACCTGAAGTTCGTGCAGACCATCCCCGTGGTGGGCGTCGCCGGCGGGCTGTCGAATCCGATCTACCTGAACATCGTCAAGTCCTTCGCGGATGTCAAATACCGCAAGCGCCGCCTGCTGATCCGGCTGCGGAAACTCCGGGCGGAGCAGAAGGCGCTGGAAGAACCGAAGGAGGAGGCACCAGCTTGCCCCGATGCACCTGTCGCACCGGCTGAGGCTTCGGTTGAGCTGGATACGGTCGACGCGCCTCAGGTTGAGCTCGATACGACTACATCCGAAGCGGTCGATGCGCCTCAGGTTGAGCTCGATACGACTGCATCCGAAGCGGTCGACGCGCCGGCCGCGCCTAACGCCGCGCCCAATCGCCCGAGGATCCGAATCTATGATCCCGATGGGGACGAAGAATAGTCCGCGCCGGGCGGCTAAGGGACAGTCTGGCGATCGCCTTTGTGTAAACTGCTGCCCGGCCGCCCTGAACATGTAAAACATTTTTTGTGAAAGAGAGTTTTTCATACGCGGCCCCGAAAATGCCTAAAATAGCGGTTGTTTCTGGCTTTTCAGAGGGTTGGCATGTCAACAATTTTTCTGAGGAGATGAGTTGTCATGCGTTTTCCGGATATGTATGAAAACTCCCTCTGGGAGAAAAAAGTTTTCATGTTTCAGGCCTGAACAGACCTCAGATAGGCGTTCTGAAGGCTCAAATGTGTAAAACTCCTGCGCTGGGAAAAAGTTTGTCGTATGGCCAGGCTGGGGAGCAGCGGATGGGTGCTTGCAGAGACAGCGTGGCGATGTAACGGTGCTCGCAGAGGCGGCGAGGCGAGCCGATTAGCTGCGATGAAAAGAGCTGGCCGCAAAGAAAGAGGCTGTTGCAGGTGATGTGCAACAGCCTCTTTCCTCATCATTATCATTGTCTTTTCAGTAGGAGGTAGATTCCGGAAATGAATTTGATGAGGGAGCCGTGGTAGGTTGTTGGGGAATGAGAAGAAGAAGTGTTTGGTTTTGGCCCGGCCCCCTGTATTCATTTCCACAGTTCAGGAGGTTGTCTCCCTCGCTGCGACTATATAGTAGCAGAGAATTATGCCGATTTCGCGGAGCGAATGTGAAGATTGTCTGAAGAAAATATGTTGAAGCGGGGGAGTTCAGGCCCAAATAACAGGGGAGAAATAGCCCGCAAACGGAGAAGAAAGAGCGCGTATGCGGTTGACAATCCCGCGGCAGATGGTTACAATTGAGCCGCGAGTTTACGATCGGCAGCCCGGGTTTACAATCATGACCGGGGCAACCCGCGTGCATTCATCAGACAGAGGGGGAATCATGGCAGGACGGGTCAGGGACGCCGTGCTGGCGAAACTGCAGAACAACAAAGGACAGTATCTGTCCGGAGAGAAGCTGTCCGACCAGCTGGGCGTGTCCCGGGCGGCGGTCTGGAAGGCGATCCGCGGACTGCGGGAGGAAGGCTATCCCATCGAGGCGATGACCAATCGGGGATATCTGCTGCCCGACAGCCCGGAGGTGATCACCGAAGAGGAGATCCGCCGGTACCTTCCGGCCAGGTACCGGGACAACGGGCTCTATCTCTTTGACGTTCTGGATTCCACCAACAACAAGGCCCGGCAGCTGGCCGCAGAGGGCGGTCAGGTCCATGGGAGCACGGTCATCGCTCTGCAGCAGACCGGAGGAAAGGGACGCCTGGGGCGGAACTTTTTCTCCCCGAAGGAAGGGATCTACTTCAGCATCATCATCCGGCCGGACTTCGACCTGCGCCGGTCCGTCCTCGTCACCGTGGCCGCGGCGGCGGCGGTGGCGGAAGCCATCGAAAGCGTCAGCGGACAGCGGGCCCGGATCAAGTGGGTCAACGATGTGTACGTCGGAGGGAAAAAAGTCTGCGGCATTCTGACCGAGGGCATCACGGATTTTGAGAGCGGCCAGATCGACCATCTGGTCATCGGCATCGGCATCAACACGACCACGAAGGGATTCCCGAAAGAGCTGCAGGACATCGCCGGCGCCGTGGAGGGCGAGTACAGCCGGCCGGCCCTGGTGGCGGGCGTCATCACCCGGGTCCTGGATTATCTGGGGAATATCGAGGCGCGGGAATTCCTGCAGAGCTACCGGCGCAAAAGCATGCTCATCGGAGAGGATGTGATGGTCTTCCGCGGAGTATACCGGCAGAATCCGGAGGAGGAGATGGACGGCCGCCCGGCAAGGGTGACCGGCATCGATGAGGACGGCGGACTGAAGGTCATCTACACCGACGGCACCCGGGAGACCCTCGTCACCGGAGAAGTGACCGTACGGCGGACCGGGGAAAAGCAATCCCCGCCGCAGGCATAAGGAAAGGACAAGGAAAGCAATGACAACACAGGACTTCGACAGATCATACTCCAAAACCACATACATGGCACTTTGCGGACTCTTCGCCGCCCTGACGGCGATCTGTTCGTATATCTCCATCCCTCTGGGATTCACCCCCGTACCGGTCAACCTGGGTACGCTGGCCGTGTTCCTGGCGGGTGGACTTTTAGGCAAAAAATACGGAACGGTGAGCCTGGCCGTCTACGCCTTTCTGGGTGCGGTAGGCGTGCCGGTATTCGCCGGATTCCGCGGCGGCCTCAGCGTGCTGGCGGGACCGACGGGCGGATACATCGTCGGATACATCGTGGCGGCATTCCTCATCGGATTGCTTTTGGAAAAGACCCTGCGGCCCGGGCAGTCCCGGAGCCGGCAGATCGCCCTGTGCGCCGCGGCGGAGATCATCGGGCTGCTGGCCTGCTACGCCCTGGGAACCCTCTGGTTCATCGTCAGCACGGGAACGGGCATCTGGGCTTCCCTGGTCGCCTGCGTGTTCCCCTTCCTCCCCGGGGACGGACTGAAGATCGCTGCCGCCGCCATACTGATCCAGAAACTGAGGAGGCTGCTTTAGGTACAAAGGCAACAGCAATATGAAATATACCCTTCGCCATTACCGCCCATACATCCCCTTCATGCTGCTCATCGTCGGATTCCTCTTCGGACAGGCCATGTGCGAGCTTGCACTGCCCGGATACATGTCCGACATCATCAACAACGGGATCGTGAAGCACGATCTGGAGCACGTGAAGAGCATGGGAAAGATCATGATCGCCGTATCGGCGGGCTCCATGCTCTGCGCCATCGGCGGTTCCTTCTTCGCGGCCTGGTCGGCGGCGGGGATCTGCCGGAACATCCGGAAGGACCTTTTCCGCCAGGTGACGTCCTTCAGCGCGGCGGAGATGAGCCGCTTCTCCACGGCGTCCCTGATCACCCGGTCCACCAACGACGTGCAGATGGTGCAGCAGACGACGACCATGATGCTGCGGATGGCGATTTTCGCCCCCATCATGGGCATCGGCGCCGTGTACAAAGCGATTCACACCAGCGTCTCCCTGTCCTGGACCATCGGCGTGGCCCTGGCCGTGATCATCTGCGTCATGGGGATCGCCTTTGTCGCGGTGCTTCCCAAATTCAAGGTGCTCCAGTCGAAGCTGGACCGCCTGAACCTGATCATGAAAGAACGGCTGGAGGGCATTCTGGTCATCCGGGCCTTCACCACCGAGCGGCAGGAAGAAGCCCGCTTCGATTACGCCAACATGGACCTGACCCGGATCAACATCTTCGTCAACCGGGCCATGTCATTCCTTATGCCGGCGCTGATGTTCGTGATGAACGCGGTCAGCGTGCTGATCCTCTGGGCCGGCGCCCATCTCATTGAAGCGGACAAGCTGATGATCGGCGACATGCTGGCTTACCTGCAGTACGCCATGCACGTGATCATGTCTTTCCTCTTCGTGACCGCCATGTTCATTCTCCTCCCCCGGGCCATGGTTTCGGCCCAGCGGATCGGGGAGGTCCTGGGCACGCCCCTGAGCATTAAGGATCCGGAGAATCCGGTCAGGCCGGAGGAGATCCGGGGAGAAGTGGAATTCCGCGGAGTTGATTTTGCATACCCCAGCGCGGAGCAGAACACCCTGACCGACATCAGTTTCACGGCGCGGCCGGGACAGACGACGGCCATCATCGGCAGCACGGGAAGCGGCAAGTCCACGATGATCCAGATGATCCCCCGGTTCTACGATGTGACCGCCGGACAGGTGCTGGTGGACGGCTGCGACGTGCGGCAGATGGCCCAGAGCGACCTGCGCTCCCTCATCGGTTACGTCCCGCAGAAAGGCAATCTCTTCTCCGGGACCATCGCCAGCAATCTTCGCTACGGCAAAGACGACGCCAGCCAGGAGGAAATGCAGGAAGCGGCCCGCATCGCCCAGGCCCTGGAGTTCATCGACTCCCGGGAGGGCGGTTTTGACGAGCCCGTATCCCAGGGCGGCGTCAACGTTTCCGGCGGCCAGAAACAGCGGCTGGGCATCGCCCGGGCCCTGATCCGGCGGCCGGCCGTCTATATCTTTGATGACAGTTTCAGCGCCCTGGACTTCAGCACGGACAAGGCGCTCCGGGCAGCCCTCAGGGAAGCGGCGGGGGACAGCACCATCCTCATCGTCGCCCAGCGGATCAACACCATCCTCGACGCCGATCAGATCCTGGTTCTCGATGAGGGCCGGATCGTGGGCAAAGGCAACCATCGCCAGCTGATGGAATCCTGCAAAGTCTACCAGGAGATCGCCCTTTCCCAGCTGAGCGAAGAGGAACTGAAAAGGGGGTATGCCGGATGACACAGCAGCAGCGGGTACCCCAGAAAAAGAGCCGGGCCGGCGGCCGCGCGGCGGCCATGATGCCCGGAGAAAAAGCGAAGAACTTCAAGGGCACCATGAAGACCCTGGCGGGTTATCTGAAACCCTATACCTTCCGCCTGATCATCGTGCTGATCTGCGCGGTGGCCAGCACCCTGTTCAGCATCATCTCGCCGGCCATCCTGGGCAAGGCGACGGATAAAGTCGTGGAAGGCGTCATGGGACACGGGGTGGACTACCGGGCCCTGCTGTTCATCCTGGCGGTTCTGCTGGGCATGTACGGGCTGAGCCTGCTCTTCGGCGTGCTCCAGGGATGGATCATGGCCGGCGTTTCCCAGAAGGTCATCTACACCCTGCGGAAAGAGATGTCCCTGAAGCTGGACCGGCTTCCCCTGAAGTACTTTGACCAGCAGACCCACGGCGAGCTGCAGAGCCGGATGGTCAACGACATCGAGACCGTCAACCAGGCACTGTCCACCAGCATCACCCAGATGATCACCAGCATGGTGACCCTGGTCGGCATCCTCATCATGATGCTGCGGATCAGCCTGATCATGACCCTGGCCGCCCTGCTGGTGGTTCCGGCGTCCATGGGAATCATCAAGCTGGTGGTCAGCCGTTCCCAGGGACACTTCGCCCGGCAGCAGGAATTCCTGGGTCACGTCAACGGCCACGTGGAAGAGATGTACGGCGGCCACGATGTGATCAAGGCCTTCGGCAAAGAGGAGGCCTCCATGGAGTCCTTCGAGCAGTACAACGACAAGCTTTGCGAATCGGCGTGGAAGTCCCAGTTCCTTTCGGGCATGATGATGCCCATGACCCAGTTCGTCGGCAATCTGGCCTACGTCATGGTGTGCCTGCTGGGCGGCTATCTGGCTATCCTGGGCAGGATCTCCATCGGCGACATCCAGGCCTTCATTCAGTATGTGCGGAGTTTCAACCAGCCCATTTCCCAGGTGGCCAACATCGTCAACCTGCTCCAGTCCACGGCAGCGGCGGCGGAGCGCGTCTTCGAACTCATCAATGAGGAAGAAGAGGAGGACGCCCTCGGCTCGGTGGGTTCCGCGGTGAAATCCGCGGCCCGGACCGCGGCGGACGGCGCGTCGGCGGGAGCCGAGGCGGGTTCTTCGGCGGACGCGGAGGAGCATACTGCGGCCGGCAGCGAAGCGATCAGCACGACGATCGGCAGCGAGCCGGTCAGCGCGGACGATGCTGCGACCGGCGCGGAGGAGATGCCTGGCGTCCCGGCGGACTTCAAGGGCAGGGTTGCCTTTGAACACGTCCGCTTCGGCTACGACGAAAACAACCCCATCATCCACGATTTCAACTTCACGGCCCGGCCCGGCCAGAGCGTGGCCATCGTCGGCCCCACAGGCGCGGGCAAGACCACCATCGTGAAACTGATGATGCGCTTCTACGAACTGAACGGCGGCAGGATCACCGTGGACGGACGGGATATCCGGGACTACACCCGGCCCCAGCTGCGCCGGCTCTTCGGCATGGTCCTTCAGGACACCTGGCTGTACAGCGGCACCGTGAAGGAGAATATCCGCTACGGCCGCGCCGATGCCACCGACGAGGAAGTGGAAGCGGCGGCCAAAGCGGCTCACATCGACTTCTTCATCCGGACCCAGCCCAAGGGTTACGACATGGAGATCAACGAAGAAGCCAACAACATCTCCCAGGGACAGAAGCAGCTGCTGACCATCGCCCGGGCGATCCTTTCCGACTCGCCCATCATGATCCTGGACGAGGCGACCAGTTCCGTAGACACCCGCACGGAGCAGATGATCCAGAACGCCATGGACCGGCTGATGAAGGACCGGACCAGCTTCGTCATCGCCCATCGCCTTTCTACGATCAAGGGCGCCGATCACATCCTGGTCATGGACCACGGCGACATCGTCGAGCAGGGCAGCCACGAGGAGCTGCTGGCGAAGAACGGCTACTACGCCCGCCTGTACAACAGCCAGTTCGCCGACGCCTGAGGCCGGCCGGGCGGTGTATGAAACCCGTCTGACGGACGGAAACATTCACAGAAAACCTCATTTCGATCCAGAAAATCAGCTTAAATTCCTGTTTCGTGAATATATTTGGATGTGGGAAGAATTAATTCACCAGATTCTCCAAAACTGGTGTATGTCAGCCCTTGAGATTGCATATTATTCACGGGAAGGGTCTGGAGGAGGCTTTTCGGGGAGGAAATCGGGCCGACTGGTGAATGTGATAGGGCAGTCCGGCCTGTTTTTTCACGAGGCCGACGAATCAGAGGGAAGTTGGTGCGCCCCGGGCGGCCCGTGGAAGATCCTGCGGGTCGCCGGTTTTGTTTTTGAGAAAATGCACGAAATATCGAAAATCAAATCTCAAAAAACACCCGATCCGTGGTACAATAACAAGGATAGATTTCCGGACGAATCCGGTGCGGCTTAAGGCTGCGAATAAAAGGAGAGAAATCAATGAAAAAAAGAACGCCCATCTCATCTATTATCCTGTACATTTTCGGGATTATCTTTCTCATCATCTCCGTCTTCATGCTGGTGACGGCGGTACAGTACACCCAGCTGTACCTGGCCTCCTATGAAACGACATTCGAGGAGATGTGGTCCAACTCGGTTCAGTACCTGATCGAAAAATTCCTGCCCTACTTTGCGATGGCGGTGATCAGTATCGGACTGGGAAAGGCAATCAGTGTGTCCTATAAAGGACAGGGCGTGATCATTAATAAAGGGGAGTCTTCTGAGGACGAGGCGGAGACCGCTCTCCGTCTGAAGGAACTGCGCGAGGTGCTCAGCATCAAGATGGAGGAGATGGAGCGCCGGGAAAAGGTTCGCCTGGAAGATGTCCGGGAAGACATCGTCCGCGATATGGCAGTGCATAAACTGCAGAGAGAAGCCAAGGAAGCGGAAATCATCAGCAAAATCAACGTCATGGGCGAGGTCATGGGCCTGAACATGGATGACGTATACGCCAGAGCGGACATCCCGGTGGTCGCGGCGGCGGAAGAGGAAGCCGTTCCTCAGGAAACGGACAAGCTGGCGGACGATCCGACGCTGGAAGAACTGATGAAGGATGAGCCGGCGGCGGAAGCTGCGGCAGAAGAGGTCGCGGCGGCAGAGGCTCCTGAGGAGCCCGTGGTAGAAGAGTCCGTTGAGGAAACTCCGGCGGAAGAGCCTGCTGAGGAGCCGGCGGCAGAAGAGTCCGTTGAGGAAACTCCGGCGGAAGAGCCTGCTGAAGAGCCGGCGGCAGAAGAGCCTGTTGAGGAAGCTCCGGTTGAGGAGACCGCCGAAGAGGAAGTCCCGGCCGAAGTGACGGCAGAAGAAACTCTCGCTGAGGAACCCGCAGAAGAAGCGCCTGTTGAGGAAGAAGCCCCGGCGGAAGAGCCCGCAGAGGAAACCACTGAAGAAGCCCTGGCGGAAGAAGCTGCCGAGGAGCCGGCAGAAGAAGCGGAAACCCCTGCGGAAGAAGCAGAGGAAGAACCCGCTGCCGAACCTTCGGTGGACGAGATGATCGAGGAGTTCGAACCGGTCGAGGAGCCCGCGGCGGAAGAGTACGCAGAGGAGCCGGCCGCAATCCCGGCTGACCCCGCGGATGACAGACCCTACTTCACCCAGCCGGTCGAGATCGTCGGCAGCGGCGAAGTGATCGAACCGGAAGAGGAGTTCGAGCCGGAGGAGCTGCCCGTAGAGGAAGCGGCGGAACAGGCGGAGGAAGAACCGACGGAAGAATACGCCGGCGACGAAGGAGCAGAGGAATACGCTGAGGCTGAAGAGGCCGAAGAGGCGGACGAGGAAGATCACTCCATCGAGAATGAGCTGGCTGAGCGGTTCATCGAGGGAGAGGCCGTCGAGTCTGCTGACGAAGAGACCGAAATTATAGAAGAAGAGACCGCTGAGGAGGCCCCCACAGAAGAGGCCGATGAAGCGGCTGAAGAAGTCGGCGAAGAGACCGACGCAACGGAAAAGTCTGCGGAAGAAGCGGCGGAGGCGGCTGACGAAGAAGCCCAGATGGACGAGGGAGACGAAGCGGCAGAAGACACTGCAGGCGAAGCTGCGGAAGCTGTTGAAGAAGCGGCGGAAGATACAGCCGGCGAAGCCGCGGAAGCCGTTGAAGAAGCGGCGGAAGATGCTGCCGGCGAAGCCGTGGAAGCTGTCGAAGAAACGGCGGAAGAAGCGGCCGAAGAGGCGACGGGAGAATTCGAGGCGGTAGCCGAGGCGGCTGCGGGTGAAGCGGAGGCAGCGGAAGAGGCCGCGGGCGAGGCTGCCCAGGCGGCAGAGGAAGCTGTGGAGGAAGCCGCAGAAGAAGCGGCGGAAGAAGCAGCGGAAGCTGTTCAGGAACCGGTGAAGAAGAAGGGCTTCTTCAGCAGGTTCTTCGGATAATCGCGGGAGCGAAGCATGTTTGATAAACTGGATTTCATCACAGAAAAATACAGAGAGCTGTCCGAAAAGGTTTCCGACCCGGCGGTTATCGGCAATCAGCCGGTGTGGCAGAAGTACGTGAAGGAGATGGGCGAAATGGAGCCCATCGTCAAGAAGTACGAGGAGTACCGGAAGGCCAAGACCGGGATCGCGGAAGCGAAGGAAATGCTGGAAGACGGCGACGAGGAAATGCGGGAGCTGGCCAAGATGGAACTGGCCGATCTGGAGGATTCCATCGGCGGCCTGGAGGAGGAACTGAAGGTTCTTCTCCTTCCCAAAGACCCCAACGACGAAAAGAACGTCATTCTGGAGATTCGCGCGGGAACCGGCGGCGAGGAAGCTGCCCTCTTCGGAGCGGATCTTCTTCGGATGTACACCCGTTACGCGGAGCGCAACCGCTGGAAGACGGAGCTGATGGAAGTCAACGATACCGGTCTGGGCGGAATCAAGGAAGCGGTCATGCTGATCAAAGGCAAGGGCGCCTATTCCCGCCTCAAGTTTGAGAGCGGAGCCCACCGGGTC
Source organism: Bacillota bacterium (assembly GCA_017433375.1). Lineage (GTDB taxonomy): Bacteria > Bacillota > Clostridia > Peptostreptococcales > Anaerovoracaceae > Lentihominibacter. The sequence goes on from JAFRHG010000002.1 coordinate 79,757, forward strand.
CAGCGCGTTCCGGAGACCGAGTCCAGCGGGCGGATCCACACCTCCGCGGCGACGGTAGCCGTACTTCCCGAGGTGGACGACGTGGAAGTGGACCTGGATCCCAACGACGTCCGGGTGGATGTGTACCGGGCTTCCGGCAACGGCGGGCAGTGCGTCAACACGACGGACTCGGCCGTCCGGCTGACCCACGAGCCCACGGGACTGGTGGTCACCTGCCAGGATGAAAAATCCCAGATCAAGAACAAGGACAAAGCCTTCAAGGTACTGAAGGCCCGCCTCTATGACCTGGAGATGCAGAAGCAGCAGGACGAGATCGCCGGCCAGCGGAAGAGCCAGGTGGGAACCGGCGACCGCAGCGAGCGGATCCGAACATACAACTTCCCCCAGGGGAGGGTATCCGATCACCGCATCGGCCTGACCCTGTACAAACTGGAACAGTTTCTGGACGGGGATATGGACGAAGTGGTCGACGCCCTGATCACCAACGATCAGGCGGAAAAAATGAAGGAGTTCTGATGAACACCCTGAAACTGACAACCGAAGCAAAAGACATTGAAACCGCGGCGCAGATCATTGCACGGGGCGGATTGGTTGCCTTTCCAACGGAAACGGTTTACGGACTGGGAGCCAACGCGCTGGACGAGCAGGCTGTCGCCGCTGTTTATGAGGCGAAAGGCCGGCCCAGCGACAACCCGATGATCGTGCACATCGCCCGGGCCAGCGATATCGGCCAGCTGACACCCATGCTCAGCCCGGACATCGTGGCCATCATCGAGAATTTCTGGCCGGGGCCTCTGACCATCGTGGTCAAAAAGAAACCTTCCGTTCCCGACCGGACGACGGGCGGACTGGATACGGTCGCCGTGCGCATGCCCGACGCCAAGCCGGCCCTGGATCTGATCAACCGGGCGGGGGTGCCCATCGCGGCGCCCAGCGCGAATCTGTCCGGAAGCCCCAGCCCGACCAGGGCGAAGGATGTCATCGCCGATCTGGACGGCCGGATCGATGCCATCATCCAGGGCGAGGACTGCCGGGTGGGCATCGAGTCCACAGTGCTGGATCTGACCTCAAAGGAGCCGACCATCCTGCGGCCGGGGATCATCACCGCTGAGAGCATTGAAGCGGCTCTGGGGAAACCGGTGAAATATGATCCGTCCCTGAAGGAAGCGGCGCAGCACGTTCAACTTGATCCGGCGGCGGGAGTTGCCGAGGCTGATTTTCAGCCCAAATCCCCGGGCATGAAATACCGGCACTACGCGCCGAAGGCGGATATGCTGGTGGTCGAAGGACAGCGGGACCGGGTAAAGGAAGAGATCGAACGGCTCCGGGTCCTGAACGAGAGGCTGGGCAATCAGGTGGGGGTCATCCTCTTTGAGGAGAAGGCCTTTATCGAAGCGGCCCACGACTTTTTCTCCCGGCTCAGGGATCTGGACCGGGAAGGCGTCGATCTGATTCTGGCCGGGGCGCTGAGCGACACAGACGGCGTTGGCTTTGCGGTCATGAACCGTATGCTCAAGTCGGCCGGATACAATATCGTCAGAGTGTAGCCCCTCAGGCGGAAGCGGGGGAGAAGAGGAAAGGACATAAACATGATCATTGCCATCGCCAGCGATCACGGCGGGTATCAGCTGAAGGAAACGGTGAGAAAGTACCTCGCCGGCAGAGGAGATGTGAAAGTCGTCGATCTGGGAACCAACTCCGAGGAGTCGGTGGACTATCCCATTTACGGCAGGGCCTGCGCCGAGGCGGTAGCCAGCGGCAAGGCGGACCGGGGCATCGTCATCTGCGGAACGGGCATCGGCATCTCCATCGCGGCCAACAAGGTGAAGGGGATCCGCTGCGGACTGTGTACCAGCACCGAGATGGCGGAGCTGACGAGAAAGCACAACAACGCGAACATGCTGGCCATGGGCGGAAGGACCACGGACCCCGAACTCGCCCTGGAGATCACCAGGGTCTTTCTGGACACCGAGTTTGAAGGAGGCCGGCACAAGCGGCGCACCGACCTGCTCGATGAAATGTAAAAAACGCCGAAAGGCGATCAACAACCCATACCAATGAAAGTAGAAAGGAAGAGAAACATGGGAAAGGTATACGTTTTCGACCATCCGTTAATTCAGCACAAGACCGCGATGATCCGGGACAAGAATACGGGAACGAAGGATTTCCGTCAGCTGGTCAGCGAGATCGCCATGCTGATGACCTATGAGTCTTCCCGCGATCTGCCTCTGGAAGACGTGGAAATTGAGACCCCGATCTGCAAGACCACGGCGAAGATGCTGAAGGGTCAGGATGTAGCCATCGTTCCGATCCTCAGAGCGGGACTGGGCATGGTGGACGGTATTCTGCAGATCATCCCCAACGCTAAGGTCGGCCACGTGGGCCTGTACCGGGATCCGGAAACCCATAAGCCTCATGAATACTACTGCAAGATGCCTGACGATCTGGACAAGCGGCAGATCTTCATCACCGACCCCATGCTGGCTACCGGCGGAAGCGCCGTGGCAGCCATCGATTTCGTCAAGCAGCGCGGCGGCAAGGACATCATCTTCATGTGCCTGATCGCGGCGCCGGAAGGCATCAGGGTCCTGCAGGAGGCCCATCCGGACGTGGATATCTACATCGCGGCCAAGGATGAACGCCTGAACGAGAACGCCTACATCGTACCGGGCCTGGGCGATGCGGGAGACCGGATTTACGGCACGAAATAACAGCATTTGGAGGATACGGATGAACGCTAGTATGATTCCCGAAAACGTCAGCAAATTTGACAACGTTTACGATGTTCTGAAGGAGCGCGGATTCATTGAGCAGTCCACGGACGAGGACAAGGTCCGGGAGCTGCTGAAGAATGAGAAGGTCAAATTCTACATCGGCTTCGACCCGACGGCGGACTGCCTTCACGTGGGTCACTTCATGCAGGTCATCATCATGATGTACATGCAGAAGTTCGGCCACACGCCGGTGGTGCTCATCGGCGGCGGTACCGGCATGGTCGGCGACCCCTCCGGCAGGACGGACATGCGGAAGGTGATGAGCGTCGAGACTATCGAGCACAACTGCGAACAGTTCAAGAGGCTCTTCGACCGGTTCCTGGAGTTTGACGAGGAATGGGAATACGTGGGCAATGAGGGCGTCTACACCCCCGGCCACGAGACCAAGACGCCGGAGCCGGGCAAGGCCATCGCCGTGAACAATGCCCGCTGGCTGAGGCCGTTGAACTACATCGACTTCCTGCGGGAGATCGGTTCCCTGTTCAACGTCAACACCATGCTTCGGGCGGAGGCTTTCAAGCAGCGGATGGCCCGTGAAGGCGGACTGACCATGTTCGAGATGAACTACATGCTCATGCAGAGCTACGACTTCCTTGTCATGGCCCGGGACTTCGACGTGAAGATCCAGTTCGGAGGCAACGACCAGTGGTCCAACATCATCGGCGGCGTGGACCTGACCAGAAAGAAGATCGGCAAGGACGTCTACGGCATGACCTTCTCCCTGCTGACCAATTCCGAAGGCAAGAAGATGGGCAAGACCGCCAAGGGAGCCCTGTGGCTCGACGCGGATAAGACCAGTCCCTACGAGTTCTACCAGTACTGGCGAAACGTGGGGGATGCGGACGTGAACAAGTGCCTGCGCATGCTGACCTTCCTGCCCATGGAAGAGGTGGAGCGCCTGTCGGCTCTGAAGGATCAGGAGATCAACAGGGCCAAGGAGGTGCTGGCCTATGAGGTGACCAAGCTGGTGCACGGCGAAGAGGAAGCGAAGAAGGCCCAGGATGCGGCCAGAGCGGCCTTTGGCGGCGGAGCCGGCGGCGCCGGCGGAGCGGGAATGGAAAACCTGCCCGTGGTCGAGTTTGCCGAAGCGGACCTGCACAGCACAGACAAAGAAGGAAATGAGCTGGGCGGACTGGGCGTGGTCTCCTTCATCAAGGAGCTGGGTCTGGTGCCCTCCAACCGGGAAGGCTTCATGACCATCGAACAGGGCGGGCTGAAGATCGACGGTGAGAAGGTGACAGACAAGAAGACGCTCATCACCCCCGAGACCTTCGCCGGTTCCGATGACCGGAAGATCCTGGTGGAAAAAGGCAAGAAAAAGAAAATCGTCGTCCGTCTCGTCTAGGACGGGCGACGATTCAATCGTCATTTCAGTGATTTCCGACCGGTCCACGCGGCCGGTTTTTTCTTACAGGTTGGTCACCTGATAGACATAGCAGTCCCGGTTGAGCCAGCGGCGGCCCTTGTTGGCCTTGACGTAAGTCTTTACCGTGACCATCTTTTTCTTCTTCTTGGTGACGGTCTTGTACTTGCCTTTGTTCTTACCCTTCTTGATCTTTTTCTTCACCTTGACCTTGACCGTTTTCCTGACCTTCTTGGTCTTCACCGCCCAGCGGTATTTCTCCGTGTGGGCGTAGTAGAAACCGGCGTAGAGCTGGTTTCCCTGATGGAAGACGCATTCCAGTTCCTTGGCCCGGTTCAGCACCACCCGGGAAACGTAGTTGCCGTTCCAGTCGTACACGGACAGGACATTCTCCGGACCTCCCCGGCCGATGCTGTTGCAGACGACGATGTAGTTGTCAAAGGAGTCCATCCCCTGGTAGACCTGGCGGTCCCACCGGCGGGGCTTGACGTAGCGCACGGGATTGAAGTTGGCATCCAGGAAGACGAAGTCCCGTGTCTCGTAAAGCTGGATAACGTACTGATTATACTTCGCGTTGTAGGCGATGTTGTTGAAACCGTTGTAGCCGCCCTTGCTGTTGATCCGGTCCCAGTCGATGCCGGGCAGATCCTTGGGCAGGGTGATGTCCTTGACCTTCTCGATGGTCAGGGAGTTGGGGTTGATCACCGTCAGCCGCTTTCTCGCCGGCCGGGCGTTGGAAACCACCAGGCGGTTGGTTTTGGAATTATAGGTCATGTCGTTGCCGTGATTCAGCCGCAGGGGCTTGGAAACCTTCGCCGTGGTCATGTCGGAACGGTTCAGCCGCACGACCTTGCACATATCCTTGGTCTGGTGCCAAAGCAGATAATAAATGTAGCCTCCGCCGTAGCACATGCCCTGCAGGGTGTCATAGCCGCCCACCGTCTGCTGGGCTTCCAGACGCAGGTTGACATCCTTGAAGTTGCGCTTGATGACCTTCAGCTTGGCGTTGACGTTGGGACGACCGCTGAAGGCGGGTCCCGCTGCGCTGGCCGTTTCCGTATCCAAAGGCAACGCCAGCGTGGCCGCCACGAAAAAAGCGAGCGCGAAAGCCAGGACGTGCTGCAGTCTTCGTTTTCTGTTGCGGTTTTCGGTTCTGTTCATCATTTGGAGTTCCCTTTACCCTCTTTTCTCAGATGCAGACCTATTATATATGGAGATAAATGGAAAATCAAGGAAAATCAATCCCGGCCGGGAAAAAACCTTTTGACATCACCTGCCGGAAAGTGTAGAATATGTCCGTGTCGCGTGAGCGGCACGGAATTTTTTCGTGGAACCAGGCGGCCGGGAAACCGGCGTGGCCGGAGGGACCGCGACAGGCAGTTGCTGGATGTCGACCAGAGTCCGTTGCCTTTGCAGGGGACTTCAGTAGACAGGGCCGAAAACGCTGCGGGCGCAGAGTCCGGAACCGAGTAGGCAGAAAGGAAGAGACATGAGTTCATTTATCGCGAAGCCTCATGAAGTCGAGCGCAAATGGTATGTGATCGACGCAGAGGGAAAGAACCTGGGCAGAATGGCGTCGCAGATCGCGGCGATTCTCCGGGGAAAGAACAAGCCGACGTACACCCCGCACGTTGACTGCGGCGACTACGTCATCGTCATCAACGCCGAGAAGGTTGCGGTGACCGGCAAGAAGAGAGAAGAGAAGATCTACAAGAGACACACCGGTTATCCGGGCGGCCTCAGGGAGATGACTTTCGAGCAGATGATGGAGAAGCATCCCACCGAAGTGGTCCGTCACGCGGTCAAGGGCATGATGCCCAACGGCAGACTGGGCCGTCAGATGTTCAAGAAGTTAAAGGTGTATGCGGGCCCTGAGCACAATCACGCTGCGCAGAAGCCGGAACCGCTGGACATTTAGGAAGGGAGGATTTGAACCATGGCAAAGACACAGTACTACGGAACAGGTAGAAGAAAATCATCCGTTGCCAGAGTCAGACTCATCCCCGGCAGCGGCAACATCACCGTAAACAAGAAGCCCCTCGACGAGTATCTGGCAATGGATATCGTCAAGAGAGAGGTAAAGAGACCTTTTGAGATCGCCGGATGCGAAGGCAAGTTCGACGTGATCGCTACCGTCAGAGGCGGCGGCACCACGGGACAGGCCGGTGCGCTGAGACACGGCATCTCCAGAGCGCTCTGCGAGGCGGACAGAGAAGCCTATCGGCCGCTCCTGAAGGACGCGGGCTTCCTGACCAGAGACCCCAGAATGAAGGAAAGAAAGAAGTACGGACTGAAGAAGGCGAGAAGAGCCAGCCAGTTCTCCAAGCGTTAGTCTTTCCGGATCATCGGAACACGATACCGAAACAAAAAAGCTGTTGCCTTTGCGACAGCTTTTTTCTTCTTTGTGGGGCCCCGCCCATGGTCCCGCAGCAGGGATCAGCGGTTGGTGTCCTTGTAGGTGGTTTTGAGGCGGGCGAGTTTGCGCCGGACCGTGAAGTAGTGGATGAGGCCGATGCCGGCGACGACGGGGGAGAGGAGCATGATGATGGCGCCCAGGGCGATGATCGTCTGGTTGTTGACGAACTCGAACATCCCGATGCCGGCGGCAAGGAGGCCGATGGCCGTCCGCACGTAGGCCAGGAAGGTCTGGGAGTTGGCCAGGGCGGTCCGCTCCAGGGCCATTTCCGTCCGCTCTTCAGCCAGGACGGTCCGTTCCGTGGCCATAGCCGTCCGTTCCGTAGCCATGGCTGTACGCTCGCTGGACATCTCTGTCCGTTCGTAGGCCATTTCATCCTGGGTCATGTTCCGATCGATTTCCTTCTGGGTCATTGGGATCATCCTTTCTAATATACTATGCGGAGTTCTGTCCGCGTCGGTTCCCGTAGTGTTCAGCGGAGATAATCCTTTCGGATCTCCTTCTGGTAGGCGGCGAAGGCGGAAGGTATGGAATACACCTCCTCCAGATCCGACTTGCCGGCGAGGAAGAGTTCGTGTTCCTTTGGCTCGCCGCTGAGGAATTCCCGCCACTCATCGGCCAGGACCTGGTAGCCCGTCATGTGCCACTCCCGGTGAGAGAAGATGTGGCGGGAAGGGGGGAGGGCCTGCATGCGGAGGGCATCAAAGCCCAGGCTGCGAAGGTAGGCCGTTGCCTTTGCGCGGCTCAGATTCCCCTCGGCGTTGGGAAACTCGTAGAGGCCGGCCAGAAGGCCTGTCTCTTTCCGCTTGCGCAGCACCAGCTGCTGGTCGTAGTAGATAAGGAACACCGTCTTCTCCTCGATGGCCCGCTCCTTTTTCGGCGCGGTGCGGGGAAGCTGTTCCTGGGTTCCCAGCTTACGGGCGGCGCACCCGCTCTGCCAGGGACAGTACGCGCACAGGGGCGCTCCCTTGGGCAGGCATACCGTGGCGCCCAGGTCCATGAGGGCCTGGTTGGCATCGCCGGGCCGGTCCGCGGGGAAGATCCCGTCGAAATAGTCGAAGGCCGCCTTCTTTGCCGGGCCGGATCTGATGTCCCGTTCATAGGCGGTCATCCGGGCGAAGATCCGCAGCAGGTTGCCGTCGATGGCGGGGATCCGCTCGCCGAAGCAGATGGAGGCGATGGCCGCCGCCGTGTAGGGCCCGATGCCGGGGAGGGCGAGGAGTTCCTTCGATGTGGGGGGCATCCTGCCGTCATGTTCCTCCACGATCTCCACCGCCGCCCGGTGAAGGTTGCGCACCCGGCTGTAGTAGCCCAGCCCCTCCCAGAGCTTCAGGTACACGTCCTCCTCCGCATCGGCCAGAGCCTGGATGTCGGGAAGCCGGGCAAGAAACCGCTCATAGTACGCCCGCACGGCCTCCACCCGGGTCTGCTGCAGCATGATCTCCGACAGCCAGACGTGATAGGGGGAAGGATCCCTGCGCCAGGGCAGGTCCCGCCGGTTCTCATCGTACCACCGGAGGAGCTGCCGGGCAGGCTCCGGATCGGTTGTCCTCAACTTCGTCTCCGTCATGGCTGTAGTATACCACAAACCGAGCTTATGCGCGCTCTTGCAATCCCCGAGGGGAATTGGTAGAATAACCACCGGAGGAGGTGCCGGGACGATGGCCCGGCAGACACGAATGAACACGCTGATACTGTTTTATATCGGAGTGCCGCTGGTGGCGCTGGTCGCCGGACTGCTGAACCGGCTGGCCAACGACACGGTGACACGGGTCTTCAATATACTGATGCTGGCGGCGGTGGTCGCCGGCTCCGTTTACGTGCTCGTCGGGCACCGTGGATGGATGCACATCCTGAGCTTCATCGCCCTGACCATCATCGGGAATCTGGTCGGTGTGCTCATCGCCGGACACAGGAGATGAAACTATGGGAGATCTGATGCAGAGACTGGAAGAGATCGGCAGCAACCCGGCGGTCATGAAGTGGTCCGGCGCTATCGTGCTGGCCGCTCTGGGCTTCGCCTTCATGCGGGTGCGCCGGCATGACATCAAGAGCAGCCTCGCCTTCGGGGCGGGAATTCTCGGCGCCATCGTCGTGCTGAGTCTTCTGAAGAGCCTGCTCTTCGGCGGCTGATCCGCCGCAAAGGCAACGCCGGCGGGGGGGGCACCGGAAGGGACCCGGCGGGGACGCCGAAGCGGGAATTGCCTTTACAAGAACACAGACAGGTGGTACACTTCACACGTTGGACGGTATTTCACGGAAACCGTACCGCGGAGGGAACACAGTGCGTACAGGATTTATCGGAGCAGGCAAGGTTGGCTGCTCACTGGGCAGGTACCTGGGCGAAAACGGCATAAATGTCGCAGGATATTATGACCGGGACGAGAAGACTGCCGAAGAGGGAGCACAGTTCACAGGAACGAAGGTCTATGACGATCTTAAGGTCATGGCCGAAGACTGTGATGTGCTTTTTATTACGGTTCCTGACGGGCTGATCAGCACCGTCTACGGGCAGCTGCGCGCGTATTCCCTGGAAGGAAAAATTCTCTGCCACTGTAGTGGCAGCATATCTTCGCAGGAAGCCTTTCCCGGAATCCGGGAGGAGGGCGCCTGCGCATATTCCATTCATCCGCTGCTGGCGGTAAGCGACCGATTCGCGTCTTACCGGGAACTGGCGGGTGCTTTTTTTACCCTGGAAGGAGACGGGGAACGCATCGGCGAGATGGAGGAGATGCTGGAGAAGGCGAAGATGCGCTACCAGATCATCGATCCGGCGTCGAAGAGCCTCTATCATCTGGCGGCGGTAACGGCGAGCAACCACATGCTGGCCCTGATCGCGGCCGCCGTGGAGGACCTGGTCCGGTGCGGCTTTTCCGAGGAGGACGCCCGCCGGGCGCTGACGCCCCTGATCACAGGAAACGTTCAGCACGGACTGGAGGTCGGCCCGGCCAGGGCGCTGACCGGTCCCGTGGAGCGGGGGGACGTGATCACCCTGAAGAAACATCTGGCTCAGCTGGAGGATCCGGATGAGCGGCAGCTCTATCTGCTGCTGTCGGGCCGGCTGCTGGAACTGGCAAAGACGAAAAACCCCAGCCGGGACTACCGGGAACTGGAGGAGTTTCTTAACAACGTATAAATTATTGTTTTCACATACTCCGGCAGCGACAGTGCGTTGACCGGACAGGAGGAAAATGCAATGAAAAACACAGCGGTTACATTTCAGGAGATGAAGCAGAAAGGGGAGAAGATCTCCATGCTCACCTGCTATGACTACTCGACGGCCAAGCTTATGGAGGCCGCGGGAATCAATGCGGTGCTGGTGGGAGATTCTCTGGGCAACACCATGCTCGGCTATCCGGACACCCTGTCGGTGACCATGGAGGATATGATCACCTACGGTGCGGCGGTGGCCAGGGGCTGCAGCGATACGCTGGTGGTGGTGGACATGCCCTTTATGTCCTATCAGGTTTCCGTTGAACAGGCCCTGATCAACGCCGGACGGCTGATGAAGGAGGGCCGCGGCGGCGCGGTCAAGCTGGAGGGAGGCGCGACGGTCTGCCCCCAGATCGAGGCGATGGCGAAGGCCGGGATCCCGGTCATGGCTCACATTGGCCTGACGCCCCAGTCCATCAATGCCCTGGGCGGCAACAAGGTGCAGGGCAAGACCCAGAACGCGGCGAAGAAGCTGCTGGAGGATGCCTACGCGGTCCAGGAGGCCGGCGCCTTTTCCGTGGTGCTGGAATGCATCCCGGCGCCCCTGGCGGAGTTTGTATCCAAGGCGATCAGGATCCCGACCATCGGCATCGGCGGCGGCAACGGCTGCGACGGACAGATCCTGGTCTATCAGGACATGCTGGGCATGTTCACGGATTTCGTGCCCAAGTTCGTCAAGCAGTTCGGCAATATCGGCGAGCTGATGACCAAGGCGTTCAAGGACTACGATGCCGAGGTCAAGGCATCCACCTTCCCCGATGAGGAACATTCCTTCAAGATGACCGATCCGGATATGCTCGTCGCGCTGAAGGACGAACTCCGTCCCGAAGAGGCGGCCGGCGGAGAGGTGGATCCGGAATATCTGGCAAGACTGTATTGATCTGATCCCGTCCGACGGGAATCCGGCCGGGCAGAGAGGAGAAAGGCAACATGATTATTGTAAAAACGATCGAACAGACAAGAGAAGTGGTGCGCGGCTGGAAGGCGGAAGGCAAAACCGTCGGACTCTGTCCCACCATGGGCTATCTTCACGAGGGACATCTGTCCCTGATGACGGCCTCCAAAAAAGACAACGATAAGACGGTGGCGACCGTCTTCGTCAATCCCATGCAGTTCGGTCCCACGGAGGACCTGGCCAAATACCCCCGGGACCTTGAACGGGACTGCCGGATGATGGAGGCGGAAGGCGTGGATATGGTGTTCGCGCCGGAAGCGGAGGAGATGTACGCCGATGATTTCTGCACCTTCGTGGACATGACGGGGGTTTCCGAAGGCCTCTGCGGAAGAAGCCGGCCGGTGATGTTCCGGGGCGTCTGCACCGTGCTGACCAAGCTCATCAATATCGTCTGCCCCGACCGGATGTACCTGGGCAAAAAGGATGCCCAGCAGCTGGCGGTCGTCCGCCGGATGGTCCGGGATCTGGACTTTGATCTGGAGGTAGTGGGCTGTCCCACCGTCCGGGAAGAGGACGGGCTGGCCAAGAGTTCCCGGAACACCTATATGAATCCGGAGCAGCGCCAGGCGTCCAGAGTGCTTTCCCGGTCACTTCGGGCGGCGCAGGATGCCATCGCCGGAGGACAGACCGACAGCGGGCAGCTGACCCGGCTCATCACGAAAAAGCTGAAGGAAGAACCCATGTCTGACATCGACTACGTGGAGATCGTGGACGGTCTGTCCATGCAGCCGGTGGAAAAAGTTCGGGACGGGGATCTGGTGGCCATCGCGGTGCGCATCGGCACGACCCGGCTGATCGATAACTTCATTGTCGGCGATCCGCTGATCGAAACACAGCAGTCATGAGCCGCAGGCAGATGACCGGACGGGAATTTGAGGAGTACTGCGCGGACTATCTTCGCCGCCGGGGCTTCCGGAAGGTGACCGTGACCCGGGCTACCGGGGATCAGGGTGTGGACATCCTGGCCCGGCGCCAGGGCAAAACCTACGCGGTGCAGTGCAAGCTGTACCAGAAGCCGGTGGGCAACGCCGCCGTGCAGGAGGCCTTCGCCGGGAAGCAGTACTACGACTGCGACCGGGGGATGGTCATGACCAACTCCACCTTTACCAAGGGGGCCCGGGAGCTGGCGGAGCGGACGGATATCGAGCTTTGGGAGGAGATCCCCCTGAAGCGGTTTTCCCCGGGAAAGATCCTCTTTGTGATCATCCTGCTGGCGATGATCGCCGCCGCCCTCTGGTTCACCCAGCAGCCGGCGGTGTAGGGGAGGCCGGCGAAGCAGGCCCCGCAGGGCGGCAAAAAAGCCTTGCTTTTGCAGGGATATCATGTATAATGTATGGGCGCGCTTTCGCGAGGATCCGGGCATTCCGGAGAGGCGCGGGCGCTGCAGAAAATAATCCTTGCGGCAGAGAAGTCTGCCGCCATCAAGTCCACAGGGAGGTGAAAGCAATGACCAACTATGAGCTGATGTTCATCATTGACCCGGCGTTGGAAGACGAAGCCAAGGAATCCGTGATCGAAGCCGTTAAGGGCATCATCGAGACGGAAGGCGAAGTCGGAGAGGTCGACGTCTGGGGCATGAGAAAACTGGCGTATCCGATCCAGAAGAAGAGTGAAGGATACTATGTCGTCGTGACCTTCAAAGCGCAGCCGACGCTGCCGAAGGAACTGGACAGAAGACTGAAGATTTCTGACCACGTCATGAGACATCTCATCGTCAACAAAGACGAGAAATAAAAACAGGGGTAAGATATGAATCAGGTAGTATTGATTGGGAATTTAACGAAAGATCCCGAACTGAGATATTCCACGGGCGCCAGTCAGACTGCCGTCTGCCGGTTCACCATCGCGGTCAACGACCGCAGGCGCAACCAGCAGACCGGAGAGTGGGAAGAGAACGCGAGCTTCATTCCCATCGTGGTGTTCAACAAGCAGGCGGAGAACTGCGACCGGTATCTCAGCAAGGGGAGAAAGGTGGCGGTCAGCGGAAGGATTCAGACCGGCAGCTATGTCAATAAAGAAGGCAACAAGGTCTACACGACCGATGTGATTGCCAACAACGTAGAGTTTTTAGGCGGAAACGGCGGCCAGGGCGGTGGCTTCGGCCAGAATCAGGGCGGTGGCTACAGCCAGAACCAGGGCGGCTACAATCAGGGCGGCTTTGGTCAGGGGCAGAGCTACGGCCAGAACCAGGGCGGCTTTGGCCAGAATCAGGGATTCGCGCCGGATCAGGGCGGCTACAATCAGGCTCCCGCGGCGGATCCCATGCCCGCAGGCAACGCGCCGGCGGACGACGGCCAGGGCATCCCGGAAGGGTTCCAGGCGATTCAGGACGACGACATTCCGTTCTAGGCGAAAGGAGATAAACCATGGCAATGGATAACAGAAGACGCGGCGGCATGAGAAGAAGAAAAGTATGCCAGTTCTGCGCGGAAAAGACCAGCGAGATCGATTACAAGGATGTAGAGACGCTGAAGAAGTATGTGACCGAGAGAGGCAAGATCCTGCCGAAGAGAATCACGGGCACCTGCGCGATGCACCAGAGAGAGCTTACGAAAGCCATCAAGAGAGCACGCATCGTAGCGCTTCTCCCCTACACCCAGGACTGATCCGCCAAGGGAAAAGCGATAAAGAGGCTGCCGGGCAGCCTCTTTTTTCATGGGGAATTTTGTGGTATAATTACCATATCTATGCAATAGACAGGAGAAGTGTATGTACGCAGGAAGAATCGAGAGATTAATCTGCCGGTACTCGCCGATTCCCATGTGCTCTGTTAACATGCAGGGAAAGGTCACCAGAGCCGGCGGAAAAATCGACGAAGTATTCAAATATGACGGCATCATCGAGGCGGACATCTTCGCGCTGACCGGGATCAAGCTGCCCGATATTCTCGAGGCGGCGCAGAACGGGACGGGGCTTTACCTGGAGCGGAATGACCACGAGTTCAAGATCGTCAGTGAAATACTGGGCGAAGGGGAAACCGCATCGGTTTTTCTGTACTTTCTTGACATCACCGCTTACCAGAAGCTGATGGAGAAATACGAGGCGGAGAAGATGTGCGTGGCTCTCGTCAACGTGGACAATTTTGACGAACTGAGCGCCAATGCCGGCGAAGAGCGGGAGGTGGAGCTGACCAGCGAGATCGACCGTTTTGTCCGCGGCTGGGCGGCCCGGCTGGAGGCGGCGGTGTTCCGCTACCGGGAGCATCTTTACGGTTTTGTCTTTCGCCATGAGAAGCTGGAGGAGCAGATCGAGGACAATTTCTCCATCCTGGACGATGCCCGGCAGATCGAATCGGAGACGGATTTCCCGGTGACCCTGAGCGTGGGCATCGGCATCGGCGGGGAGACCCCGGCGGACATGGACCGTTACGCCCAGGACGCCCTGGACATCGCCCTGGGCCGCGGCGGAGACCAGGCCGTAGTTCGGGACGGAGACATCCTGGAATACTACGGCGGCAAGACCCAGAGCGGGGGCAAGAGCAACAAAGGCAAGTCCAGAATCATCGCCCACGCCCTGACCGCCCTCATGAAGCAGTCCCGAAGGGTCTTTATCATGGGGCATAAGAATCCGGATATGGATTGCTTCGGCGCGTCCCTGGGCATCAACCGGATCGCCAAGGTGAACGGGACGGAAGCTTACATCGTCCTCGGTGAATACGATGACACGCTGAACGAGCTGGTGGAGGACGCCCGGGCGACGGGGGACTGTCAGTTCGTTTCAGAGGAAAAGGCACCCTCGCTGTTCATCGAGAATTCCCTGGTTGTCGTTCTGGACACCCACCGGCCGGGGCTGGTGGCCTGTCCGGAGCTGCTGGAAAAGACCAGCCGACTGGCTGTCATCGACCATCACCGCCGGGCGGAGGATGTGCTGCCCCACCAGACCCTGTCCTACATGGAGCCCTACGCCTCCTCGGCGTCAGAGCTGGTGGCGGAAGTGATCCAGTACTCCTGCGACCGCAAGGCCCTGTCCAAGGTAGAGGCGGACGGCCTTCTGGCCGGCATCATGCTGGACACCAACCGGTTCGCCGTCAAGGCGGGAGTCCGGACCTTCGAGGCGGCCTCCTGGCTCAGACGGGCCGGCGCCGATCCTCAGACCGTGCGGAGATACTTCCAGGCCAACTCCGACCATTTCCGGGCGAAGGCGGCCTGCGTGGCCAACGCCTGGATCCTCGACGGCGGCATCGCCATGTCCGTCTATGAAGGGCAGAACGTCAACTCCCAGATCGTCAACTCCCAGGTGGCGGATGAGCTTCTGACCATCAAGGGCATCGAGGCCAGCTTCGTCGCCGGGGAAGACGCCAGCGGAGACACGGTGGTCAGCGCCCGTTCCCTGGGCAACATCAACGTGCAGCGGATCATGGAGCGGTTTGGCGGCGGCGGCCACCTGAACACGGCCGGAACCAAGGTGGATGTCCCGCCCAGAGAGATCCTGAAGGAAATTGAAGAATTCTTCAAAACTTCACAATAGGAGGATAAAATATGATTGTCATTTTAACGAAGGATGTTAAGGGTACCGGAAAAGCCGGGGATGTGGTCAAGGTAAGCGACGGCTACGCCCGGAACATGCTGCTCCCCAAAGGGCTGGCCAAGGAAGCGACCCAGGGCAATGTGAGAAGCCTGGAGAAGCAGAAGGCCCTCGCCGAGGAGAAGCGGGAAGAGCAGAAAGCGGCTGCCATCGAGCAGGCGGCGAAGCTGGAAAAGGTCACCCTGCACATAGAGTCCAAGGGAGGGGAGAGCGGCAAGCTGTTCGGCTCCATCACCTCCAAGGACATCGCGGACGCCCTGGAGCAGCAGGAGAACATCCGCGTGGATAAGAAAAAGATCGACATGGACGGCCCGATCAAACAGGCGGGCGTGAGCACCGTCACGGTAAAGCTTTTCCCGGAAGTGGCGGCAAAGCTGAAGGTCAAGGTTACCGTCTGATCGGACAGGAGAGGGCACATGGAAGAAAGAATCCCGCCGCATAGCGCGGACGCGGAAAAATCAGTGCTGGGCGCGGCGCTGTTGTCAAAGGAAGCCCTGATGGATGTGATCGAAGAGGTCAGAGCCAGGGATTTTTATGATGCAAACCATAAGGAGATCTTCACCGCCATCATCGAACTGAGCCGGCGGAACGCCCCGGTGGATATCCTGACCGTATCCGAAGAGCTGAAGAAGAGAGGCTCCCTGGAGATGGTGGGCGGCCGGGCATATATCGCTTCCCTTTCTTCGGGAACGCCGACCACGGCCAACGCCGGAGAGTATGCCCGCATCGTCGCCGAGAAGGCGTCGGTCCGCCGCCTGATCGAAACAGCGGATGACGTGGTCAGCAAAGGCTACGAAGGCTCAATGGAGGCCGGCACCCTGCTGGACTACGCGGAGCAGGGCATTTTTGAGATTTCCCAGGCCAGGGAAAAGGGCCAGTACACCCACATCCGGGACGTGCTTCTGGCGAACATTGAGATCATCGACCGGGCGGCCCAGATGGAGGGCGGGCTCACGGGTCTGACTACCGGATTCCGCGAGCTGGATGACAAGACCAGCGGCCTGCAGAAGTCCGACCTGATCATCCTGGCGGCCAGACCGGCCATGGGCAAGACGGCTTTCGCCCTGTCCGTGGCGCTGAACGCTTCCATCAAGGGAGGCGCTTCCGTGCTGGTGTTCAGCATGGAGATGGCCAAGGAGCAGCTGGGCCAGAGACTGCTGGCCATGGAATCCCGGGTGGACATGCAGAACCTGAAAAAGGGAACGCTGGATCACCGGGACTGGGACGACATCAACGACGCTCTGGACATCCTGTCCAAAGCCAACATACACATTGACGACACCGCCGGCATCAGCATCATGGAGATGAAGAGCAAGTGCCGGAGGCTGAAGGCGGAAGCCGGGCTGGACCTGGTGATCATCGACTACCTGCAGCTGATGAATCCCGAAGGGCGGGCGGACTCCCGGACCCAGGAGATCTCTGTGATCTCCCGGAACCTGAAGCTGCTGGCCCGGGAACTGAACTGCCCGGTCCTCGTTCTGTCCCAGTTGTCCCGGGCGCCGGAGACGCGCAACGACCACCGTCCCCTGCTCTCCGACCTGCGGGAGTCGGGATCCATCGAACAGGACGCGGACGTGGTCCTCTTCCTCTACCGGGACGAGTACTACAATCCGGAGGAAGCGGTCCCCGGAGACTGCGAAGTCATTCTGGCCAAGCAGCGGAGCGGCCCCACGGGAACCATCCATGTGGCGTGGCTGAACAAGATCACGAAGTTTGTTGACAGTGCGGGCAACGTGGCGGGAGCGTAACGCTGACGCATCACAGATCGGAACATGAGTTATTACAGAGAGAAAACTGAAGAATACTTTCTGCGGGACACTTCGGTGGAGAACGTCTTCATCCATGAGTACATGGCGGCGGCGCCCGACCGGTACGTCAAGGTGTTTCTGCTGGCGCTGATGCACGCGGACCTGGGGGTCAGCATCTCCCGGCAGCAGATCGCCCGCCATCTGAACATGGAGGAAGAGGACGTCCTGAAGGCCTGGACCTACTGGGAGAAGATGGGCGTGATCCGCAAGAAGATGAAGGGCTCCGGGGACAACTTCGACTACGATGTGGAGTTCGTGTCCCTGAAGCAGCAGATGTACGGCGGGGAAGGAACCGCCTCGGCGGACGGGGGCAGCCAGATCGGTGAGTGGATGACCGATCCGGAGATCCAGGACATGGTTTCCGAGATCGAACAGATCACCGGCAGGGTGTTCAACAGCACGGAGATCCGGGAGGTTCTTTCCTGGATCGAGGAATATCAGGTGCTTCCCGAGGTCGTCGCCTACGCCTTTGCCTTCAGCCGAAAAAACCGGAGGAAGACGGACACCCATTACGTGGGCGCCATCGTCCGCGACTGGGGAGGAAAGGGCCTGAAGGACATCGCTGCCGTGGAGGAATACCTGGGCAAGCAGGACCGCAGGAACAGCATGCACCGCAGGGTGTTCCAGGCGCTGGGCTTTTCCCGCAACGCCACGGAAGAGGAACGGCGGATCATGGACACATGGTTCGGCGAGATGGAATTGCCTTTGGAAACGGTCCTGGCCGCGTGCCGGAAGACCGCCGGCATCTCCAGTCCCAATATCAACTACATCAACAAGGTCCTGACCGGCTGGAAGAACGAGGGCAAGATCCGGGTCACCGCCTCGGCGGACGGATCCGGGGAGGGGTTTACTGCCCAGGAGATCCACCGGTATTACGAAGGGCTGCGCGCCGCGGAAGAGGAGGACGCCCGAAAGCGCCGGGAAGAGGTGTACGGGAAGGTGCCCAGAGTCCGGGAGATCGACGAGGAACTGGCCGGAATCGGCCCGGAACTGTCCCGGCTCATCATCTCCGATGCGGTGGATAAGAAAAAGGCAACGGAACAGATCCGTAAGAAGGAGGAAGACCTGCAGATGGAGAGGGCCTTTCTGCTGACGGACAACGGATACGAACCGGAGTACATGGACGTACGGTATAACTGCGATGAGTGCAAGGACACGGGCAGACTGGAAACAGGAGAACCATGCCAATGCGTTGGGAAGATAACCAGGGAGCAGATCGACCGGATTCTGCACCTGAACAAATAAAAACGGAAGACCAGAACCCCAGCCGCTTCTCCGACGAGAGCGAAACGGCCAAAAAGGTCTACGAGGAGCTGAAGGGTATTCGGGAGAGTCTGGATGTGCTGAAAAAAAACAACGGACAGACGGTTTCCCGGGATACCGCCTCTTTTGATGCGGAATACCGCCGGCAGATGGAAAACCGGCTGAACTCCGTCCGCAAGCAGTCGGAGGATGAGGCGAAGGAAGAGAACCGCCGTCAGGCAGCCAAAGCCCAGAAGGAGCGTCAGAAGGCGATCCGGGAGGCGCAGAAGGCGGAACAGAGACGGCTGAAGGCCGAGCGTGACGAAGCCCGGCGCAGAGAGCGCCAGGAGCGGGAAGAAGCCCGGCGCAGGGAGCGTCAGGAACGGGAAGAAGCCCGGCGCAGAGAGCGCGAGGAACGGGACGAGGCCCGGCGCAAGGAGCGGGAGATCCGCGCGGAGGTCAGGCGGAAGAAAAAGCTGGCGAATAAAACGGCGGAACTGGGCGGCGGCGTGGTCAACCTGCACGGCACCCAGGTCAGCACGGAGATCCAGCCGGTAGCCAAATACTCCCTGCGGGACCTGTTGGGACTTTCCACGAGAAAAGAACGGAAGGAAGCGGCCAGGGAAGGGGAGCTGGACAAGCTCCAGCAGCGGCAGGAGGAGATTGCCGCGGAAGCGCGGCAGGCGGCCTCCCATCTTTCCCGCGTGCGGGCAAGCCGGTACCGGAACAGCGCCATGGGCCAGCGGATGGCCGTGGTGAAGGAGTTTTCCGAAAGCCACAAGGCGCCCCTGCTGTTCATCCTCAGCCTGGTGCTGCTGATCGCCGTGGGTATGGCCGGCGTGTTCAACTACTGTACGCTTTACGAATATTCCTATAACGGCCATGCCCTGGGCTACGTCAAGAACAAGGACGACGTCCTGCGCATCACCGACATGGTGCAGCGGGCCCTGACCGAGGACAAGGATATCGAAGTCATCATCGACGAGAAGGATGACATCACCTTCCGGAGGGTATCCTCCCTGGACAAGGACATCCTTCCCGACTCCTCCGATGAGGTGCTTCGCCGGCTGACCTACATGGGCGACCTGAACGTCAAGGCGTGGGGCATCTACGTGAACGGCGACAAGGTCGGCGCGGTGCAGAAGAAGGCCCAGGCCGCGGAGGTGCTCAAGGCCATCGAGGAGCGGTACGCCAGCGGCAAGAAGAACTCGGAGATCGAGAAGGCGGAGATCCTGGAGACCGTCGAGTTCCACAAAAGCAACACCAACCTGCGGAACGTTTCCTCCGTGGATGAGATGACGGAGATCCTCTGCACCAGCGGAGAAAAGGAAACGGTGCACACCATCGTGGCCGGCGAGACGCTGAAGGACATCGCGGACCTCTACGGCACGACGGAGGATGAGCTGGTCGCGGACAACGAGGGCACGGACCCCCATAAGCTGAACGTGGGCGAAACCCTGCTGATCCGCCAGAACGCGCCCCTGCTGACGGTGCGGATCACGGAGCGGCGGACCTACGACCACACGATCAAATACAAGACCATAGAGAAGAAGACCGACGAAATGTACGAGGGCGAAGAGGAGATCAAGCAGAAGGGCAAGAACGGCAAGGAGGAGATCACCGAGCGGATGGTCTCCATCAACGGAGAAGTCGGGGAGGACGGCATCACCATCCTGAACCGGGATGTGGAGAAGGAAGCCGTGAACAAGATCGTTCTGGTGGGAACCGCGGAGCGGCCGCCTTCGGTGGGCGACGGCAAATACATCTGGCCCCTGGCCAGCGGCTATACCCTGACCTCCCGCTTCGGGCACCGGTGGGGCCGCCATCATGACGGCATCGACCTGGGCACCCATGTGGGCAACGACGTCCGCGCGGCGGACGGCGGTATCGTCACCCGGGCCGGATATTTCGGCGGATACGGATACTGCATCGACATCGATCATCAGAACGGACAGTCAACCAGATACGGGCACCTGAGCAGCATTCTGGTCAGCCCCGGAGATGAAGTATATGAAGGAGAACACATTGCGGAAGCGGGCAACACGGGACGAAGCACCGGACCGCACCTGCACTTTGAGATCCATGTGGGCGGAGTTCCCAGGGATCCGCTGGGTTATCTGCCGTAAGGCGTGAGGTAAAAGATGGCGAGAAGAAAGCGTCGGAGCAAACAGTTCCGGGACAGCAGCAAAATCATCGATATGGAGCAGGCCCGCAGGGAGCGCCAGGAACGGCGGCAGCAGAACGCGGCCGCGCCGGAGCCGGAGGAGATCGAGCGCTCACCGGAATCCAGCGCCAGGTACAACCACCGCCGGCGGATGCTGCGCCAGAGGCAAAAGCGGCGCCGGGCGGCTATTGTTGTCGTGGCGGCGGTGCTGGCCATTGCCATCGGGATCTCCTTCGGACAGATCCTGAAGCTCAAGCACGACCTTCACACGGCCCAGAAGCAGCAGGAGGAATATAAGCAGGAAAAGGAACAGCTGGAGAAGGATATGGCCGAGCTCAACGATCTGGATTATCTGGAGGAGCAGGCCAGGGACCAGATGCGGCTGATCAAACCGGGTGAGACCCTTTACATCTTTCCCGAGGATATGACGGAGGATCAGACGGAAGAACAGACGGAGGAAACGAAACAGGAATGAATCTGTACTCACCGGCAACCCTGCGGTATCTGAAGGAGAAATACGGATTCCGGCTGACCAAGAGCCTGGGGCAGAATTTCCTGCAGGACCCGTCGGTCATCCGGGAGATGATCGACGGCAGTGAGATATCCGGGGAGGATCTGGTGATCGAGATCGGCCCTGGCATCGGGGTGCTGACCGAGGCTGCCGCGGAAGCGGCGGGATATGTGGTTTCCGTCGAGGTGGATGAGCGTCTGCTCCCCATCCTGGAGGAGACCCTTCAGGATTGCGGCAACGTGGAGATCATCTGCCAGGACATCCTGAAGACGGACCTGAACAGCCTGATCCGGCAGAAGCGGGAGGAACACGGGATCACGGGGAAGACCCGGATCATCGGCAACCTTCCTTACTACATCACGACCCCCATCGTGATGAAGCTTCTGGAAGAACAGGTGGAGGCGGACAGCATCACCATCATGATGCAGAAGGAAGTCGCCGACCGGATGAAGGCAGCGCCGGGTGAAAAGGACTGCGGCGCTATCACGGCGGCGGTTCAGTACTACTGCCAGGTGTCCCAGGTCGCCCGGGTGCCCAAGGAGGCATTTCATCCCCGGCCGAAGGTGGATTCGGCGATCCTGCACCTTAAGATCCGGCCGACCAGGGCGGTGTCGGTGAAGGATGAAAAACTGTTTTTTGACTGCGTGCGTGCCGCCTTCGGCCAGCGCAGGAAGACCCTGTGCAACGCCCTTTCCGCGGGGCTGGGGCGGACGAAGGACGAGATCCGGACGGTGCTCGGCGCAGCGGGCATAGAGGAAAGCCGGAGAGGGGAGACCCTGTCCATGGAGGAGTTTGCAGCGATAGCCAATGAAATGGCGGAGACGATAGATGGAAGATAAGACTGAACCCAGAGAAGAAGTACAGGCGGAAATCGAGAAGGACGCCGATGCCGTCGCGAAAGAGGCCGCGGCGGAGACGGAGCAAAAGCAACCCGGGCTGCTGACGAGGATCTTCAAAAGCGATGTGATGATCCTGATCATCGGCGCCATTGTGGTTGACTTTATTGTAGAATCCCTTTCCCGCCATTCCCCCATTGCCAGCGCGCAGTTCATGGTACAGCATCCTCTGGTCAGCATCTGCAACGTCATGCTGATCCTGGCCGTGCTGTCCCTTTCCCTGCTGTTCCGCAAGCGGGTCTTCGCCATGTGCATGTTTTCCCTGATCTGGATCACTCTGGGCATCACCAACTGCGTGATCCTGGCCAACCGGATGACCCCCTTCAACGTCAAGGACCTGAGCAACCTGAAGGAGGGGACCCAGATCCTGCGAAACTACTTTTCCGTGGTCAACCTGGTGATCATCGGGCTGGGCGCGGCTGCCTTCGTCCTGCTGGTCATCCTGCTGTACCGGAAGACGCCGAAGCGGAAGGAAAAGGTCAGCTACAAGAAGGCCGTCACGGCGGTGATCCTGATCATCGCCCTTGCCTTTGGAACCGTGGAAGCCGGCATGCACACCGGTGTGCTGGACACCTTCTTCGGCAACCTGGCCTACGCCTACCGGGATAACGGCATGCCCTATTCTTTCATGATCACCTGGCTGAAGACCGGGATCGACAAGCCGGCCAACTACTCCGAGGCGGAGATCCGGAGCATCTTCTCCAAGGGGGAGATGGGCAAGGACGGCATTTACACCCCCGGCGAGGATGACGAGTTTACCGGGGATAAAAAGCCCAACATCATCTATCTGCAGCTGGAATCCTTCATCGACCCGTACATGGTCAAGGGGTTCGAATACAACAAGGATCCGGTGCCCAATTTCCGCAAGCTGATGAAGGAATACTCCTCCGGCTACATCACCGTTCCGGCGGTGGGCGCGGGAACGGCCAACGTGGAGTTCGAGGCGATCACGGGAATCAGCGCCCGCTTCTTCGGGCCGGGCGAATACCCCCACAAGAGCATCCTCACCGAGCAGACCTGCGAGTCCGCTGCCTACGATATGAAGCAGATGGGCTACTCGTCCCACGCCATCCATAATCACCGGGGCGCTTTCTACAACCGGAACACCGTGTTCAAGAATCTGGGCTTCGACACCTTCACCTGCCTGGAGTACATGAACAACGTGACGAAGACGCCGAAGAACTGGGCCAAGGATACGGTGCTGACGAGCAGCATCATCGATGCCCTGGAGAGCAGCAGGGGTCCGGACTACATCTACACCATCTCCGTGCAGGGACACGGCAAGTATCCCACGGAGCAGGTGCTGGAGGATCCGGAGATCCAGGTGACCAAGTCGCCCAGCGAGGAGCAGAAGTGGGCCTACGAGTACTTCGCCAATCAGATGTATGAGATGGACGACTTCATCAAGGAGCTGACGGATACCCTGAAGGACTACGATGAGGACGTGGTGCTCGTCATGTACGGAGACCACCTGCCTGCGCTGAACATGACCGAAGACATGATGACCTCCGGGGATCTGTACAAGACCCAGTATGTCATCTGGAGCAACTTCGATATGCCGAAGAAGGACAAGGATACGAGCACCTATCAGATCCACGCTGAGGTGACCAAGCGCCTGGGCATCTCCGCCGGCATGCTGACCCGCTACCATCAGGACTACCGCGGGGAGAAGACCTACATGCGCAACTTCCGGGCTCTGGCCTACGACATGCTCTACGGAGAGCGGTACATCTACGGCGGGAAAAATATCTTCAAGCCGACGGATATGCGGATGGGCGTGAAGGAGATCAAGATCGACAAGATCGTCAAGGTTGGCGATGACTACTATATCAAAGGACAGAACTTCACCGAGTTCAGCCGGATCTCCCTCAACGGCGAGATCCTGAAGACCGTCTACCTGGGACCGACCATTCTGGCCCTCAACGAGGAGGTCGATCCGGAAGAGGCGGTCAATATGAAGGTCAGCCAGGTGGAGAAGAACAAGGAAGTGCTCAGCACCACCGAGTAGCGGGGGCCGGCAGCGGCATGAAGGCCGGGCGGACCGGAGAAAGGCAACATGGCAAAGGTAAGAGTACCTCAGCTGGAAACGGAGCGGCTCATTCTTCGCCGCTGGGAGAAGAAGGACGCGCCCCAGTTATATGAATACGCGAAGAACCCCAACGTGGGACCGCCGGCGGGGTGGAAGCCCCATGAGTCCGTGCGGGAATCCCGGATGATCATCGATCAGCTCTTCCGGATCAACGCCACCTGGGCGGTTGTCCTGAAAGAGTCGGGCAGGATCGTCGGCAGCATCAGCCTGGAGCCGGACAAGTTCCGGACGAACATCCGCACCCGGGAGCTGGGCTATTCCCTGGCGGAGGATTGCTGGGGCCGGGGACTGATGACGGAAGCGGCCCGGACGGTGATCCGGTATGCCTTCGAAGAAATGAAACTGGAGACCCTGATGATCCGCACGTCGAGCAGCAACCGCAGAAGCCAGCGGGTCATCGAGAAGTGCGGCTTCGTTTACGAGGGGACCCTGCGCAGGGCCAGCCGGCTCTTCGACGGCACCGTCCGCGACACCCGTGTTTACTCCATGCTGAGGGAGGAGTACGAGGAGCGGCGGGCCGCGGAGCTTGCTGAGGCGGCAGCAGCCGTGTCGGAAGCGACAGCCGCAGCGGTGGCGAAAGCAACGGCAGAGGCGGCTGAATAACCTTGAACGAGATGGGGAAATGTGATAATATGTGTAAGTCTGCGGAAAGCTTCATGAGAGAGGCTTTGGCCGAGGCGGAAAAAGCCGGCGCTCTGGGCGAAGTCCCCGTGGGCGCAGTGATCGTCCAGGACGGACAGGTCATCGCCAGGGGGCACAACCGGACGGAGACGGACAGGGATCCCACTGCTCACGCGGAGATGATCGCTATCCGGCAGGCGGCGGAGAAACTCGGCGGCTGGCGGCTTCCCCGGTGTACCATGTATGTGACCCTGGAACCCTGCAGCATGTGCGCGGGGGCCATCGTCTGGTCGAGGATCGACCGGCTGGTCATCGGAACCATGGATCCCAAGGCCGGGGCCTGCGGATCCGTGTTCAACATTCCGCAGGAACAGAGGCTGAACCATTACACAGAAATAGAGACAGGACTGCTGGCGGAGGAGTGCGCCGGCCTGCTGAAGGCCTTCTTCCGGGAACGGAGAAAGCAGAACAATACCGATAAATCGGAGGACGAAAGGGAATGAAAAGAGTAAGTGCGCTGGTTTGCGCGATGATCGTAGCGATTGCCATGATGGCGCCGGCTTGCCTGGCGGTCACGGACACCACATCGGTTGATCCGGGCTTTACCATCGTCTCCTCATCGCCGAAGGACGGCGATGAGGGCGTTGCTGTGGACAACTTCAGTGTGAAGATCTACTTCAGCAAAGAAATGATGCCCAAGTCCGCAGCCATTCGCAAAAGCAACGCAGCCCAGTTCACCCTGGTTGACGAGGACGGCAAGAAGGTGCCCCTTAAGGTCTACTACAGCGAAAAGGAAAAGAAGCGCGGCCTGATGATGGTTGCCGCCGACTATACGGACAACAACAAGAAGAACGTCCAGATCAAGGGCGCGTCCAAGTACACCCTCACCATCGGCGACAAGCTGCAGGCGACGGACGGATCAAAGTACAATCAGACCACGAAGATTCAGGTCACCACCCTGAACCAGCAGAGATCCATGATCGTCTACATGGTCCTCATGGTCGCCATGATGGGCGGCATGGTCTTCTTCACCATCCGCAGCACGAAGAAGGCGGAGGAAAAGAAAAAGGAAGAGGCCAGCACCAAGGGAGCCAACCCCTATAAGGAAGCAAAGAAGACCGGCAAGTCCGTAGAGGAGATCGTCGCCAAGAATCAGAAGAAGAGAAACAAGCAGGAGGAAGCCAAGGCGAAACAGAAGGAAAGAGAAGCGGCCCTTGAAGCGGAGATCCTGGAGAAGATGCGCCGGGAAAAGAATAAGCGGGTCAAGGCGCCGGCCCCCATCTCAGCGGTGGGCAGCACCTATAAGGTGCAGGTCAAGAAGACGGAAAAAGAACCGGTGAAGACCAATAAGGGAACGACGAACCCGAAGAACCAGTCGGGCAAGAAGAAAAACGCCGGCAAGAAAAAAGGCAAAAAGAAATAGGTAATGCAGGCTGCGGCATTGATCCCACGGATGAATGCCGCAGTTTTTTTCAGGAGACGAACGATGGGAAAGGACGATCAGGAGGCGTACATGCACGGCGAAAACAAGCGAATCGAAATAAAAGCCTATGCCAAAATCAACCTCTGCCTGGATGTGCAGGGGCTTCTGGAGAACGGCTATCATCAGGTGGCCATGGTCATGCAGCAGATCCTCCTCTGCGATGATGTGCTGCTTCGCTTCACGCCGGATGAAGGGGCGGAAGGCCTTGCCATCAGCATGGGGACCAACCGCCCGTACCTGCCGACGGACCGACGGAACCTGGCCTGGCAGGCGGCGGAGCTTATGGCGCAGACCTACGTCCCCGACATTAAGGGAAGGCTGCGGATCGACATCAAAAAACGGATCCCCGTGGCCGCCGGCCTGGCCGGGGGAAGCAGCAACTGCGCGGCGGTGATCCACGGGCTGAACCGGATCTGGGACCTGGGCCTTTCGGTAAAGGATCTGTGTGAGGCCGGTGCCCGGCTGGGCTCCGATGTTCCCTTCTGCGTCATGGGACAGGCGGCGGCGGATCCCGGGCTCAGGGTTGCCTTTGCCCACGACCCTCTGGCCTGTCACTGCGCCGTGGCCACGGGCAGGGGCACGGAGCTGGAGCCGGTTCCGGGACTGGACAGCCATCTGGTTCTGTCCAAGCCGCCCATCAGCGTTTCCACGGCGGAGGCCTACCGGGGAGTGGATGAAGTGGAGATCCCCCGGCGCCCGGACATCCCGGAAATAGTTCGCGGGCTGCGGAAAAAAGACCGGGACCTGATCGAAAAAAACATGGTCAATGTACTTGAAAATTTCACGCTGAAGCGGTATCCTATAGTTGTGTATACAAAGGACAAAATGCAAAGCGAGTGCAACTGCGACGCTCTGCTGATGAGCGGCAGCGGACCCTCGGTGTTCGGGCTCTGTACGGACAGAGAATCGGCGCAGGAAGCGTGCCGGATCATGAAGGGGATCAACCGGGAGAGCTTTTGGACACGAACGACCGTCTGACGGGGAGGACAGGATATGCTGAATTTTGATATACAGAACCATAAACCGCTGCGGGAAATGGTCTATGAAGAACTGAAGATGCAGATTCTGACCGGCGGCATCGTCCCGGGAACGCGGATGATGGAAGTGGATCTGGCCGAAGAGATGGGCGTCAGCAGGACGCCGATCCGGGAAGCCATCCGCAAGCTGGAGAAGGAAGGCCTGGTGACCATCGAGCCCAGAAGAGGCGCCTATGCGTCCATGATTTCCACCGAGGACATGGTGGAGATCCTGGAGGTGCGTCAGGACCTGGAGGGGCTGGCGGCCTATCTGGCAGCGTCACGGATGAACGATAAGGAGATGAAGCAGCTGAACGAGATCGCCGAGCGGTACAACAAGGCGGTAACGGAAGGCAGCATGAAAGACATGATCCAGTACGATACCAAATTCCATCGTCTGATCGTGGACTCCTGCAGCAACAAGATCCTCGTTCATATGATCGAGCAGCTGCAGGAACTGGTCCTGCGTTTTCGGTACATCTATTATGATAATTTCCGCAGGGCGGAGAACATGCCCGAGGAACACCGGGCGATCATAGAGGCTATCGCCAGCGGCGACGCTGACCATGCCCGGCAGGTAGCGGATGTGCACATCGACCGGCTGAAGCAGCTGGTCATCGAAGAGGGTGTGCAGCAGGGCGAGCCCGAAACCAGTGAGTAAGAGGCCGGATCCGTAAGGAGCGGCAGACGGATAAAGCGGAGCGACGGCCCCGCTTTTTTACGAGAGAGGACGCATGATTCTTGATATCATCACCGCAGCATTGATCGTGGTTCCCATGGGGATCGGCATGGCCAAAGGCGTGGCCTACATCGCGGCCAGGGCACTCGGCTGGATCGGTTCCCTGGTGGGCGCCTTCCTGCTGAACCCCCTCGTCACCAAGTGGCTGACGGCGAGTCCGATCGGCAACACGGTCTACGACTCTTTGGAGGATAAGTTCGGCGGACCGGCCCAGAGCGTGAACAGCGCCACCGAAGGCCTGCCCCAGATCATCAGCGGCGGGATCAACGCGGCGGTGCAGGACGCGACGGATCAGATGGTTCAGATCGTCGGCGGGTTCATCCTGTCGGTGATGGCCTTCCTGGTGGTGGTCCTGGTGGTACGGGTCCTGGCCGGGATCCTGATCCGGGTCACTTCCCGCAGGCGGGGCAGCAGCGGCCGGATCCCCGTCATCAGCCGGCTGAACAAATTCGGGGGACTTCTGGTCGGCGGCGTCGAAGGGCTCCTGCTCGCCTTCCTGTTCCTGGCGGCCCTGATCCCCATCATGAACATGGCGTCCCCGGAGACGGCGGAATCCATCGCCGACGGCCTG
Source organism: Bacillota bacterium (assembly GCA_017433375.1). GTDB lineage: Bacteria > Bacillota > Clostridia > Peptostreptococcales > Anaerovoracaceae > Lentihominibacter. The sequence goes on from JAFRHG010000002.1 coordinate 108,142, forward strand.
CGCTATTCCTATCTGGCCGGGCCGCTCTACGACGGAAACTTCCTGCTGGTCATGACCACTTTCCGGTGAACTTATTGAGATATTATTCGATTAAGATATAAGGAGGCAGAGATGAAGGATTACGGCAAACTGCAGAACGGAAGCGATATCCGCGGCGTAGCCATTGCCGGGAAGGCGGGGGAGACCCCCAACCTGACACCCGACGTGGCAGCTGACATCGCCCGGGGCTTTCTCGCCTGGCTCGTCCGGGAAGGGGGAAAGAAGCCGGAAGACCTGAAGCTGGCCATCGGCCGGGACCCCCGGATCACGGGACCGGATCTTCTGGCCGGCCTGATGGAGGGCTTCGGCCCCTATGGCTGCCGGGTGCTGGACTGCGGACTGGCTTCTACGCCGGCCATGTTCATGGCGACGGTGTTCTCCGACTTCGCCTGCGACGGCACGATCATGATCACCGCCAGCCACCTGCCCTTTAACCGGAACGGGTTCAAGTTCTTCACCCCCGGCGGCGGCCTGGACAAGGAGGACATCCGGGACATCCTTGCCTTTGCCCAGGACCGTGCAAAGGCAACGGCGATTCTGGGAGAGCCGGCAGCGGACGGGACTGCAGCGGGAGCGTCGGAAGCGGCAGCGGACGGACAGTCCGCCTTCGGCCCTGAACCGGCGGACATCATCACGCCCTACACCGCATTCCTGCGGGAGCTGATCGTGCGCGGCGCGGACCTGGGGGAGAAACCCCTGGAGGGTATGCGGATCACCGTGGACGCGGGCAACGGCGCCGGCGGGTTTTACGCCAGGCAGGTCCTGGAGCCCCTGGGCGCGGACATCAGTTCCAGCCAGTTCCTGGATCCCAACGGCATGTTTCCCAACCACGCGCCGAATCCGGAGGACAAGGCGGCCATGGAATCCGTCTCGGCGAGAACTCTGGAAGCGGGCGCGGACCTGGGCCTGATCTTTGATACGGATGTGGACCGGTCGGCGGCGGTGGACAGCCACGGACGGGAGATCGCCCGCAACGGCATCATCGCCATGGCGGCGGCCCTGGTGGCGGAGGACCATCCGGGAACCACGGTGGTCACCGACAGCATCACCAGCCGGCAGCTCACCGAGTTCCTGGAAAAGAAACTGAAGCTGAAGCATTTCCGTTACCGCCGCGGCTACCGCAACGTGATCAACAAGGCCTTCGAGCTGAACGAGGAGGGCATCGACAGCCAGCTGGCCATAGAGACTTCCGGCCACGCAGCCCTGAAGGAAAACTACTTTCTGGACGACGGCGCCTATCTGGCGACGAAGATCGTCATCAAGGCGGCGCAGCTTCACGTGGAGGGAAAGGCGATCGACAGTGTGATCGAAGACCTGAAGGAGCCCGCCGACGAGCGGGAGATCCGCATCCCCATTCAGGCGGAGGATTTCGCCGCCTGCGGAAGCAAGGTGCTGATGGATCTGGAGGAATACGTCGGGAAGACGGAGGGTGTTTCCCTGGAGAAGCCCAACTACGAAGGCGTGCGGATCAACTTCCCCAAAGGATGGTGCCTGCTGCGCAAGTCTCTGCACGATCCTCTTCTGCCCATGAACATCGCCTCCGATGTGCCGGGCGGATGCGACGAGATCCGCCGGTTCATGGCGGACTTCCTGTCGAACTATGAGGAGCTGGATCAGAGCGTGTTGGAGGAATGAACATGAAAGATTACGCCGTAAGCTGCGCGCGGATGAAGGAACTGGAAAAGCAGACCGATGAAGCGGGCCTGTCCTACTACTACATGATGGAAAACGCCGGCACCATCGCGGCCAACCGGATCGTTGAAATTACAATGGCATCGCCTATTAACGATGCGGTTTTGGGTGCCGATGGCGGCGCGGACCGGGACGCCGATGGAGCGGACCAGGAGAGCCGGCTTTACCCCTGGGCCCTGGACCGCCCCCTGCGGGCGAGAGTCTACTGCGGCAAAGGCAACAACGGCGGCGACGGATTCGTGGTGGCCCGGCTGCTTGCCGAAGGGGGCTGGACCGTGCAGATCGTCCTGGTGGACGGCGAGCCGACGACCCCCGATGCCATCGAAAACTACAGGCTGGTCCGGGAGATGGGATTGCCCCTTTCCGGACAGGCGGGATCCGAACCCGCTTCGGAGAAAAATAGGCAGACCGTGCCCGACGTGGTGGTGGATGCCATCTACGGCACAGGCTTTCACGGTCAGCTGCGGCCGGACGGCGCGGCGGCCGCGGAGGAGATCGCCGGTCTGCGGGGCAAAGGCGCCGTTGTCTTTGCACTGGACATCCCCTCGGGAATGGGCGGTGACCTGACCGACGAGGAGGAGCTGGACCGGCGGTGCGTCCGTGCGGACCATACCATCACCTTCCACGCGAAGAAGGCCGTTCATCTTCAGGACTTCGCCCGGGACTACTGCGGGGACATCATCGTAGCCGACATCGGCATCGTGGATCCGGACCGGCCCGGCCAAGGCTCGGCCTGCGACTGCGACTTAACGGAAGGAGAGCCTCACGACTTTGCCGATTTCGTGGAAGTGGTTGCCCGGCTGCGGGCGCCGGACGGCTGTGTGTGGGACCGGGCTCAGACCCACGAGACCCTGAAGAAGTATCTGACGGAAGAAACGCAGGAGGTGCTGGAGGCCATCGATCAGGGAGACGATGATAACCTCTGCGAGGAATTGGGGGACGTGCTTTTGCAGGTCGTCCTTCATGCCCAGATCGCTTCCGAGACCGGCCGCTTCACCATCGACGACGTTGTTCAGGTCATCTCGGACAAGATGATCCGCCGCCACCCCTGGGTTTTCGGCGATGTGGAAATCAACTCCATCGAGGAGAACGTGAATCTCTGGGAAGAGATCAAGAAGAAGGAAAAGGCGCAGAAAAAATAGGGCGGACAGTCCGCCTGCGCCGTGTGATGACAGAACCTATTGGGCCGGCTCGCTGAGCCGGTCTTCTTTTGACGGAAGCTGGGCCACCAGAATGGCGGCGAACATGAGAACGCAGCCGATGATCTCCCGGGTGCCCATGGACTCGCCCAGGATCACGGCGCCGGCCAGGACGGCGAAGACCGATTCCAGACAGAGGATCATGGAAGCCAGCGTTGGATTGACATCCGCCTGGGCGACCACCTGAAGGGTATAGGCTACGCCGCAGGACATGACGCCGGCATAAAACAGCTCGAACCAGCCGCCCTGCAGAGCGTGCAGGTCGGGCAGGGTGAAGCCAAGGGCCGGGTCGATAAAGAACATCAGAATGCAGGACAGGGATCCTGCGACGAAAAACTGAATGCAGGACATCTTGACGCCGTCAACTTTCGGCGAGAAGTAGTCGATGCACAGGATGTGAAAAGCAAAACAGATGGAGCACACCAGAACGATGATGTCACCTTTGTTGATGTGACCGAATCCGCCGTTGGCGGGGATGCAAAGCAGATAAAGCCCCACCGCAGACGCGGCGACGCAGACCCAGAAAATGGGTCTGATTTTTTTCTTCAAAAACAACCCGAAAAGGGGAACGAGGATGACGTAGAGGGCGGTGATGAAGCCGGTTTTGCCGGCGGTGGTGTAGTACATGCCCACCTGCTGGATGTTGCCGGCCGCCATGAGGCACAGGCCGCAGCAGATGCCGCCGATCCACAGGAGTTTTGTCTGCTTTTTCTTTGCCTCGGCTGCCTCTTCCGGAGTCAGCGGGGTGCCGTCTTCACCGGTCGGGGTGTCCGCGTCGGCGTTGCCTTTGCGCCTTCTGCGTGCGTCTAAGATCAGAATGACAGGGACCAGGAACAGGGCGCCGATCAGCGTCCGGATACCGTTAAAGGCGATGGGGCTGATGGTGTCCATGCCGCTTTTCTGCGCGACAAAAGCCGTTCCCCAGATGAACGCTGTCAGGAAAAGCATTGCGCTGCCGCGAAGTTGTCTTCCCATGGTGATCCTCCCCGTCAGAACGATGATGGCCGAATGATTGTTGAGTATATGGTAACAAAGAAAGCGGGGTTTGCATAGATGTTTTTCGGGGCTCAGAACGCCAGATCCTGGAGGCGCCGGAGCTTCGCCTCATACAGGCGGACAATGTGATCGACGCGGGCAGCGCTGATCTTCGTATCTTTCTGATAATACTCCCGGATGCGTTCCGGAGGGAGCGCTTTCGCGGGATCGATGACGGAAAAATCGGTGACGAGCCCGAGGAGACCGGCTTCCGTGTGCTCAAAACTGTTGACCTCCATGTGATCGATCTCCTCGTCCGTATAGGGGACAACGCTACCGGCGGCAAAGGCCCGGCCGGTGTCGTAAATGGGCGCCATCCGGATCCACTCCAAAGTCTCCGCGTCGCGAAGGACCCCGATGTTTTCCATGTGGCGGTCCGGATTGGACAGCAGATAGTCCGTGAGAATCTGATACTCCAGATCCCTGCGCAGCAGCTCCGCGTCCATCCCGTGATCAGCAGCGATACGGAGGAACTGTTCATAGGAGGATTCGCCGGGAAGGGGATCCTCGGAGGTCAGCACGGCATAGGCGGAAATCAGTTCCCGGCCGCTGCTGGTAAACGCCCGGGACAGGCATCCGTAGTCGTAGGGCTTGCTTTTGATCCGCAGCAGCTGATAGGGCGTATGGTTGTCATACCCCTGCGCCTGATGAAAGGCCGAGGCGATGACTTCATTGATGCTTTCGCTGGAAAGTTCGCCGCGGTTGCCCTTGACCAGGCACCGGCGCCCCCTGCGGATGATCCAGCTCTTCTCCAGCTCGCCCCGCAGGGAACTGTTGGGGGTGAAACTTCCCGCCGTCCGGCCCGGCGCGTCATCCATCGCCTGGAGCAGGTTCTCCCGGAAATCGTTGTCAAAAAGATTGACGTCCGCCCATCGCAGGGAGGAATCCACCGGCTTCATCCAGTAATAATCCGTCAGGCTCAGGCCCAGATTTCTAGCCAGGTATTCCGAGGGCCCGGCGAGATTCTTCTCCCGGAGCATCTGTTCCAGCCGGCCCTGCCGGATGGGAATCTGGCGGTTGTTCCACCACCGGCGAAGGTAGTCACGGGACCGTCTGTGCTCCAAAGGGGACAGTTCCGGGTTACGAAACCGATCCGCCCAGGAAATCATCTGCCCGTCTTCGGTCAAGTTGCACAGGGTGACGACATCGTCTTTTCGCATCAGGAAGTATTCCATGTCTGCTCTCCATTTCTGCGGCAGGTATCGGGCAAAGGCAACGCCGCCTCCGCTGCCGGATCTTCCGCAAGGTTATCACTGAAGCTCCCGCAGGTGTCCTATTGGAATTCCTGCAGCCGCCTCCCGCGGATGTATTCCTCCGTCCGCCACTGGGCGATCTGGCCGATGTAATAGCGCGTATTCTCGTTGACCCGGCAGAGCCGGAGGGTAACCGGTTCTCCGACGTATTCAAATTCCGCGTAGAAGGTTTTGTTCCGCACGGTGATCCGCGCATCCACCGGATAGGAGGTGTGCACGGCCGGAAACTGTCCGGAGCAGAGCGCGCACGTGTCTTCCAGGGACAGGCTGAGAGCATGAGCCAGGCTGCGAAGCAGGCCGACCCGGCACTGATCGATCTGCACTTTGCCGTTGGCGAGATCGTTCAGCGTGCTGTAGGGCAGTCCGCTGTCCTTCGCCACGGCGTAAATGGATTTGCCGGATTGTTTCAGGTAATCTTTCAGCATGGTTCTGTCTCCTTTGGGGACTGGTTTGTCTGGCTTCAATATACCGTTGGAGCGGTATATTGTCAAGAGGGGGGGGACAGTGAGCCTGTGAGTGACAGGGGGAGAACAGAGAATCGGTAAGTGGGGTATGAACAGTGAATTGGCGGGTGAGGGCAGAAAAAAAAAGAGCCCTCCGCCGGACGGTTGATCCGGTGAAGGGCGCCTTGTGGATTGCCTTTGCGCGGGGCTATTTCACCTTCTTGTTCTTTGACCACATGGGCGAATAGGCTCCGTAGTTGACGTTCTTAAAGGAATAGATGCTGATGCCGACCTTCTGCTTTCGCGGTTTCTTGTAACTGACGAAAGTGCCGAATGTCTTGTTGTACTTCTTCTTGTTTCCCCAGACCTTGGAGCCGCTGATGACCAGCCCGCTGGCGCCCGGCTTTTTCTTCAGCTTGACCGTGACCTTGAGCTTGTAGGTCCAGTACTTTTCCGTCCAGTGGGTCCAGGTGCCCCAGCCCCAGTAGGTGTGGTGCCGGATTTTATGCTTTTTCACCTTGACCGCCTTCACCTTGACGGATTTGATGGCCAGGGCATTGCCGCCGGTCAGCATGGTCACGGTGGGAGAGTAGGGGCCGCGGAAGAATTCGCCGTTGACCCACTTGCCAAAGTAGGCTCTGGTCCAGACCGAACTGTTGGGGGTCAGCCCGCCGACGGACCATTTTCCATAGGAACTGCCGACCTTGTATGCCTGCCCATTGACATCCAGGTACAGATCACATCCATACAGATAATTGCCGGACGGCCAGTAGAACATATAATTGGAATAGGTTTCGTATTGACCTTCTCCATTGCCGGGGGTATCATAGATTCCTCTAACAATTGAAACGTGAGCAATATTCCCGTTACTATCTTCGGCATAAAGGGTATGCCTTCCTATAGAATAATATGTCTTGAGATCAAATGAAGCTTTAACATAACGGTGCCCCGCGGGATAACTGATAACAGTCAGTCCTTTAGTAGAGCCATTGTCAATATATACATACTCCAAAGTAGGACCTGACGTGTTATTGGCTCTTGCCTCAAAGGTTACTACTCCGTTTGCCGAGTAGGCCACATTATAAATGGATACTTTATCGGTTGCTTGTGCAACGATGCCATCTGTTTCACCTTGGATCGAAACAACACTTTCTTCCGGAAGGTCGACCGCCTTAGCTTCCTTGCCTTTTTTGGGAGGCTGTTCCGCTTCCAGAACGGATTCTTTGATCGACTTGCTGATCGCGTCCTTATCCACCGAGCCGTCATCCGGCAAGGCGGACAGATCCACATCCACCTTGGTGTCGTTACCGGAGGCCGCGGCGGTTTTGTCCGGCGCGCCCTGATCGTCGGCGAAAACGATGCCATCCATCAGCGGAATGAAGGTGATGCCCACCATCAGAGCCATTGCGAAGGCAGTGACTTTCTTCGCCAGAGCGATTCGTCTTTTGCGTTCCATAACATCCTCCATTTCTTAAACGGACAGAAAATGATGTCGCCTATATTTTAATGCAGGGCGGGGGGTGTGTCAATTTCTTTACCTATTTAGTCGAGTGTGCAAAGGCAATGGATATCAGGTGCATCATCCAAAGCCCTCCGGAGCCTGCAGACAGAAAAAACAGGACATCTTCCAGGATATGACCGCCGATGCCAGGCGCCAGTATGTCGTTTTCCGTGTTTTACGCTGATTCCGCATACTAATTCGGTCCTGTTTACCGGTGGCAGTATGCGGAATGACCTGTTTTCGGCTATTTCCGCATACTCGGATTGTAATAGGAATCCCCATGTGACGAAACCTCACATCCGTTGCCTTTGCGGAAACGCCTGAGAGCCAGATAAAATATGCGGAATCGGCCTGAAACGGCAGTTTCGACATACTCTGCCCATGAAAACAGGTAATAATACTATGAAATCCACCTGCCCACAATGCCGTCGGCTGTGATACACTATCGTTGTGACGAAACGGGAGATTGGGGACACAGCAAAGCGAAATCGGCGATATGACAAAACAGGAAATCGGCAGTGTAATTGAAAGCATCCGGCCGGCCGACGGGCCGGCCATGGAGAAGGCGCAGCAAAGGCAAGACCAGCTGGCCAAACCCCCCGGGAGCCTGGGCGGGCTGGAGGAGATCGCCGTGCGGATGGCGGGCATCACCGGAGAGGTGATCGCAGATGCGCCCCAAAGAGGCTGTGTCCTGGTGTTCTGCGCGGACAACGGTGTGACGGCCCAGGGTGTGGCTTCGGCCCCCCAAAGCGTGACCCGTGCGCAGACCATCAACTTTACCCGGCGGCTGACCGGCGTCGGCGTCCTGTCCAAAAGCTTCGGCAGCGAGCTGCTGATCGTGGACATGGGCGTGAAGGAACCGATCCCCGGAGAACTGTATGACGACGTACCCCTGCGGGATACGGAGAGGATCATCGACCGGCGGATCCGGCCGGGAACATGGGATATTTCCCAGGGCCCGGCGATGAGCGAAGAGGAAGCTCTGCAGGCTTTAGCCGCCGGCATGGAGATGGCCCGGGCGGCCATCGAAGAAGGATACGATATTCTCGGCATCGGCGAAATGGGCATCGGCAACACGACCACCAGCGCGGCGGTGCTGTCGGCGCTGACCGGACGGACCGCGGAGGAAACCTGCGGCCGGGGCGGCGGTGTCAACGACAAAGGCTTTGCGCGGAAGAAGGAGATCGTGGAACAGGTCCGGCGTGAGTGCTCGGAAGCGGCCGCAGACAGTGAAGCGGCGGAGAGTGGCGCCGGATCCGAAGATCGCATCGACCGGGTGGTCCGGATCCTTGCCCGAGCCGGCGGGTTCGATCTGTGCGCCATGACGGGGGCTTACCTCGGCGCGGCGGCGGGCAGAACGCCGGCGGTCATCGACGGATACATTTCCGCGGTGGCGGCCCTGGCGGCGGCGGAGATTTCCCCCGACGCCAAGGACTATTTGTTCGCCTCCCACCGGTCCGCGGAGCCGGGTTATAACATCGCCATCGACAAGCTGGGATTAAACCCGTTCCTGTCCCTGGACATGCGGCTGGGGGAGGGGAGCGGATGCCCCATTGCCTTTGACATTATCCGGGGCGCCTGTGACGTGATGCGGAACATGGCGACCTTCGAGGAAGCGGAGATCAACGATGATTATCTGGAGGAGGTCCGGCAGGGCGGTTGCCTTTGAGGCGGAAGCGGATGAACATACTGATCAGCGGCGGCGCAAAAAACGGAAAATCCATGTTCGCCCAGAAGACGGCGCGGACTATGGCACAGGAGCATGACGTTCCTCTCCATTACGTTGCCACCATGATCCCCGTCGACGGGGAGGACGAGGCACGGATCCGGCGCCACCGCAAGGAGCGGGCCGGCTGGGGTTTTGAGACCCTGGAGCGGGGCCGGGATCTTCCGGGCCTGTTGGCGGGGAATGCAAAAGCAACGGACGCGCGGCCGGACGATCCGGAAACCGCGCCGGTTGAAGCAGCCGTGACGGTCGCCGAAGGGGGCGCCGAGCCCGCCGATCCCCGGGGCGTCTTCCTGCTGGACTCGGTGACGGCCCTTTTGGGCAATGAGATGTTCCTGCCCGATGGCAGCGTGGACCGGAACGCGCCGGAGCGGGTGGCGGAAGACTGCGTCCGATTCGCGGAGATGACGGGCAGCACCCTTTTCGTTTCCGATTATATCTACGGCGGCGCGGAGACATATGAATGCGGCGCCGTGAAAACAGAAGACCCGGACGATTTGACCGAGGCCTACCGACGGGGGCTGGCCCTGATCGACCGCCGCCTGGCCCAGGTGTGCGACCGGGTCGTGGAGGTTTCCGCCGGGTGCGTCGAGGACTGGAAAACACCGGCCGACAGCAGGCCGGACAACATAGAAGAATATTCATCGGAGGATGAACAGCCGGAAAGATGAAATACGTAAGAGGATTTCTCATGGCATGGGGCTGCTTTTGCTGGATCCCCTGCCCATATAAAAAATGGAGAGAAGAGGACCGGCGGGCCATGCTGACCATGCTGCCGCTGCTGGGCGCGTGCCTCGGGGTGATCGACGCCCTGCTGTGGCTGGCTCTTGGCGGACTGAATGCTGAGCCGCTGCTGACGGCTGCGGTGGTGACGGCTTTCGGACTGCTGCTGACCGGCTTCATCCATCTGGACGGCTTCATGGATTGCTGCGACGCGGTGCTGCCGCGGCATCCGGACCTGAAGCGGCGGCAGGAGATCCTAAAGGATTCCCACACGGGCGCCTTCGCCGTCATCGGCCTGGTGCTCATGCTGACGGTGGTCCTCGGCGCCATGACCCAGCTGAGCGAGAACCCGGTTCCGGCGGTGGTCCTGGTCCTGCCCATGGTGGCGGCGGTCTCCCGGGGAGCCAGCGTGATCTCCGTGATCGCGGCCCGGCCCATGGGGACCAGCCAGTACCGTGAGATGGCCTCTCAGGGGACGGGTGCAAAGGCAATCCCGGCCCTGATCCTGACCCTGGTCCTTGCGGCGGCGACGGCTCTGGCCGCGTATATCTTCGGTGGGACGCCGGCGGCCCTGGTCTGCCTGGTGTCCGGCGGGGTATGTTTTGCGTCGGCGATGATCATCGGGGCGGCGGACCGGCGGGCCCTGGGCGGAATGAACGGAGACATCTCCGGTCACATGATCGGAAACGGTGAAATGTTCGGCCTGCTGACGGCGGCGCTGCTGTCCGGGCTGGTATAGGAGGAAGGAATGATCCTGATCTTTGGCGGAGCCCATCAGGGAAAGAGGGAATACGCGGCGCAGCTGCCGGGTGTGAAGACCGTGGCGGACTGCCTGCCCGACTTCACTGCGGACGCGGTCTGCGGACTGGAGGACTTTACCCTGGCCTGCACCAGGCAGGGCGTGGAAGCGGCGGACTGGTTCCGCGACCGCCGGGAACAGTGGCAGGGCAAGGTACTGATCATCCGGGACATCTCCCAGGGCATCGTGCCCATGGACGCTACCCAGCGGGCCTGGCGGGAGATGAACGGCCGGCTGATGATCTACCTGGCGTCGGAAGCCGAGGAGGTCCACCGGGTCTTCTGCGGAATCGGCAAGCGGATCCGGTAGGAGCGGCGTTGCCTTTGCACCGGAGGCGGCGTTGCCTTTGCAGACAGGAGCGGCGTTGCCTTTGCACCGGAGGCGGAGTTGCCTTTGCATAACGAGGAGGAAGCATGGAATCGAAGATCTGCCTGATCAGACACGGCATCACGGAGGGGAACGTGCGGCGGCTGTATTACGGCAAGACCGACGTGCCCCTGGCACAGAAGGGGATCGACGAGCTGAAACAGCTGACAGAGGAAGGTCTCTATCCCGACAGCGGCGCGGCTCGGTTTTTTACTACGGGACTGACGCGGACGACCCAGACCAGGGAGCTGATCTACGGGGATCGGCCCCAGGAGGTCATCGACGATCTGCAGGAGATCAACTTCGGCGAGTTTGAGATGAAAAGCTACGAACAGCTTTTGGAAAATCCGGACTACCGGGACTGGATCACCGCGGAGAATCTGGACAAGATCCCGCCGGGCGGGGAGAGCATCCGCCAGTTCAACAAGCGGGTCATCCGGGGTTTTCAGGAACTGCGGCGGCGGCACAGCCTGCGGTCGCTGCAGCTTAGGCACCACGACGAGGAGGCCCTGAGTGTGGTCATCTGCCACGGGGGAACCATCTCCTCCATCATGGCCCATCTTTGGCCGGACGTACATGACAACATGTACGGCTGGATTCCCGATCCGGGACACGGCTATGTGCTCAGGCTGGAGGACGACCGGGTGGTGGACTACGAAGCGTTCTGACAATGCACTCTTTTCAAAACCCGGGAGAGAGAGTAAAATAAATCGAGAGAATCTAATCGTTCAGGAGGCATGAGAACTATGAGCAACGATCAGAAAACAGTCATTACCATCAGCCGTGAATTCGGAAGCGGCGGCAGGCTCATCGGCAGGCGTCTCGCCGAAAAGCTGGGCGTGCCCTACTACGACAAGGAACTGCTGGACAAGATCGCCGAGGAATCGGGCTTCAGCAGGGAGATGATCGAAGGCGCCGAAAAGCGGGCGAAGAACAGTTTCCTGTACAGCCTGGCATCGGCCATGGGTACGGGAGAAGCCGGCCCGGAGAGCCTTTCGCTGAATGAGCGGTTCTTCCTGGCTCAGTTTGACACCATCCGTAAACTGGCGGAAGAGGAAGGCTCCTGCGTCATTGTCGGCCGTTGCGCGGACTACATTCTGCGGGATCTGCCCTACGCCACCAACGTGTTCATCTACGCGGAGGAAGCGGACAAGATCGAGCGCGCGGTGAAGGAGTACGGCGTGCCGGACGAGAGCGTGAAAAAGCTCATGAAGGACACGGACAAGGCCAGGGCAAACTACTACGCCTACCACACCGGCCACAAGTGGGGCGAGCCCATCAACTACCATCTGTGTCTGGACAGCGGCTATCTGGAGATCGAGGACATCGTTGACCTGATCATCGAATACTCCAAGCGCCAGATCCGCAGAGGCACGACCATATGGGACGAGAAATAACCGGAGCGCCGGTGCAAAGGCAACGCCCCCTCCGCGCCCGCGCCATGTTTTTCAGCGGCACGGGGACGACGGAGAAGGTCGTGACCGCTGTGGCTGACCGCCTGGCGGAGGAGCTTTCGGGAGCGGTCCGGGCGGAGGACATCGACTTCACGCCGCCTGCCCGGCGGGACAGGGTCTGGTCCTTTGACGGAGCGGATATCGTCGTGTTCGGCGTGCCGGTCATCGCGGGCCGGGTGCCCAACGTGCTTCTGCCGTTTCTGCGTACGCTGGAGGGCGGCGGAGCGCTGGCCCTTCCTGTAGTCCTTTACGGCAACCGGAACTTCGACGACGCCCTCATCGAGCTGCGGGATATCCTGGAGGAACGGGGATTCCATACGGTCGCGGCAGCGGCCTTCATCGGAGAGCATTCCTTCTCCCGGGTGCTGGCAGCAGGCCGGCCCGATGAGAGGGACATGGCCATTGCGGAAGGTTTTGCCCGGCAGGCGGCGGAGAAGATCCGCGGGCTGGCGGAGGCGGCGAACTCGGCGGACGCTTTAGCGGAGGCCGCTTATCGCGCGGGCCCGGTCGGCGTCGACGGGATGCAGCCCCTGCGGCCCTACTATACCCCCCGGGACCGGCAGGGCAACCCCATCAACATCCTAAAGGTGAAGCCGAAGCTGGACGAAGCAAAGTGCACGAAGTGCGGCATCTGTGTTTCGGCCTGCCCCATGGGTTCCATCAAGGAAGAGGCCCCGGGCGTGGTGGACGGCATCTGCATCAAGTGCTGCGGCTGTGAGAAAAAATGCCCGGAAGGGGCGCTTTACTTCGACGACCCCGGCTATCTGTATCATAAAGAAGAACTGGAACTGGGCTATCCGGACCGGAAGGAACCGACACTGTTCCTCTGAGTCTGGATTGCCTTTGCATAACAAACAACAATCTGCCGTGGCTCATCTGCCATGGAGAAAAGAGGACAAAACACAATGGCAAAAGACAAAGGAACCTACTACATCTCAACACCGATCTACTACCCCAGCTCGAACCTGCACATCGGGCACACCTACTGCACGGTCATGGCGGATGCCATGGCGCGCTTCAAGCGGCTGCAGGGCTACGACGTCATGTTCCTGACGGGAACCGATGAGCACGGGCAGAAGATCCAGACCCTGGCCGATGAGAAGGGCGTGACCCCCCAGGCCTACGTGGACGAAGTGGTGGACGGCATCAAGGAACTGTGGAAGACCATGGAGATCTCCTACGATGACTTCATCCGGACCACGGAGCCCCGGCATATCAAGCGGGTACAGGCTCTGTTCATGAAGATGTACGAGAAGGGTGACATCTACAAAGGCGAATACGAAGGCTGGTACTGCACACCCTGCGAATCCTTCTGGACGCAGAATCAGCTGGTGGACGGCAAGTACTGCCCCGACTGCGGACGGGAAGTGACCAAGGCCAAGGAGGAGGCGTACTTCTTCAAAATCAGCAAGTACGCGGACGAGCTGCTGCGGATTTTCCGGGAGACGCCCGAGTTCCTGGAGCCCGAGTCCCGGCGCAACGAGATGGTCGCATTCATTGAGCAGGGCATGGAAGACCTTTGTATTTCCCGGTCCAGCTTCGACTGGGGCATTCCGGTGCCCATCGACGAAAAGCACGTCATCTACGTCTGGCTGGACGCGCTTTCCAACTATATCACCGCCCTGGGCTGGCCGGACGAGCCGGAGAAGTACGACAAATACTGGCCGGCGAACGTCCATCTGGTGGGCAAGGAGATCGTCCGGTTCCACTCGATTATCTGGCCGGCCATGCTCATGAGCGCGGGCCTTCCCCTGCCGAAGCAGGTGCGGGGACACGGCTGGCTGCTTTTGGGCGGCGAGAAGGTGTCCAAGTCCAAAGCCGCCAAAGGCCAGGATGTCATCGATCCGGTGGTCCTCATCGACCGCTACGGCATCGACGCCCTGAAGTACTTCCTCCTGCGGGAGTACACCTTCGGCCAGGACGGCATGTTCACCAACGAGGTCATGCTGAAGCGGCTCAACTACGACCTGGCCAATGACCTGGGCAATCTGGTGTCCCGGACCGTTGCCATGATTGAGAAATACAACGGCGGATTCGTGCCGGAACTGACCGAGGCCGGACGGATGGACGCGGCTGCCATTGAGGCGGCGGGCGGTGTGGACTACGATGCGCAGCTGAAGGAGACGGCCCTGGGCGCCGCGCCGAAGGTGGAAGCCCAGATGGATGAGTTCCGGTTCAATCTGGCTCTGGAGGAGATCTGGATCCTCGTCCGCCGGGCCAACAAATACATCGATGAGACCATGCCCTGGGTGCTGGCCAAGGACGAAGCCACGAAGCCCCGTCTGGACAACGTGCTTCACAACCTGGCCGAGTCCATCCGCATCATCTCCGTGCTGATCCATCCCTTCATGCATACCACGTCCGACGCGATCCGCAAGCAGCTGGGTCTGTGGTACGCCGAGGTGGCCTGGGAGGACGCCTTCAGCTTTGAGATGATGAGCGGCGAGCAGGTCAAGAAGGGCAAGGCCATCTTCCAGCGCCTGGACATCGACAAGGAACTGGATCAGCTCTATGAGCTTGGCGCCAAAGCCGCCGATGTGCACGTCAAGGGAAGCGCAGCCCGCGCGGCCGCTGCCGGTGCGGCCAAGGCCGCCGACGCAAAGGCAACGCAGGCCGGAGCGGCGGATGCCGTTGCCGGCGCTGCGTCGGATGCTGCCGCTGAGAGCGTTCCCCTGGAACTGAAGGATCCCATCGAGTACGACGACTTCGCCAAGATGGATTTCCGCGTGGGCACGATCCTCAGCGCCGAGAAGCACCCCAAGGCGGACCGCCTCCTGGTCTTCCAGGTGAAGATGGGTACCGAGATCCGCCAGGTCATCTCCGGCGTGGCCGACTACTTCACGCCGGAAGAATGCGTCGGCCGCAAAGTGGTCGTCGTGGCCAACCTCAAGCCCAGAAAACTCCGCGGTCTGGAGTCCAAGGGCATGCTCCTCTTCGCCGACAACGAAGTGGACGGCAAAGAGCGCGTCGAATTCGTGACCACCGTCGCCGAAGACGGCAACCCGGTGGAATAACCTCGACGCGGCATTGCCTTTACCCGCAGAATAAGAATGACAATCTGAAGAATAGCCCGGCAAAGGCTATTTTTCAGATTATGAGGTGGAATGATTCTGAAGGATCCGGCAATAGACGCCGATCTTCAGAGTGAACATGCATTAAGTCCCTTGGTCATTCTGAATAATTGCATGAATGATGTCATTTGTCAGAATCAGACAGGACAAGACTCTGAAAACCGATGAGAAACAGCCTCGCCGTCAGAACCAGGCAGAGTCTGATTCTGAGGAACGACGCGAAACAATCCTATCGTCAGAGTCCGGCCGCTGAGGGTCGGGTTGCTGAGCATTCAGTGGTTAGTAATTGAGAAGAATTTTTTGTTCAATGATTTCGTTGATTTTGCAGATGTCGGTCATGTCTGCCTCAACCGTAATGATCATGTTTTGTTCACGGATGCCACCCAACTGCCGATAAATGAAGATCTTTTCGTAAGCGGCCGTCCGGTAATCCGGAAGATCGAGAAGTCCGAGGTGTTCCCAGAAGATCAGTTTGCCGGATGCGGTCATGATCGTAAAGTCGGGATAATACGTTTTGTAGCGGCCTTGCCGCGTTCCCGCAAGGCCCTGTAGGGAAGACACGTCGACGTCCAGAGCCTGCTCATAGCGGTAGGGGATTCCGAACAGTTCCAGCTGATTGGCAATGAGAAGCTGCGGAGATGAGTGTGCTCATATCCTTCTCGAGAATACGTTTTCGCAAGAGAAGATATCGCTTGCGTGCCAGCGAATAGATGCGTTCCCGGTCACGGGTAATCCCCCGTCGGCGGCCATCCGTGATTTCAAGGAAATAGTATCGTTCACCCTTGCGGTTTATGGACAAAGAACCGGGCGGGAGAGAAGAACATTCCTCCTTCAGCCGGGCCAGTTCCTGCGTTTCCAGCGAAAGCGCCATCTGTAGAAGGGAACGGAGAGAAGACGTTTGGCTCTCTGAAACGGATGGAATGGCGTTCATCGGCATAACCTCCTTGTGAATCGGCTTCTTCAAATATGGAAAATATTACCATATCACAGAAAGGAAATCAAGATGTTATTTGACTCACACGCCCATATCAATAACGCGGACATGACCGAAGAGGAGCGGCAGGCGATGGTCGCGCAGATCGAAGCCTCGGACCTGGACTATGTCATGGACATCGGCTTCGATCCGGCAAGTTCGGCCCTGGCGGCGGAGCACGCGGCCCGTTACCCCTGGTGCTGGGCGGCGGTGGGCTGCCATCCCCACGACACGAAGGACATGGACGAGGAGAAGCTGGAACTGATCCGCCGGCTGGCCGCGCAGCCTAAGGTCGCGGCCATCGGGGAGATCGGCTTGGACTTCCATTACGATCTGAGTGAGCGGGACGTGCAAAGGCAATGGTTCCGCCGTCAGATCCGCCTGGCCAACGAGCTGCGGATGCCCATCTGCATCCACGCCCGGGAGGCGGACCAGGAAGTCATGGATATCCTGAAGGAGGAGGGCGCCTTCTCGGTGGAGCGGAAGAGCTGGTTCCCGAAGCGGCCGGATCCGGCCGGATTCTGCGGCACTGCCGGCGCGGGCAGCGATGGCGCGACCGGCAAGACAGCTGGATGGGACCGCGGCGGCGCAGGCAGCCGGGGGGCCGCCCGCAGTGATGAGACCGCATCCGGCGGAACCGGCTGCAGCGAGGCGCAGGAAACCCCCGACGCCCGGGTGCTTCTGCATTGCTTTTCCGGGAGCGCTGAACTGGCCCGCCAGTACGTGAGGCTGGGCGCGACCATCAGCGTGGCCGGCCCGGTGACCTACAAGAACAACCGGAAGACCGTGGGCGTGGTGGAGGCCATTCCCCTGGACTTCCTCCTGGTGGAGACGGATTCGCCCTATCTGAGTCCGGTGCCCATGCGGGGAAAGCCCAACACGCCGCCCTACGTGGAATACACCTGCCGCAAGGTGGCGGAGATCAAAGGAATTTCCTACGGGGAAGCCGCGGCGAAAACAAGAGAAAACGCGAAGCGGTTCTACGGGATCGGGTAATAATTGAACAATCATTTCGCCGAATATTCATAAACCCGCGTGAATATTCGGCGGTTTTTTGGTATAATTGAAGCGGATTTTTCAGACGATAATATACAATTTTCAGAAAAGGCATAGCAGGAGACCGGAGGAGGAAAGAGAAAATGACACAGGTAAGGAAGAAAGTGCCGGCGGTATTGCTCGCCGGCCTGGTGGCCGCGGCCCTGGCCCTGGCGATGGGCGTAGTGACCGCCCAGTCGGTGTATGCGGAGAACTCGGACGCCTCGGATGATTCAGGGGATTATGAAGGTTGGCCTTTATATGTTGGCGATGTCCAGGTTGGACCTGGGCATACAAGCGGTGCTGGCTGGGTATATGAAGGGGATGCCGCAGGCGGCACGCTGACGCTGACGAATGCGACAATCGAAGCGACCAGTTGGGAAAAGGAAGCCATTATGGCAACTGATATGGATCTCACCATCGAATTGATTGGAGTGAATACGGTCAACGGGGTCCAATCCCAATACATCCCAGGCCCGGCCATAGTGGTTTACCGGGCGAATAATGGGTCGTTGACCATCGTGGGCCCCGGTGAACTGGAGGTAAATGGCTGGATTCACGCAGGGGGCGATATTGCCATAAAGAATGCAAAGGTCACGGTGAACAGCAGGTTTTACCCGGCCATTTCCGCTAATCTGATGGTCGGTATGGATTCTGTATCCCCGCAGAGATCTTCAAATGTAGGGGATATCAGCATTACCAATTCCGATGTGTCCGCTGCAGGCGGCCTGGCCGGCATATTGGCAAGGGGGACAATTTCTTTCAACAACAAATCGGGAGGGAAATATACTACCTCGGTCCAGGCCAGGGCCGAAGGCTTTGTCCCGCCCTCCAGTGATCTGGGACCGCAGGCTGCCGATCCGAGTGTATATCCTGCCGTCGCGGCAACGGAGGTCAGTATTAACGACGATCTTATCATCGTCGAGCCTGCGGGCGGAACGGTGAAGAAGACCGAAGATGGTGGAACGGACATGGAGACCATCTATGACGGAGACAAAGTTGCGCAGAATGTCCGCATCGAGCCGGAGAAGAAGCCCGAACCGCCTAAACCGGCGAACAACGTGTCCGGCGTCCTGCTGGCGAAGATGACGGCCAAGGGCGGCAAGGGCCTGAAAGTCTCCTGGACGAAGATGGAGGGAGTGGACGGCTACGACATCTTCCTCTCCAAATGCAACGTCAACGACAAGGTATTCAAGCCCCAGCTGATCCATACCGTCAGCGGCAACAAATCCTTCTCCTGGACCAAGTCCGGCCTGAAGAAGAGGATTCCCTACAAGGTCCGTGTCAAGGCATGGACCATGAAGGACGGCAAGAAGACCTACGTCAAGTCCAGTCCGATCGTCCACGCCTTCACCTCCAACGGATCGAAGGGCTACACCAACGCGAAGAGCGTCAAGGTGAAGAAGACGAAGGTGTCCATGAGCCCCGGACAGACGTCCCGGATCAAGGCCAAAGTCAAGAAGGTCAAGGCGGGCAAACGGCTCATCTCGAAGCTGCACGCACCGAAGCTTCGCTACCTGAGCAGCGATCCGAAAATCGCCTCGGTCAACGGATCCGGCAAGATCACCGCCAAAGCCGCTGGCAGCTGCACGATCTACGTCTACGCACCGAACGGCGTATACAAGAAAGTATCCGTTACTGTTCAGTAGCAAAACAATCAAATCAGCAGCAAAACAATCAAACAACAGGGATCGTTGCCTTTGCATATCCAAATGCAGTTGCAGCAATCCCTGTTTTTTGGTATCCAAAGTTTTCTGGGAGAACTCCAAAGTTAATTGGGGTCCGGAGCTGGGGGATTTTTGCCGTTTCGCAATAAAACGCGGGTTTCGGCATAATGACGATGTTTGCGGGATGAATGAAATTGTGAGTATGCAGAGGGGCAGTGTATAATTACAGAAAAGCACAGACATACTGAGGCATTCGACTGACTCAGTATGTCAAAAGCAACGTTTTCTACCGTTTTCTACCGATTCGGCATACTGGCAAGCTATGTCCACTATGCCGAATCGCTGTCTGATGGCCAATTCGGCAAAACTTTTTGATTCTCTATGCAGGCAGACCGGCAAGCAGCGGCCCGCCGGCAAGCGAAACACCGGCAAACAGCGGAACGCCGGCAAGCAGCGGCCTGCGGTCTATTTCTTCTCCTTCAGCTTCGGCCAGCCGGTGGCGATGGACACCAGCACGGCGATCAGCAGGAAGCCCTGATAGAACAGGAAGGGCACGATGGTGATGCTGCCGATGCCCGCCAGGCCCGCCGCGATCAGCAGCTGGGCGCCATAGGGGATGATGCCCTGCCAGACGCAGGAGAAAATGTCCAGGATGGACGCGGTCCGCGCCGGGGGGACGTTGAATTCTTTGCTGACGTCCTTGGCCAGGGGACCGGCCATGACGATGGCGATGGTGTTGTTCGCCGTGGCGATGTCCATGATGGAGACCAGGATGCCGATGCCCAGTTCGCCGCCGCGGCGGGTCTTGAATTTGCGCCGGATCAGACTGAGGATGAATTCGAATCCGCCGAACTCCTTCATCAGGGCGCCGATGGCCGCCACCAGGATGGCGACTACCATGGTTTCAAACATGCCGGAGGTTCCCTCGCCCATGGCGCTGAGGGCGGAACTCACATTCAGGGATCCCGTGGCGATGCCGGTGATCATGCTCAGGATGGCGCCGCAGCCCAGGACGATGAACACGTTGATGCCCATGAGGGCGGCGATCAGAACGATGAAGTAGGGCAGGGCCTGCCAGAAGTTGAAATCAAAGTGCTCGATCTCGGCACTGGAGCCTTGCGTGCAGAGGATGATCAGCAGGATCAGCGTGGCGATGGCCGCAGGCAGAGCGATCCGGAAGTTGGCCCGGAACTTTTCTTTCATCTCGATGCCCTGGGTCTTGGTGGCCGCGATGGTGGTGTCGCTGATGAAGGACAGGTTGTCGCCGAACATGGCGCCGCCGACCACAGTGGCCACGCACATGGCCAGATTCAGGTCCGCGGACTGCGCAACGCTCACCGCGATGGGGGTCAGCACGGAAATGGTTCCGCAGGATGTACCCATGGCCATGGAAATGATGCAGGCGATGACAAAGAGTCCGGGGATGGCGAAGTTGGCCGGGATGATGTTGAGCATCATGTGGGCCGTGCTCTCCGCGCCGCCTCCCGCGCTGGCCACGCCGCTGAAAGCGCCCGCCAGCAGGAAGATGAACAGCATGATGGTGATGTTGTCGTCGCCGATGCCTTTGGCGCAGGCGGCGATCTTGTCATTAAAGCTCAGTTCCGGATTTTGCACAAAGGCAACGGCAAGGGCAACCATGAAGGCGACGACGACGGACATGACGTAGAAGCCCATGCCGCCTTCCGGCGGGTTGATATACTCGTAGTAAATACCGCTGCCCAGATAGACGATCAGAAAAACGATGATCGGCAGCAGCGCCAGTGCATTAGGTTTTTTCTCCATTATACTTCTTCTCCTCTTAACAGCTATATATTCCCCGGTCTTTAGATGTATACCTTCTCCACGTTACCCGAATTGGTCAGATAGACGATGGTAGCGTATTTGATGTCGAACTCGATGATGTCGCCGACCTTCAGGTCCCGCTCGGCGTCCTCGATGTCCAGAATGGTGTGGTCGCTGGAGGCGCCCAGAACCTGTGCGCCGGGCTCACAGCAGATCAGTTCTTCGGGATCGCCGTAGTCGCACTTGCCGATGCCCAGCAGGGCGCGCCGGCGCATTCCCCGATCCTCGTATTTGATTCTGTGGCCGAAGGCGTCGAATCCGATTTCTCCCACGGGATGGGAGGGCTTGGTCTTGACTTCGATGACTTCAGCCCGCAGCTTGAAGACGTCCTGATGCAGGTGATGGTGATCGTAGCCGTAGAGGTGGGGGAGATCGTAGGCCAGCAGGATGCCTTCTCCGATCCGGAGATGATTGACCCGGGGCGGCAGGTTGCCGTCATCGACCCGCATGAGGGAACTGGTCGCTCCGCCGGAGATGATCTCCAGCTCCCGACCGATCCGTTCCTCGATGCGCTCGGCGATATCCACCAGCTCCTGGAGTTTTTCCGGAGTGGGAAGCAGGGAGCCGTAGCAGCCCACGTTGACGCCTACACCGGCAAGGTGCAGGTTGTGGAGATCCTTTTCCACCATGACCGCCACTTCCACCATTTCATCCTTGTCCCAGAAGCCTTCCCGCAGATCGCCGCAGTCGGCCATGAGGATGACCTGGTGTTCCTTATCCTGCGTCCGCGCCTGGGCGTTGAGCGCCTTGAGCACGGCCACCTCGCTGTTCAGGCTGATGTCGCAGATGCGGACCACATCCTCCACTTCGCTGAGCATGGGTACGCGGACCATCATCAGCGGAGCCTGGATGCCCATCTCCCGCAGCGGAGCCAGCTGCTCCAGACGGGATGAGCCGATGTAGGCGCAACCGGCGCGCTCGTACTGCATGGCGCAGGGACCCAGTCCCGTGCAGCCCTTGATGATGCCGGCGATTTCCACGCCCTGGTCCCGGCAGGCAAGCTGCACCACGTCGATATTGTGCTTCAGTTTCTGCAGATCAACGATCAGTTTCGGATATCCGCTTTTCTTGTACATCTCATTCCTCGCTTTCCTTTGCCGCCCTGCGGGCGGCCCGTCTTCATCGCTATTTCTTCGCTGCCTTGCGGGCGGCTTCCTTCGCCGCCTCTTTCTTTGCCGCTTCCTCGAACACCGCATCGAACTCCCCGTTCAGATAGCGGCCCACCAGTTCCGCGGCATCCTCTACGCAGCCGTCGCAGCTGCGGAGGACCTTCTTCGTGTCCACGCCTTTGATCTCCCGGCAGATCACCGATCCGTTCTTTTCCTCGAAGCGGCGGATCAGTTCTTTGGCTGCCCGGTAACTCTTCCTTTTGGACGCGGGGCTGTCCAGGTTGCCGTCAGATTCCTTCATGCCCACCACGGCGGCCATGGCGGAAACGGCTCCGCAGGTCCCCATGGAACCCATGCCGAAGCCGAAGCCTTCCATCAGCTGGAACACTTCCTTTTCGTCCCGGCCAAGCTGCTCGCAGAAGGAGCAGGCCACCGCCTGGGCGCAGTTATACTTTTTATGGTGCCGGGCGACAGCGCGTACCGCGTCCGGGTTGTCAGAGCGCTTCTCCTTCGGCTTCGCCGCCGCTGCCTTTGCATCCTCAGTCATGGTGCTTACCTCCGTATTTTCCGTACAGGATCCGGGCGACGTCGACGCCGCTGGCGGATGCCTGGGACAGGGAGTGGGTCACGCCGGAGCCGTCGCCCAAGGCATAGAGCCCGGGGACCTTCGTCTCCAGATTTTCGTCCACTTCCACTTTGGAATTATAGAACTTGACCTCCACGCCGTAGAGGAGGGTGTCCTCGTTGGCGGTGCCCGGGGCGATCTTGTCCAGGGCGTAGATCATTTCGATGATGTTGTCCAGCTGCCGCTTGGGGATGACCAGGGAAAGGTCTCCCGGGGTGGCTTTGAGGGTCGGCCGGGTGAAGCACTTCTTCATCCGCCGGTCGCTGGAGCGGCGTCCCTTGACCAGGTCGCCGAAGCGCTGGAGCAGCACGCCGCCGCCCAGCATGTTGGAGAGCCGGGCGATGGACTCGCCGTATTCGTTGCTGTCCCGGAAAGGCTCCGTGAAATTGTTGGAGACCAGCAGGGCGAAGTTGGTGTTCTCCGTCAGCAGGGAAGGATCGGCGTAGCTGTGTCCGTTGACGGTGACGATGCCGTTGGTGTTTTCCGAGACCACCTCCCCGTAGGGATTCATGCAGAAGGTCCGGACCATGTCATTGTATTTGTCCGTCTTGTAGACGATCTTGCTTTCGTAGACGTCGTCGGTGATGTGCTTGAAGACCTCCGCCGGCAGTTCCACCCGCACGCCGATGTCCACCCGGGTCTTTTTCTGCCGGATGCCCATCTTGTCGCAGATCTCGGAGACCCACTTGGAACCGGAGCGGCCTGTAGCCATCACTAGATCCCGGCAGCGGAAGGTGTCGCCCATGTCGGTCAGCACCGTGAAGCTTCCGTCGTCCTCGCGGATGACATCCTTGATGGCCGTGTGAAACTGCATCTGGATCTTTTCCTGGCTGTAGTCGAACATCTTGCCCAGGATCCGCACGTTCCGGTCGGTGCCCAGGTGGCGGACCTTTGCCTCCAGCAGGTGCAGGTCGTTTTTCAGGCACTCGGTCTTCAGTTCGGAGCTGGCGGTGGAATACAGCTTGGCGTCAGCGCCGCCCATGCTGCAGAGCACCTCGTCCACATACTCCATCAGGCTCATGGCCTGCTCGGTGCCCACGTAGTTGTGCAGGTCGCCACCGAACTGGGTGGTGATGTTGTATTTGCCGTCGGAAAGGGTTCCCGCCCCGCCGAATCCGTTCATGATATGGCAGGGGTTGCACTTGACGCAGGTGCTGGCGGCGCCGGCCTTGATGGGGCAGACCCGCTCCTCCAGCCGGCCGCCCTTGTCCAGGATCAGCACGCTGGCGTCGATGTCCAGCTTCGCCAGTTCATAGGCGATGAAGACGCCTGCCGCGCCCGCACCGACAACGATGATATCGTATTTCTTCATTTATAATTCCTCCAGTATTTCCGCGATCAGTACGCGCTCGTCCATGTCGTGTTTGACGCCGTTGATTTCCTGATAGGTCTCGTGGCCCTTGCCGGCGCAGATGATGATATCTCCCGGCTCCCCGTGCTCGATGGCGTAGCGGATGGCCTCCTTGCGGTCGATGATTTCGATGTATTTCCCGTCGGTCTTTCCGATCCCGGTCTTGATGTCGTCGATGATGGCCTGGGGATCCTCATTGCGGGGATTGTCCGAGGTGATGATGGTCAGGTCGGCCAGATTACCCGCGACCTCGCCCATCTCGAAGCGCCGGTCCCGCGCCCGGTTGCCGCCGCATCCGAAGACGGGGACCAGCCGGTGGGGGTTGTATTCCCGCAGGGTCGTCAGCAGGGACTCCAGGGCCATGGCGTTATGGGCGTAGTCGATCATCAGGGTGAAGTCGTCGCTGACCTTGATCAGCTCCACCCGGCCCTTGACCCGGATGTCCTTCAGAGCGGCGATGATGTCCTCCGGCGCCACGGCGAAGTGGCGGCAGATGGCGATGGCCGTCAGGGAATTGTAGACGCTGAACTTGCCGGGGATGTCCACCTCCACGGGGAAGTCCATCAGACCCTTTACGTGATAGGAGATCCCCAGGGTGCCCTGGCCGCTGACCAGCTGCATATCCTCCGCCCGTAGGTCCGCCTCCGGGGAGAGCCCGTAGGTCTCCAGCTCACAGGTGTGCCCCTCGATGATCTGCTCGAAGTGGGGGTCGTCCCGGTTGACGATGCCCACCCGGCACTGCTTCAGCAGCATCTTCTTGCATTCCAGGTAGTGCTCGAAGTCCCGGTGCTCATTGGGCCCGATGTGGTCCCGCTCGATGTTGGTGAAGATGCCGTAGTCGAAGACGAAGCCGGCGGTCCGGTGGAGCATGAAGCCCTGGGATGAGGCCTCCATGACCACGCAGTCGCAGCCCGCGTCCGCCATCTCCCGGAAATATTTCTGTACGATGTATGACTCCGGCGTGGTGTTGGGCGCCGGATAGGTTTTGTCGCCCACGATGGCTTCGATGGTGCCGATGAGGCCCACCTTGTGGCCCGTCCGCTCAAGGATGGACTTCACCATGTAGGTCGTGGTGGTCTTGCCTTTGGTGCCGGTGATGCCGATGGTGGTCAGCTCCCGCGCCGGATGGCCGAACCAGGCGGCGCTGATGCAGGCCAGGGCGTAGCGGCTGTTTTCCACGCGGACGATCAGGATCCCGCGGCCCGCTTCCCCGGCTGCCCGGCGGATGGCTTCGGCGTCCACGTCCTGATCCACGACCAGGCAGGCGGCGCCGGCCCTTGCCGCCTCTTCGGCGAAGGCGTGGCCGTCAAAGGCCGCCCCTTTGATGCATACGAAAAGGCAACCCCCGCAGACTTTGCGGGAGTCCATGATCACCGCCGAGATGTCCGTCTCCGGAAGCTCCCCTCCGGCCGGTTCCCCGGCGCCCTGCGCGGTCTCTCCGCCGACCAGGGTATATTCAATTTCCTTCAGTAATTCTTTCAGCTGCACGGCTTTCCCTCCATGAGCGCAGTTTTTTATAACGATGCAAAGGCAACGGAATCACCGGATCAGGGCGAACTGATCGTAGTAGCGGAGCATCCGCTCAGGATCTGTCCGCAGGGTCCCCGCGCCGGTGAAATAGTCGCAGAGCTCCTCCCGTGCCCGGCAGAGTTCCTTCAGCCGGCCGGGGTTCGGCGTTTGCACACAGGCAATGCTCAGATCGATCAGTTCCAGAGCGCGGCAAAAGGCCCGTTCCGAACGGCCGGGATTGCCTTTGGCTTTCCATTTCAACGCCCGGGACACCTCGCTGCCGATGTTGGCCATCTGCGCGGCGAAGGACAGTTCCGCCCATCCGCCAGCGGCGAGCTCCCCGTGCTGGGCAGGCTTTAACTGATCCATTGATGAACCACCTCGATGATCCGGGCGCGGACCCGCGGATCCTCCACATCCCGGGAGCGGTTGTCCTGCCGGGGCCGGATGTTGATCAGGGAATCAAATTCGATGAAATCCTCCCCGTCCTCTTCCGGATAGAGGTTGATGCCCCAGAGGTGTTCCTGCCGGGACCCTTGGTCCAGAAGCAGCTGCTCCAGGTCGGCATGCAGTTCCGCATCAAAAGCAACGTGTCCGTTTTCCACGTCCACGACCGCCTTGATCATTTCCCCGTCAAAGATGTTTTCCGCAATCAAAAACAGATCCTCGCGGCAAATATTTTCCCGGATGATTTTCATAGCGCTACCATTATACAGAATCCCGTGCCCCTTGACAATGGTATCCTTGCGGCAGGGACGGCGATATGCTATAATATCACCGCGAATACAAATACCGACAGGTGCCGGGGAATCGAGGCCCCAGGGCCGTGCCCGAAGGGCCGGATCCCCGGAGAATAGGGAAACAGGTGAAATGCCTGTGCGAACTCGTCACTGTATACGGGTGATTTCGGCCGGAATGCCACTGAACAATCGGGAAGGCGGCCGGAGTCCAGACCCGTGAGCCAGGAGACCTGCCTGCCGGGAATAAGTGAGGGGAAACGCCCTGACCGGGCGGCTCCTTTCCGGCCACGAGTCACTGGCGGAAGTAAAAACCGGAATGATCATTCATGAGGCCTTTGCTCCGTTTGCGAGGCCTTTTGTGTTCCACAGACATTATTATCAGAGGGTGCTGTCCGGTGCGGTCCGGACGGCGGCAATCAAAGGAGGAACAGAATGATCAAGAGAAGAAAGAGTCTGCTTCTGGCCGTTGCCTTTGTGCTGGCCCTGGGGCTGACGGTCCTGGTCGGCTGCGGCGGCTCCACGGAGTCGGAAGAGCCGGAAGCGGCGGCGGAAGATCCCGTTGCGGTCTGCAACGAGGCCATCGAAGCGATCCAGGTCCAGGAGCGGACGGATGAGACGGATGCCCAGTGCACGGCGGCGAAGGAAGCCTATGACGCCCTGACCGACGAGCAGAAAGAGCAGCTGGATGATCCGGATTACTTCGGACTGGACACGGGCGACGCGTCCAAGGACGATCCCCTGAACCAGGATGACATCGGCGAGAAGGAATTGCTGGTCGTGTCCTTCGGCACATCCTTCAATGACAGCAGAGTGGCTGACATCGGCGGCATCGAGAAGGCCCTGGCGGAAGCCTATTCCGACTGGTCCGTGAGAAGAGCGTTCACGGCGCAGATCATCATCAACCACGTACAGGCCCGTGACGGAGAGAAGATCGACAACATGGATCAGGCTCTCCAGAGAGCCATCGACAACGGCGTCAAGACCCTGGTCGTACAGCCGACGCACCTGATGCACGGCGCTGAGTACGACGAGCTGGTCGCGGCGGTCGACAAGGTCAAGGATCAGTTTGAGTCCGTCGAAGTTGCCGAGCCCCTGCTGGGCGAAGTCGGCGCGGATGCTTCCGACATCAACGAAGATAAGGAAGAGGCTTCCAAGGCGGTCGTCGCTGAGGCAGTCAAGGATGCGAAAGCGGATTCCATCGACGCCCTGGCCGAGGACGGCACCGCGCTGGTGCTCATGGGCCACGGAACTTCCCACGTAGCCAACATCACTTACAGCCAGATGCAGAAGCAGATGGAAGAGCTGGGCTACAAGAACGTCTTCATCGGAACCGTGGAAGGCAACCCGCCGGAAACGGCACTTCCGGAAGTCAAGAAGGCTGTTGAGGAGGCCGGATACACCAAGGTCATCCTCCGTCCGCTGATGGTCGTTGCCGGCGACCACGCCAACAACGACATGGCGGCTGACGAAGAGGGCAGCTGGTATTATGGATTCGCCAACGGCGGCGAGTTTGAGGTGGAAGGCGCTGACGCTCCGGTTGATATCGGCAAGGGATTCGGCGCGGACAACGTCACCTGCCAGATTGCCGGCATGGGCCGGATCGCCGACATCCAGAAGATGTATGTCGATCACTCCGGAGCCTGCATCAACAAATAAGCGAAAGGCTTGATCCAGAGAGGCGGAGGCAATCTGCCTCTCTGTTATTCAGAAGTGAGTCAGAAACGACGTAAACGCAGTGCTGGAGAGGTTTAAGTGAACTTCTCCAGTACTTCGTGATATTATGAGGAACGAAATCATGAGAAAGAATCGGAAGGGGATGCTTCTGGCGGGGCTGTTCGCCCTGGTTATGGTTGCCTTTGCACTGGCCGGCTGCGGCGAGGAGAAGGCGGAGGCGCCGGTCCCCGACGGCATCTACACGGTGGACGTGACTACGGACAGCAACATGTTCCACATCAATGAGGCGAATCAGGGCAAGGGTCTGCTGACGGTAAAGGACGGTCAGATGACTGTACACATCTCCCTGGCATCCAAGAAGATCGTCAACCTTTTCGCCGGCTCCAAGGAGGACGCCCAGAAGGAAGGCGCCCAGCTGATCGAGCCCACGACGGACAAGATCGTCTACGAGGACGGTTACGAGATGGACGTCTACGGATTTGACGTTCCCGTGCCGGCACTGGATCAGGAGATTCCCGTAGCCATCATCGGGACCCACGGCAACTGGTACGACCACACCATCACCGTGTCCAACCCGGAGGAGGGCAACCACGTGCCGGGAACGGCGGAGGGAAGCGGTGCCGAAGGGGAAGAGGCTTCCCAGGAGACCCAGGATGTTTCCCTGGACGAGCTGAAGGACGGAGACTATCAGGTGAAGCTGTCCATGGAGGGCGGCACGGGCAGAGCGACCGTGGAGAGTCCGGCGAAGATGACGGTCAAGGATGGAAAGGCAACCCTGACTGTGGTCTGGTCCAGCCCCAATTACG
The DNA here is from genome assembly GCA_017433375.1 of Bacillota bacterium. Lineage (GTDB taxonomy): Bacteria > Bacillota > Clostridia > Peptostreptococcales > Anaerovoracaceae > Lentihominibacter. The sequence goes on from JAFRHG010000002.1 coordinate 136,774, forward strand.
ACTATATGCTGGTGGACGGTGAGAAATATGAGCCGGTGAATGAGGAGGGCAACTCCACTTTTGAGATTCCGGTGAGCGTGCTGGGCGAGGCCTTCCCCGTGACGGCGGATACGACGGCCATGAGCAAGCCCCACGAGATCGATTACCAGTTTACCTGCAAGGTGCTGAAGTAAGGAGACAGAGATGAAAGGAATCGCGTATGGCGTCGGCGTGGGCCCGGGGGATCCGGAAATGATGACCCTGAAGGCCTGCCGCCTGATCAGAGAAAACGACGTGTTCGCCGTGCCTGGCAAGGAGCCCCGGGAATCGGTGGCCTATCAGATCGCCGTCCAGGCTGTGCCGGAACTGGCGGAAAAGGAACTGATCCCCATCTACATGCCCATGACCATGGACCGGAAGGTCCAGCGGGAAAACCACCGCAAGGGCGCGGCCCTGATCGAGGAGGTCCTGGATCAGGGAAAGAACGTGGTCTACCTGACCCTGGGGGATTCCACTATTTACTGCACCTTCTCCTACCTGCAGCACATCCTGGAGGAGGACGGCTACCGGACGGAACTGGTCAGCGGGATTCCTTCCTTCTGCGCGGCGGCGGCGCGGCTGAACATTCCCATCGTGGAGTGGAACGAGGCCATGCACGTCATGCCGGCGGTGCATAAGCTGGAGGCAGCCCTGGATCAGCCGGGCTGCTACGTGCTCATGAAGTCCGGCAGCCACATGAAGGAAGTCAAGGAACTCCTGCGGGCCAGCGGCAAGGATGTGGAAATGGTAGAAAACTGCGGCATGGACTCGGAGAAGGTCTACCGCAGCGTGGAGGAGATCCCCGATGAAGCGGGGTACTTCTCCCTGATCATCGCGAAGGACGCCCGGTAGGGCGGTACGGTGCGAAGAACACTCGGCGGGACACCCCGCCGGAGCGGCGAAGGACGCCCGTTGAAGCGGCGAGGGAGCATCGCCAATAGACGATATGATTGAATTGCAAGGCCTGACAAAGAAATACGGCGACTTCACGGCGGTGGACGGACTGGACCTGACCATTCAGACCGGCGAGTTTTTCGGTCTCCTTGGTCCCAATGGAGCCGGAAAAACCACCACCATCAGCATGCTGTCCACGGTGCTCCTGCCCACGGCGGGAGAGATCCGTATCGACGGAAAGAAGCTGGACCGCAAAGCCTCCGCGGAAAAGCGCAAGCTAAGCGTCATCACCCAGGAGTACTCCATGCGTCAGGACATGACCATGGACGAGGTCATGGAATACCAGGGCCGGCTCTACTACATGCCGAAAAAGGAGATCCGGGAAAAGAGCGCACAGCTTCTGGAGTTCGCCGGACTGGACCAGTTCCGCCACCGGGTAGTGCGGCATCTGTCCGGAGGCATGAAGCGGAAGCTGATGATCTGCCGGGCCCTGATGACCGAGCCGGAAATATTGCTTTTGGATGAGCCCACCGCGGGAATGGATGCCATCTCCCGGCGGCAGATGTGGAACCTGCTGCGCCAGCTCCACGGCCAGGGCATCACCATTCTTCTGACCACCCACTACATCGACGAGGCCCAATCCCTCTGCGAGCGGGTGGCCCTCATCGACCACGGAAAACTGGATATCGTGGACACGCCCGACCATCTCATCGATGGACTGGGCGCTTTTGCTGTTGATGAAACTGCCGGGGACACTCTGCAAAGCCGGTATTTTCATGAGCGGGAAGAGGCGATCCGTTACCTGACCGCCGCGGAAAACGCGTCTTTGCGAAACACCACCCTGGAGGATGTGTTCGTGGAGCGCATCGGAAGGAGGATCGACCAGAAGTAAGATGGGCATTCTCGCAGTACTCTGGGAAAAATGGAGAGAGTTCCGCCGGGACTTTTACAAGATCACATTGGCGGCGGTAATCACCCCGCTGATGTATCTCATCGTCTTCGGCCTGGGGATACAGACCACCTCCCACGGTGAGCCGTATCTCAATTTTCTCATTCCCGGAATCGTTTCCCTGTCCACCATGACGGGAAGCTTCAGTGCGGTGGCCCAGAACATGAGCGTCCAGCGCCTCTACGAAAAGGCACTGGATCAGGTGATGGTTTCCCCCACGCCCCTGTGGCAGTTCATCCTGGGACAGGTCATCGGCGGAAGCCTGCGGGGAATGTATTCCGGCGGGATGATTCTCCTGCTTACCCTGCCCATCCGGACAGGGCTGATCTTTAACGGCTGGTCGGTGCTGATCATGTTCCTCAACGGAACGGTCTTCGCCACCCTTGCCCTGGTGCTGTCCTTCCTGGCCAAAAGCTACACGGACGCGCCCCGGTACACGGCCTACATCATCACGCCCATGTCGTTTTTGTGCAACACCTTTTTTTCCACGGAGCAGATGCCTATGGGGATCCGGCAGGTGGTGGCGGCGCTGCCCCTGTCCCAGACCAGCGACATGATCCGCAGCATCTCGGCGGGACTCGGCTTCAACAGCCGCGGGATCGTCATCCTGCTGTTGTACCTGGCCGCCTTCTCCCTGATCTCCGTGGTGTTTATTTATAAGAAGAAGAATCTGTAGGCCGCGGCGCGGAGGAGAGGGACATGTGTGCCAATGTGAAAACCTGTACCGATACGACGAGGCCTGACCCGGCGTCTGCGGATAGCAGCCGGGGCCTGCTGGTGGTCAGCTTCGGCACCACCCATCAGCAGACCTGCCGGGAAACCATCAGTGCCATCGAGGCACATCTCGCAAAGGCAATCCCGACCCGGCGTCTCTACCGGGGCTGGACCAGCCGGATGGTCATCCGCCGCCTGACCCAACGGGACGGGACCCAGGTCGACACGGTGGAGGAAGCCCTGGATCGGATGACCTCCGAGGGAATCACCGATGTTCTGGTGGTGCCCACCCACCTGATCCCGGGCGGGGAAAACGATAAGATGATGCAGATCCTGCGGGAGAAGCGGCCGCTGTTTTCGGCCATGGCTGTGAGCCGGCCCCTGCTGGGCCGCCCGTCGGATCTGATCGATCTGGCCGGCGTGATCCGTCAGGAACTGCTGAGCCCGTGTGCCGGTACGGCAGGGAGCGCTGTGGAAGGGACCGGTGCCGACGTGGCCGGCCCGGCAGGGAGTGCTGTGGAAGGGACCGGTGCCGACGTGGCCGGCCCGGCGGAGGGTGCTGTGGAAGGGACCGGTGCTGACGTGACCGGTACGGCGGAGGGTGCTGTGGAAGGGACCGGTGCTGACGTGACCGGTACGGCGGAGGGTGCGGCTGAGGCGGCTCCGGCGCTGGTGCTTATGGGCCACGGCTCCGCTGTCCGTCCGGAAGCGAACCGGATCTATGAAGAGCTGGAAGAGGTCTTCCGGGAAGCGGATTGTCCGCAGGTGTTCATCGGTACCGTAGAGGGCAGTCCGGATCTGGAGGCAGTGCTTGCCAAGCTGATTGCCTGGCGTCGAACCGGCGCGGCGGCATCAGACGAGGAGGCAGGATCAGACGCGGCAGCACCCCGCGTTCTGCTGGCGCCGCTGATGATCGTGGCCGGCGACCACGCCATCAATGACATGGCCGGGGATGAACCCGATTCATGGTCGAGCCGGATCGCCGCAGAAGGGTTCGGACCGGAGCCGATTCTCCGGGGATTGGGATCTTACGCCGGCGTGCAGGACATGTTCGCCGCCCACGCCGTTGAGGCGGAGCCGGTTGAGCAGGAGTAATCGGACCGAGAGCAGGAGTAATCGGACCGAGAGCAGGAGTACCCGAGCTGAGAACAGGAATAGCCGGGCCCAGAAATGGAAATAAATGGGAATTCGTGAATATTTCCGACAAAACGGATTATAAATTCACGAAATGGCCGTTTTAGAGGCCAAAATGGGGCTAAAAATGGGCTCTCGTGAATAAATCGCCCGTGTAGGGTCCGTTCATACACCAGTTTTAAGGATTTTGGTGAAATAATAAAAATTTATGGTCCGGATATTCACGAGAAGCATCTGGAGAGGCCGAAATTGGAAATAATATCCAGTTTTTGTGAATGAACGGACACAGGCAAAGGCATTTTTACACGAGAGAGCGCATGACGAAGCCGGCGCGCCGGTCAGAGGCTCACGAGGATGCAGCAGGAGAGGCAGTCAACCCAATGAGGAGTGTTTCACAGAAAAAAGGCAATAGAATCACCAAGGCAGCGTTGCCTTTGCTTATAGCGCTCCTGATCATGGGAGGAGGCGCGGCGCTTCAGCTGTCCGCCGGGCCGGGCCACGAAGCTGCAACCGCCGGGCCGGGCCACGAAGCAGCTCCCCCGCTCCTGGCACCCGAAGAAGCCTGGGCGGCGGAGGGCTACGACAAGGTGGCGTCCGCGGGGGAGACGGCCAAGTCCGTGACCATCGGCAAGTACGGGATGATCCCGGTGTACGGGCGGGACGTGAAGGACGGCAAGTATGATATCCTGGTGGAGAGCAGCTCCACGTTCTTTCATATTGAGAAGGCGAAGCTGACGGTGAAGAAGGGGAAGATGACCGCGGCCATCACCCTGTCCAGCATCAGCTACGAGTACGTGAACCCGGGGACGGCGGAGGAGGCGGCGAAGGCGCCGCTGGAGGACTACATCGCGCCGAAGAACAAGGACGGCCGGAGTACGTTCGTCATCCCGGTGGACGCTTTGGATGAGGAACTGGACTGCGCGGCATTCAGCAAGCGGAAGAAAAAATGGTATGACCGGAAGATCCTCTTTGTGGCATCGTCCCTTCCGGAGGGTGCGCTGAAGATCGAGCTGCCCGACTACGACCGGATCGAAGAAGCTTTGGAGCTTTATGACCAGGCCAAGGGAACGGACACGCTGAAGGCGGCGAAGAAGGAGCAGGAGAACAAGGCGGCAACGGAAGAGGTGGACGAAGGCACCATCCTGGTGGACCCGGTGACCGTGGACAGGAAGGACGGGGAGTACTCCATCCAGGTTCACATGACCGGGGGCAGCGGACGGGCGTCGGTGACCTCGCCCACGTGGCTGACCATCAAAGACGGGAAGGCCTACGCGAAACTCATGTGGAGCAGCACCTATTACGACTACATGATCGTCGGCGGCAAGAAGTACATGAACGAATCCTCCGACGGGGGCAATTCCACCTTCACCATTCCCATCACCGTTATGGATGAAGCCATGCCGGTGATCGCCGACACCACGGCCATGGGGCATCCCGTGGAGATAGAATACAAGCTGACATTTTATGAGGACACCATCGGCGACAAGAGCCAGATCCCCCAGGAGGCGGCCATCGACGTGCTGATCCTGGCTTTGGGCATCATCCTGGCCGGCGGCGTGCTTAACTTCATCGTAAAGAGAAGAAGGAAACACTGATGAACATCGTGCTCACCACCATCGACCATCACCGGGCGGACCTCTCCCAGAGGGAGGTTTTCGCCTGCACGGAGGACCAGGCGAGGGAAGTCTACGAATATGCAAAGGCAACGGAAGGCATTTCCGGTGCCGTTCTGCTGAACACCTGCAACCGGACGGAGCTGTATCTGTCCCTGGAGGACGGCGCGGAAGCGGATCCATTCCGGATCCTTTGCCGGGTGCTGGGCGTGGAGGAAGAGACCTACGCTCGCCTGCAGCGGACTTTGGAAGGGGAGGATGTGCTGCGCCATCTCTGCCTGCTTACCGCAGGGGCCGAATCCCAGCTATGGGGCGACAGCCAGATCATCACCCAGGTGGGGGAGGCCGCCCGGCGGGCCCGGGAAGAGGGCACGGCGGACAGTCTGCTGAACACGGTTTTCCGTCTGGGGATCACCGCGGGCAAGGAGATCCGCACCCATGTGGATCTGCACATCCACGACGCCTCCACGGCGGAGAAGGCGGTGGAGAGGATCACCGAAGAGGAGGAAATCCGCAGCGTCCTGGTCATCGGAAACGGCGCCATCGGCAGGATGGTGGCCGAGAAACTGGCCCGGGCCGGCCTGGACACTTCCATGACCCTGCGGAAGTACCGCCACAGCGAATCGGTGGTGCCCGAGGGCGTGCGGCCGGTTCCCTATGAGGAGCGCTATCAGGTCATGGAATCCTGTGACGGCGTGGTCAGCGCCACGGCGAGTCCCCATGTAGTGGTGACCAGGGAAGGCATGGAGCAGGTGGAGGACCGGCCCCGGATCCTTATCGACATGGCCGTTCCCCGGGACGTGGATCCGAAGGTGGGCGAGCTGGATGACGTCAGCTGCTGGAATATCGACGACATCAGCCGGGGCCATCACCGGGAACTGAAAAAGCAGCAGAGAAAAGAGCTGGAAGACTACATCGAGGATCAGGTGGAGGAGTTCCGGCGGTGGGAAGCCTCCAAGGAAAAGGTGGAGGACAAGATCCGCCGCCTGACGGACCCCGGCAGGGACCGGAGCGAGAGGAGATACTTCCCCCTGTTCATCGATTCTTTGGACCGGACGGCGGTGGTCATCGGCGGCGGCAACATCGCCGAGCGCCGGGTCATGACCCTGGCGGAGTTCGGCTTTGCCATCACCATCGTTTCCGAAGATCTGACGGAGACCCTGGCCCGCCTGGTGGAGGGCGACGCGGCGAAGTGGATCGCCCGCCGGTATGAGGACAGGGACCTGGATGACGCCTGGCTGGTGCTGGCCTGCACCAACCACCGGGAGGTGAACCGGCGGATCGGCGAATACCGGCGGGAGAGGAACGCCCTGGTCAACGTCTGCGACGCCAGGAACGAGTCCACCTTCTGGTTCCCGGCGGTGGCCCTCAGCGATGAACTGACCGTGGGTCTGGTGGGCCGGGGAACGGACCACATGAACGTGAAGAAGGCGGCATCGGCCCTGCGCCGGGTCGTGGAAAGAAAGGAATATAAATGAAGATAAGAGTGGGAAGCAGAGAGAGCAGCCTGGCGGTGATCCAGTCGGAGATGGTTATCGATGCCATCCGGGCATGGGACCCCTCCATCGAAACGGAGCTGGTGACCATGAAGACCAAGGGTGATCGGATCCTGGACCGGAACCTGGACAAGATCGGCGGCAAGGGGCTGTTCATCAAGGAGCTGGAACTGGCCCTGCTGGCGGAGGAAGTGGACCTGACGGTCCACAGCCTGAAGGATATGCCCATGGAGGTGGCGGAGGAGCTGCCCATCCTGGCCATGTCGAAGCGGGAAGACCCCCGGGACGCGCTGATCCTGCCCGAGGGTGCGGAGGAGATCGACTTCCGCAAACCCATCGGCTGTTCCTCCAACCGGCGGATCCTGCAGTTGAAGAAGATGTTTCCCCAGGCCCGGTTCGCTCCCATCCGGGGAAACGTCCAGACCCGTCTGGCCAAGCTGGACAGCGGTGACTTCGCCGCCACGGTGCTGGCGGTGGCCGGACTGAAGCGGGCCGGGCTGGAGAACCGGATCAGCCGGATCTTTGAACCCGATGAAATGCTGCCCGCTGCATGCCAGGGGATCCTGGCCGTGCAGGGCAGAATGGGATACGAAGTACCTTTCCTGGCGGACTTCATCGACGGGAAGGCGACCCGGGAAGCCCTCTGCGAGCGGGCTTTTGTCCGTGCTCTGGACGGCGGGTGCACATCACCCGTGGCGGCCTACGCCCGGACCGAGGGAGGCCGGATCCATCTGACCGGCCTGAACATCGACGGCAAAGGCAACCCCTTCACGGCAGAAGCAGAAGGCCCGGCGGAGGAGGCGGAACGGATCGGCGCGGAGCTCGCCGCGAAGATGCTGCGATGAACCGGCGCGGCGGCTGGAAGCGCAAGGCGCCGCCGCCGGCCCGATAAGGAGAACACCATGAACGGCAAAGTATATCTGGTGGGCGCCGGCCCGGGAGCCGGCGGCCTGATAACCCTGAAGGGACGGGACCTGATCCGGTCCGCGGACGTGATCGTCTGCGACCGGCTGGTGGACGAGGAGATCATGGAGATGATCCCGGCGGACACGGAGCGGATCGACGTTGGCAAAAACGCCGGTCATCATCCCGTGCCCCAGGATCGGATCAATGAGATCCTGCTGGAGCAGGCCCGGGCCGGCAAACAGGTGGTCCGGCTCAAGGGCGGAGACCCCTTCGTTTTCGGCAGGGGAGGAGAGGAACTGGAGCTGCTGGAAGAGAACGGGATTGCCTTTGAAGTGGTGCCGGGCATCACCTCGGCCATCGCGGCGGCGGCCTACGGCGGCATCCCCGTGACCCACCGGGACTTCTGCTCCTCGGTGCATTTCATCACCGGTCACGCCCGGGCGGGGAAGGAACTGGAGATCGATTACGAATCCCTGGTCCGCCTGAAGGGGACCCTGGTCTTCCTCATGGGTGTGTCCAACGCGGGGCAGCTCGCCCGGGGACTCCTGGGCGCCGGCATGGATCCGGAGGAGCCCACGGGGATCGTGGAGAACGGCACCCGGAGCAATCAGCGGACTTTCGTCCAGCCCCTGCGTGAGCTGGCTGATGCGGTGGAGAAGCACGGGATCAGATCCCCGGCCCTGCTGATCGTGGGAAAGGTCTGCAGCCTGGCCGATCGGTTCGGCTGGTTTGACCGGCTTCCCCTGAAGGGCAAACGCTTCCTGGTCACCCGGCCGGAGGCGGGCGCGTCCCGTCTGGCCGAGGGACTGCGGCAGATGGGAGCTCAGGTCACGGTGCGTCCGGCCATCCGCACGGAGGCCATCCGGCCCCTGAATATTTCCGACGGTCCGTATGATACAGTTGTTTTTACCAGTGCGGCTGGTGTAAAATCATACTGTGAGAGTCTGCTGGAAGAAGGCAGGGATGCCCGCTGGTTCGCCGGCAGGAAGATCGCCTGCATCGGCAGCGCCACGGCGGCGGCCCTGAGGGAGTTCGGACTTCAGGCCGACTTCATACCCTCGGTGTTCAGCGGCGAAGCGTTGGGCCGGGAGATGATCGACGGGGGATTCGTTACAGGGGATAGCCGGGTTCTGCTTTTGCGCACGGACATGGCTTCCCGGGATGTGACCGACGCCCTGGAGCAGGCCGGCATCGCCTACGAGGACATTCCCGTCTACCGGACGGAGCTTCTGGCGGCGGAGGAAACCTTTGCGCCGGAGGAATTCGATGTGATCACCTTCACCAGCAGGAGCTGTGTGGAGGGCTTTACCGGCGGGAAGAGCCGGAAGGAATTCGAAGATTGCGTTGCCCTTTGCATCGGCGAGAAGACCGCGGAGGCGGCACGCCGGTATGGCTTTCAGGTGGTCTGCTCTGAGGAGGCGACCATCGGCAGCATGATCGCAAAGGCAACGGAAATATAGCGAGACAAAACAGGAGGAACACGTTATGGAAATGAAAAACCGGCCGAGAAGGCTGCGGCAGAATCCGATCATCCGGGGCATGGTCCGGGAGACCAGAGCCTCGAAGGACGGCCTGATCTATCCTATCTTTTTCGAGGAGGGAGAGAACATCAAGGCGCCTATCGACAGCATGCCGGGCCAGTTCCGGTTCAGTCCGGACCGGGCGTCTGAGGCCATTGACGAGTGCCTGGAGCATGGCATCGACAAGGTGATCCTCTTCGGCATCCCCAAGGAGAAGGATGAGGTGGGCACCCAGGCCTGGCACGAGCACGGCATCGTGCAGGAAGCGACCCGGGCCATCAAGAAGGCCTACGGGGATCAGGTATACGTGGTCTGCGACGTGTGCATGTGCGAGTACACCTCCCACGGCCACTGCGGCATCCTCCACGGACAGGAAGTGGACAACGATTCCACGGTCAGCTATCTGGAACGGATCGCCGTCTCCCAGGCGGCGGCCGGCGCCGACATGGTGGCGCCCTCGGATATGATGGACGGCCGGGTCGGCGGGATCCGGCAGGCCCTGGACGACAACGGTTTCCAGAACATCCCCATCATGTCCTACGCGGCGAAGTTTGCTTCCTATTACTATGGCCCCTTCCGGGACGCGGCGGGATCGGCCCCGGCCTTCGGTGACCGCAGGGCTTACCAGATGGATCCCCACAATGGCAGGGAGGCCATGAAGGAAGCCATGCTGGACGAAGAGGAAGGCGCAGACATCCTGATGGTCAAGCCGGCCATCGCCTACCTGGATCTGATCCGGGAACTGCGCTATCGGACGGACCTGCCCATCGCCACCTACAGCGTCAGCGGCGAGTACGCCATGATCAAGGCGGCGGGCGCGGCCGGGCTCATCGATGAGTACGGCATCATGTGCGAGAGCACCGTGTCCATGATCCGGGCGGGCGCGGACATCATCATCACCTATTTTGCGAAGGAGATCGCCGACGCGATCCGGAAAGGAGACATCGGATGAAGACGACCAGATCCAGCGAACTGTTTGAACGGGCGAAGCTGGTGATGCCCGGCGGAGTCAACAGTCCGGTCAGGGCATACCGCAGCGTGGGCATGACGCCCCTGTTCATCGAGAGGGCCAAAGGCAACCGTATCTGGGATGCCGACGGCAACGAATACATCGACTTTGTCGGATCCTGGGGTCCCATGATCCTGGGCCACGCCGATGACGACGTGCTGGCGGCCATCGGCGAGCGGATGCAGAAAGGCCTCAGCTTCGGCGCCTGTGCCGAGCTGGAGGTGGAACTGGCGGAACTGGTGGTGGAGAACATCCCCCATGTGGAGCGGATCCGCATGGTCAACAGCGGCACCGAGGCGACCATGAGCGCACTGCGCATCGCCAGAGGATATACGGGAAGAAACAAGATCGTCAAGTTTGAAGGCTGCTACCACGGCCACAGCGACGGCCTGCTGGTCAAGGCCGGTTCCGGCGCCATGACCTTCGGCAATCCGGACAGCGCCGGCGTGACCAAAGGCGCGGCGGCAGATACCCTGGTGGCTTCCTACAACGATCTGGACAGCGTGAAGGCGCTCTTCGCCGGAAACCCGGGAGAGATCGCCTGCGTCATCGTGGAACCAGTGGCGGCCAACATGGGCGTGGTTCCCCCGGCGGAGGGATTCCTTGCCGGCCTGCGGGAACTGTGCACGAAGGAGGGAGCCCTGCTGATCATCGACGAGGTGATCACCGGGTTCAGGCTTGCCTTTGGAGGAGCCTGCCAGAGCCTGGGCATTGAGCCGGATCTGGTCACTTACGGCAAGATCATCGGCGGCGGCATGCCCGTGGGCGCCTACGGCGGAAAGAAAGAAATCATGGAAACCGTCTCCCCCACGGGGCCGGTCTATCAGGCAGGAACCCTGTCGGGCAACCCCATCGCCATGACGGCGGGACTGGTCACCCTGAAGAAACTGCTGGCGGATCCATCGGTCTATGTGCACCTGAATGACATGGGCGAGCGCCTGGCCGCGGGGCTGCGGGAGATCACCGGATGCACGGTCAATCAGATCGGCTCTCTGGTGGGCCTGTTCCTGACGGATCAGCCGGTGCGAAGCTACGCGGACGCGGCGAAAGCCGACACGGAGAAGTTCACGGCCCTGTTCAGGGGACTTCTGGAAGAGGGCGTGTACATCGCCCCGTCACCCTTTGAGTCCATGTTCATCTCCGCGCCCTTTACGGAGGCGGATGTGGATCAGGTGCTGGCAGCCTACCGGAAGGTGTGGAAGTAAGGAGCGAAGCCGACGGCGGCACAGGGACACCCCGGTGCGGCAACTCACGAAAAGGAGAACCCCATGGAAAAATACAATCTGGTTCACTACAAGGAAGTCGCGATCCGGGTCGCGGAGGATGAGACCAGCGACAGCATGCTGTATTCCATCGTCGACATCGTTTCCCTGCTGACCCGCAGCACCGATGCGAGAAAGTACTGGAATACCCTGAAGCAGCGTCTGTCCAAAACGGATCCCGACCTTATTGCCCGCTGCCGCCAGGCCTCCCTGCCGGCCCGGGACGGCAAGCGCCGCATGACCGACGTGGCGGAGGCCGATGTGATCATGGATCTCCTGAAGGTGATCCCCGGCATCGATGAATCGGAGGTCAATTCCTTCGTGCGGTGGATCCATCGGGGCGGGCGGATGCACGACGTGGTGCTGCCCTTTAAGATGCTGCCCTTCCAGCCAGGGAGCGCCCGGGTGGCGGTGAACACCATCCACGACGACGACCTGCGCCAGATGGCGGAAGCCGAGTATCAGTACTACACAGGCAACGCGCAGAAGGCGGCGGACATCGCCGGTCTGTACCTTGACCACGGCGAGATCAACATCCGCATCACGGCGGCCCACATCTATGTCCTCGCCTGCATGCACCTGCGCCGCCACGTCAAATCCATGGCCGCCTTTCAGATCCTGGAGAATTCCCTTCAGGAGGCCATGGAGTACCACAGCCCGAAGATCCAGCGGATCGCCCGGATGATGCTGTTTTCCGCCCGGGTCATCCTGCACATGCCCACCGACGAGATGGAGCACGACATCACCCAGCTGGTGCCCGAGCTTCCCGAGGGGCTGAAGACCTGGGCCTGCAGCATCTACTGCTATGCGCTCTACCGGGAGAAAAAGTACGAGCAGATCCTGGGCGTGGTCGAGGCGACCAACGCCTTCACCAGCGATGTCTATCCCGTCCCCCTCGGCTACCTGAACGCCTTCGCCGCCATCGCCCTGGTCAACCAGAGACGGATGGAGGAGGCGGAGGAATATCTGGACAGAGTCATGGAACTGTGCCAGCCGGACGGCCTCTTCGAGATCCTGGCGGAGATGCAGCTCATGCTCCACGGCATGGTGGACGTGTACATCAAGCCCCGCGCCCCGGAGGACGCCTCGACCATCGACGCCATCGCCAGCGAATTCTACAGCGGGTGGATGGAGATGCGGGAACTCCTCTCAGAGCACAGCATCCCCCTGAATGTCAACAAGACGGAATTCATCATGGCGGTCCTGGCCAGCCGGGGCTGGAAGAACAAAGAGATCGCCGACTATCTGGGCTTCTCCCAGAACACCGTCAAGAAATATCTTTCCAACGTCTTCGAAAAGCTCCACGCGGATAACCGGCGCGACCTGCGCCGCATCCTCATGCAGTAGGCTGACGGGCTGCCCGGGCATGGATAATCAGTCCCTGTCTCCCGGGTTCCCTCGCGATGGGTGACACCGTTTCTGTCGCCGGTTCCCCGGAAAGCTCTGCGGGATGGATGCACGAACACCGGCACACGACAGCAGTCGAAAAAGAGTATTCTCCCAAAGGCAATTCCGGGCAAACGGATTCAACCGGCGACAGACGCGCTGCCAGAGACAAAGGCACCTGCACCGTCTACGCCTACGCGCACAACGGCGTGTCGAAGCTGATCAAAGTAACGGTCAAGTGAGCGCCCCCCCATGGTCGCGGAGGCCGTCTGTTGAACGCCGCAGACCGGTGAGACAATGAGGGATCCCCCCTCCTTACTGAATAACAACAGGACTGTTGCACCATGATTAGTGTGGCAGTCCTTTTTCTGTGCGGCGGATGAGATCCCCGTCGTCCGGTGACAGGAAAGCCCATCCGCTGCCAGTGAGTTTCAGCCTTTTTGGGGCCGGCAAGGCGGAAATGGCGGAAATACTCTCACAAGCCGAGGCGGGGGGGCCGCGCTCCGTTGTGAACCCTGGATCGTATCATCAGGAAGTCACATGTTTTTCGCTTATTTCGCTAAAATCGTAGCTAATGGCAGCGGGATGCTTTAGCCTGTGAAAGGGAAAACGCTCCAATTTCCGCCTCCACGGCCGGTTATTGGCCAAAAAGGCTGAAAGAGTTATCATGACCGCCAGTCGTTGTTCGAGTCGGTTTTCATTTACTCAAGCAGTGGAAGAGAGCACGGCACATATTCCTGACCGATACGTACGGTGCAACGGTAGAGTAAGAGGAGACGCTCACTCTACCCTGTCAGGTGGCTCTCCAAAGTTTCTTGGGGTTTATGTCACCGACAGAGGATCACTCAGTGGACTGTCTTCTGGGCATACTGACCTGTACATGCTGAAAAAGCGCAAAGGACAAGCGCGTTAAGGCACTCCTGGAGGCCACCAACCGATCGCGCCCGCCCTGCAGTTGACAGCGGTCTCCAGATGCACAACCGGTGACACCGGTTGCGTTGCCGGTTATTTCATGGGAGAAGACTCTCCGGGAGGGGTGCTGTTTAGGGCTCTAAAGGGATATTATTCCGCGATAATTTCTTGTCAAGGGGAATCAACCGGTGACAAAACACTTCCCAACGCCCTGTGAAACAGAGTTAGAACGAGTCGTTCATTTTAGTTATCGTCAGGAAAACTATCCGTTATATTACTAAAAATCGTATGGGCGTACTATGCGAAAACGATTATCATTGGATATCATCAGGAGTCGTGAAAAGAGTCATGAAAGGAGAATCGAAGATGAGAGAGGGAGCGATAAAAACAATAAGAGCAAAATTGCTGGCTATTTTGCTCAGCATCGCCATAGCATTGACATTCGCATTTTCACTGGGTGTGCAGCAGGTCAATGCGGCGACAGGATATTCAAACGAGTATCCGTACTTATTGAACGTGGATCACAGCAAGGTGTACAACATCTGTATTAACGTTTCATCAGATTACGAAAGCTATTATAACGGTTACGGCGGAATAAACTGTCTATACGAGATTAAAGTGTTCAGTGGCTCATACACACACGCTAGCGAGTATGATGCTATTCCTCGGGCAGCCTTTACCGAGATTACGCTGGATTATGACGTGAACAGCCCGGATTTCGTACTTGAGGATGGTACGAAGGTGGATGATCATACCATAATGACAAACAGAGACGGTATGATCAGATTCAAGCTCCCGAGTTACGACTATGAGCTTTCCGGCGATGAATACTATAATTATCCAACAAACGTTTATGCTCCGGAAGTCACGGTAGGTCTGAGGGGCGGCGATTACACATATCTGGTCGGCGGAAGAGGATATCCGGCCAGGTACGGTACCAGTGGCCCGTATGTATCCCTGACAAAGGACGCGGAAAAGGATGACAGAAATAGCTGGACAAAAAACTGGAGTCGTCCGCTGGCGAACTATGATCCGGAAGAACAGGAGCTGTTAAAAGAGATATTTGAAGGCTATGCAAAGGACCTGAGTGCAGCTGTTGAAACAGAAACAGTACCGTCAAAGCTCCCGCATGGACATGACTATTTCTTCAAAGATCCGGATATATGGAAAATACCCACATCAGATCAGAAGAGAGCCAATGAGGTCACTGCGATGGTCAATGAGTTGCCTGCTGTCAATGAGCTGACCCTTGATGACAAGTCGGCAGTGCAGGCGGCGAAAGATGCCTATGACGCGCTGACAGATAAGCAGAAGGGCTTCGTTGAAGACGCCACAAAGACAAAGCTCGACGATGCAGTGGCGAAGATCGCTGAATTGTAAAGAAGGAAAGACAGATCAGGAAGCAGCAGATGCTGTCAAGAACCTGATCGAAGCTCTTCCCGATCCCGGGGACGTGAAGGCCAGTAATAAAGATCAGATCAAGGCGGCAAGAGATGCATTCGAGAATCTGACGAGAGACCAGAAGAAATACATTGACGCTCCCACCCTGCAAAAGCTGATCGATGACGAGAATGCCCTCAAGGCCCTCATGGATGATGTCAAAGTAGAGCCCAAGGAAGCTAATTCCAATCAGATGGGAACCGATGGATCTCCCGTAGGCCCCGGAGCAAGTGCGGCGACAGCAGACAAAGCGATCACCACGGGCAATCTGGATACAGATCCTGCGGGCTCAGGTTTTGCACCGCTCATGCTCAAGAGCAGCAAGCAGGGCAAGAAAAACATTAAACTGGCGTGGGCCAGCGCTAACGATACAACCAGTTACGTTGTATACGGCAATCTGTGCGGCAGCCAATACAAGATGGTGAAGCTGGCTGTACTGAACGGAGGCGCGACATCATACAACGTGAAAGATATCAGCAATATCAAAGTAAAGAAGGGTAAGTATTACAAATTCATCGTAGTGGCCCTGAACAAGGACAATAAAGTAGTATCCACTTCTAAGGTAGTACACGTTGCCACCAAGGGGGGCAAGGTGACGAACTACAAAAAAGTGACCGTCAAGGTTAAGAAAGGAAAGAAGTGGAAGAATGCCAAGAATGTCGCGGTAAAAGAGGGCGCGACCATGAAACTCAAGGTCAAGCTTACAAAACAGAGTAAGAAGGGCAAAGTCAAAAAGCATGCAAAGGTGAGATACGAGTCTTCGAACACTAAGGTTGCGACTGTTACCCCTTCGGGAACGATAATGGCCAAGGCAAAGGGTACATGTACGGTTTATGCTTACGCGCAGAATGGTGTCTGCAAAGCGCTGAATGTGAACGTAAAGTAACCACAGCGAATCAAAGCATAAATAGGAACAATTGATTAGAACGAACAGGAGATTCAGGCTGAACAGACAGCATTGAATCTCCTGTTCGTTTTGTCACCCCATCATTCCGGCCCGGTGCAGAACACGTGGTCGGATTTGTCGTTCACCAGGCAGTACCCTTTCAGCACGTCCCCGTCCTCGGCCATGGTGGTCCAGGAGCGCTGCTCCTCGTTCAGTTTGGAGAGGGGATAGCCCGGCAGCAGAAGCCGGACCGTGTCTCCGGGCGCAAGATCCTCCATGCCGTAGGGATCCGAATATTTGATCAGGACCCCGTCCCGGATGGTTTCGCCGCTGCTTCTGCCGATGTTGAATTCCTTCAGGGTAAGGGTGTACTCCCTGTCGTCTGTTGCTTTTGGATCGGAGAAGACCCCGTCGAAGACGCAGCGGTACTCCGTCCCGTTGGGATAGTCCGCCCCGGTCTCGCCCAGGTTGGAATCGTGGTACTTGCCGCGGAAGCTTCCGCCTGCGCCGAAGGTCAGGGTGGTCCCCCAGCCGCCGGCGCCGCTGGAAAAGGCGAACTGTTTGTCTTCCAGGCCGCCGAGCACATCGCCGCCATCCGCGTCGCCGGAGCCGGAGCCGGCCGAAGTGCTTTCGGTCACGGTCAGCTCATCGATCATATCGCTGCAGAAGACGGACTGGGGTTCCATGCCCGCCGCCTTATCGAAGACGGCGCTCTCATGGCCGCGGGTGACGAAGAAAAGCAGCTGATCCATGTTCCCGGCAAGGCGCCGCTGGGATTTATCGAAATCCTCTTTGCTGATGGTCTCGGTCCGGTGATACCAGGTGTGCTTTTCCGTCGGATTGGCGGGATCGGTCTCATAGTCCAGCTGCCAGCCGTCCTCCCAGCAATCCAGATCGAAGCTGCCGGACGAAGCGGTGTACTCGCAGGAGATCACATCCCCGCTCTCATCGGAGATCGCCCGGCAGATGCCGAAGGTGGCCGGCGACTTGGACTTGTAGACGGCGTAGCTGGTCCCGCTGGCCGCATTGACATCGGTGAGCCGGTTCGCCGCATCGGATTCCTGGAGCCTTCCCTCCGGGAAACCGTAGTCAAGCTCCGTTGCCTTTCCATCCCGGAAGGTGTAGATGTACATCTCGGCGGTGGACACGAACCCCTCGAAGACCTCCGGAAGGAAAAACAGCAGCTCCGGCGTCCCGTCGTCGTTGAGGTCGCAGAGGGCCGTCGCGCCCCGGGCCTCCTCGTACTCCTGATACTCGTAGCTTTCGATGTCCGCCTGATTCGTCTCCAGGATCTGCCGGTAGGCCGTCTTCCAGGCGGTGTCCTCCGCGGCCTTCCCCGCGTCGGTGCTCTCCGTGTCCGCGGGCCGGGATCCCTCCTGGTCGCCGCAGGATGCAAAGGCAAGGGCGGCGAAGAGGCACGCGGCGATGGCGAGTATGGTTTGACATCGGGTGAGATTGCTGACAGTCATGCTGTTCCTCCTTTGATCATCTCTGGCCGGGACCGGCGGGCTCCGGTGTGATAACGGGCCGCGGAGGACACCTGCCGCTGCAGACGCCGCATCCCCGCTCCGACTTAAATAGTAACAGATTATAGGCCGGATGTCTTATGCAGAGTTGCGCGGGACGGGGCGGACAGGGTAAACGCGATACCGGTTGTGATACCGGTTGGGCAGAGGTGTGGCGAGCGTTTGGCGGATGGGGAATAGCCCATCCGCTGTCGAAAAAGAGTACTTTCGCAAAGGCAATCCCGCTCAAGTGGATTCAACCGGTGACAGACACGCGGAGAAGGATGCTGATGCGGCGGGAAAACCACCGGGAATTTACTGCAATAAAGCGCGAGATCCTATCGTTTTTCGTATATGGGCGAGTATAGGATTGCACCGCGCATCATGGTATCATTCTCGCGTAATCAGTCCGTTGGAGCCGGACTGAGTGGACAGTGAAAGAGTAGAAGTCAGACAGAGAAGAGCAAAGACAGAAAGGATAAGGAGAGCGATGATAAAAGCGATGATAAAAAGGAGAGCAATCGGCATCGTCCTCACCGTGGTGGCCATGGCCTTTGCCATGATCCCGCTGATGGGGAATGACAAGGCCTTCGCCGACGACAACGTGGTAGCCACCATCGGCGATACGGTCTACGAATCACTGGCGGCCGCCGTAGAAGCGGCAGGGACCGAACCGACAGAGATCACACTGGTCGCGGATACCGTGGAAGGTGTGGTTATTCCGGCAGGTGCAGACATCACCATAGACCTGAACGGGCATACGATAAAGAATGCACCGGACGAATCACAGGCGGAGGGCAAGCCTCATACCTTTGAGAACTATGGTAAACTGGCGCTCCTGTCCAGTGATGGCGAAGGCGTGATCGATAACATCACCCACGCGAAGGCCTGCGTCATGAACCAGCCCGGCGGAGAAGTCATCATTTCCGGAAAGCTGTACCTGTCCAGGAGCAACCTGCCCCTGCCCGCCGGTGTAGAGCGAGGCACCTGGTACAGTATCTGCAACCGGGGCGAGATGACCATCAACGATGGCGTCAGGGTGATCAATAATGACAACAAGCAGACAACCGTAACGACGGGATTCCTGAATACATCCGAGATTCCCGAGCCTGGTTACGAGGCTAAGCTCACCGTTAACGGCGGATATTTTGAAGGCAAACTGAACGCGTTCAAGGTTGACAGCGCCGGTGAGCTGATCTTCAACGACGGAGAGGCGGTGAATAACAGCGGCACGGTCATCATCAGCTGGCACAAGATGACGATCAACGGCGGCACCATCCGAGGCGCCACTCCGCTGAACCTCAGCAAGTATAACGGTAGTAAAGGCGGTTACAAAACCGAGCTGGGCATCACCAAGATCACCGGCGGAACCTTTACCTGCGGAGAGAATCGGACGATGTTTACCAAAAACGTCAATTCCATAGGTGGAGCCGAGCTGACCATCGAAGGCGGAACATTTAACGGAAGCTTCAATAGCATTCACCAGATGGGAAAGAACTCGTCCGGCGAACCGTACATCAAATGCCACATTGAAGGTGGTAAATTCGACAGGGATGTCAATGCGCTCTATAACGACAACGCGACTCTTCCGGTAGGCAAAGTCCTGCTCCAGGATGAGGACAGTTACTGGACACTGCATGAAATCACTCCGGCGACCATCGAATTCTCCTCTGACGGCAACGGGCAGATCAGCGACTGGACTTTCCGGGGCGACGCGGACTGCAACCAGAAGATCACAATTGCCGACGCTGATCTGATTTCAAAAATCGATATCGGAGAAGAACCGGATCCATCACAGGGCACAGACAAAGAGTCCAAGAGAAAAGCAAGGAA
>JAFRHG010000009.1 GCA_017433375.1 Bacillota bacterium
GATGGTTCCGATGTTGATATGCGGCTTGTTTCTTTCAAATTTCTGCTTTGCCATGGTTTTCCCTCCTAAAATAGAATCACGACAGCACTATGTTTTTTATCGAATGGAGCTGCTGAGCAGACTTGAACTGCCGAACCTCCTCATTACCAATGAGGTGCTCTACCGACTGAGCTACAGCAGCACGCCGATTACAACCTATCGTACTATATTTCGTTTCGTATGTCAACCGATTTACGGAGCCTCGCCGAGCCCCGGGCCGGAGCCATGCCGGGCCCCGGGCCAAAGCCCTTCCAGCCCCTATGAACTCAGGTAATTCAGGATCTTTTTCCTGACCCGGTTCAGGCAGTTGTCCACGGATTTCTCCGACCTGCCCAGTTCCTCTCCGATCTGCTGCCGGCTTCTTCCCCGGAGCAGCAGGGTCAGGGCCTCCATCTCATAATCGCTGAAGATCCTGTCGTCGTTGCCCACGATGCACTCGGCGATGTCCTTGATGACCAGAAGCTGGTCCGGGGTCGGGGCAGAGGGGTCCGCCAGCGTGTCCCCCAGGCGAATCTCGCCGCCGGAGGTGTCCTGATTTCCTCCGGGAACCGTCTCTTCCAGGGACAGGGAGGTGTTCAGGATCCGGTGCTTGTTCCGGTCCGCCGCGCGGATGGCGCTGATGATCTGGTTGGTGACGCAAAGGCCCGCAAAGGTGCTGAAGGATGCTTCCTTCTCCCCGTCATAGCGGCGGACGGCTTTGAGCAGGCCGATCATGCCTTCCTGCATCACGTCCTCCTCGTCGGCGCCGACAATGAAGTACATCTTCGCCTTTTTCCGGGCCAGTCCCTTGTAGCGGCGCAGCAGTTCCTCCTCCGCCGCCAGATCGCCTTCCTGTGCCCGCAGGGCCAGATCCTGATCGGAGATATCCGGACGCTTAGCCATGGCTGCCTCCTTCCGTCCTCTGCCGCAGGGCTTCATAGATGATCACCGCCGCCGCGTTGGATGCGTTCAGGGAATTGACCTGTCCGTGAAGAGGAATGGAAACGGCCAGATCGCAGTGTTCCCGGACCAGCCGGCTGATCCCCCTGCCCTCGCTGCCGATGACGATGGCCAGAGGTCCGGTCAGGTCCGTCTCCCAGCAGGTGCCGCCGTCCATGTCGCAGGCGCAGACCCATATCCCCTCCTCCTGCAGCTGCCCGATGAGCCGGGAAAGGTTGGTCACCTGGGCGCACCGGACGTGCTGGGCCGCGCCGGCCGAAGTCTTCCACACGGTCTGGTTCACCCGCACCGAACGGTTTTTGGGAATGATGACGCCGTGGACGCCGGCGCACTCCGCCGTCCGCAGAATGGCCCCCAGGTTGTGGGGATCCTCCAATCCGTCCAGGATCACCAGAAGGGGCGGCTCTTCCTTTTTCCGCGCAAAGGCAAGGATCTCCTCGACGCTGCTGTAGGAATACTCCTCCGCCATGGCGATCACGCCCTGATGGGCGGCTCCTTCCGCCAGCCGGTCCAGTTCCTGCCGGTCACGGTATTCCACCGGGATGCCCTGCTCCTCCGCCATGGCGGCGATCTTAGCCAGGGCCCCTTCGGCAGACTGTCCCTTCGGGCCGGATCTTGCCCCGCCGGGATTGCCTTTGCCCCGGGAGGCCTCTTTGCCGCTCCGTTTCTGCAGCAGAAGGCCGCGGATCTTCCGTCCGCTTCTGAGCGCCTCCGTGCAGGCGTTTCTGCCGATGATCAGGTCCGCCATGGTCCTCTCCTATTTCACGTAGCGCACGAAACGGTAGCGGAGGCCCTTTTCCTCCCGTGCGGGGGAGGCCCAGTCGATCCGCCAGAGCCGCGCGTCCAGGTCGGGGAAGTATGTGTCCGCTTCAAAGGCCTCGTCGATCTTCGTCACGTAGCAGGCGTCGCAGTCGTCCAGGAACAGACGGTAGATGGAAGCGCCGCCGCAGATGAACACCCGGTCCGGCTCATAGGCCGCCGCCTTCTCCAGCACCTCCTCCTTCGTCCGGCAGACGATGCAGTCGTCGCGGACAAAGGCCGGGTCATCGCTGAGCACGATGTTGGTCCTGCCGGGGAGGGGCTTGCTTCCCGGGAAGGATTCCAGGGTTTTCTGGCCGACGATGATCACGTTGCCCAGGGTTTTTTCCTTATAATACTTCAGGTCACCGGGAAGGTGGACCAGCAGGTCGTTGTTCCTGCCGATGCCCCAGTTCCGGTCGACAGCTACGATTGCGTTCATATTCTTTTCCTTTTCTCAGATGGCGACGGGGATATCCCGCACCTGGGGATTGGTCTGATAATCTTCGATGAGAATATCGTCGGTGGTAAAGTCGTAGAAATTCCGGATCTCCGGATTCAGGCTGAACTTCGGCGCCGGGTACTGGGGCCGCTGGATCAGCTCCCGCACGATCTCCACGTGCCGGTCGTAGATGTGGGCGTCGGAGATCACCTGCACCAGCTCCCCGGGCACCAGGCCGGACACCTGGGCGAGCATGTGCACGAGGACCGCGTACTGCACCACGTTCCAGTTGTTGGCCGTCAGGATGTCCTGGGACCGCTGGTTGAGAATGGCGTTGAGCCGGTTTCCCGTCACGTTGAAGGTCATGCTGTAGGCGCAGGGCTCCAGCCCCATTTCCGTCAGGTCACGAAAGTTGTACATGCTGGTCAGGATGCGGCGGGAATAGGGGGTGTTCTTCAGCTGCCAGAGCACCGCGTCCACCTGGTCCATCTCGCCGAAGGGGAATCGGTACTTCACGCCCATCTGGTAGCCGTAGGCCTTGCCGATGGTCCCCTCTTCGTCGGCCCACTCGTCCCAAATGCGGCTCTTCAGGTCCGCCGTCCGGTTGGACTTCTTCTGCCAGATCCACAGCATCTCATCCACCGCGGATTTGATGTAGGTAGGCCGAAGGGTCAGGGCGGGAAACTCCTCCGACAGGTCATACCGGCCCACCACGCCGAACTGCTTGATGGTGTGCGCCGGCGTGCCGTCAGCCCATTTGGCCCGGATGGTCTGTCCCTCGCTGGAGTATCCGTGATCCAGAATAGCCTGGCACATTTCGACAAACAATACGTCCGCTTTGCTCATGCTGTTCCTCCGCCTTCTCGTTCAAAGGCAATCCTTCTTCTAAAACACCACGTACCGGATAAGGCATCCGATCAGGCCCAGGACGATGACGATGATGCAGCCCCACTCAAAGGAGTTGAGGTTCTTCAGCCCCTTTGGCTGGGGCGTCCCCTCGGCCTCCCTGCGGCGGCGGTTTTCCTCATCGAATTCCCGTCCCGTACGGTAATAGTCCATCAGCCAGTCTTTTGACTTGTTCCGGACTTTTTTCTTCTGTTTCTTCTTTCCCGATGACATCTCGTTATCCCTGCTTCGTCCCCTCTTCGATCAGGGCGAAGGCCCTGTCCAAAAGCCAGTCCAGCCGCTGCTGCCGGCCGGAAAGATGCAGATACCCCACCAGGGCCTCGAAGGCCGACGCCCACTTGTAAGTCATGGGGTCCGCGTTTTTCGCCCTGGAGTGGTACCGGTGGTTCCTCGCCCGGCGGGCCAGCGCCTGTTCTTCCTGGGTCAGCTCGTCAAAGAGCTCCCGGATCACCGCTGCCTGCGCCGGCGCGCAGACGTACCGGGTCGAGCGCCGGTGCAGGGTATCCACCCGGCTCAGTCCTTCGCTCAAGATCCTCTCCCGGACCGCCTGTTCATAGACCGCGTCGCCCATAAAGGCGAGGGCCGCCGTATTCAGGTTTCTCAGCTCACTGTCCGTCATAGGCTCTCCGTCCGCTCCGGCCGGGCCGTCACCGGCTCTCCGTCCGCTCCGGCCGGGCCGTCACCGGCTCTCCGTCCGCTCCGCTCTTTCTTCGTTCCGGCCGGGCCGCCCGTTACTCCCGGACGATCTGCACGCCCTGGGGCGTATCCTTCAGCGTAATGCCGCGGGCCTTCAGAAGATCCCGGATCTCGTCAGCCCGTGCCCAGTTCTTCGCCTTCCGCGCTTCCTGCCGCTCATCGATGAGCGCCTGCAGTTCGCTGTCGACGCCTTCCTCCTGATCCTGCTGCAGCAGGCCCAGCACGGAGGTCAGTTCCATCAGCACATCCATGGCCGCTTTGGCGAAGGCCTTCGTCGCCCCGCCGGCAGCCGCCGTGTTGATGACGGTGATCAGTTCGAAGACGGCGGAGATGCCGTCGGCCGTATTCAGATCGTCGTCCATGGCCCGGATGAATTCCTGGCGGTACTGGTCGAAGCTTTCTGTTGCCTTTGCTTCCCCTTCCGTCATCTCGCCATCCGCCCCGTGCTCCATGAGATGCTGCAGGTTGCGCTTGGCGTTGCGCATCCGCTCCAGGGAGCTCTTGGCCTGGGCCATCAGCTGGTCGCTGAAGTTGATGGGGTTGCGGTAGTGGCCGGACAGCAGGAAGAAGCGCATGACCTCTCCGTCGTACTCCTGCAGGATGTCGCGAACCGTGAAGAAGTTGCCTTTGGACTTGGACATCTTCTCGTTGTCGATGGTGATGTAGCCGTTGTGCATCCAGTAGTTGGCGAAGGGAACGCCGTTGCAGCACTCGGACTGGGCGATCTCGTTCTCGTGATGGGGGAACTGCAGATCCTGCCCGCCGGCGTGGATGTCGATGGTGTCGCCCAGATGCTTCTTGGCCATGGCGGAACACTCGATATGCCAGCCGGGCCGGCCCATTCCCCAGGGGCTCTCCCAGGCGATCTCGTCCGGCTCCTTGCGGGCCTTCCACAGGGCGAAGTCCAGGGGATCGTCCTTGTCCTCGTTGATGGCGATGCGGGCGCCGGACTCCAGCTCGTCGATGTCCTTCTTCGACAGCTTGCCGTAGCCCTTGAACTTCCGGGTGGAGAAATAGACGTCGCCGTTCCGCTCGTAGGCGTAACCTTTGTCGATCAGGGTCTGTACAAAGGCAATGATCTCCGGAATGTGCTCCGAGACCTTGGGGTGCACGTCAGCCTTCGTCACGTTGAGGGCCGCCGCGTCCCTGTAATACTCTTCAATATATTTCTCGCTGATCTCCGGGGCGGTGACCCCTTCTTCCCTGGCCTTGTTGATGATCTTGTCATCCACGTCGGTGAAGTTCTGCACGAACTTCACATCGTATCCCCGATACTGCAGATACTTGCGCAGGGTATCGAAGACCACGAAGGGCCGGGCGTTGCCGATGTGGAAGTAGTTGTAGACCGTCGGTCCGCATACGTAGATCCTTACCTTTCCCTCTTCGATGGTCCGCAGGTCTTCCCTTCTTCTGGTCAGCGTGTTGTAAACCTTCATTCTCGTTTCCTTCCTTCCTAACGGTATACCCCGGTGCGGCACGCCTCGGCGTAGTCGCTTCCGTGAAAGTCCGTTCCTCTGGTAATGTGCAGATGGTATTTCTCCGCCATGTCGACGAAGCGCAGGGACTGCTCCTCGTTCTGATCGGGGTGGTAGCACTCCAGACCCTTCAGGCCCTGCTTCTTGAGATCAGCGATGATCTCTTCTATATTCTTATAGAACTCCTCGCTTCCCGCGTCCCCGATGTTCCGTGTCTGGATCGGGTGGGCCAGCACCGGCGTTCCGCCCGCCCCGCGAATGACCCTGATCGCTTCCGAGGCCAGGGGCTTGTCCTTTTTTACGGCCCGGCAGGCGGGGCTTCCCAGGATCCTCTCGCTGAAGGCCTCCCGCTCATCGGCGATGTACCCCTTCTTCACCAGAGTCCTGGCGATAATGGGCTTGCCCAGAAAACCGTTCTGCCCCAGTTCCACTTCGTCCATGGCAATGTCGTAGCCCATGTTCCGCAGAACCGCCAGAAGCCGTTCGTTCCGGTCCTCCCGTGCCTGGATCAGCCAGGAGAGGAATTCCTTCAGCTCTTCGCTTTTGGTGTCTATGCGATAGCCGAGGATATGCAGGCCGATGCCCTTTTCGGTCACCGTGGCGAGCTCGATTCCGGGGATCACCCGCAGGCCGACCGCCTCCCCGGCGATCCTCGCTTCCTCCAGTCCCCCGACATTATCGTGGTCCGTGATGGCGATCTCGTCGTAGCCCAGTTCCTTCGCTGCGCGGATGATCTCTGTGGGCGTGCTCTTTCCGTCGGAAAAGGTCGTATGGATATGATAGTCGACCTTATTCTCCTGCATGTTCCTCTCCCGCCGGATCGTCCTCTTCAAAGGTGATGATGCCGTTCTCGATCTTCCGGATCACTGCCAGGGATTCCACCCGGTATCCCTTCGCCCGGAGCTTTTCCGATCCGCCCTGGAATCCCTTTTCGATGACGGCGCCGATCCCGGCAACCTGGCTTCCGGCCTTGCGGACCAGATCCGCCAGCGCCAGGGACGCCTCCCCGTATGCCAGGAAGTCGTCCAGGATCAGGACGCTCTCCCCGGCGGGCAGATACTTCTCCGATACGATCAGGCTGGACACCTTCCCCTTGGTGAAGGAGCGGGCTTCCGCCCGGAAGAACCCTTCCTTCAGGGTGTTGGGCGCCGCCTTTTTCGCAAAGACAACGGGAGGGTAGCCGACAAAGGGCGCGGTCCCTACCGCGATAGCGATGCCGCTGGCCTCCACGGTCAGGATCCGGTCGATCTTGCAGCCGTCAAAACGGCGGGCGAATTCCCGGCCGATCCGTTCCAGAAACCGGGCGTCGATCTGGTGGTTCAGGAAACCGTCCACCTTCACGATGTCTTTGCCAATGGCTGTGCCTTCATCCAGTATTTTCTGCTTTAGTGCTTCCATTGTGATCTGTCACCTCTTTCATCCGGCGGGCTGCTGCCTACCGATAAAAACGCACGGCAGCAGCCTGCTGCCGTGCGCTCTGATCATCCTGTTTATCTGATTACTCCTTGAAGAGCTCCTCGAGTCCCTCGAAGGAGATCTCATCCTCGGCAGCCTCTTCCGCCGCTTCAACTGCGGGCTCTTCACCGGGAAGTTCGATGGTGAACTCTTCCACGGCGAGATCCGCCACGTCCGCCAGGGCTTCCTTGGGCTCCGCCGGAACCTCCACTTCCGGAACGGCCGGAATCTCTACTTCGGGAACCGGCGCCTCAGGGGCTGCCTCCGGCTCGCCGAACTCTTCCTTCTGCAGTTTGGCCACCAGGTCTTCAAAGGTCAGTTCCTCCTCCGCCTGTTCCACGGGAGCGGGCTCCACCGGGATCACCGGCTCAACGGGAGCGGGCTCTTCCACGGCAACCGGTTCCGGAGCAGCCTCCGGCTCCGCCGTGAAGGAGAAGTCAAATGCCGGCGCCGCGAACTCGGCCGCCGGGGTCTCGACCACCGTCTCTTCGACCACGATATCCGGTTCCGGCACATTCACCGCCGCCGGGGTTTCCTGGACGTTCCAGATCGTGGTCAGATCCTTTTCGTGGATCTGTGATTTCAGACCGTCGATCTTTCCGGCCGTCCGGAGAATGTTGGTCTTGATCTCCTCAAACTCCTGATCCATAGCCGCGATCTGGTGCTGGTATTTCTGCTTTGTGTTCTCCGCCTTCGCTCTCTCTCCGGCGAGTTCCTCTGCCAGCGTTGCCTTTGCAGCCTCCGCGTCAGCCGCCGCCTGTTCGATCTCCGCGGCGAGGAGCGCCTTCTGCTGTTCGGCATTCTCTCTGGCGAGGGCGAGTTCCTCTTCCTGTCTGGCGATCTCTTCCTTGCCGCTGGCCAGGATCTCGTCGACCTCATTCTTCGCCTTGCTGATGATCTCGTTGCTGCTCTTCTTCGCCTCCATGATCAGACTGATATAGAGGTCGTTGTTTTCGTCATATTTCTGATACTTGTCCTGAAGCTCCGCGATCTGCGCTTCATATCCCGTCGTCAGGTCGTCGATGCTCTTCTCGTAGACATCGCACAGCTGCTGCATGCAGACATATACATCGTCCCGGTCAAAGCCTTCTCCGTCACTCTTTTTGATCTTCATGCCTTTCAGCAGATTGATTACAGATTCACGTCTCTGTTCAGCTAATACACTAATATCCATAGAAAACCTCTTTTGCACTGACAAGAAAACATATTTGTTGACTTATTATATCATTCTTTATTCAGTTTGTCTTTGAGTTTTTGTAAATTTCCATTATTGAGTTGACATTTTATCCCTGTTCGGTCTATTATAGTCTAGGGTTGTATCCGATGGAGGATTGAATGAAAACGATAACAATCACCTCAAACGGACGTGACGTACAGTTTACAACCAAATCCGTCACCATCGACGGCAAGGAGTATCTGTACTCCCATATTTCGGAGCTTCGTCATTCTGAGGCCAAGAGGGTCTACGGATTCAAGTGCGACGGAGAAGTCTGTATGCTCCCCTACGAGGAGAAGGACGCCCAGACGCTGTCCATCATCTTCTCCCAGGTTCAGCAGATGCACCGCAAGGCGAAGAAGCCGATCAAGGAGGCCCCAGCGGAAGCACCGGCTCCGGCTCCGGAAGAAGTTCCGGTCCAGCCTGTTGCGGAAGAGGTCGCTGAGCCTGCCGCGGAAGTGGCCGCTGAGCCCGCCTCGGAGGAGGCCGGATACGAACCCGAGGTTCCCGCCGAAGAGGTCGTGGAACCGATCCCGGAGGAAGTTCCGGTACAGCCCGAGGTTCCTGTGGAAGAAGTTCCGGTGGAGCCGGCTGTGGAAGAGGTCGCTGAGGTCGTGGAACCCCAGGTTCCCGCCGAAGAGCCCGCTGCCGACGAGTTCGCCGGTGTGGCCGTCGCCGAGGAGGCGGCTGCCGCGGAAGAACTGGCTCAGGAAGCAACTCCGGCAGAACAGAAGAAAAGCGATCGGGAAGCCCGTAAGGAAGAGAAGCGCCGCCTGAAAGAGCAGCGCAAAGCCGAGAAGGAAGCTGCCCGTAAGAAAAAACAGGAAGAAAAGGAAGAGGCCCGCAGGCGCAAGCAGGAAGCGAAAGCTCCCAAGAAGCCTGCCGGGGAAGCGGAAGCTCCGGCGGAGCCGGCAGCGGAAGGAACGGATATCGTTCCCGAACCCGAACCGGTCATCGAGCCGGTAGTGATCCCCGAGCCGGAGAAACCGGCGGTGCCTGAGGCGGAAGAACCGTCAGCGGATTACGAAGCATTTGAGGGCATCCTCTCCAAGAAGCCGACGGCTGAGGAGGCTGCCGCAAAGGCAACGGAAGCTGCCGCACAGCCCGCGGAGGAAATCGTCACCTTCTCCGAAACGGAAGAAGACACCATCACTCCCGAGCAGAAAGGCGTCCGCTTCAAGAAGTCCATCATCATCTTCCTTGTCGTCCTCGCGGTGTTCGCCCTGGCGGGCCTGGCCTGGTACTTCTTCATCGGGCCGGCATCGGATCCGCAGCACGGCGTGAACTCGACGGAGGACACCACACAGTACAATGATATCAATGATATGATCAACGATCTGGAGGAATAATCCCCCGGGCGGGATCGATCTGAGATATGAGCCACTGTAGCTCATCTGGCAGAGCAGCACATTCGTAACGTGCAGGTGGCCGGTTCGATCCCGGCCAGTGGCTCCATGGGGCATTGGCGCAGCTGGGAGCGCGCATGACTGGCAGTCATGAGGTCACGGGTTCGATCCCCGTATGCTCCACCACCCTCAAACCGTTGCAATTACTACGTTGCGGCGGTTTTGCTTTTGTCCAAGAACATGTAGACATGTTGATTTTGTCCAAGATTTGTCCAATTCTCCCTAAATAACAGTGAAAAACTACTAATAATAAATAGACTAAAAATGGATTACCAACAACATGTAAACATGTCAGCACGTCAACACGTCAACATGTCAGCACAAATAAAAACAAGCCGCTTCAGGCTTGCTTCATTTTTATATGCCACCACTGCTCTACTTGCCGTTCTCTCCATACAATTCATTTATGGCTGCCTGGGCTTCTTCTTTCGTTGCCACATGAACAGGCTGAACGTCAGCGGGTCGGCTTGTCGGCTTGTCACTCCATCCAAACACTGACTTCAGGCAGAAGATCAAGCCGGACGGATTGCCCTTATTCATGTAGCACTTTGTTTCAATCTCTTCCTGCAGGATCAGATAGAATCGGTCAATCACTTCTGAAAACATGTTCATGCAGTACATTACGCCGTCAGGATCTGTCCAATATGCAACATCAAAATGCAGGTCATTGTCCCGGACAATCTGCAGATCCTCTTCCTCTATACCGTTGTACTCCATAAACTGAAAAACCCGCCAATCATATTCACCCCGCTTCATTCTGTAGAAATCCTGCTTGTTGCATCTGCATGCCAACTGAAGCCCCGAAACTGTCAGCGGATCACCTGCTTGTTGCGTTTCCATTATATACGCCTTCCCCAGATCAAGGATCTCTGTCAATCTTTCCTGCCGGAAGGACGTCTGCATTCTCTTGGCTTCTGCAAACTGTCTATACCGCCCCCGGTCTTGGCTGTAATAAGTATTCCATTCTGCAAGCCGTTTCTGACCTTCTGTTTTCTCTCCCATGCTGTCCCCCTTGCACCGCCTGAAACTCGTTGTAATCGACTGTCAGACGCCAAGAAACACTACACTTTTACACGTTCCCTTTTTTTATGCGGTCACCGTTCGTCATGTAAAGACAATTCCCGTCTTTCATTCACCTGATACCGCAGTTCACTCTTTCCCCGCTTCAGGGCTCTCATATACAGGTCAGGATCACCCTTCAGCAAGCCCCTAACTTCTGCCGGATATAGTACGATTATCTGTCGCTCACCTGTCACAATGATTCTGTCATCCTTCTGCAGATAGTTCTTGGCATTCTCTTCAACGTCAATCATTAACTGCCGGATCTCCTTATAAGCCGCTTCATCCCCGGTCACACTGGACAAGCATCTTCCGACACCCGCAAAGAACACCTTGCCGTTGCCATCCAGTTTTGTTGTTATTCTGTACCGATTATAAAGCAGTTCTGCACTGTTCATATCCTCACCCCCAAACTGCAGGATTGATATATAACTCCGTCACCTGGGCGAACACTTCTGCGTTGACGTCTATCCATCCCTTGTCAATCAGGCACTGAAGCGGCTCGTCATAGTCTGCCTTCTGCTTCAGCCCTCGTTTATTGACGTTTGCCCGAAGGTCACGATACTTCAAGACAATACGTCCCGCTTCATCTGCATATGTCTTGTCACGCAGAGCCCGCACCCGGTCAAGCAGGTACTTGGCTGTCTGTTCATTCTGATTCATGCCCCCTTCACGCAGGATCAGACGTGCCTGTTCCGTGAAGTAGTCTGACAGGATAATTGCCCGCATCATGTTATCCCCGGAAATCCGTCCGCTGTCCGCATCTTCACATAGCTGCAGTATTCCGGCGATCCTGCCGACTGTCCCCCGGAACTTGGACGCCCATCCCTTCAGATCCTCGTATGCGAAGGGAATGTCTTTTGTGAAGCGGTTATAATACCCGGCGAACTGTTCCCTTGCCTCGTCAGATAACCACAACGTCCGTTCCCTGCCTTCCAGAAGCCGCCGAATCATGTTGCTGTATCCCGCTTCAACATTCCCCGGAATCGGGATTGCATCGAACCGCTCCTTGCCGATGGTAGAAATCGGGGCAGCATACAAGCATCGGTCACACAAGCCCACACCCTGCAGGGTTTCATTTCCCAGAAGCCCGGCAAGAATGACTGGCTGCACAAACAATGTCATCGACAACACAGGGTTTTCCATTGTCACCGTTCCGCTGTTAATCCGATCCACGTTGACCGTTTCCCCATTGTACCCTTGACAGTAAATGTCATAGTTTGCTGTACCGTTGCCGTACCGATCCCCGGACAACACCTGAAGGATTCCCCCCTCACTTGAAAGGATTGCAAACCGCTCACCATTGTCCGATAGCAACTGCACCAGTTTCTCACTGGTTACATCGCCGGAATACAGCCGGACAGGACGCACCGATTCAAAGGCATCAATTTCCCTTGCAAGCCGCAGGGTTTCTTCCTCTGCTCCGTCTTTGCCGTTCTCCGCATCCTTCTCTGCCCTCTTCAGCAGATTCTTCATATTCCTATACTTCTGTTTACTCTCCGCAATCTCACCCTTCAGGTCAATGTTCCGTTGTTTGCTCCAATCATCGAGCGGTTTCTTCATGGCATTGAGGACGGGACTTTTCTTTTCTCCTGCTTCCGCACAGATGACCATATATAACGTCAGCGGTTGAAACCATCCGTCCTTCAGGGCAACGCCGTATTTGTTACATGCTACAGACAGGACACCCAGCCCGGCAGCCGCTGCCATGTCTGTTGAAACCGTCAAACTCTCGCTGACCGCCCGGCACATCTCCGCAAAGGGTTTCGGCAAGAGGTCAAGATCTATCCGTTCCCTGGGCTCGCTCTGAAGTGGCAGCGGTTCTCCCCAAGATGACCCAGATCTGTCCGTACGGGTATTCCCCGTTGTTGGAAATAGCATCCCGCTGTCGCTGAAACTTGCTCCTGAAATCTGCATACCGTTCAATCTCCCTTCTGTGTACTCGTACGAATAACGCAGGATCTTTCTTCAGCAAGTCGCTGTCATCCAACAGTTCCTGATGAATGTCATCGAGCCATGTGATGGTTTCCTCTGGGAATCCCATCTGCCGAGCTCGCCACGCCGTTTCAGCAATATCATCAACTTGCCGCTTCACCTGCTCCCTCATTGTCTGGTTCAGGCTCGTCGGCTTCTTTCTTACTCTTCTGTTTGCCTTCTGCCCGTCCAGATCTATGCCTAATGAAAAATAACTGTTCAATTCTGCTGCTGCGTCCCATTTGGACACGCCCCGCACCGCCGCCACGAGGTCTATACCATCACCATGTTGCCCGCAGCCGAAACAGTAGAACCTATTTCCATACAACTGGCAGGAAGGCGATTTCTCCCGATGGTAAGGGCAGAGAATCTTCCCCGCCTTGTTTACGGTCAGCCCCAGATATTCGGCAACGTCCCTGACGTCAAGTCGCTGTCCTATTTCACGCAGAGCTTCAATGCTGCCCATTGGTCAGTTCTCCACTTCTCCACTTTTCGAACGTCTGCCATGCGATCAGCACCCTATTCCCCACCCGTAAGGATGGAAGTGTACCGTCCTTGACCGCCGCCCGGATTCCTTTTTCGGATAACATGCTGTCCGGGTTTTCGGTCTTGTGGATTCTGTAGATCCTACGAATAGTAAATGAGCCGTTGTTGTTTTCCATACTTGCTTCCTTCCTGCCTGTCGGCGTATCAGATCAATTTGTTGCTTTTATTGTCACATCGTTCTTGACGGCTGTAAAACATTATGGTACGATACGTGTTAGAAAAGGTACTATAATCCACGAAAGGAAACTATTAGAATGTACACATTTGAAAACCGAAGGATTACCGCAATCCGCTTGAATGATTTGAGAACTAAAAGAGAGTTATCTCCTGCAGAACTTGCGGCAGATCTGAAATCCAAATACGGCGAACACATCAAGATCAGCAAAGACGCCATACTTGGATGGGAAACAACAAACCCAAACAGCCCTAAATTCAAGAAGGGTTTTGGCATGAGGATTGACACCATCTGCATGCTTGCTGACTACTTTGATGTTCCCGTTGATTATCTTCTTGGCAGGTCTGACAACAAGGAGAAGCAAGCACTTGGTTTATCTGAAATAGCCATGGTTAATCTGTTTCATATTCCGTACAACTGGAGTTATAGAAGCTCTGACAATGAGATTGTCACAAGGATACGCAGGGAAAGGAGAAACGGTAAACCCGGACAAAAGGTAGAAGAATACATATTTACAGATCAGTTTTTCACCAACATGGACAAGATTCCCCGGATCTACCCAAGAGCCCTGAATGCGATTCTTGAAGATATGCCTTCCATACTTTCAACAATATGTGCCATCTTATTTGCAGATAAAGGGCTGTCCAGAAGAGATCCTGTTGACCATATCGCTATTGACGGTTTTGAGTTTTTCCCCGCCGCACCAGACGGAAACCCATCAATCAATTCTCACCTTGACGATTTATGCGATTCACTCCTGGGATTGCGTCAGATGCTTCAGGAGCAGGATAATGGAAAGGAGAAATAGACATGGCTAAACCAAGAAGAAGAGGAAACAGTTATCAACTGCGGGCAACAGTCAACGGCATAACCAAAACACGGTCATGGCAGATCCCCGCAGGGCTGACCGAAAAACAGGCAGCCAAGCAAGCCCAAAAGGAACAGGACAGATTTGAAGAACTTGTGCGGAAAGGAATCAATACGGACAAGATCACCTTTGCGGAAGTCGCTGACCAGTATATCCGCTTCATTTCTGACGAGCAGAAGCCAACCAGTGTTAAATCACACGAAGATCGGCTGCGGCTTATCAATCCGCATCTCGGGCATATCGAGATTAAGGAATTGGAGAAAAAGCAGTATATCCGGGATTACATAACATTCCTTGAGCAACCTTATACCACAAGGAAGGGAATCACCAAGACCAGATCAGCCGTCACTATTTCAGATTACATCAAGACCCTTTCTTCTGTTCTGACTTTTGCTTGCGAATCGGATTACATTGAGAGCAATCCCTGCATCGGGAAGGGGATCAGAAAACCCAAGCAGACGGCAGATAGGGACAAGTCTATTCCTCTTGACGTTATCCACCTGTACATTGACGCACTGGAGAACGCACCGCTGCAGGATCGGTTATTCTTCCATCTGACATTGAACACAGGCATGAGGAAGGGCGAAGTCATAGGGCTCGACTGGAATAATGTTGACCTGAACAACAACACCCTGACCATTGTTGACAACAGTCAGTATATCCCCGGCAAGGGCATTATCTTCCAGAGCACCAAAAGAAAGTCATCTGACAGGACAATATCAATCCCTGCTTATGTTTCTGACATGCTCCGGGAACTGAAGGCACAGCAGAGGGAGAACCGCCTGAACGCCATCCATCTTTGGACAGCAAACCCAGACAACCCGGCAGAAAAGTATTGCGAGAATCACGCAAGCTGCTCACGCCCATGTACTGGTTTCTGCTCCAAGCACTGCCGACTGTTCAAAGAATGTAACAGAGTATTCGTGAATGAGATCGGACACCCGATTCACCCGGACACGCCCCGGAAGAATCTGCAGAAAGTCGGGGAAAAGGCAGGGCTGCCGAAGATCACCGTCCACGGGCTGCGTCACACAGCCGCTTCACTGTTCATCAAGGACGGCAACAGCATCCCGGACGTTGCGGCATTCCTGGGACACAGCAACGCAAGAACAACAACGGCAATTTACGCCCACGCCATCAAAGAGGCTGAACAGGCTCGAAGCATGAACAACAGCATCGGCAGCATACTGCGGATTACAGAATAAAAAGAAAGGACGGTACAACATGAAAGAAGTAACCTACACTCCCGAACTGGCTGACGTCTATGGCAGTCTGCTGACAGTTCAACAGACAATGGACCTGACCCTTGAAAGCATGCACTCCTGTCTGAAGCCTGATATTGTCAGCCACAGCATTGAAGAACTGCGGGCAGACAGACTTGTCCTGTTTCATCAACTCTGTGAGATTTCCGACTGCATTAAAATGTTGGAACAGATTGACCCGAAGGAATGCTCCCCTGACCTTTTTTAGAGATCTGATATATTTTTCGGCAATCTATTATTTGAAGCCCCCGTCCTTCTGGGGGTTTCTTTTTTATCCGGCGTCCGTCCGTGAGATACTATCCCAACACCACACACTCCACTACACGCCCCCATCAATGGGGACATGGTTTTCGCTGCCCGTACCAGATCCCCGGCGAAGTCCCCTCTCCCTCTCTCTTTTCTTTTTCTTTTTTTCGCAACGCCATAGCATGATGGGCGGGCGGGCGTTGACTTGTTGACATGTTGACCGCAGAAGAAGCATGCAGGAATCAATGCTATCCCATATAACCATATACTCTCCACTCCACTTGTTGACTTGTTGACATGTTGACACCCATAGAACACACCACAAAACGAAAAACAACCTGAAATCGAGCCCAGAAAACAGAAGAACGTCCTGTTTTGTCCAAGATTTGTCCAAGTATGATATGAATAACACCCGAAAACATCAGAAACGAAGTGAAGCGGACAACCCTTGAAAACACTGTAAAATCAACACGAAGCGACAATTTGAGAAAAGCCCGGAAACACCCCGGTTGAAACTGGCAGTCATGAGGTCACGGGTTCGATCCCCGTATGCTCCACCATCGAAACGGAGAGGTCTTTAGACCTCTCCGTTTTGATTTGTCGGATGTACCTGCGGGGATCGGGCCCGGGACGGGTTGAGAGGCCTATCCCTGCGATTGCCGAAGGCAGAGCAGCGGAAGGCCCTCTGCCAGGACCGCAGGAGCTACGCTCCGTGGCGGTCTACGGCCGATCCCCGTATGCTCCACCAACGACGAAAGACCGCCTTTTGGCGGTCTTTTGGCAGTATTCATTGCCCAAGCTCTATACGATTACAGTGATACTTTTACCTTCTTGCCGGCGTTCTTCTTCGTGAAGATCTTTTTATACTTCTTAACGTACTTCTTATTCACCTTCTTCTTGCCGACCTTGACCTTTATCTTGGTAATCTTAGATCCCTTAAGTGACTTCTTGACCTTTGACTTCTTCAGCTTCTTGGTCTTTACGACCAGCGTCTTGGCATTCTTGTAATTCTTGAATGCGCCCTTGCTGATCTTCTTTACCTTTTTGCCGAGAACGATCGTCGTAACAGAGTCTTTGTTACCTCCGGCCTTCTTAACTGCTGCATCCAACGTCTTTGCACTTACAGTTGCGGAGTTGATCGTAACCGTTGTTACTGCCTTAGTAGCAGCATATTTTTTCCATGTTACGCTGATTTTTTGGTCGCTATTCACACTGTCGCTGGCAAAGTGATATTCGTAGTAGGCAACTTCGGTTGAATTCGGTTTGTATACAATATTGGTTGGGTTAGTTTCAGAACCGTTTACATATAGTTTATCCAATATATAACCTTCATCCGGGGTCATCCTGTAAGTTACTTCCTTGCCATAAGGCACGGCGTAAGTATAAGGCGTGGTTATTGTTCCTCCGGCTAGTTTTCTAAAATTATTTGATTCTGAATCAGTATTGTGGGTTTGTCCATCAGTCCACAGCTCAATCTTACCGCCTTCGCCTGAGGAGGAAGTGTGCTCTTTTGTAAAAACATCTTTTGTTGCATCCAAAAAATATAAATCTAATGGATCAGTATTTGTTCCGGCGTTACTCCATATTTTAGCTTGGATTCCGGATGCAGAGGCTACGGCAGCAACGTGGTTTAGGCTTTCCCTATCTGCACCTGTTGCAAGGAATCTAACTTGATACCCATTTTTGCCTGTGATATCCGAGGGGGAGGTACTAAGAGTAGATTCGCCGGGGAGGTACACATCCGACTCACTATCAACGCCGCTTACGAAGTTAATGGCTTCCCCATAATTATTATTAGATCCCGCGTATACAATTTGTTGAAAATCATACGTGGTTCTAGTCGTATTGATTTCATCGGATACAAGTAAAAAAGTATCGTCATTATCAGCATCAACAACTTGGCAAGCAACGTTAACAATTAATCCGAAATGCATGTATATCTTGGTTAACGGCTGAATCGTTATTCCCGGTTTTCTGCTTTGGAACGCCATGATTGTAAAAGAATCCGTGTAAGATTCTGTGTCTTTTTTCATGCGGATTTCAGGTGTATAGGTGACTTTTAAGTCTTTCGTTGTGCCGTCGCGCATAATAGCGGCATCTTTATACGTCAGCGTAAACGAACCCGGCTGCATAACGCCGTCATCGCCAGCTGATGTATCCTCTGTTGTTAAATCGTTTATAACAACACAATCCCGGTTGTTTTCGGAGGTCGTTCCCCATTCAAATTTGTTGTTGCTATATTTTTCATTCATTTGATATGTTAGCTCAGCGTAATCTTTTTTGAGTTTAGAACCGTCTATCCTAACAGTTGTAATTGGGGCGTCTTTTACAAAACTATACACATTCCCTGACTTTACTACGGCGGGTGAATCTCCTTTTGCATATGCCTCCTGTGCCATCATCGGCATCATCGTGAATACCATGGCCAAGGTCATCAGTATTGCTAATGCTCTCACTCTTTTCTTCGTCTTCATGGCTAACCTCCGTGTCTGCTCAAATAAAGCAGTTTTGTTCTGTAACGATTTCACTTATTAGTTGCAGTTATTTTGCTTTTTACTCACGAAACAACCCGAATGACCTGCGAGCTTTGCGCATCGCAGGTCATTTTTTCATTGTGCAGTGTGGTTATAGTGTGACTTTAACCTTCTTGCCGGCGTTCTTCTTCGTGAAGATCTTTTTATACTTCTTAACGTACTTCTTATTCACCTTCTTATTGCCGACCTTGACCTTTATCTTGGTAATCTTAGATCCCTTAAGTGACTTCTTGACCTTTGACTTCTTCAGCTTCTTGGTCTTTACGACCAGCGTTTTGGCATTCTTGTAATTCTTGAATGCGCCCTTGCTGATCTTCTTTACCTTTTTGCCGAGAACGATCGTCGTAACAGAGTCTTTGTTACCTCCGGCCTTCTTAACTGCTGCATCC
>JAFRHG010000010.1 GCA_017433375.1 Bacillota bacterium
AGATAAATGGCCTGAGCAGTTTGAGTGGCTAACCAGTACATTGGTGAAAATGAAGGCGGCATTCAAGAAACATCTGTAATAATCAATTCTTCAACGAAACCATAACAGAAAGAAAAAATACACTTAAAGACGAAAAAACGGCCTGGTGCCGTTTTTTCCGTCTTCCTAGAACCATCTCTGCGTGGCATAGCCACCGCGGTAGAAGTATAGGTTCGGATAGGAATGCTTTGGTACTCGATAGGGGAGTCGAACCCCTGATTCAGCCGTGAGAGGGCTGCGTCTTGACCACTTGACCAATCGAGCATATCAGTGGCAGAAAGAAGTATACCACAGGTGGCAAAGAAATGTAAAGGGTATTTTTCGGCAGCTCTCTCAAAAGAGCAGAGGGATAAATCGCCGACAATAAATCGCCGACCGCCGAAAAATCCGGAATTGACAAATGAAGCAGGTGAAAAGATGTGCTATACTAACTATGTGTGGCCGCAAGGCCGCAGGAATGATGCCGAAGGCGGGCGTTGCCTTTGCAGACAGCGGAAAAGGGAGAAAGCAATGAAGATCATCATTACCGCGGGAGGAACCAGCGAGCGGATCGACGATGTGCGGACGATCACCAATTCATCCACGGGCAGCCTGGGTCTGGCCATCGGTGAGGCCTTCGTCCGGGAGGCGGAGGAAACGGGACGGATCGAGAGGATCTACTATCTGCACGGGCTGCGGGCGAAGGCGCCGGAGCATGAGGTCGTGACGCCGGTGCCCATCGAGGGCGTGCTGGACCTGCAGGCGAACCTGACCCGGATCCTGACGGAGGAGAAGATCGACGCGTGCATCCACGCCATGGCGGTCAGCGACTACATGGTGCATCAGGTCACCACCCTGGATAAGCTCATGGGGACGGAGGATCCGGACCATGTGCAGGACCTTTCCGGGAACAAGATCAGCTCGGATATCGATGACCTGATCATTCATATGAAGCGTTCCCCCAAGGTGATCAGCGGGATCAAGAAGACCAGTCCCGAAACGGTGCTGGTGGGATTCAAACTCCTCAGCGGCGTGCACCACGAGGAGCTCATCGACGTGGGCTACCGGCTGCTGCAGAAGAACGACTGCGACTTCGTCATGGCCAACGACCTGAAGGAGATCGGGCCGGGCGTGCACCGGGGGTATCTGATCCACCGGGACAAGAGCGTCGACACCATGGAAACCAACGAGGAAATCGCGGAGATGATTCGCCGGCGGGTTCTGGAGACAGCCGAGACAGCCGGACAGGATCGGTAATAAAGAAAGGAACGAAACCATGAATATCGTATTGGGCGTAACGGGAAGCATATCCGCCTACAAGGCGGCGGACATCGCCAACGAGCTGACGAAGGAGGGCCACGATGTGCACGTGGTGCTCACCGACGGCGGGTCGAGATTCATCACGGCGCTGACTTTGCAGACGCTGACGAAGAACGAGGTGCACACCGATGCCTTCAGGGAGGGCGATCCGACGGTGGTGCAGCACATCGATCTGGCGGAAAAAGCGGACCTGGTGCTGATCGCGCCGGCTTCGGGAAACATCATCGGCAAGATCGCCGCCGGCCTGGCGGACGACCTGCTCACCGCCGTGGTCATGGCCGCGGCGAACCAGGCGCCGGTCTATATCGCGCCCGCCATGAATACCCACATGTATGAGAACCCCATCGTGCAGGAAAACATCGCCAGGCTGCAGGAGCTGGGGTATCATTTCATTGAACCGAGAGAAACCATGCTGGCCTGCGGAACCTACGGCAACGGGGCCCTGGCCGATGTGGATACCATCGTGGAAACCGTCAAACTGGTTGGAGGTGTAACGCAATGCTGATCATGTACGAGAGCACCCGGGGAAACGCGGCAAAGAAGACCGCGTCCCAGGCAGTCATTCAGGGAATCGCGGAGGACAAGGGCCTCTACGTGCCGGAGCGCGTGCCGGCGCTGCCCGTCAGCCTGGAGCAGCTGCAGGGGAAGACCTACAAGGAGCTGGCTTTCCTGATCATCCGGGCTTTCTTCGACGACTATACCGATGAGGAGATGAAAGCCTGCACCGACGGTGCCTATACCGATAAGTTCGAAGCGAAGGAGATCGTCCCGGTGACGGAAGCCGGCGGCGCCTGGTTCCTCGAGCTGTACCACGGACGGACGGCGGCCTTCAAGGACATGGCCCTGTCCATCCTTCCCTATCTTCTGACCACGGCGACGAAGAAGGAAAAGGAAGACAAGAAGATCTGCATCCTGACCGCCACTTCCGGCGACACGGGCAAGGCTGCCCTGGAAGGATTCGCCGACGTGCCGGGAACGGAGATCATCGTCTTCTTCCCCAACCAGGGGGTCAGCCAGGTGCAGGAGCGGCAGATGATCACCCAGGAAGGGGAGAACACCCACGTCTTCGCCATCGAAGGAAACTTCGACGACGCCCAGACCGGGGTGAAGAAGATTTTCAGCGACCGGGATTTCGCGGAGAAGCTGGCGGGCTACGGCTGCCGGTTTTCCTCGGCCAACTCCATCAACATCGGCCGGCTGGTTCCCCAGGTCGCCTATTACATCTGGGGCTATGTGAAGCTGCTGGAGCGGAGCGTCATCCGCCCCGGCGATCCGGTCAACATCGTCGTGCCCACGGGAAACTTCGGCAACATCCTGGCGGCCTACTACGCGCACCAGATGGGCCTTCCCGTGAACCGGTTCATCTGCGCTTCCAATATGAACCGGATCCTGACCGACTTTTTCCAGACCGGCGTTTACGACACCCGCCGGGAATTCTACCTGACCAACTCGCCCTCCATGGACATCCTGATCTCCAGCAACCTGGAGCGGCTGCTCTATCATCTGTCCGGAAACGACGGAGAGGAGATCCGCCGTCTCATGGCCGGGCTGGAGCAGGATAAGCACTATGAAGTCAGCCCGAAGATCCGGGAGGGCATGAAGGCCTTCTGGGGCGGCTGCGCCACGGTGGAGGAGACCAATGACACCATCGGCCGGATGTACCGGGAGAACGATTACCTGATCGACACCCATACCGCTGTCGGCTACAAGGTCTGGCAGGACTACCGCAAGGAGACCGGAGATGAGACGCCTACCCTGATCGCCTCCACGGCCAGCGCCTACAAGTTCGCCGAAAGCGTGGCGAAATCCATCGGTCTTCCCGAAAGGGAGAGCGGCTTCGCCTATATCGAGGACATCGCCGAAAAGACCGGCGTTCCCGTGCCCGGAGCTCTTCGGGATCTGGATAAAAAGGCAATCCGCCACAGGGGTGTGATCACCGCGGAACAGATGGCGGAGGCAGTGGAAGAAAGTGTGAAGCAGGAGGAATAGAAGATGAAGAGGATGAAGAGGCTGAGAAAACCCGTTGCCCTGATCCTGGCCCTGGCGATGGTGGCCGCTTCTGCTGTTGCCTTTGCGGGATGCGGCGCTGCGGAGCCCAAAACCCTGGAGGATTATCTGGCGGACAACGAAGAAGCCCAGAAGCAGATCGATGAGTCCCTGGCCGGCATGCAGAGCGAGGAAATGAGCGTGAATGTCGCCTATGAGGGGAATAAGATCATCATCATCTGTCCGTTGAAAACCACGTATGAGGGCGACGTGGCCAATGCTGTCCGGGACGCCTATGACGCTGCGGAGCCGGATATGAAGGCCTCCATGGAATCCTCCATCCGGGAGATCCAGGAGTCTACCGGTCTGAGCGGCATCACCATCGACGTCATCGTGAACAACGGTGACGGGAGTGAGCTCTGGCGCAGCTCCTACGGCCCGGTGGATTCAGAGTAAAAAAAACCGCGGTCCGAAGACCGCAGTTCTATTGCAAATTTTATTGCGGCTCAGCCGCAGTTCTATCGCAGCTCCCGCCGACGCTTGCGCAGGCGGTAGTGGTGGACGCCCCGGCGGGGGCTCATGACCTTGCCCAGGCCCCGGTTGTAGAGACGGAAGGCGGTGACGCCCAGCCAGTTCTCCTTGTAGCGGCCGCGCCTGGGCTGGATGCGTTCCGTGCCGCCGGCTTCCGTAGTCGCGTGGAACTTCAGCGCATGAATCATATCGTTATTACAGGTGATCCGCTGGTGGATCTCCGTGTACGCCATACCGATGTATTTCGCGGTGTGGGCGTCGGAGCCGCCGATGCCGGGGAGCCTGTATTGTTTTGCGAGATAAGTGGCCAGCTGATTGGACTCGGGCAGCTCACAGGTGTTGAACACCTCCACGAAATCCATGTCGTGGAGAAGCTTGGGCAGGGGATGGCGGATGCTCATCATGCTGGAGGCCGCCGCACCGTAGGGGTGGGCCGGGCCGCAGACCCCGCCCAGGGCGTGGACGATGCGGATCAGGCGGCGGCAGCGCATTCCCCGGACCTTGAGAATGGCCGGGTACACGCCGTCGGGCATGATCACGAGAATGTGGCCGGCATCCTTGGTGTCGTATTCCAGACCCCGGATGACGACGATGTCATCGAAATCATGATCCTTGGCCATCCTGTCCCAGGCCTTGCAGCCCCGGTAGCTGTTGTGGTCGGCAATCATGAACCCGTCATATCCCAGAATGAGAAACTGACGGGCAAAGGTTTCCACGGATGTTTTGGAATCCAGGGATCCCTCTTTGGTATGGCAGTGCATGTCAAATTTCATTGACGTATGATGTCCCTTCTTTCTGGATGTTTCCAGTATAGCACAAAATCAACGGAGATGCTTCTGAATCAGGTCGGCGAAGAGCATGGCATTTTCCTCGACGGTGAAGATCGCCCGGGCCGATACATCGTTGCCGCCGCCTTTGCCGCCGTAGAAGGAGGCATACTCCCTGACCAGGCTGCCGCATTTGACGCTGCCGTCGGAGACCAGGATGAAGGAGGTGTTCTTCTTCGCGTAGAGAAGGATCAGGCGGGGGGATTTGCCCATGTAGGCCTTGGCCATCTCGAAGGCGTCGTCCAGGGACAGGTCCTCGAGAGTCCAGACCACCGCCGGATCTTCTCCGGCGGCCAGGGCCTGGTCGAGTCCGGCGCATTCGGTCCGGATCAGGGCTTTCTTCAGATGATAGAGTTCATCCTTCGTGCTGCTGATCTTTTCTTCCAGTCCGCGGATCTTGCCGGGGAGATCGTCGACGGAGCAGGAGTGGCCGGCGGCCAGATCGGAAAGCAGTTCGTGCTTGTGGTCGTAATCCGCAAGGGCCCGCTGCCCGGCTTCGAAATAGATCCGGAACATGCCCTTGTAGTTTTCTACCTTGTATATCTTGATCAGCCCCACCTGGCCCGCGCTGGAGGGGTGGGTCCCGCAGCAGGCCACGCAGTCCGAGGCGTTCTCGGGAGAGCCGACGCAGACGATGGAGATGTCCTCGTCAAAGGCAAGGGCCTTGCGCAGGGGCATATCCTTCACCTCATCCCGCTCGTCAAAGCGGAACACGGTCACCTTTTCGTCCGCCCAGATCACCTGATTGGCCCGCCGTTCGCACTCCAGGGCCAGAGCCATGTCGATCTGCTCCGGCCGGGGCGTGTCCGCATCCGTGGGATCGTCTTCCAGGGAAATGTCGATGGTCATGTATTCCTCGCCCATGTGGAAGCCCCGGTTCACACCGCCGCACCGGGCGTAGAAGATGCCGGATAGGATGTGCTCGCCGCAGTGGCGCTGCATGTTGTCGAAGCGGCGGGGCCAGTCGATGGCGCAGGGATACTCCTCTCCCTCCGAAGGGATGCCGGCGCCCTCGCCGGTCTCGACGGTATGGATGATCTGCTCGCCCTGCTCCTGCACATCGATCACCTTCCATGGGCCGATGGTTCCTCTGTCGCAGCTCTGGCCGCCGCCCTCGGGGAAGAAGGCGGTCCGGTCCAGAATCAGATCCAGCTGAGAGGAATCGTCCCGGGAGGTGACGGAGGTCAATTTGGCATCCCAGCGGCGCAGATAAACGTCCTGCTGATATAATTTTGTGGTCATCTTGATGGATTCCTTTCCTGAAGCTCGAAAAAAGAGCCTGAAAAAGCAAATTGGTCGAAAAAATTTTACATTTCTTCAACAAAAAAGTCAACAAAGCCTTGTTACCGGAGGCGGTCATGGGGTATAATTCCGATTAACGGTACTAGTTTGCTGATGATTATTGCCTTTGGAGCAGAAATCCGGGGGAGAGACGCGGAATTATTGAAAAATCGCGGTCTGCGGGGATTTTTGCACACAGTCAAGAATAATCCGGAAAACCTGTGGAAAACCCTGACGGAAAAATAACACTTGACAAAGATAAACGTTGAAATTTCAACAATAGTAAAATTTTGGTTATCCACAGACATCGTTGGATAAAATCGTATACAATTCTTGAAAATCTGTGGATAACCCCAGAAATCCTTAAAAATAAGGGGAAATCGATTGTTGAAACCTCGGCATGGGAACCGGGCTGATTGGTTTACATAACACCGTGATAGAAGGTGAATAAAATGCTGAAAGAAAAAATTTTGTACAAGGAAGAACTGCCGGTGAATGTCATCACCGCGAACATCGAGGAATACCCCATTCACTTCCATGATGACATCGAAGTGGTCTACGTTCTCGACGGAACGGTGACGCTGCGCAACGGGTATTATACCTATTCCCTGCGCCAGGGAGACATCTTCATCCTGAACGACCGGGAGATGCACAGCTTCGAAAGCACCGGCGAGGACAACATGGTCATGATGCTGCAGATGGATCTGACCTATTTTTCCCGCTACTACGACAACCTCAAGAACAGCTTCTTCGTCACCGACACCGACGACGACAGCGACGAGAGCCTGGACGTGCTGCGGAACATTCTGGCCCGGATCATGATGGAGGTGCTCCAGAAGGGATACGGCTATGAGCACAAGGTCATCGAGAGCACCCACAACCTGATCGCCAGCCTCATGTCCGACTTCCAGTACTTCGTCATGGAGGACGGCCGCTTCCGCAATGAGACGAAGAACAAAGGCAACAAGATCCTGGCCGGACGGCTGAACCGGATCACCGACTACATGTACGACAACTACAACCG
This sequence comes from Bacillota bacterium, assembly GCA_017433375.1. Lineage (GTDB taxonomy): Bacteria > Bacillota > Clostridia > Peptostreptococcales > Anaerovoracaceae > Lentihominibacter. Next base: position 6,988 of record JAFRHG010000010.1, read on the forward strand.
GAAGCTCACCCTGGGGGAGATCGCGGAGCGGGAGCATCTGAGCATCTACTATCTTTCCCACATCATCAAAGAGGCCACCGGCCTCAGCTTCCAGGATCTGCTCAGCTACATCCGGGTGGAGGAATCGGAAAAGCTGCTGCTGGGGACCAACAAGAAGATCGGCGCCATCGCCGAGGAGACCGGCTTCTCCGCCGTGCGTTACTACATCAAACACTTCGAGAACTGGTTCGGCATGCATCCCCTGGAGTACCGGAAGAAATACATCGGACGGATCTTCAGCCGGGAGATCGAGGCCCGCTACACCCTGTGCTCGCCGGCCCAGATCGAGGAGGCCATCCGCCGGCAGGTCAAGGGCGTCTACGCGGACTACATGGATAAGATGAAGCTGCGGCCGACCATTATCGACGTGGACATCTACGACGACTACGCGGAGCTCTACCGGGGGACCCCGCCCCTTGAGGAGGTCATGAACCGCCCGCCCAACGCGGTTCTGGGCAAGCCCTTCCACCGGCTCATGAGTCTGGAGGAAAACATCATCACGGCGGGAGACAACTATCTGGTCACCACCCGGTGCCGTTTTCCCGGACCACTGGACAGCATCAGCATCCTGGTCTACAACATCGACGAGAATGTGAACCGGTCCCTGCACCGCATCGCCGGGCAGGAGGATCTGCTGCGGATCGCCCGCCACTACGATGAAGAGGCGGAATTCCTGATCCGGTGCAACGGCTTTGACGGGGAGTTCCGCATCCTGCGCTGGAAGCTGGACGCGGAAAACATCATCCGCCGCATCGAGCAGACCATGAACCCCCGGGGCAACGCGGACGTGCGGCAGCACCTTCTGGATGAGCTGTCCACGGAGGCCGCCGTCACCACGGAAACCTTCACCCGCTCCGACGCCCTGAGCATCCGTTCCGTTTTCAAGGGAATCGGCGCGGAGCTGATCCTGATAGACAGCAAATAAGTACTTCATCCGCACAAAGAGGTCATTGAAAACGTCTGAAAAATGGGATAACATTAATTCGTAGCAAGTCTATAGTCGTCATTTTTGACAACAAATAAATTAATGGAGGTAAAGAGATGAAATTACTGATCATCGGAGCCGGCGGCGTAGGAACGTCCGCGGCGAAAATTATCGAGAGAGCCGGAGCGGAAGGCGACTGGGCGGAAAAGGTCGTTGTCGCCGACTATGACGAAGAGAGAGCGAAGAAGGTCGCCAATGAAATCTGCGGCGGCGGCAAGTTCGTTCCCGCACAGATCAACGCCATGGATGCAGACAGCATCAAGGCAGTGGTCAAGGCTCATGACATTGACTTTGCCATGAACGCCTGCGATCCCAGAATGAACGAGACGATCTTCGATACCTGCCTGGAAGTGGGCATCGGTTATCTGGACTGCGCCATGACCCTGGGCACCGAGCACCCGGAGAAGCCCTACGAGCTGGCCAACATCAAGCTGGGCGACTACCAGTTCGCCAAGCAGAAGGAGTGGGAAGCTTCCGGCAAGATCGCGGTCTGCGGTTCCGGCGTAGAGCCCGGCATGGCGGACGTATTCGCCAAGTATGCGGCCAAGCACCTCTTTGACAAGATCGACCGTGTCGACGTCCGTGACGGCGACAACTACGGCAACACGGATTCCGACTTCGGATTCTCCGTATGGACCACCATCGAAGAGTGCCTGCAGCCCCCGGTCATCTGGGAAAAGAACGAAGAGTTCCCCGAAGGCCACTGGTTCTGCACCAAGCAGTTCTCCGAGCCGGAAATCTTCAACTTCCCCGGCGGCATCGGCGATGTGGAAGTCGTCAACGTGGAGCACGAAGAAGTCCTTCTGGTTCCCAGAGAGATCGACTGCAACAGAGTCACCTTCAAGTACGGCGTACCTGCGGACTTCCGCGCCAAGCTGATGGTCCTCTTCGAGTACGGCCTGTCCGACAAGAGAACCAAGATCAAGGTCGGCGATTCCGAAATCACCCCGAGAGACTTTGTCTGCAAGGTCATCCCGTCCCCCGTTGACGCGACCATGACCATGACCGGCAAAGGCTGCGCGGGCACCTGGGTCACCGGATGGAAAGACGGCAAGTACAGATCCGTCTACCTCTATCAGATCGCGGACAACCAGGAGTGCATCAAGAAGTACACCACCAACTCCGTCGTCGCCCAGACGGCTGTCGGCCCCGTCATCATGATGGAACTGATCGCCAAAGGCATCTGGAACGAAGCCGGCGCATGGGGTCCGGAGCACTTCGATCCCGATCCGTTCGTGGAGAGACTGGCCAAGTACGAGTTCCCGGCGGGCATCAGAGAGATGGATTCCGAGTATGCCGACGCTCTGAACGAGAAGGCATTCCTCGACGCCGTGAGCAAATAAGCCTCATCGGCTCCCCCAAAGGCAACGTTGCCTTTGCGTAAACAGTCAGCAAAGGAGCGGTTCAAACGAACCGCTCCTTTTTTGTTCCGGATATTCTTTTGTTCCGGCTAGTCCTCGCTGCCGCCCTCATCCGCGTCCTCCGGGGCGTCGGTGGGCTCTTCGGAGACGACCAGCCACTTGCCGTCCTTGTTCTCCAGCAGCATGACCGATTCCTGGGAAACCTCACCGGTGGCCATGATGGCGTCGGTGTACTTCTGCAGGATATCGCCCATCAGGTCATCCAGAATCTTGTTCATCATGGCCTGCTCTCCGCCGTTCTGATAGATCTGCATGAGTTCTGCCGAGTTCTTCTCGGTGTACTCGGTCACCATTTTTTCCGTCTCGTCGTCCATGTCGATGTCATCGACCTTGTCCGGATCGAAGCCGAAGGTGGTGTTCAGGGCGACCCGGCCCTTACCGTCGGCGTCCTCGGTGACGTCGGTGATCTCATAGGATGTGACCAGCTTGTCCATCAGGTTGTCGGTGAATCCCTGGATCTCCGCCTTGGTTTTATCGGACAGGTCATCCACGCTGACGCCCACCGCCTCGGCGAAGGATTCGTCGATGTTTTCGATCTGGGCGAAGGCGGCCAGATCGCCGTCTTCCTCATAAAGCGAGGGATCCGAGTAGGCTTTCATTCCCTCGATGTCCCCCTCCTGCATGGCGTTCATGAAGCCCTCGGCCGCCGCCCGGATATCTGCCGTGTTATCACTGCCGCATCCGGCCAGGGGGATCATGACAAACAGGGAGAGGGTCAGAGCCAGTAATACAATCTTCTTCATCGGACAGACCTCCTTGATTATGTTTTTCGCACTTCTGCTGCACACTTCTTTCTTCTCCATTGTAACCGCTGCCCGACGTTCCTACAACAGGGAGATCCCGGGATTCTGACAGTTCGGTCAGAATCGTCGGTTTGTCAGAATAACGGTCCCGTTCTTTGGCGGTAAGCCGTTGCGAAATCGCCGGCGGTGGTGTACACTTGAGCCATGGATCAGAACGGGCGGACAACTATCGACATCATCGTTCCCTGCTACAACGAGGAACAGAATATCGACGCCTTTTATCACGCGGTGCGGGAGGTGGAGGCCTCCATGGAGCACTGCGATTTTTCCTATTACTTCGTGGATGACGGCAGCACCGACGGGACCCTGGACAGGATCCGGGATCTGGGCGTTCACTACATCTCTTTCAGCCGCAACTTCGGCAAGGAGGCGGCCATGTATGCCGGCCTGAAAGCGTCGACGGAGAGCAGGGGAGGCCTGGGCGCGGACTACTCCGTCATCATCGACGCGGATCTTCAGCATCCGCCTCAGCTGATCCGGGAAATGCTGCAGGTGATCCGTGAGACCGGCTGCGACAGCTGCGCGGCCCGGCGGGTGTCCCGGAAGGGGGAGCCCCGCATCCGCAGCTTCTTCGCGAGAAGCTTTTACCGGATCATGAACCGGTTCTGCGACATCGAGATCGTGGACGGCGCCGTGGACTTTCGGATGATGAGCCGCAGGATGGTGAAGGCGGTGGTCAGCATGCCCGAGACCCAGCGGTTTTCCAAAGGGATCTTCGCCTGGGTGGGCTTCGATACCCGCTGGATCGAATTCGAAAACGTGCAGCGGGCTTCCGGCGAGAGCCACTGGTCCATGTGGGGCCTGACCAAGTACGCCATTACGGGATTCCTTGACTTCGCGGAAACGCCTCTGAAGGTGACCGGCGTCTTCGGCGGAATCGTCTCCGCCGGCTCGGTGATCTACCTGATCGTGGAGCTGCTGAAGACCTTGATCCTGGGCAAGGATGTGCCCGGCTACGAATCCCTGATCTGCCTGCTGCTTCTCTTCGGCGGGCTGATCGTGGCGCTCCTCAGCGTCATCGGCGAATACATCGGCCGCATGTATATGGAGACAAAGAACCGGCCCATCTTCATCGCCAAAGAGAGCAACCTGCCCCCGCGGGAAAACACCGCCGGAACAGTCGATCCTATACCCGAAAAGGAGAGCAGCATTGAAGAACGCTCCCATCAATAAAATCCGCAAATTCTTCCGTCGCCACCGGTATGCCGCGGCGGCGTTTCTCATGCCGGCCCTGGTCCTGACCCTGGCCTTTGCCGCCACGGGCATCTTTCCCTTCGGCGAAAACCAGGTCACCATCATCGACATGTACCACCAGTACGTGCCCTTCCTCAGCGAGCTGCAGTACAAGCTGCAGCACGGGGGAAGCCCGTTCTACTGCTGGGACGGCGCCGGCGGATTCAACTTCTGGGCTCTCATGGCCTACTACGGCGGAAGCCCGCTGAACCTGCTGCTGGCCCTCTTCCCCGCGAGCTGGATCGTGGAGGGCGTCACCTTCGTGCTGACCCTCAAGGTGGGCTTTTCCGGCATGTTCATGTTCCTCTACCTGAAGCGGGTCTATCCCAGAACCCGGTTCATGCCGGTGTGGGGGAAGTGCGCGGACAACATGAGCCGGGTTGCCTTTGGAACCATGTACGCCCTGTCGGCTTACTTCCTGGGCTACTTCTGGTGCATCATGTGGATCGACGTCATGGCCCTTCTGCCCCTGTGCATTCTGGGGCTGCGGCGCCTGACGGAGGGCGGCAGGCCGATTCTCTACGCGGTGGCCCTGGGACTCATCGTCTTCTGCAACTACTACATCGCCATCATGGTCTGCCTCTTCATCGTGCTGTACTATCTGGTGATCTGGTTCGAGAAGAGGAGAGAGGGAGGGTGGGTCGCCTTTGCAAAGGCAACGGCCCGCGTGGCCTGCTACTCCCTGGTGGGCGTGGCACTGGCCTGTCCCATGTTCCTGCCCACCTGGCGCAGCATGCAGAACGCCTACTACTTCGCCGACGTCATGCCGGAGGAGTGGAGCTTCTACCACGATCCTCTGGAGATCGTCAACCAGCTTCTGCCCAACGCACATCTGTGTTACCGGGAGGGCCTGCCCAATCTGTACTGCGGGCTCTTCGTGGTCATCATGCTGGTGTTCTATTTCATGAGCCGCAGCATACCCGTGCGGCAGAAGATCGTCAACGGACTGTTCCTGGCGATGATGTTTTTCAGCCTCAACGTGAACAAGATCGACTTCATCTGGCACGGGCTGCACTTCCCCAACGAACTGCCTTTCCGGTATTCCTTCGTGATTTCCTTCGTGCTGGTGGGACTGGCCTTCCAGGCATTCCTCCGTCTGCATGAGATTCGGGAAAAGGCGATCTGGGTCGTGCTTGGCGCCGGGATCGGATACTATCTGCTGGCCGCCCACATCCTGGAGGGGAGCCTGGACGACAAGGACGAGTTCTTCTATCTGGGCATCGGGCTGCTGGCCCTGTACATCACCCTGCTGGCTCTTCACCACAGGAAGATGATCCCTTCGGGTGCCTTCGCCTGCCTGCTGGCTCTGGTGGTGGCGGCGGAAATGCTCTGCTCCACGACCATTGCCTTTGAACGGACGGGCAACGTGGAGCGGGACCCCTACCTGAGCGACGCCCCGGCCATCATGAAGCTGGCGGAAAAGACCAAGGAAGAGTTCGCCCGCACGGAACTGCATCCCTGGTCCATCATGAACTGCCCGGCCCTCTATCACTACCGGGGGATTTCCCAGTTCGCCTCCTGCCTCAACGCGGGGGCGACGGAGCTGATGGAAAAGGTCGGCGTGGAAGGCGAGCCGGGGAAGAACCGGTACAACTACGTCTTTACGAGCCCGGTGGTCAACGCCATGCTCAACATGAAATACATCATCGCCAACGGCGAGGTTCTGGGTGATCCCCGGTTCGTTGAAAAGGCAACGGAAGGGGTGTGTACCCTCTATGAGAACACCCAGCCCCTGTCCATCGCTTACGTGCTGCCGGGCAGCATCCGGACATGGGAGACCTGGAACGCCAATCCCTTTATGGTACAGGATGACTACGTCCGGGCGGCCACGGACAATCAGGTCGCGGGCGTGTTCCAGAATATCGACAATCCGGAGTTCTCAGCGGATCAGCTGGAGATCAACGAAACCTCCGACGGGGAATACCAGACCTACGGCGGGGACGGGGTCACCGGATCGGCGACCCTGAGCTATGATATCGGTGCTGCCGGCAGCTACTACGTCTTCATCGAAGCGGACCAGGCGGAGACCATTCAGGTGTTCCACTCCAACGGAGACGCCCAGGATCTGCGGGAGGACTGCGGCGCTGTGGTCTACATCGGTGATCTGGCCGAGGGGGAAACGGTGGATGTGCAGATCAATTACAAGGAGAACGGCGAGGGCAACATCCGCTGCTATGTCTGCCGCCTGGATGACGAGGCATGGAACCGGGCCTACGAGCTCATTTCCCGGGATGTAATGAAAGTGGATGGTTTCGGCGACACCTGGCTGAAGGGAACGGTCCGGGCGTCAGAGGACGGCGTGCTGACCACGTCCGTGCTTTACGAGGACGGCTGGACGGTGCGCGTGGACGGCAAGAGGCAGGACATTGAAGAGCTGGTAGGCGGTGACTTCATCTCCGTGCCCATCACGGAAGGGCAGCATGAGATCGAAATGCGGTATCTGCCGTCGGGACTGATTCCCGGCGTGCTGCTCATGATCGCCGGCATCCTGGCTCTGGTTCTGCCGCCTCAGCTGCGCCAGCTTTGGATCAGGCGGCGGAAGAGTCCGGAGATTTCCGACATCGGGATCTGATTGTAGTTTAAGAGGATCCGGTCATCGGAGGATACAGCGGGGATGCCTAGGGACGCGGCATCCCTTTTGATTTTGTCCGGGGTGAGGGGGGCGCCGCTTGTGACGGGTGCGGCGGGCACGTCTGCAGCATCCGCCTGCGCGGGCGTCAGCAGGAGGCTGATGCCGGAGGCGGTGTTTCGCACGCTGACCAGGTCGGCGGCTTCCCGCCGGAGTATGTCCAGCACCAGGGCCAGCTTTTGGGCGTAGAGTTTGCGCAGCTTGCGGATGTGGGTCTGGTAAAGGCCCGTCTCCATGAACATGGCCAGGGTCAGCTGCTCCAGCTTGGAGCAGGTGGGGGAGTAGTCGGCCAGCTGCCGGGCGAAGCGCCGGGCGATCTGGGGCGGCAGGACCATGTAGCTGATACGGACAGCGGCGAAGAGGGTGCTGGAGAAGGAGCCCAGATAGATGACCCGATCCTCGCCTTCCAGGCTGCGGATGGGCGGAATGGGCCGGCCGAAGTAGCGCAGCTCGCTGTCGTAATCGTCTTCAATAATGTAGCTGTCATTGGCGACGGCCCAGCGGATCATTTCGTAGCGGCGGCCGATGGGCATGACCGAGCCGGTGATGGCGTGGTTGGAGGGACTGACGTAGGCGGCCGCCCGGATGTTGACGGGCAGCTTCTCCAAAGCCAGGCCGTCCTCCTTTACGGCCACGTCGGTGATGGCGAAGCCCCGCTCCCGGAAGGTGCTGCGCACCGGGGTGTAGCCGGGACTCTCCAGAGCCACGTGCTCGATGTCCAGATCCTTCAGGATGGTGGCCAGAAGGCCGGTGATCTGCTGAGTGCCGGCGCCGATGAAAATCTGATCCGGCGTGCAGGAGAATCCCCGGGACCGGTAGAGGTAGCGGCTGATCTCCTCCCGCAGGGAGATTTCCCCCTGGGGACTGCCTTCGAAAAAGAGGGCGGAGGAGTGTTCCGTGAGGATCCGGTTCACGCATTTTTTCCATTTGTTGAAGTCAAAACAGTCGGGGTCGTAGCGCATGGGCGGGGCGGCAGCGGGCTCTTCCCCGCCGGGTCCGGACAGTTTTTGCTCAAAAAGTTCTTCTTCGGAGGGTACAGTTGATCCCCGGGTGCCGCTCACCCGGTCCGCGTAGTAGCCCGACTGGGCCCGGCTGTGGATGTAACCCTCCACCAGAAGCTGGTTGTAGGCTTTCTCCACGGTGGTCAGGCTCAGGCCGGTGGTTTTGGCCAGTCCCCGCAGGGAGGGGAGCCGTTCCCCCTCGGCGATGCTGCCGGACAGGATGGCCTCCTTCAGGTAATCGTAGAGCTGCAGATAATAGGGACGGTTCCGGGAATCGTCCAGGACGGGAAGGACCGCTTTCATGCTTTCACCTCAACTGTACTCTTAAAAATAATTCCTTTTGTCTATTTAATACTGTACAATTATCCGTTATCATTAGGATACAGGAAAACAGTCCGCCTGTAAAGGCAACGAGGAAAGGGGGCAGATCCCATGAAAGCCACCGATACGGACAGCCGGGTCTATCACATCGTGATGACGGCGATGATGATGTGCATCATCATGGTCTCTGTTCTGCTGCTGCGGATTCCCATCCCCTTCACCCAGGGCTATGTGAACCTGAGCGACGCCATGGTGTTCATGGCGGTCATCATCCTGGGCTGGCGCTACGGCGCCGTGGCCGCGGGACTGGGCAGCATGCTGGGTGATCTGATGGCGGGCTTCGCCATGTGGGCGCCCTGGACGTTGGGCATCAAGGCGGGCATGGCCGTCATCTTCGGACTGATCCTGGAGTCGGCGCTCTGCCGCCGCAAACTCAGCGGACGGAAATTCCTGTCCCTGGAGATCGCCGGGATGATCCTGGCCGGCCTCTTCATGTGCGCCGGCTACTACTTCGCCGAGGGCGTCATGTACGGCAACTGGATCGTGGCCGCCCTGGGCATTCCCTGGAACGTGGCCCAGTTCATGGTGGGCACGGCCCTGGCCCTGGCCCTGAGCACGGCCCTGGCAAAGACGACCCTGCGGACGATGATGGCCTACGTGACGCCGTCGACCCTGCAGACCATTCATAGATCATGAGCGCATACATCAACGTAGAAAACCTCACCTTCGACTACCTGAAGCCGGACGGAGTGACCATCAAGCGCGCCATCGACGGAGCCAGTTTTTCCGTGGAAAAAGGCAGCTTCACCGCCATCATCGGGCAGAACGGTTCCGGGAAGTCGACCCTGGCCAAGAACATCAACGCCCTGCTGAAGCCAACCTCCGGCAGGGTTTTTGTCGATGGTCTGGACACCTCTGACCCGGACAATCTCTGGGAGATCCGCCACCGGGTGGCCATGGTGTTCCAGAACCCGGACAACCAGATCGTCTCGGCCATCGTAGAGGACGACATCGCTTTCGGTCCGGAGAACCTGGGCGTTCCCCCGGAGGAGATCCGGGAGAGGGTTGCCTTTGCCCTGGACGCGGTGGAGATGGAGGAGTACCGGAAGAAGGCGCCCCATCTGCTCTCCGGCGGACACAA
>JAFRHG010000011.1 GCA_017433375.1 Bacillota bacterium
CTGCACATTCAGAAAAATATGCGGTGACTATAGCGGGGAGGTCACACCTGTTCCCATACCGAACACAGAAGTTAAGCTCCTTTGCGCTGATGATACTTGGTGGGAGACCGCCTGGGAAAGCAGGACGTTGCCGCTTATTTTATTTTTTGTTTTTTTCCCGCCTATCCACAAAATGTGGCAGAATGTGGTAAAATAGACAGGAATGTAAAACCAACGAAACAGGATTCACCAGATTACAGGATATACCGGATCGATGATGACAGTTATCAAGATTATTTTTGTGTTGCTTTTGCTTATCCCCATCGCCTTTTTCATGCGGGTTCTTCTGGGGCTGTTGATGGCTGAGGTGCCGCGCCAGGTGATGACGCCGCAGCGGGAGAAGCTCAGCCGGCAGGAAAAGGCCGCGCGCAAGGCAGCGGAGAAAGAGGCCAGGCAGGCGAGGAAGCGCGCCGCGAAGAAGGGGATCACCGTGCAGCCCGGCGGGCGGGTGGACGGTGCCTACACAGACGCGGCAGGCGCAGATCCCCGGACCTCCGGCGGCAGGCCGGCTGGTTCCAAAAGCAACTATACGCCCCGGCGGCCGGAGGAAGTGCACCGCAGCGAGCGGGTGCCCTTTGCCATGCCGGCAGGGCAGGGAGAAACCACCGGCGGCCAGAGAGGATCCGGCGACGCGTATAACGCCGGCGGTTCCGGCAGCGCATTTGGCTCCGGCGCCCGCAGCGCCGCCGACACACCTGCCGTTACCCCGCGCCCATCCGCCAGGAAGGCCCGTTCGGAAAAGCAGCCGACCAGGCGCCAGCTGAGAAAGAACCGGGAAAGGGCCAGAAAACGGGACCGCAAGCGGCGGGCCGCGGAAGAAACGGAGAAATAATATGTTCATCACCTTTGAAGGAGGCGACGGATCGGGCAAATCCACCCAGATCGCAAAACTGAAGGACGCTCTCCAGGTAAAGGGCTTTGACGTTGTGCTGACCCGGGAGCCGGGGGGCACGCCCATCAGCGAGAAAATCCGCCAGGTCATCCTGGATAAGGATAATCAGGGCATGACGCCGGTGACCGAGGCGCTGCTTTACGCGGCGGCCCGGGCCCAGCTGGTCAGACAGGTGATCATACCGGCCCTGGAAGAGGGCAGGATCGTCATCTGCGACCGGTTTTTGGATTCCAGCATCGCCTACCAGGGCTTCGGCCGCCAGCTGGGTGATGCCGTGGACAATATCAATCAGTATGCCATCGCGGGCTGCATGCCCGATCTGACCATATTCCTCAAGCTGGATCCCGCATCGGGGCGGGAGCGCATCGGCAGCCGGGAAAAGGACCGGATCGAGATGGAATCCGACGCTTTCCACCAGCGGGTGGCCGAGGGCTACCGGTGGCTGGAGGAAAACTACCCCGAGCGGATTCTGGCTGTGGACGCGTCGCAAAGCATAGAGGAGATCGCCGCAAAGATCGAGGCGGCGGTCATGGAGCGGATCCATGCGCTTTGATCTGGACCCCCGCAACGACCGGCTGATCCGGCGAATGGAAAAGGCAATCCAGACCGGCACCGTCTCCCATGCCTATCTTATTGAGGGAGGGGAGCAGGTGGACAAGGAAGCCTTTGCGCGGACCTTTGCCAAGGGGATCCTTTGCCCGAAGGCCTTGGGTGAAAACTGCGGCGAGTGCCCCATCTGCGATAAGATCGACCACGACAACATGGAAGATCTGCTCACGGTGCGCAGGAAGACCAAGACCAACCTGCCCATCGAGTACATCCGGCAGATGCAGGCCAAGCTGAACGTCCAGCCGGTGGGGCAGCGGCATATCGTCATCATCGCCGACGGCGACCTGATGAATGAAGCCGCTCAGAATTGCCTTTTGAAGACGCTGGAGGAGCCGCCGGGCCAGTCGGTTCTCATGATTCTGTCCCAGAACATGGAGAAACTCCTGCCCACGATCCGTTCCCGGTGTGTGAAGATGCACCTGGAGGGGAGCGGGATCCCCGCGGACAGCGAAACCCGCCAGCTCGCCCAGGAACTGCTGGATCTGCTGGACGAACACGCGCCCTATTACCGCCTGAAGAAGGCGGCGGAGAAGGCGGGAAAGGACCGGGACAGCCTGATGGCGCTCCTGGATGACATGGAAGACCTTTACCGGCAGCGGTTCGGCGCGCGCAGCAGCAGCGGCGTGCCCCTTCCGCCGGAAGATATGGAGCGGGCGGTCCTCGCCATGGAGGAGACCCGCCGCAAACTGGACCAGGGGATGACGCCCCGGTATCTGATCAAAAATATGCTGTTAACCATCGGAGGATAAAGTATGTGTAAAGTCGTCGGCGTTAAGTTCAAAGACGCGGGAAAGGTATATCACTTCGGCACCGGGGAACTGACCCTGGAAGAGGGCGATCACGTCATCGTCGAAACCGCCAGGGGGCTGGAGTTCGGCACCGTCGCCGCCGGAGAGACCCTGATCGAAAAAGACCAGCTGGTGTCGCCGCTGAAAAACATCATCCGCAAGGCCACGGACGCGGACGTGGAGAAGCACATCCGCAACCTGGAAAAGCGGGACGATGCCATGCGCCTGTGCCAGGAAAAGATCAACGCCCACGGGCTGGAGATGAAGCTGATTGACGCGGAGTATACCTTCGATAACAATAAGATCGTCTTCTATTTCACCGCCGACGGGCGGGTGGATTTTCGTGAGCTGGTCAAGGATCTGGCTTCCGTATTCCGCATGAGGATCGAGCTGAGGCAGATCGGCGTGCGGGACGAGGCGAAGATGCTGGGCGGCGTGGGCAACTGCGGCAGGGGACTGTGCTGCCATACCTGGATGACGGACTTTGAGCCCGTATCCATCAAGATGGCCAAGGTGCAGAACCTATCCCTGAATCCGACGAAGATCTCCGGTATCTGCGGCCGCCTCATGTGCTGCCTCAAGTTCGAAAACGAGGTATATGCCAAGCTGAAGAAGGGCATGCCCAACACCAATGAGCGGGTCAAGACCCCCGACGGAATGGCCATCGTCGTGGACACCAACATCCTGGAGTCCACCGTGCGCACCAGGCTGGTCCTGGAGGAGGCCTCCCCGGAGAACGACAACGAAGAGAAGCTCAGCACCGAATTCTACATCTACGACAAGGACGAGGTGAAGCGCCAGCCCAAGAAAACGGGCAAGCAGGGCAAAGGCAAGTCCAACAAGAATCAGTCAAACACCAATAAAAGGTAAAAAATCCACATTATTTCCAAAACACCACAACATAGGGGATTGCCCCTCAAAATTCCTGTAAAAAATTAACATTTTTCTCAAGAGCATGGAAAATAATGAGAGAAATGTTAATTTTATTGTTGAAAATATTTCCATATTATGTGATAATATAGTAAATTTTGCAGGAGGTGGGTGAATGAACGTTACGATTGACATAAAATTGTTTTTCGTTATTCTTCTATTGATCGCGCTGATCGTTCTGGTCGTCTATGCGATCCTGGTACTCCGCAAACTGCTGGTAACGCTGGAAAGCACCAACAAGGTTCTTGCAGACGCTGAGGTGGTTTCCGGGATTGCCGCGGCTCGTAGTCAGGATGTTGACGGAATCATCGATGATGCAAGTGGTGTGGTTTCTGAGATATCCGATGCGGTGTCGGGCAATACCGATCTGGTGAAGACCGTATCCAGCGTGGCGAAGTCCGCGGCCTCTGTCCGCGGAATTTTAGCTGGCGATGAGGAAAGGGCCGCTGCCAGGCGTGAGCGCCGGGACGGAAAGAAAAAAAGACGGAAATAATACCTGAACACTGGAAGCAGAGAAGCAGAACGTCGCAAAAGTAGTACATAAGCGCATTCGCAGTGCGCTTTTTCCACCGTGAGGTGGAGTTGGGTAGTCTTTATGTTGGAGGAGATGAAAGGAGTCATCGATGAAGGCAACAGGTATTGTAAGAAAGGTTGATGAACTGGGAAGAATCGTACTTCCGATCGAGCTGAGAAGAACACTGAGCATTGAGATCAGAGATCCGCTGGAAATCTATGTGGACGGAGAATCCATCATGCTCAAGAAGTATCAGCCGGCTTGCATTTTCTGTGGAAGTTCTGACGATATTCAGAAGATCCACGGCAAAAACGTCTGTGCGAAGTGCATTAAGGAGCTGCAGAAGCTTTAATCGGAAAGGGAAACGGCTCCATAAAAGAGGATAGGTTTTGGCTAAGTTTCTTGTACAGAAGAGCGGTCCGCTGACCGGAGAAGTGACGATCAGCGGCTCAAAGAACGCGGTCCTGCCCATTCTGGCGGCGACCCTGCTCTCCAAGGAGGAGTGTGTCATTAAGGATGTGCCCGCTTTGCGGGATGTGGATGTCATGTGCCGCCTGCTGGAGAGCCTGGGAGCAAATGTCGACGTGGATACGGTGAAGCACCGGGTAACGGTGAACGCGTCCGGCGAGCTGTGCAGCGAGGCGCCCTATGATCTGGTGAAGATGATGAGGGCATCCATTCTCGTACTCGGTGCGCTTCTGATCCGGCAGGGACACGCGGTGATCCATCTGCCCGGCGGCTGCGCCATCGGCGAGCGGCCCATCGAGCTGCACCTTAAAGGGCTTCGTGCCCTGGGAGCGACCATCGATGAGGAGCTGCTTTCCCATGGAATCGTGGACGCGAAGGCGGACAAACTCACGGGCAACGACATCTACCTGGATTTCCCCAGCGTCGGTGCCACGGAGGTTATCATCATGGCGGCGTCCCTGGCGGAGGGAACCACTATTTTAGAGAATGCCGCTCAGGAGCCGGAGATCGTCGATCTGGCCAATTTCCTGAACAAAATGGGCGCCCGGATCAAGGGCGCGGGGACCGATACCATCAAGATCGAAGGGGTGCAGGAATTCAAGGGCGTGGCCCATCACGTGATTCCTGACCGGATCGAGGCCGGGACCTTCATGGTGGCGGCAGCCATCACCGGAGGCAACGTGCTGATCCGGAACATGGTGCCCAATCATCTGAAGGCGGTGATCGCCAAGCTGAAGGAGTGCGGCGTACAGGTCACCATGGCCGACGACGGGGTGCGGGTCTGCGCGGAAAAGCAACCCATCGTGTCGACGGACATCAAGACCCTGCCATACCCCGGATTCCCCACGGATATGCAGTCACCCTTCATGGCCCTGCTGACGGTGGCCAAGGGGCCGAGCGTGGTCATTGAGACCGTGTTCGAGAACCGGTTCATGCACGTGGGCGAGTTCAACCGGATGGGCGCCAACATCAAAACCGACGGCAAAGCGGCCATCATTCCCGGAGGCAAGTCCCTCCAGGGAGCTCAGGTGGTGGCAACTGACCTGCGGGCGGGAGCTGCGGTGGTCCTGGCCGGACTGGTGGCCGAGGGCACAACAGAAGTGTCCCAGATCTACCATATCGACCGGGGATACGAGAATTTCACGGAAAAGCTTCGTGGAATCGGCGCCAACATCATGCGCATTGACGAATAGTCAGATCAACTATTAGAAGTGTTATTCCGGAACATCCTCTCCGGCAGTGAAGGCGAGGATGTTTTTGATTGCCTTGTTCCGGTGATCCTTATTGACCCGGTAATAGATCATATCCAGATCGGATCCCCGCTTGCCCAGCACATCCGCCTCGGAGCGGGCCAGAAGCACCGGGGTGGTGTCCTTTTCCGCGTCCACGGCCCGGAAGAAGAAGTCGGCCAGATGGCCCTCCGGATCCGATGACCAGACCCTCTTGGGCTCGGACTCCTTGTATTTCACGTCGCAGAGGCCGGAGATCACCTGATTGGTGCCCGACAGGTTCTGCAGGGCGTCTTCGGTCTTGGAGCGCATCTTCACGTCCAGGGTGAAGCGCTCATCCGCGGTGGAAATGCCGCTGATATAGGAGACGGCCATGATCTCCCCGGTCTCCTCGTCCTGTTCGTTGATGCCCGGGTGCAGGGTGTACATGAGGCTGACGATGTTGTCGCTTGCCTTTTGCTTCAGCACCTTCTCCGGCATCTCCACAGGCTCCATGGTATAGGTGAAGAGGGGTTCTTCCTCCTCGTCAGGATCCTCGGGACCGTTCTTTTTCTTCTTTTTTTCCTTATCCTTGTACTTTTTCTCGATACCCTCGAAGGAGGATTCGAACTTCTTGGTGAAGGACTCCACGTTGTTTTCATCCAGGACGATCACGGCGCTGGCCTCGTGGGGCAGGAATCCCTTTTCGACCTCGCTGGTGAAGGAGGCGATCTCAAAGAGCCGGCCGGCGCTCTTGTTTGAGGCCAGCAGGTTGCCGATGGTTTCCACCGGGTTGGGATTGCTTTTCTCCTTGTCAAAGGTAAAGGGATCGGCGTGACGGGGGATGGTCATGGTGATCCGGTAGGCTTCCGTGTATTCCGGTTCGGTCCGTCCCGCCTTGCAGCTCATGTGCCCCGTGGCCGCGACGGCTCCCAAGGTATAGACCATGGCGGAATCATCCAGCTCCAGATGGATGAGGTGTTTCTTCTTCAGGCTCTTCTTTTTGACCGTTTTCGCGCCGCCGAAGAGGTCCTCCTCATCGTCTTCCGTGACCATGAGAGTGATCTTGCCGTGCTCCAGGGGACCCAGAAGGCAGGCCATGGACAGGGACAGAAGGTCCAGATCCTGGCGGATATGGGCCGGATCCACGTGGCACTGCAAGGTGGTCGTGGGCTTGTCCTTCCAGCCGTCGGTGGCCGGATTCTTGATGACGATGTAGTGTTCCTTATCCGAAGACACCTCCAGGTCCGCGTTGGCGGCCCAGATCTTCAGGAAAGCGGAGACATCGGCGAAGGAAGAGGCGCTTTCCAGGAAGGCGGCGCTCAGTTCCATATCGTTGGATTTCATGGCTGACTGCAGCTCCTTGTAGCGGTCGACTTCCCCGGTTGTGCAACCGGCGAGGATCAGCGTCAGGACAAGGCAAAGAGCGGCTGTCAGCAGAAAAAAACGTTTCATGATCTATGTTCTCCCTTGTGGACAGGTAGATTATCTACTATAATATATGCACAGAACTATGATACCACAGAATCGGAAAGACAGGGGAAAAACATGGAGCGTATCTCGGAAAACAAGAACTATCTGATCAGAGAAACCCGGTTTCAGGACTACACCTGGTTCGCCAAATGGGAAATCGACCCGGAAGTGACGGAATTCCTGTCCTTTGACGAGGATCGGACCTATGAGGATGTGGTCAATGAGGCGATCGCGTTCAAAAGCAACGATACCATTATGGATCTTGTCGTGGAGGATAAAAAGAAGGGGGATCCCATCGGCAGGATCATCATCACCCGTATAGACCGCCATTCCGATTCCCTGGATATCACCAAATTCTACATCGGAAGCAGCGAACACCGGGGCAGGGGCATCGGCGAGGAGATCATGCGGATGCTTTTGGAGTACCTGTTCACTTTCATGCATATGGAGAGGGTGTCCCTGGACTACTACGACGGCAACAAACGGGCCATGGCCCTCTACGAGAAGCTGGGCTTTACCGGAGAAGGGGTCGCCCGCAACGCCACGAAGAAGGACGGGCGCTACTACGATCTGCACCTGATGTCCATGCTGCGGACGGAGTTCTTCGCGAAATAGGGTGCGTCAGATTGCCGTCCGGCGATACGTTTTTTTGAAAAACAAGACCCCGGATATCCAGGATAAAGGGTTGCCTTTCCACTGATTGCAAGGGTTCCGGATTGTTAACATAATCAGTTATATGAAAACCTGATGACTTTGTCAGGTTTTTTTCTTTTTCTTATTGACGGGGGGAACATTTTGTGTATAATTGTCTTTGCACGCAAGAAACACCACTACATATAGTCCCGCGCCGAGGGGCGCGTCAGGAAATAAATGGGAGGAGAAGACACATGGAAGGCATAAAAGAGATCATAAAAAGAGACGGACGAATGGTGGAATTCGACAGTTCCAAGATTTCGGACGCCATCTATAAGGCAGCGGAAGTCCTGGGCGGCCACGACCGGGATACGGCCAACTATCTGGCCCGCCAGGTGGAACTGTACCTGGTGGAAGTCTGCCACAATGAAACCCCTACAGTAGAACAGATCCAGGACGCGGTGGAAAAGATCCTGATCGAGAACGGCCACGCCAGAACGGCCAAGGAATTCATCCTTTACCGGGCTGAGCGGACCCGGGTCAGGGAGATGAACACCCGTCTGATGAAGATCTACGAAGATCTGACCTTTAAGGAAGCCAAAGACAACGATACCAAGCGGGAAAACGCCAATATCGACGGCGATACGGCCATGGGCACCATGCTGAAGTACGGCTCCGAGGGAGCCAAGATCTTCGACGACATGTTCGTCCTCAAGCCGGAGCATTCCCAGGCCCACAAGGACGGGGATATCCATATCCACGACCTGGACTTCCTGACCCTGACCACCACATGCTGCCAGATCGACATCGAGAAGCTGTTCAAGGGCGGTTTTTCAACGGGTCACGGCCATCTGCGGGAACCCAACGACATCCAGAGCTATTCGGCTTTGGCCTGCATCGCCATCCAGTCCAACCAGAACGACCAGCACGGCGGGCAGAGCATCCCCGATTTTGACTACGGCATGGCCAACGGCGTGGTGAAGACCTACCGGAAGCTCTATTGGACCAACCTGGGGAAAATGCTCAACCTGCTCTTCGATATCGAGGACGGCGTGGAGAAGATGAAGGAGATCGGCGCCCAGATCACCGAAGAACACGGAATCTGGCCCGTTCTGGCCGATGACAACGGCTACAAGGCCCTGGAGGCGGAGCGTCTGAAGGAAATCGTCGAGGAGAAGTTCATCGACCGCCTGCAGACCAAATCCACGGTCTACGCCCGCAAGGAAGTGGACCGGGCCACCTATCAGGCCATGGAAGCCTTTATCCACAACCTGAACACCATGCACTCCCGTGCCGGCGCCCAGGTTCCCTTCTCGTCCATCAATTTCGGAACGGACACCTCCCCGGAAGGCCGGATGATCATCAAGAACATCCTGCTGTCCATCGAGGCCGGTCTGGGCCACGGCGAGACGGCCATCTTCCCGGTGTCCATTTTCAAGGTCAAGGAAGGCATCAACTATCTGCCGGAAGACCCCAACTACGATATGTTCCAGCTGGCCATGAAGGTGTCCGCCAAGAGACTGTTCCCCAACTTCTCGTTCATCGACGCGCCCTTCAATCTGGCCTACTACAAGGAGGGAGACCCCAACACGGAAGTCGCCTACATGGGCTGCCGGACCAGGGTCATCGGCAACGTGTTCGACCCCTCGCGCCAGGTGGTCGGCGGCCGGGGCAACCTGAGCTTTACCTCCATCAACCTGCCCAGAATCGCCATCAAGGCCCACGGCGACGTGGAGTGGTTCTTTGAGGAACTGGAACGGAAGGTGCGCCTGTGCATCGACCAGCTGATGGAGCGTTACAAGATCCAGGCGGCCAAGAAGGTCAAGAACTATCCCTTCCTCATGGGGCAGGGCGTATGGATCGACTCCGACAAGCTGTCGGAAGAGGATACGGTGGGCGAAGTGCTGAAGCACGGCACCCTCTCCGTAGGATATATCGGCCTGGCGGAGGCCCTGAAGGCCCTCATCGGCGCCCACCACGGCGAAACCGACGAGGCCCAGACCCTGGGACTGGAGATCATCGGCTACATGCGCAAGCTGCTGGATGACGAGAGCAAGCGGACCCACTTCAACTACACCCTGCTGGCCACGCCGGCGGAAGGCCTGTCCGGCCGCTTCGTGCGCATCGACCGGGCCAAGTACGGCGTCATCGAAGGGGTCACCGACCGGGATTACTACACCAACTCGTTCCATATTCCGGTCTATTACAACATCAACGCCTTTGAAAAGATTCGCCGGGAGGCTCCGTACCACGCCCTGAGCAACGCGGGCCACATCAGCTACGTGGAAATGGACGGCGATCCCACCAAGAATCTGGAGGCCTTCGAGCAGGTCGTCCGCTGCATGAAGGAGAGCGGCATCGGCTACGGCTCCATCAACCACCCCGTTGACCGCGACCCGGTCTGCGGCTACACCGGAATCATCGACAACCAGTGCCCCTGCTGCGGCCGCGTCGAGGATGACGGCGACATGGGCTTCGAGCGCATCCGCCGGATCACCGGTTACCTGGTGGGCACCATGGACAAGTGGAACGACGCCAAGACCGCCGAGGAAAAGGACAGGGTAAAGCACTCCCTGGACAGCGGCATGGAGACGCTGTAATGGGAGAGTCCGAAACCCTGCGTATCGCGGGAATCATGCGGGAATCCATCGTGGACGGCCCCGGCATTCGATTTGCCATATTTTGCCAGGGCTGCCCCCACAACTGCCCCGACTGCCATAACCCGGAAACCCATGATTTCAACGGCGGATCCGAAGTCACCGTCGGCCGGATACTGGAGGAAATTGACAAAAACAAGCTTCTGAAGGGCGTAACCTTCTCCGGCGGCGAACCCACCTGCCAGGCGGAGCCCTTCGCCGCCCTGGGCCGGGCCGTCAAAGACCGTGGCCTGGACATCACCCTGTTCAGCGGCTATACCTACGAGCAGCTGATGCAGCGGGCAGAGGAAGAGCCCGCCCTGGCGGAGCTTCTCTCCCTGACGGACCTTCTCATCGACGGCCCCTACATCAAAGCCCAGCGCGACCTGACCCTCCAGTTCCGGGGCAGCAGCAACCAGCGGCTCATCGACATGAACCGCACCCGCCAGGCCGGCGAAGTCGTTCTCTGGGAGAGCGGGCGGTAGGCCGCCCACGCCTGCCTGCCCGGCGGCGCTGCTTTTGCGGTGGCCCGTGCCTGCCTGCCCGGCGTGTTGCTTTTGCGGTGGCCCGTGCCTGCCTGGCGGCGGCGCTGCTTTTGCGGCGGCCCGTGCCTGCCCGTCCGGCGGCGTTGCTTTTGCCGGCCGGCCGCGGCGAACCAGACGTCCCTGAGACGCCCCGGCCGCGAAAAAAAGTGCTTGTCCGCCCATCGGTCCTGTGATATAATCTCCTTTGTTCGAGCGCCCGCCCTGATGTGGACAGGACGGAAGCGACACATAGATTACGAAGCGAAAGCGTTAAGCATAGGCAAGGAGGTGCACAAAATGTCAAGAAAGTGCGAGATCTGCGGTAAGGGACAGGTTTCCGGAAACAACGTATCCCACTCCAACAGACACACGAGAAGAAAGTGGAATGCGAACATCCAGACCGTCAGGATCGAAGAGGACGGCGTGGTCAGAAAGGCCAAGGTCTGCACTCGCTGTCTCCGTTCCGGCAAAGTCACTCGCGCCATCTAAGGGCGACCACCGAAACCGATCATTTACAGGCACCCGCCGCGCGCGGGTGTTTTTCTTGTCTGCCCGATGACGCCAGTATGTCGTTTTCATCATTTGAAGCTGATTCCGCATACTTTTTCGGATGAAACGAAGGATATCAGTATGCGGAACCGCTGCTTTTCGGTATTTCCGCATATTCGGGTGGTAATATGATCGTATTACTAATCGATCGTTACAACTATTGCCTCTGCGAAAAGAAGAGAAGGCCGGAAAAAGTATGCGGAAAGGGCACGAAAAGGTGTTTTTGACATACTGAAGACCGGAGGGAAACGATGGATAAGGCGGGGAGGAGGCCCGACGGCCTCCGAAGCCTTGAAGAGCTGACCGGCATGTGATAAGATTCAGTTATGTTTGAGATGGGAACCGAGTGGGGACAAATACATTTCTCCCGGAATGTCATACAGCAGATCTGCATCAGCGCCGTGGACAGCTGCGGCGGCAGCGCCATGATCATGAATTACGGCGGAAAAAGCAAGGGCAAAGGCAAGGGCATCGCCTCCCTTGCGCCGAAGATGGGCCGCATCGACAACGATGAGATCGTCGTCGAAGAGCGGGAAGACGGCCTGTTTATCACGATCTACGTGGTCATCCGTTTCGGCGCCAGCATCAAGGATACGGCGGAGCATATCCTGGACCGGGTTTTCGAGCAGATGGAAGAGGTCATGAACGTCGTGCCGAAGCAGGTGCTGGTGGTCAACACGGGAACCGCGTCCAAAGACATCGCGCCGAGGCACATGGAGTTTTACCGGACGGCAGAGAAGCCGACTGACGGCACAGCCGGCCAGCGGGAATCGCAGTCGGCCGACGGCACACCCGAACAGGAGCCGGCAGACCGATGATGCTGCAGGATCCCATCACCACACTGAAGGGGGTCGGTCCCAAGAAAGCCGAGGCGCTGACTCACCTGCATATCGAGACGCTGGAGGATCTGATCATGCTCTTCCCCCGGGACTACCAGGACCGGAGGACGCTGACCAGGATCGGCGAAATGGAAGAAAATTCCACTGTCGCCATCATGGGCCGCCTCGAGCGCGTCACCCAGAACTATTACCAGAGAGGAAGGAAGCAGGCCCTCCGGCTGTACATCAGCGACGGCAGCGGGGGAACGCAGATCCTCTTTTTTCATGCCCGCTATCTGCTGAACTACTTCAAAACCGGAGAGGATTACGCCTTCTTCGGCCGGGTCACCCGGGGGCGCAGCGGTCTGCAGATGGTGCACCCGGACTTCTGCCGGGCGGAGGATTGGGAGCAGGGGATCCTTCCCGTCTACCCCCTCACCAAGGGGCTGACCCAGAAGGAACTCCGGGCCTGGCAAAGGCAAGTCTCCCCCCTGATCTCCGACATGGAGGACTATCTGGACGAGGACTTCCGCAAACGCAATAAGCTGGTGGGCCTCTCCGACGCGATCCGGACCATGCACAATCCCCAGGACCGGAGAAGTTTTCAGCTGGCCCGCTACCGGCTCATCTTTGACGAGCTGTTCCTGCTGCAGACGGGCCTTGCCGCTGTCCGGTCCAGGACGGGAAGCCGGGACGGGATCGCCTTTGCACCCGGAGCGGACCAGGAGGAATACGTCCGGGGGCTGGAGTTCCCGCTGACGGGCGCCCAGAGGAGATGCGTGGACGAGATCATGGCGGACCTGGAGGGCGAACAGGTGATGAACCGCCTGGTGCAGGGAGACGTGGGCTCCGGCAAGACGGCCGTGGCGGAGATCGCCATGTACAAGGCGGTGAAGAGCGGCTATCAGGCGGTGATGATGGCGCCTACGGAGATCCTGGCCCGCCAGCACTTCGAACGCTTCAACGACTGCTTCACAGGCATGGGCATCCGCGTCGGATTTTTGTCCAGCGGGCAGAAGGCGGCGGAGCGGCGGCAGACCCTGGAGGATCTGCGCACGGGAGAGATCCGGATCCTCATCGGCACCCATGCGGTGATCCAGCCGGACGTGGAGTTTTACCGCCTGGGCCTGGTGATCACCGACGAGCAGCACCGCTTCGGCGTGGATCAGCGGATCCGGCTGCGGGAAAAAGGGGAGAACCCCAACGTGCTGGTCATGACCGCAACGCCCATTCCCCGGACTCTGGCCGCCGTGGTTTACGGCGACCTGGACGTGTCCGTGATCGATGAGATGCCGCCGGGGAGGAAGCCGGTGAAGACCCGGGCCCTCACGGCGAAGGACAGAGATAAATGCTACGATTTCGTGGAGCGGGAACTGGCCGCCGGCCATCAGGCCTACGTGGTCACACCCCTGATCGACGAGTCGGAGACCCTGGACGTCCGCTCAGCTCAGGAGGTGGCCGATGAGCTGACCGCCCGCTTCGACGGGAAAGGCGGCCGGGGCGCATACAAAGTGGCGCTGCTCCACGGCGCCATGAAGCAGGAGGAAAAGGACCGGATCATGGAGGCGTTCGCCCGCGGCGAGGTCGATCTTCTGGTGGCCACAGTGGTCATCGAGGTGGGCATCAACGTGCCCAACGCCACGGTCATGGTCATCGAAAACGCCGAGCGCTTCGGCCTGGCCCAGATGCATCAGCTGCGGGGCCGTGTCGGGCGGGGAGGGGACCAGGCCTGGTGCTTCCTGATCTCCGGATCGGAAACGGAGACCTCCCGCCGCCGCTGCGCCATCATGCAGGAATCGGCGGACGGCTTTTACATCGCTGAGGAAGACCTGAAGCTGCGGGGCCCGGGAGATCTCTTCGGCACCCGCCAGCACGGCCTGCCCATGCTGATGATGGCCGACCTGGTCCGCCACGTGGACATCCTGAAGCACGCCGGGGATGAGGCAAAGGCAATCCTGGCCGAGGACCCGGACCTGAGCCGGGAAGAACACCGGCAGCTGAGAGAAAAGATCGAGAGCCTCTTCGGAGAGGGGTTCACCCTGGAACTGTAGCGGCGCAATCACGCCGCAAGGAGACACCATGAGAATCATCGCAGGAGAATACCGGGGCCGCCGGCTCGCCGCCCCCGAAGGCAGGGACATCCGCCCCACAACGGACAAGACCCGTGAGGCGCTGTTCAGCATACTCATGAACGAAGTCCCGGGGGCCCGGGTGCTTGACGTGTTCGCCGGAACCGGCGCCCTGGGCATCGAAGCCCTGAGCCGGGGCGCATCGGGCTGCACCTTTGTGGATCAGTCCCGCATGGCCATCCGCCTGATCAAAGAAAACCTCAGCGCCTGCGGGGAGACCGCCCTGGAAAGATCCCGCGTTTTGGCGGGGGACTTCCGCCGGGTGCTCGCCTCCCTGGAGGGACCCTTCGACATCATCCTCATGGACCCGCCGTACCGGCAGGGACTCTGGGAGGATGCCTTTGAGATCATCGCCCAAAACGACCTTCTTGCCCCCGGCGGGACCCTCGTCTGCGAGCACCGCAAGGAGGAGGAACTGCCCGACGAAATCGCCGGATTCACCCGGGAAAAAGAACGCCGTTACGGGATCAGCAAACTATCAATATATCGTTGCTATGGTCCGGATGATATGGTAATATAGACTATAGATTGTGGGAGGATCATTCAGCAAATGAAGACGAAGGCACTGTATACCGGGTCTTTTGACCCGCTGACCGAGGGCCATATGGACATCATCAGGAGGGCCGCCAGGCTCTACGATGATCTCACCGTCGGCATCATCGCCAATCCTTCCAAAAAGGCGCTGTTTCCCATCGAGGAGAGGGAAGAGATGATCCGTGAGGTCGTGGCCGAACTGGGCAACGTCCGTGTGGATCATTTTTCGGGACTTCTGGCGGACTACGTCAATGAAGGCGGCTTCGATGTG
Source organism: Bacillota bacterium (assembly GCA_017433375.1). Taxonomy (GTDB): domain Bacteria; phylum Bacillota; class Clostridia; order Peptostreptococcales; family Anaerovoracaceae; genus Lentihominibacter. Next base: position 15,016 of record JAFRHG010000011.1, read on the forward strand.
GTCGTCCGCGGGCTTCGCACCGCGACGGATTTCGGCTACGAGATCCAGATGGCCCATATGAATGCCTGTCTCTTTGATCCCCGCGTGGAAACGGTGTTCCTGATGACGGATCCCCGGTATTCCTTCATCAGTTCCAGCGTGGTCAAGGAAGTCCACGCCCTGGGAGGAAGCATCGACGGACTCGTCCCCAAAGAGATTCTGCGCCGGATGGACGCGGCGCTGAAATAAGCTTATCAGCGTAGTGAATGTGGTTGAACGGAGGAAATCATGAGGGTTTTAGAGTTACTGGAAGAAATCGAAGAGATTGTTGATACTGCTGCGGGATTTCCGTTGACAGGAAAGATCATGGTGGATTCGCAGGAGCTTTTGGAAATAGTCCGGGAGATCCGGGCGGAGCTGCCTGACGAGATTCAGCAGGCCCAGTGGATCAAAAACGAGAGAGAGCGGATCATCAACGAGGCCAAGACCCAGTATGAAGCGGTCATCTCCGATGCCCAGAAACAGGCCGACGCCCTCGTGGAAAACAACGACATCACCACCCGCTCCAAGATGCGCGCCGACGAACTGATGAAGGTCACCGAGAACACGGCCCGCCAGCTCAAGATCGGCACCTATGACTACCTGGACGGCATCCTCTACAGCTTCCAGGGCAAGATGAGCCAGCTGTCCGACCTCTACTTCGGCGATATGTTCGCCAACCTGGAGAAGGCCTTCCAGGACATCAACGAAGCCCTCGAAGCCAACCGGGAGGAACTGAAGGATATGGCCTACCGCGCTCAGATGGACGAGTCCCCCGAGTTCAAGTCCGATGAGGAGGCCGCGGAGCCGCCCGCCGAAAAACCCGAAGCGGACGATGACGACAAGGTCGACTGGGCATCCAACTAATCATGCAAAAGCAACACGGCCGGGGTACCCTGGCCGTATTTTTTTAAGTGTTTTATCGATATGACCAAAGGAATCCTCGGCATAACAGCGGAATACGATCCCTTCCACAACGGGCACCGGTACCATTTGGACCGCGCCCGGGAAGCGGCATGCCCGGACGGGGTGGTCTGCGTCATGAGCGGAGACTTTACCCAGAGGGGAGAACCGGCAGCGGCGGACAAGTGGCAGAGGGCACGCGTCGCTCTTCATCAGGGCGTTGACCTGGTGCTGGAGTTGCCTTTCCTGTGCGCCTGCAACCGGGCTGACCGGTTTGCCTCCGGTGCGGTGGACATCCTGGCCGGGGCAGGGGCTACCCACATCGCCTTCGGCTGTGAGGCGGAGGATCCCCGGATGCTTGAGGAACTGGCCTCCCGGCAGCTGGAGTGCGGGGAGGAATGGGAGGAGCGTACCCGGGAGGAGATGAAAACCGGTCTGTCCCGGGCCAGAGCCGCCCAGATCGCCGGCGACGCACTCTTCGGCGAAGATCTGAACCGGCTCAGCACCCAGCCAAACAACATCCTGGCCCTGGAATACCTGAAGCGTATCCGGCACTGGGAAGAGAAGGGGAGGCACATCGTGCCTGTGCCCATCCGGCGCCACGGCTCCGGGTATAAGGAGGCTGCGGCGGCATCTCACCCGGACGGAGACACGGCACAGTACGCCGGCGGCACCGCCCTGCGGCAGATGCTCCGCCGGGGAGAGGACATCCGGCCTTACGTGCCTGATGAAACCGCCGATACCCTGGACTGGCTGGATCAGAAGGCAGCCGGCGAGACCATGTTCCGCCAGCTGCAGGGCATCGCCCTGCGCGCCGCCCCCGAGGAACTGGAAAATATTTACTGCATCGGCGAAGGCCTGGAGAATAAGCTTCTCCGGGAAATCCGCGGCGCCGGATCCTACGACGATCTCCTGGACCGGATGACCTCTAAACGCTACACCGCTTCGGCCATCCGCCGGATCCTGATTTACATCCTGATGGGTCTGCAGGGATCCCGCGCCGACGCCATCCTGAAGGGCTCCGCGGCCACCGGCTTCTCCGGCGCCTGCTACGGCCGGATCCTGGCCGTCAATGAAGCGGGCAGGGACATCCTGGCAGGCGATCCGCCCCTGACCGTCATCGCCAACATCAATAAGATCCAGAACTGCCCGCCCGCCGTCCAGGACAGCCTGTCCCTGGACATTCAGGCGGCGGATCTGTACAATCTGATTCAGGGGAAATCCCTGCCGGAAAACGACGACCGAAGGAGGCGCCCATGGGTAGAATGATCACGGGCCTCATTGACGAAAAACTCCTGCGTTTCATCATCGTCGGCGTCATCAACACCCTGGTGGGCATGGCTATCATGTTCGGCCTCTACAACCTGGCCGGCTGTTCCTACTGGGTGTCCAGCGCGGCAAACTACACGCTGACCAGCATCCTAAGCTACGTCCTGAACAAAAAGTTCACCTTCCGTCACAGCGGGGATGTGGCCGGGAGTGCCCTACGCTTTGCCGTCAACATCGCCGTCTGTTACTTCCTGGCCTACGGCATCGCCAAACCGCTGACCTGGTGGATCTTAAGCGGCAGCACGCCCAAAGTCCAGGACAACGTGGCCATGTTCGTCGGCATGGTATTTTTCACCGGATTCAACTATCTGGGACAGAGATTATTTGCCTTTGCATCAAAAACCAAGGAGGAGAAATGAGCAAGATTCTGTTAACCGGAGGGGCCGGCTTCATCGGTTCCCACACCGCCGTCGCCCTCATGGACGCCGGCTACGACGTCGTCATCGCCGACAATCTTTACAACAGTGAAGACGTGGTCATCGACCGCCTGGAGCAGATCACCGGCAAGCGGCCGGCTTTCTACGCCATCGATGTGGCCGATGCCGATCAGCTCGCTCCCGTTTTTGCCGAGCACGACATCGACGGTGTGATCCACTTTGCCGGCTACAAGGCAGTGGGCGAGTCCGTGCAAAAGCCGCTGGCCTATTACCGCAACAACCTGGATACGACCCTGACCCTCCTGGAGACCATGGCTCAGGCGGGCGTGAACCGGTTCGTCTTCAGTTCCTCCGCCACGGTCTACGGCGAGGAGAATCCCTGCCCCCTGACGGAGACCATGCCCAAAGGCTCCTGCTCCAACCCCTACGGCTGGACCAAGTCCATGATCGAGCAGATCCTCACGGATGCCGCAAAGGCAATCCCGTCTCTGTCCGTGGTCCTGCTCCGGTATTTCAACCCCATCGGCGCCCATCCCTCAGGTCTCATCGGCGAAGATCCTCAGGGCATTCCCAATAACCTGATGCCCTTCATCACCCAGGTGGCCGTGGGCAAGCGTCCCCAGCTGACCGTCTTCGGTGATGACTACGACACGCCGGACGGCACTTGCCGCCGGGACTACATCCACGTCATGGACCTGGCCGAGGGCCACGTGAAGGCTCTGGAATATGCCAAAGGCAACACCGGCGCGGAGGTCTTCAACCTGGGCACCGGCACCCCATACAGCGTGCTGGAAGTCGTCCATGCCTTCGAAGAGGCCAGCGGCGTGCCCGTTCCCTATGTGATCGGTGAGCGCAGGGCAGGGGATCTGGCCGACGTCTGGGCTGATGCCGACAAGGCCGACCGCGTTCTGGGCTGGAAAACCAAGCGCACCCTGCAGGACATGTGCCGCGACTCCTGGAACTGGCAGAGCAACAACCCATCCGGCTACCGGGGCTAGCCCGTCGGTGACTGCACCTGAACTAATCAACGAAACAGCCGGCGATCGGAGCTAACCCCGCCGGCTGTTTTCTTGCTGCGCTCATTCCAATAGCATCTACCTCGCCGGCATGTGGACAGCATCGCACACAGCGCCCCGCCAGCCGGGCCGAGCCAGCGTCCGGCACTCGGCCCTGGCGGGGCTGTGCACGAGCCTGCCCACAGGCCTCCGTTTATTGTCTCTCAACCTCTTATCCCACCCGATCCAGACGATAAAAACTGAATCAGTATAGCATTTCGAACGATGACTGAATGGATTGCTCGTTTAGCATCCTAAAAATACCATAAAATAACATTTCTGTTAATTATTGATTGACAGATTCTTCCAATTCGTGTAAACTCGTTTTCACATAGAATAGTTTGTCATTCCGACCCTCGAATCCCGTCCAATATGCATCAAAAATGAGATATTCAGTGAGCTCAAATGACAAGCTTTTTTGACAGAAAAGGGTTTTTCATTGGTTTCTTGAATATCCATGAAAAGTCTATTTCTCAGACAATCAGTTTACATGGAGGACACGGAAAATGAGCTATATTCAGCATCTGATTAATGAGATTCTGACAAATCTTTCTCATGAGAAAAAAGTTTACATGAAGATGTTGAGAGGTAGCCCTGAGGGCGGACTCGTCTGTGAGAAAAATGGAGAAAAGAAGAGATACCAGCAATGTATCCCCATGGGCAAGACTGCCTCAGGCCAATACAGGTACCAGCGCCGTGCAATCACCGAACGAAAGGACATCATCTCCGCCCTCGCCACCAAAGAATACGCCCGCGTTGCGCTAAGGGTTATCAATCACAACATCAGGGTTCTGACGGAGGCGATGAATGCTCTGCTGCCGATGGCCTCGGAGGATATTCTTGCGGGGACGCGAAAGACCTACAAGAGTCTTCCGGATTCATACTTCGAACCGGTCCGCCGTGCAAAGGCAACCACACGCAGACAGCACGCCTGGGCGGAAGAGCCCTATACCCAGAGCACATACAAACCCGAGAAAAAGACCAAGACCACCAGCAGGGGACTCCGGGTACGCAGCCGTGCGGAACTTCTGATTGCCGAAATGCTGTATCGATATGATATTCCTTTCCGCTACGAGCAAGTGGTTATGGCGGGAAGATATGAGCTGGCTCCCGACTTCACTTTCTTGGATCACGAAGGAAATCCATTCTACTGGGAGCACTGCGGAATGATGGCAGATCCGGACTACGTGAATCATTATCTCTGGAAGAGGAAGACGTACGAGGGAATCAGCATCTGTGAGTGGGAAAACATGATCTATACCTATGATCCGGGAGACAACATTGATATGCGAGAGATTGAAGCCGTTATCCAGACGAAGATTCTGCCCAGACTCCAGGCCGCATAGCATTCTTCACAGAAACAAACCCTCCCCAGAGGCCTGTGGGCAGGCTCGTGCACAGCCCCGCCGGGGCCGAGCGCCTGATGCCGGCTCGGCCCGGCCGGCGGCGCGCTGTGTGCGACGCTGTCCATAGGTCTCACTGATTTTTGGCGGAACATGCGCCTTTTTCCCGCTCCCCATATTGATTGAACGGCTACGGCAAGGTATAATGAATACAGTACGTTATCAAACATGACACGGAGGATGAATCGCAATGAAAGTTTTAGTCATTAACTGCGGAAGCTCGTCACTGAAATACCAGGTTCTGGACATGACCAATGAGGTCCTGATGTGCAAAGGCCTCGTCGAGAGAATCGGCATGGACGGTTCCGTCATCACCCATGAGAAGATCGGACAGGACAAGTTCAAACTGGAAACCCCCATGAAGGATCACAAGGACGCTATCGGCATCGTGCTGGACGCCATCCAGGATCCGGATCATGGCGTGGTCAAGGACATGAGCGAAATCGGCGCTGTGGGACACCGGGTTGTCCACGCCGGCGAAAAGTTCGCTTACTCCGTCCTGATTACCGACGAAGTCATCAAGGCTCTGGAAGAGTGTATCGACCTGGCGCCCCTGCACAATCCGCCGAACCTTCTGGGTATCGCGGCCTGTCAGGATCTCATGCCCAATACGCCCATGGTCGGCGTATTCGACACTGCGTTCCATCAGACCATGCCTCCGGAATCCTATATCTACGCTATTCCTTATGAATACTATGAGAAGCACGGCATCCGGCGCTACGGTTTCCACGGAACCTCCCACAAGTATGTGGCGGAGAGAGCGTCCGATATCCTGAACGTCAACCTGGATGACCTGAAGATCATCACCTGCCACCTGGGCAACGGCGCATCCGTTTCCGCCATCAAGAGAGGCAAGTGCATCGACACCTCCATGGGCTTCACCCCGCTGGAAGGACTGGTCATGGGCACCCGTTCCGGTGATATCGACCCGGCCATCGTCACCTACATCCGTGAGAAGGAGAATCTGGAACAGGGCGAAGCCAACGAGATCCTGAACAAGAAGTCCGGCGTGCTGGGCATCTCCGGCGTTTCCAGCGACTTCCGCGATCTGGAAGCCGCGGCGGAAGAGGGCAATGAGCGTGCACAGCTGGCCCTCAAGGTCTTCGCTCACAAAGTCCGCTTCTACATCGGCGCTTACATCGCTGAGATGAACGGCGTGGACGCCATCGTCTTCACCGCGGGCGTCGGCGAAAACGACATCGGCATGCGTGACATCATCTGCAACGATCTGGGCAACCTGGGCATCAAGCTCGATCTGGTCAAGAACAAGGTCCGCGGCAAAGAGACCATCATCTCCCGCGACGACTCCCGGGTCAAGATCCTGCTCATCCCCACCAACGAGGAGCTCATGATCGCCAGAGACACCTTCAACATCGTCAAGGAGCTGTAAGCATCAAAAGCAACCACAGACGACCAGAGAGTGCCGGCTTTCCCGGCGCTCTCTTTTTTCGCCCGGGCAAAGGCAACCCTGACCGGTGAAAAACCTGAAAAAACAGTTGACATCGAGGAACCAGACAATGTATAATTTACTGCGTTGCGAAAGAAACCAATCCTGAAGACAGAGAATATAAAGTGAGGTGTAGTCATGGCAGTTCCTAAGAGAAAAACTTCAAAAGCAAAGACCAAGCAGAGAAAGGCAGCCAACATGAAGATGAAGGCTCCCGGACTTTCCATTTGTCCGCAGTGCCACGAGCCCAAGCTCCCGCACAGAGTCTGCCCGAACTGTAACTATTACGACGGCAAAGACGTAATGGCGGAGGCGTAAGCCAGGGTCTGAACAACCAATACGATTTGAAATGAAACTGCTGAGCATTATTGCCCGGCAGTTTTTGATTTCAGAAGGCAACAAAAAAGGGATCTTCGAATACTCGAAGATCCCTCATTACTCCTTGCGCTTAATCCGGCAGTTCCTCCAGAAGCTGCTCGGCGATTTGGATGGCATTGGTGGCTGCGCCCTTGCGGATGTTGTCCGCCACGACCCAGATGTTGATGCCGTTGTCCACGGAGAAGTCCCGCCTGATCCGGCCGATGTAGACCTCATCGGTGCCGGCGGCGTCCCTGGCCAGGGGATAGACATTGTTGGCCACGTCATCCTGCACCACGATTCCCGGGGAATTCCGGAACAGCTCCACGATGTCCTCCAGTTCGAAGGGCTTCTCCAGCTCCACGTTGATGGACTCGCTGTGGGAATCGAAGACCGGGACCCGGACCGTGGTGGCGGTGACCTTGATGTCATCATCGCCCAGGATCTTATGGGTCTCGTTGATCATCTTCATCTCTTCCTTGGTGTAGCCGTTGTCCATAAACACATCGATGTGGGGCAGGCAGTTGCCGGCGATGGGGTGGGCGTAGGCCTGCAGATCCTCATCCTTGCCCGCCAGCCCGTTCTTCAGGTCGTTGATGCCCTTCATGCCGGAGCCGGACACGGCCTGGTAGGTGGAATAGACCACCCGCTTGATGCCGTATTTGTCCTGCAGGGGCTTCAGGGCCACCATGGCCTGAATGGTGGAGCAGTTGGGGTTGGCGATGATGCCTTTGTTCCAGCTGATGTCCTGGGGGTTGACCTCGGGCACCACAAGGGGAACGTCCTTTTCCATCCTCCACTGGCTGCTGTTGTCCACAACGGTCACACCGTGGGCCGCCGCGATGGGCGCGAACTTGGCGCTGGTGCTGCCGCCCGCGCTGAACAGGGCAATGTCGATGGGCTTGTCAAAGGAGTGCTCGGTCAGCTCCTCCACGGTATATGTCTTGCCTTTGAATTCGACCTCCTTGCCGGCAGACCGGCTGGACGCCATCAGATACAGGTTTTCAAAGGGAAAATCTCTCTCTTCCAGGACCTTCAGGAACGTGGATCCCACGACTCCCGTAGCTCCCACAACGGCAATGTTCGGTTTTCTTTTCATAGTATGCACCTCCGTTTTTCGTACAGACCTCATTCTACAACCAACGCCGTCGAATGTCAAAGGCAATCCCGGCATTGTTTCAAAACACATCAGAAAAACAAAGGCCTGCGCCACAGTGGGAGCAGGCCTTTGGGCCGGACTGTTTTACCGATATCTGTCCGCTACTTGACCCGAACGGGAACATTGACGATGGTGCTCCAGGGGTTGTATTCCGCGTTGCCGGCAGAAGTGACCATGACACTGATCGTGTACTTGCCCTTCTTCGCCTTTTTCTTTACCGAGATCTTGCCGGTCCAGGGATTCAGTTTCAGCGTTTTCTTCGCTTTGGCCTTTCCTCCGACCACCTGATATGTAACCGTGCCCTGGGCATTTGAAACCGCAATGGGATAGATGGCCTTTGCCTTTTTCTTCAGTTTGGAGGCCTTGATCTTCGTTGTCTTTGCGCTGACAACAACCTGCTGGTTCTTTTTCAGTATCGTGAAATTGATGAGTACCGTTGGGATGTCCTCCCAATCGGCCCAGTCTTCCACATACGTGCCGCTGATGTAACAGGGTACGTTGAGAATCATCATTTCATAAGTGCCCGCATGGTATCTCCAGGGGTATAAGCTGATGCTGCCGGAGTAGTCGGTCCAGCAGTCGACATCGGCTATGTCGCTTTCCACAACGTGGACCAGGTTGTCGCCTGAATCAAAGATGGCCAAAAGCGGCCTGGTATAAATGTCGTTGTCTGCCCACGTATCATAGACGCTGAATTCAACATCCATCGTACTGCCCAGGTAATACGAACTCCACGGTTCGGGATAGTAAAGCTCAAGAAAGTCTTCATCATCCATTTCCGGATCGTCGTAACTGGCGGTTGACACAGAGGGATGACCTTTCAGTGACTCCCTGATCTGATCCAGCTTATCGGCGGAGATATTCTGATCGATCAGCGTCTTTTCCGCTGCCGGAGCATTTCCTCCCGGTACAGTTTTTTTGTCATAGCTGCTGCCTGCGAATGAGACAACAGTGGTAAACAGCATCGTCATCAGAATGACGATCAAATAAATCAACCAACTCCTTTTCATTCTATTCCTCCTCTTCCAACATCAATAAAGACTTCGATGCTGCGACATGCATCGTGCGTTGAGAATACTATAACACTTTTCTGATAATTCGGTCAACTGCATGTCGTGGGTCAGCATGCTGTCCATGAATGCAGAGCTGCTTGAGAATAGGCGGAATCTAACATATAATGCAGGGAGAACGGAAGGACTGTTATCGATGAAAAAAGATCAACAGCTCAGAGCATTTGAACAATACGTCTCCGCCTACGACGCCAATGATCCGAAGATCCGCCTGAAGATCGAACACAGCTTCCGGGTGGCGGATCTGAGCGAGGGGATCGCGGAGACGGTGGACGGCGCGGACCGGGAGTTCGCCTGGACGATCGGCCTTTTGCATGACATCGGGCGCTTCGAGCAGGTGCGGCGGTACCACACCTTCGTGGACGCGGATTCCGTGGACCACGCCCAGCTTGGCGCGGATCTTCTCTTTCAGGAGGGGCTGATTTCGGAGTTCACCGGGAACTCCCTGGACATGGAAAGGCAACGGCTCATGGAGACGGCCATCCGCGGCCACAACGCCTACCGTCTTCCCGAAGGGCTGACGGAGGAGGAGCGTTGCTTTTGCGATATCCTGCGGGACGCGGACAAGATCGATATATTCCGGGTAATGTGCGAGACGTCCCTGGAGAAGATCTTCGATGCGGAGACGGAAGAGCTGCGGGCCTCGGGCGTATCCGACGGGGTGAAGGAATGCTTCCTGGGCCGGCGGGCGGTGCCCCGGGAGGTCAGGAAGACGCTGGCCGATAAGACCGTCAGCCACCTTTGCCTGGTCTTTGAGCTGGTCTATCCGGTCAGCCGAAAGATCGCGAAGGAGCAGGGGTATGTGGACCGGCTGCTGGAGTTTCCGTCGGACAACGGGGACACGAGGGCGTGGTTCGCCTACATGAGGGAACACATCTGGACGTAAAAAAGAGGAGCGCGGCGTGGCAGACAGGGAAAGGCCATTTGAACTCAACTGGATCAGCAAATACCGGGATGAACTGCTGGGCATTGCCATTCTGTCCATCATGGTATTTCATTTCACCGAATGCAACATGCGCTTCGGCGGCCACCCCACGGGCGCAGCGCTGGTGTTCATCCGGTACTATTACCGCTACATCGGCAGCGTCGGCGTGGAACTTTTCGTCTTCCTCTCCGGCATGGGCCTGTACTATTCCTTCTCAAAGAACAACGACCTGCGCCGCTTCTACAAGCGCAGGTTTCAGCGGATCCTGATCCCCTACATCATCACCGGCGGCCTTTACTGGCTGTTTATGGACATCATCATCTATCACAACGGATTCCTCCGCTGGCTCGAGGACGTCACCTTCATCAGCTTCCTGCTGGAGGGCGTCAACAACTTCTGGTTCATCATCTTCATTGCCTTTATGTACCTGCTCTTCCCGCTGCTCTACCGGGCCATCTGCACCGGCCGCGGGCAGGCGGCGTGGTTTATCCTCATCCTGGCAGTATCCGTGGCGATCCCGATCCTGGTCTACGAATACGCCCACGAGGTCTACAAGCATCTCAACATCGCCATCACCCGGGCGCCGATCTTCATCATCGGCATGTCCGCCGGAGAGTTCATTCGACGGGGCGTGCGCTTTTCCGGCGCAGCTGCCGCGGCCATGATCTTTGCCGGCTTCCTCATCCGCTACTGGGCAGTCGTTTCCGATGCGGGAGGATACCTGGGCCGGTATTCCGCCAGCGTCTTTTCCCTGGCGGTGCTGCTGCTCTGCGCCTGGCTCCTCCACCTGATCCGCCGGGCAAAACCTGTGCGGATCGTCCTGCGCTTCTTCGGCCGCCACTCCCTGGAGCTGTATCTGCTTCACGTGGCCATGTGGGGTGTCTTCGGGGCCCTTGGCGTCGTCATGTACCGGGCGTCCCGCTTCTTTACCATGCTGGGCCTGGCCGTCATCCTGGCTCCGCTGCTCAAGTGGCTGACCGGGCGATTGTCGTTCAGGGGCCAGGCGCCAGACAGCAAAACAGACCAAGATCGATAGGCAAAGGCGATCATAAGTGTCTGCTGCGAATAATCACCCAACCCCTTTGAACAAACCGGACTCCCGTGGTAAAATAGATTAACGAAAACAAACAGGGAAACAACAGGGGAGGAAGACCATGCATCAGGTAATACAAAAGCAATCCATCATCGTGCTGATCCTTGCGCTGATCGCAGGTTTTGCCTGCCTGGCCTTCAGCGCCCAGTCCGTCTGTGCGGAAGACGGGCAGGAGCAGCCTACAACTCAGCCCACGACCCAGCCGACCACCCAGCCCCCGGCTCCCCCCGAAGGCTGGCAGGTCATCGGCGGCGTGAAGTACTACTACAGGAACGGCGCGCCCCTCAAGGGACGCCATAAGATCGAAAAGGTCTGGTACGACTTCAACAAGCAGACCGGCGCCCTCGTTCGGAAAATCGGCGACGACATGGACAAGAAGGCCCAGTCCTACAAGAGCGGCACGAAGAAGCTGATCCTGGTCAACTACGGCAAGCACAAGTTCCGTGTCTACAAGGGCAAAAGGAACAACTGGAAGCGCATCAAAGACTGGAAGTGCACCCTGGGCGCCCGGGCTACGAGAACCCCTAAGGGCTCCTATACGGTCAAGGCCAAGGGCAGGTACTTCAACACTGAGCACGGCTACCGCTGCTGGTACTGGACCCAGTTCAAAGGCAACTACCTCATCCACAGCATCGTCTATCACAAGTCCGGCAGACCCTCCCGCGCGGCTGACAGCCGCCTGGGTGTCAACGCCTCCCACGGCTGCATCCGGCTGGCCACCAAGAACGCCAGATGGGTCCAGCGCAACGTGCCAAGAGGGTCGAAAGTGGTGATCTACTAAAATAAAACGAATTAAAATAATAAGGGGCTGTCGCATCAGGGAAACTGAACTGCTCCCCGTCAAGCGGACAGTGAAACAAAATAAGATTTTTGTACGATCAGTATCGTGACGATGCTGATCGTTTTTTAGGTTTTAATGTTTTCCC